>NZ_JALNUI010000027.1 GCF_026544205.1 Curtobacterium sp. GC_Cur_3
TGCGCAAGAAGATCGTCGCCGGCCTCAGCCTGGCGCTCATCACCGGCCTCGCCCTCAGCGGCTGCTCGGCCCGTGGCTCGGACTCCGGCAGCGGTTCCGACGCGGCCATCAAGAAGGGCGACCTCATCGGTGTCGCGCTCCCCGCCAAGACCTCGCAGAACTGGGTCCTCGCGGGCGCCGCGTTCAAGAAGTCGATCGAGGACGCCGGCTTCAAGGCCGACATCCAGTACGCCAACGCCGGCAACCCGGTCCCCGACCAGCAGTCGCAGATCTCGGGCATGATCACCAAGGGCGCCAAGGCCGTCATCATCGGTGCCGCCGACGGTTCGCAGCTCACCTCGCAGGTCAAGTCGGCGAAGTCCTCCGGCGCCGTCGTCATCGCCTGGGACCGCAACATCCTGAACACCAAGAACGTCGACTACTACGTCGCGTTCAACAACTACAAGGTGGGCCAGCTCCAGGCCAACGCCCTCCTCAAGGGCCTCAAGGAGAAGAAGAGCGACGGACCCTACAACGTCGAGCTCTTCGCCGGTTCGGCCGACGACGCCAACGCGACCGTCTTCTTCAACGGTGCGATGAACGTCCTGCAGCCGAAGATCGACGACGGCACGATCAAGGTCGTCTCGGGTCAGACCACCTTCCAGAAGGTGCAGACCAAGGGCTGGCTCGCGCAGAACGCCCAGTCGCGCATGACCGACCTGATCTCGCAGTACTACTCGGGTGACACCAAGCTCGACGGCGTCCTGTCGCCGAACGACACCCTCGCCCGTGCGATCCTCACCGCGACCAAGGCCGCCGGCAAGGAGAACCCGGTCGTCACCGGTCAGGACTCCGAGACCGCGTCGATCCCGCTCATCATGAACGGCACGCAGTACTCGACCATCTACAAGAACACGACGGACGAGGCCCAGGCGGCCATCGACCTGGTGTCCGACATCGCCGACGGCAAGACGCCGAAGACGACCAAGGACAAGAACAACGACAACGGTGCGAAGGTCGTCCCCGCCGTCGAGCTCACCCCGGTGCTCGTCACGAAGGACAACGCCGTCGAGGCCTACAAGGGCAACGACGCACTCGAGCAGCTGGCCAAGGCCGGCGAGTAGTCACTCGTTCCACACACAGGGCCCCGTCCGCATCGCGGATGGGGCCCTGTCCCGTCTCCTCGGCTCGCTTGCTCGGACCCAGGACAGATTCCGATTCGACGGTTGACGGATCCGGTTCCCGATCCTCGGGCCGAGCCGACCAGATCCGTCAGCGCCAGATCGCAACGCCATCGCACGGACAGCCCGGCACCGTCGTCTCGACCACGGCCGGACGGAGGCCCGACGCCAGACCGGCAGGCCGACCGGTGCGCAATCTGTGGAGACGGGGCAGTTTCCGAATCGGCGGCTGGCGGATCCGGTTCACGATCCTCGGGCCGAGCCGACCAGATCCGTCAGCGCCAGATTGCGACGTCACCGCACGCCCGGCGGTGAACGTGGTCGCGACCACGGCCGGACGGGAGGCGCGGTGCCAGCCCGGACCGAGCCTCCCGTCCGGTGGGACGTGACCCGAGGACCGACCGCACCCGCCGTCAGCGCTGGCTGGCCCGGAGCCGCTGCGCTGCCTGCTGCAGGTGCGGGACGTCGACCTGCGCGGTGCCGAGGACGAGGGCCGGGGTGGTGTCGGCGGGCCGGTGCGTGAGCCGCTCCCCCAGCAGCGACAGGCGCGACCACGGGATGCCGGGTTCGCCCGCGGTCAGCGCGACGGGGAGCATCCGCACCGCCTCGCCGATCTCGACCAGACGCATCCGGACGGCGTCGTGGACCACGTCCTCGGGCAGGGTGTCCGCCGACACGTACCGGGCGATCACGCGGCAGGCGCGGATGACGTCCTCGAGCCGCTCGTCGACGTCCCGGTTCACAGTGGCACCGCCTGTCGGACGACCTCCGGGCGCATCCCGTCGGCGGTGACGACGTCGACCCGGACGCCGAGCACCTCCTCGGCCGCGTCCTGGATCCGCATCAGCGTGAACATGCCGAGGCCCGGGCAGAGGTCGACCATCAGGTCGACGTCGCTGTCTGGGCCGTCCTCCCCGCGTGCGACGCTGCCGAACATCCGCGGGTTGCTGCCGCCGAGTCGGGCGACGGCATCGCACAGTTCGGTGCGGTGGGCTGCGACGCGCTCGCGGAGCGACGTCGTGGTGGCCATCGGCTCGAGATCGATCACCGTCAGGAACCCGGCTGCGCGGAGCAGCCGCTGCAGGGCGGCGAGCGAGGGCTCGCGGCGACCGTTCTCGTACGTGCTGATGACGCTCTGCGTGACCCCCGCGCGACGGGCGAGCTGCACCTGGGTGAGTGCGGCGCGGTCGCGGGCGTCGCGGATGAGGTCAGCGGCGGAGACGGGCGGCGTTGTCCGTGTCGGAACTCCGTTCATGGTGCAACGATACACATCATTCTGTATTTCGCTATGCGGATGGTGTCAATCGCGCTCGGACACGTCCGCGCGGTGGAAGTTGAGCGCCGAGCGGGACGCCGTGGGACCGCGCTGTCCCTGGTAGCGGGACTGGTACTCGGCCGACCCGTAGGGCTTGTCCGCCGGGCTCGACAGCTGGAAGAAGCAGAGCTGCCCGATCTTCATGCCGGGCCAGAGCTTGATGGGCAGCGTCGCCACGTTCGAGAGCTCGAGCGTGACGTGGCCGGAGAAGCCCGGGTCGATGAAGCCGGCGGTGGAGTGCGTCAGCAGACCGAGGCGACCGAGCGAGCTCTTGCCCTCGAGCCGGGCCGCGATGTCGTCCGGCAGCGTGACGACCTCGTACGTGGACCCGAGGACGAACTCGCCGGGGTGCAGCACGAAGGCCTCGTCCGGGTCGGTCTCCACCAGCCGGGTGAGGTCGGGCTGGTCGACCGCCGGGTCGATGTGCGGGTACTTGTGGTTGTCGAACAGCCGGAAGTACTTGTCCAGGCGGACGTCGATGCTCGACGGCTGGACGAGCGAGGCGTCGTGGGGGTCGAGGCCGATCCGTCCGGCGGCGAGCTGGGCGGTGATGTCGCGGTCGGAGAGCAGCACGGTACCGAAGCCTAGCGGCCGGGATCGGCGCGCCGGTAGGCTGGCCGGCTGCCCTGCACCGTGCTCGGTGGCGGGAGGGGACCACCGTGTACCGCGTCATCGAGCTCGACGTGCCGAGGACCATGGACGACGACCCGGCGACGGTCGCGGCGTTCCGCGAGTGGGTGGCGGTGTCGGCCCGCGCCGAGGTGGCCGTCCACGGGCTGACCGAACTCGTCTGGACCGCCGAGGCCCAGCTCGCGATGATGCACGACCCCGAGGCACCGAGTCGACTGTTCGTCGTGCGGGACGAGGACGACGACGTCGTCGCTGCCGGCTCCTACGACTCGAAGACCGCGGCGGGCACCCCGAACTGCTGGCTCGCCGTCGGCGTCGACCCCGAGCACCGTCGTCGTGGCGTCGGCACGCTGCTCGCCGACCACCTGGAGGAGATCGCCCGGGCCGAGGGCCGCACGCAGTGGAAGACGTACGCGGTGTCGCGGCAGGTCGGGCCGGCCACCGGGCCCGGGTACCTGCAGGCGCCGACCGGCTTCGGCGCCGTGCCGGAGGACGAGGCGGGCGTGCGCTTCCTGACCGGACGCGGGTGGCGGTTCGGCCAGGTGAACCGGATCAGCCGGCTCGCGCTGCCCACCGACGCCTCGGTCGTGCGCACCCTGCACGACCGCGCCGCGACCGCCGCCGGCTCCCGCTACCGGGTGCACGCGTGGACCGGCCCGACACCACCGGAGTGGCAGGAGGGCATCGCGCTGCTCGAGACCCGGATGAGCACCGACGCCCCGGAGGGCGACATGGAGGAGCCCGAGGACGTCTGGACGGTCGAGCGCCTGCAGGAGCACGATGCCCTGCTCGACGCGTCTCCGCGCACGATGCTCACCGTGGCCGTCGAGCACGTCCCGACCGGGGTCCTCGCCGGGTTCACGCAGTTGGCGGTGCCGGACGAGGTGGCCGAGCCCGTGTTCCAGTGGGACACCCTCGTGCTGCGTGAGCACCGTGGGCACCGGCTCGGGTGGCTGCTCAAGGTCGTGGGCATCGAGACCGTCGAGCGGGACCACCCCGGACACCCGTCGATCATCACCTTCAACGCGGAGGAGAACCGCCCGATGCTCGACGTCAACGAGGCGGTCGGGTTCGTCGGTGTGGGGAGCGAGGGGATCTGGGAGCGCCGGGTCAGTGCCGGGGGTGCCGAGTAGGGTCGGCCGCATGACGCGCTCACGGGGGATGCAGGCACTCATCGACGACGGGGTCTTCCTGGCCCACGAGGCCCAGCTGGCCCTGGCGGACCGCTTCGAGGACCACGAGCACTGGGACGTGGACCTGGCAGCGGGGCAGTTCCACTTCTCCGGGGCCGACCCGGCCACCTTCCCGGTGCAGTTCCTCGGCACCGCTGCCCCCGGCCCGCGCAGCTGGCTGTGGGGCTGGGCGAACCCGGGCCAGCACCCGGAGCAGGTGCTCCGCGCCGCGACGGCGGCACGGGCGCTCGGCGACCGGTACGACGTGCCCGAACTCGTGCAGGGCGAGGTGCCGTTCGACGGCACGGCCGACGACGACCCCCAGCACACCGGGTACGAACTCGGGTGGGGCCTGTCGATCGCGGCGCGGCTGGCGAGCGGCACCTGGTTCGGCTACAACGCCGAGGTCGGCGGAGGCACCCGGGTCTGGCTGCTGCTCGAGGGACTGCTCTTCGACGCCCCGACGGTCCCCCGGATGCTCCGGGTGTTCGCCGAGGGCCTCCGGTCGATCGAGGTGCTCGACCACCGCCGGGCCGTCGCGAGCTGGGCATCGCTCCGCGGTGCGCCGTGGGACGGCCGCACCCTGACCCTGTCCGGCGGCACGATCACGGTCGACTTCGACGAGCAGGGACGTCTGCGCGACATGCAGGGCACCGCGAGTTCCTGAGCAGACGGACGGCCTGGATCCAGGCCCGCGCGCCTACGATGGAGGGTCCGCGGTCTCGCGGGCGAAAGCGTCCCCGGAACAGGTCGATGTCCGTCACCACCACCGCAACCACCGCTGGAGGCCCGACGCCGGAAGCGGCGCCCGTCACCGCGCGCACGTCCACCGTCGCGACCGTGCTCGCCGTCGCCGTGCCGCTCGCCGTCGCGTGCTCGATCCTCGGCATGACCGTGACCGGGGCCTTCACCGCGAACCAGCAGCTCGTCAGCGCCGGCGACCTCGTGCAGTACGGCCTCCCCGTCGCGCGGGCCGTGCACGACACCATGGCCGCGCTGACGATCGGTCTGCTCATCGTCGCGGCGTTCGCGCTGCCGGCGCAGAAGGCCGACCACCGAGCCATCTCGAGCGTGCAGCACCGCGCGGTCCGCTGGGCGGCGACGACCGGGGCCGTGTGGTTCCTGTCCGCCGTCGTGGGCATCGTGTTCACGGGCGCGAACACCCTCGGGTCCTCGATCACCTCACCGCTGTTCGCCCGCAACTTCATGGTCTTCGCGTTCCAGGTCGAGATCGGGCAGTCGCTCGTGGTGTCGGCCGTCGCGATCCTCGTCGCCACGGTGCTCGCGGCCTTCGCCACCCGCGTCACGACCCTCGCGGTGGCCACGGTCGCCGGGCTGTTCGCCCTGCTGCCCCTCGCGCTCTCCGGGCACGCCGCCGGGTCACTCGAGCACGCCAACGCGGTCAACTCCCTCGCGATCCACCTCATCGGCGTCTGCGTGTGGGCCGGCGGCCTGGTCGCCGTGCTCCTGCTCCGCACCGGCACGAAGGGCGCCACCGGCCGCGTCGTCGCGCGGTACTCGACCCTCGCCGGCTGGTCCTTCGCGGCCGTCGCGTTCTCCGGCATCGTCAACGCGTCCCTCCGCCTGACCGGCCCGCTCGACCTGGTCACGACGACCTACGGCTGGCTCATCACCGTCAAGGCCGTGATCCTCGTGCTGCTCGGGCTGGCCGGCATCGTCCAGCGCCGCAAGCTCGTCCCCGCGCTGCTGCGCTCCCCGCTCGACCGCCGCTCCTTCACCCGGTTCGCCCTGGCCGAGGTCGTCTTCATGGCGATCGCCATCGGCGTCTCGGTCGCGGTGTCGCGCAGTCAGCCGCCGATCCCCCAGACGCCGGAGACCGGGCAGGACACCCGCTCCGGGCTCATCGGGTACCCGTACCCGCCGACGCAGACCCTCCACACGTTCCTGACGCAGTGGCACATCGACTGGGTGTGGCTCGCGCTCGCCGTCGTCGGAGCCGGCTGGTACCTGCTCGCGGTCCGCAAGCTCCGCAAGCGCGGGGACTCGTGGCCCGTCGGCCGCACGATCTCGTGGGTGCTCGGCTGCGCCGTCTTCATCTGGACGACCTCGGCCGGCCCGTCCGTCTACGGCATGATCCACTTCTCGTCGCACATGATCCAGCACATGCTGCTGATGATGTTCGTGCCGCTGCCGCTCGTGCTCGGCGGACCGGTGCTGCTGGCCCTGCGCACCCTGCCGGTGCGCAACGACGGCTCCCGCGGGGCCCGCGAGTGGCTGATGCTCTTCGTGCACTCGCGCTACATGCAGTTCATGGCCAAGCCGGCCGTCGCCGGGGTGATCTTCGCCGGGTCCCTCGTGGTGTTCTACTTCACGCCGGCCTTCCAGTTCGCGATGCAGTCGCACGAGTGGCACGTGGCCATGGTCATCCACTTCGTGCTGAGCGGCTACCTGTTCTTCTGGGTCTTCGTCGGCATCGACCCGGGCCCCCAGCGCCCGCAGTACCCGATCCTCATCATCGCGCTGCTCGCGACGCTGGCCTTCCACGCGTTCTTCGGCGTCGCGGTGATGACGTCGCAGGCCGTGTACGCCGCCGACTGGTTCCACGCCCTCGGGCAGACGAACGACGTCGGGCTGCTCGCCGACCAACACACCGGCGGCGGCATCGCGTGGGGCGCCTCCGAACTGCCGATGGTGTTCGTCGCGCTGCTCGTGGTCCGGAACTGGGTGAAGTCGGACGAGCGGATCGCCAAGCGCACCGACCGTCAGGCCGAGCGCGACGGGGACGCCGAGCTCAAGGCGTACAACGAACGCCTGACGGCGATGCGCCAGCGCGACTGAGCGGCGGCGGCTGCGGGGCGGCGGCGCAGCGCAGCGCAGCGCAGCGCGGTGCGGTGCGCTCAGTCGCCGTGCACGATGCACACCGCGTCGAGGTCCATCGCGGCCTCGAGCGCTGCGCTGATCCCGGACTCGCCGTCCGGGCCTGCGGGCATCACCGTGTCGACCCACCACACGGGGATCGTCATGGGCGGCGCGTCCGGCAGGATCCGTTCGACCTCGTCGAGCACGTCCACGCGCCGGACCCCGAGCACCGTCACGACGGGGTGGTCCTGGTCACGGCAGACCTGCATCACGGGGCCGTCGTCGAGCGCCCGCACGCCCCATGTGTCGTCGTGCAGGAGCAGCGCCTCGGCGACCTCCCGCACCTCCACCGGCCCCCGGCAGAGCAGGGTCACGTCACGCGGCACCGTGCGCTCCGTGCACGCCACCGGCGCTGACGTGGCCGTCGAGGGAGCCCTCGTCGTGCGAGGGGTCGAGCGGAGCGCCACCGACGAGCTGCAGGAAGCGGTCCTCGTCGATGCGGTCGAGGAAGGCCTCGAGCGCCGTCCACCCGTCCTCGAGCCGGACGATGAGCCCGGCACCGTCGGCACCGGCGCCGTCCGGACCGGTCTCGCCCACGAAGCTCGACGTCGAGGTGTGCGGCGGTGGCCAGACGTCACCGCGGTCGAGCAGCCCTGTTGCCTCGGGTCCGACGACGACCGCGAGCGGAGCCGGTTCGCCGTGTGACACGGGACGGACGAGGTGGTCGGCGTCGCCACGGCGCTGCATGACCACGCCGAACACGGGCATGACGTCACCCGCCACGCGCTGCACGGCGTCGAGCATCCGTTCGGCGAGCGCGGGGTCACTGCCTTCGTCGGGGATGGTCAGGACGGCGGACATCGTCTCGATGACGACGCCGTCCGTCAGGTGCGCGGTCATCGTCGCCGAGAAGCCGTCACCCACCGCGTAGGAGGTGCTGATGCCCGGCGACTCGTGCTTGGCGTACTGCGTGACGACCCAGCGGTCCCAGGGCACGGCGAGCGGCTCGGTGGTGCCCCAGCGCGTCGGGCAGGTGCCGACCGTGTGGCACAGGGCCTCGATCGCGGAGCCGATGTCGACCGCGCGCTCGGCGTGGTGGCGGAGGGTCAGGTCGATGCTGATCTGGCGGACGGACCCCTCGGCGACGGGGTGCGCCGGCGAGGGCACCCCGAGCAGCTCCGGTCCGTGCGTGACGAAGTCGGTGACGCCAGCGGCCTCGACCCCGGTGCGGCCGTCGCGCAGCGTGCCGTCCGCGGCGGTGACGGCCCAGGCCGCCCCGTGCGCACCGAGAGCGTGGCGCAGGGCGGGCGTGATGGCGGCATCGGGACGGGTGCGGACCACGACGATGCGTCCGGCGGCCGATGCGCGCTGCAGCAGCGAGGCGAGCGCGTCCGTCAGCCACACCACGCGTGCGTCGGAGTCGACCACGATCGCGGAACCGATGACGTCGTCGATGAGGGGATGCCTGACCATCCGGGCCTCCTCGGGGTCGGGGTCGATCAACTCCCTGGACGGTACACACGGGCCCGACACCTGTCCGTCAGCGGGGCGGCCTCACAGGGGAGACACGGCCATCACGCATGGTCGGTCCCGGCGGCGGCCGGGAGGCTCGGCTCGGCCCCGGCGCATCGGCCTGCGGCGCGTGGTCGGCTGGCGTCCAGGGCGGAATCCGGTATGGTGGTCGAGTCCCGCTGAGCGGGCGCGCGAGTGTAGTTCAATGGTAGAACTCCAGCTTCCCAAGCTGGTAGCGCGGGTTCGATTCCCGTCACTCGCTCCGAAGGACCGATGGACATCGCTGGTCCGTTGCGATGCCGACACCCGGGCCGTACCGTCGGGACATGACAGCCGGGACCGTCGTGATCCTCACCGGCCCACCCGGCGCAGGGAAGTCGACGACAGCGCGCACGCTGGCCGCCTCGTACGAGCGCGCGGTCCACCTGCACTCGGACGACTTCTGGCACGCCATCGTCTCCGGTGCCGTCCCGCCGTACCTGCCGGAGTCCCACGACCAGAACGAGACGGTCATGGAGGTCGTCCGCAGCGCGGCGTTCGCCTACGCGGCTGGCGGGTACCTCACCATCGTCGACGGCGTCGTCGGGCCGTGGATGCTCCACCACTTCCGCACGACGCGCGGCGGCATCGACATCCCGGTGCTGCAGTACGTCGTGCTCCGGCCATCGCGAGGAGAGACGCTCCGCCGCGCCCGGAGCCGGACCGCGGACGGTGCGCTGGTCGACGAAGGCCCCGTCGCCTCGCTGTGGGACCAGTTCGCGGACCTGGGCGAATGGGAGGGCCACGCGCTGGACACGACTTCGCACTCCCCGGCTGACACCGTGGCCGCGGTGTGGGACGCCGTCGGCGGGGGCTCGTTCGCGCTCAGGCCCACTCCGTAGCGGGAGGTCCGCCGAGTGCACCGTTGCCCTCGCGTGCTAACGTATTTTTGTTAGCAACCGTGAGCAGATCGCGGCCCACCTCCACGACAGGACCGACATGACCTCCACGACGATCTCGAACGTCCGCGTCTTCGACGGCGGACGCACCCTCGAGAACCAGACCGTGACGATCGAGGGGACCACCATCGCCTCGGTCCGCTCCACGTCCGCCGACGACCAGACGCACTCTGAGACCCACATGGTGATCGACGGGACCGGCCGGACCTTAATGCCGGGTCTCATCGACGCCCACACGCACTCCTCGCTCGACGCGCTCCGCCTCGCCCTGCGCTTCGGCGTCACCACCGAGTTGGAGATGGGCGGGGTCCTCACGGCTCCGAACCGCGAGGACATCGTGACCGACGACGACCTCGCGGACGTCCGTTCATCGGGCTTCGGGCTCACCCCTCCCGGCGGACACCCGTTCGAGATCATCCCGGAGGGGTCGTTCCCCGGTGAGGGCGAACCAGGGTTCGGGGACGTCGTGATGCCGCTCGCGACCACGCCCGAGCAGGCCGTGGCGTTCATCCCGCAGCTGATCGCATCCGGGTCGGACTACGTCAAGTTCCTCATCGAGGACGGCTCGACGGCGAACGCACCCGGGCTGCCGATGCTCGACCAGGCCACGCTGAACGCCGGCGTCGCCGAAGCGCAGCGCCTCGGCATGACGACACTGGCCCACACACTGACCGTCGGGGCGACGCGCATGGCCCTCGAGGCCGGGATCGACGGGCTCGCGCACCTGTTCGTCGACGAGGCACCGACGCCCGAGGTCATCGACCTGATCGCCGCTGCAGGGGTCTTCGTCGTCCCGTGCATCGTCCTGAACTCCTCGATCGTCGGCGTCACCGGTGCAGCGTTCGGCGCAGACCCCCGCGTCAGCGCCCGACTCGACCCGCAGTGGCTCCTGACCCTGCAGAGTGCGATCAACCACTACCCCGCCGGCGCAGTCGACGACGTCCTGGCCACGGTCCGAGCGCTGCACGACGCCGGTGTCCCGATCCTCGTCGGTACCGACGCATCCGCGCCCGACCCCGCACTCGGCGGCCTCGCACACGGTGCCAGCGTGCACCACGAGCTGCAGATGCTCGTGCGTGCCGGGATGCGCCCTGCGGACGCGCTGGCCGCCGCGACGTCAGTGCCGGCCAGGCACTTCGGTCTCACGGACCGTGGCCGGATCGCCGAGGGCCTGCGTGCTGACCTCCTGCTGGTCGACGGCGACCCGACCTCGACGATCTCGGACACCCTGAACATCACCGCGGTCTGGCGCCGCGGCACCCAGGTCCGGATGTGAGCGAGCCGCGCGTCGACGCCTGACTGGAGGGGTCCGGCACACGCGCGCGTGCTGCCTACCGTGCGAGGCGGTCGAGCCAGTCGCCGAAGAGGGCGCGCTCGTTGGCCGTCAACGCCGTGGTGTCGTCGAGCTGGTGCCGGAGTTGCATCGCGGCGCCGGCCCGGTCCTCGCGGCTCGCGGGTTCGGCGAGGATCGCGTTCAGCGTCGCTTCACGAGCCCGCGTGGACAGGGACATGTCGCGGGAGTCGGCGGGCATCGCGAGGAGCGTGAAGACGACTCCCACTCCGGTCGCACGGATCATGCTGACGGCGTCGGCGACGGGAACCGCCAGTCGACCGTCCCGCGCGGCTTCCTCGAGCTGCGTGCGGAGGATCGCGTCGATGGCGTCCGCCGCTGGGGACGAGCTCCCCGTGCGAGGTTCGCCGTAGGCGATCGAGTACACCTGCGGGTGCTGCAGCCCCCAGTCGACGTGCATGTCCCAGCCCTGGCGCAGCGAGTCGATCGGGTCAGCGCCGGGGGTCCACCCGGTCCAGGTCGCGAGGTGCGCGGAGAAGCCGTGGAGGGCGATCTGGTCGAGCAGTCCCTGCTTGTCCCCGAAGATCCGGTAGATCGTCGGCGCCTGGATGTGCAGGGCAGACGTGATGGCGCGCGTGGTGACGGCGTCGCGACCTTCGGCGTTCAGGAGGGCGTGTGCAGTGTCGAGGATGCGGACGCGCATCTCCTCCGAACGAGTCAACACGTGCCTTTCGGTTCGGGGATCCGCAGAGCCGGCGGGATCGTGGGTGCAGTCCATGATCCCACCGGCTCGAACGTCACGGAGGCCCTCGGTCCCCGCGTTCGTGGCATCATGTCCTGACAAATCACCCGCACGGTGGTGTTCGAAGGAGAACTGGGATGCGACTCGGCCTGTACGACGCGATCTTCCACGACCGACCGCTCGCGGAGGCGATCCACGAGGTCGCCCGCAACGGGCTGACGGGCATCGAGCTCAACACCGGCGGCTTCCTGCCCGCCGTCCACGTGCCGGACATCGACGCGATCCTGACCGACGACGCCGCGCGTGACGCGTACCTCGCACAGTTCGACGGCACCGGGGTGGTCATCGCTGGCCTGAACTGCAACGGCAACCCGCTGCACCCTGACCCGGCGATCGGAGCGGCGCACGCCGAGGACGTCCGCCGCAGCATCCGCCTCGCCGCGCGCCTCGGGCAGGACCGGGTCGTCACGATGTCCGGCCTGCCTGCGGGTGAGCCCGGGGGCACACGACCGAACTGGGTCGTGAACGCCTGGAACTCCGCAGCGCTCGACGTCCTCGAGCACCAGTGGAGCGTGGCGGTGCCGTTCTGGCAGGAGATCGACGCGCTCGCACGGGAGCACGGCGTCAAGGTCGCCCTCGAGCTGCACCCGCAGAACCTCGTGTTCAACCCGGCGAGCATCCGCGAGCTCGTCGGGCGCGGCGGCCTGACGAACGTCGGGGTCGAACTCGACGCCTCACACCTGTTCTGGCAGCAGATGGACCCGGTCGCCGTCGTCCGCGACCTCGGTCCGCTGGTGTTCCACGCCGCCGCGAAGGACGTCCGGATCAACCCGTACGCCGCGGTCAACGGCGTGCTCGACAACTCCTTCCGTCGGCTGTCGCCCGACGAGCACCGGACGAACCTCGGCGGTGACGAGTGGGCGAACGAGTGGCCGAAGCCGTCGGCGTGGGACTTCGTTGCGCTCGGCAAGGGGCACGACGAGGCGTACTGGTCGACGTTCCTCGAGGCCCTCTCCGAGGTCGACCCGGACTTGTGGGTGAACATCGAGCACGAGGACACGTCGCTCGGCCGCGAAGAAGGAGTGGCACTCGCCGCGTCCGTCCTCCGGCGATCAGCGGACGCGCTCGCTCGACGGAGCTGAAGGCCGAACTCGTGACACGCCGAGGAGGGAACCGATCGCGGGTCTGCGGACAACTCAGGACATGAACGAGATCACGGGTGACCGGGCCGACTGGGCTCTGAGCACCGCGGGCGACGGGCAGGCGTTCGGGCGGGTGTTCGACCGCCACGCCGCACGACTGCGGCGGCATGCGATCGGACTCGTCCCGAGCCCCGCCGACGCGGATGACGTCGTCGCCGTCGCCTTCCTCGAGGCGTGGCGGCGTCGCGACGAGGTCCGATTCGTCGACGATTCGCTGCTGCCGTGGCTGCTCGTGACGACGACGAACGCGGCCCACAACGTGACCCGGGCGACCGGGCGACACCGCCGCTTCCTCGGCCGGTTCCCCGTCGACGACCCCGCCCCTGACCCGGCGGACCAGCACACGGACGGCGACGCCGTGACGGCACTCCGCGCACTCGGGCTCGCCGACCAACGCGTGCTCACCTTGTGCGTCATCGAGGGACTCAGCGAGCGCGAAGCCGCCGCCGCCCTCGGTGTCGCCCCCGGGACCGTCAAGTCCCGGCTCCACCGAGCGAAGGCTCGACTCCACCAGCGGTACACAGCCACAGCGGAACCCCTCGGAGGCGCACTGTGAACGACGACATCTCCCCCCGCCTGACCGCGATGCGCGACGCCCTCGTCGCCGACGTCGCGTCCACCCGCACGACCACCCCCGAGCGCCGCCGCGGCCGTCCGACCCGTGGGGCGGTCATCGCCGTGGTGGTCGCGTTCCTCGTCGGCGGCGGCCTGACCGGTGGACTCACCGCTGCGGCGCTGCCGGGCAGCGACCCCGACGTCGCCGTCCAGAGCTCCCTCGCCACGACGGCGCGGTACATGGTCGAGGACGCGAACCACGGCCGGATCGTGGGGACGCCGACGTTCCGGGTGGTGCGGGGCGCCACCTCGCTGACCCCGTCCCGTCGCCCCGCCGGTGCGGACAGTGTCGCGGTGGCGTGGGCGTGCCTCGACGGAGCCGCACCGACCGTCGAGGTCGCCGGCCGCCCCACGACGGGTACCGCCTGCGGTCGACGAGGCGATCCGACATCCGAGGACACCGGATGGACGCTGTCCCCGGCGGCCTCGACCGGAGCCACCGACGTGACCTTCTCCGCCGGAGACACCGACCGGTACGCCGTCTGGGTCTCCTGGGCGCGGGCTCCACGCATCGCCGCATCCTCCGCACAGCAGGATGCCGAGACCGTCGACGGCGTCGTCACCCTGGACGAGTACCGGACGGCGTTCAACCGCCTGCTCGCGTGCCAGGCACAGGCGGGACAGGCGATGGACGGCGTTCCTCTCACCTGGTACGCGGACGGGTCGTGGAACACCAGCGCACGAGGGACCGGGCCCTGGTACCTGTACGCGACGCCGTCCACGGGCAGCGAGGTCTTCGACACACAGTGCTACCCGCGGGAGTTCGGCGCGGTGGACGCGATCTGGCAGGACGAGCACCCACAGCCCGAGGACCCGCCGGTCGATCCCGCCGTCGGCTGACGACGAGCCGGTCAGGGGAGGATGCCCTCTCCAGCGTGCCGGTGTCGTCGTCAGCGGTCTCGGTCGTCGCCGTCGAAGTCCTGCCGGTTGCCGGCGATCGTCTGCTGGTGCTCCCTCACCCAGTCGGCGAGGGCGAGTGCCACGTCCTGGAGCGACCGACCGAGGTCGGTGAGCTCGTAGTCGACACGGGGCGGCACCTGGGCGTGGACCGTCCGCACCACGAGCCCGTCGCGCTCGAGTGCGCGCAGGGTCACGGTCAGCATCCGACGCGAGATGCCGGGGATGACCTCGGAGAGCTCGGTGAACCGCCGCTGTTCGTCGCCGAGCACGCCGATCACCAGGAGTGTCCACTTGTCACCCATGCGTGACAGCAGCGACCGGAACAGCTCCGGGTCGTCGCTCGTGCAGAGTTCGGCCATCGTGGGCATGGTCTGGTCGAGCCTGGCCTGCAACGTCTGCAGTGCCGTCTGCTCCGTTATGTCGTCTCCAGTGGTCACTGCCGGGTAACAGGGGATCGTTTGCGGTAACGGGACCCCGGCGGGCAGGGTTACTGATCGTAACTGTAGCCGGGGTCGCCGACCCGGGCACGACCGAAGGACTGTCATGACCCTGTTCCGCCTGGACGCCAGCATCCGCACCGACGGCTCCACCAGCCGAGCACTCGGCGACATCGTCGAGGCCGAGTGGAGCGCCGTACACGCGGGCTCCGCGGTGACCCGCCGTCACGTCGGCACCGAACCCCTGCCCGCCGACGTCTGGGCCGACGCCGTCGCAGCGTCCGCGACACCGGAGTCCGATCGCACGCCCGCCCAGGTCGCCGCGGTCGCCCTGGCGAGCGAGCTGACCGACGAGCTCGCCGGCGCCGACGCGTTGCTGTTCGCCGTCCCGCTGTACAACTTCGGCGTCTCGCAGCACTTCAAGTCCTACGTCGACCTCGTGCTGACCGATCCGCGCATGTCACCCGGCGCTGTGCCCGCCACCGTCGGCAAGCCGGCCGTCCTGGTCACGGTGCAGGGCGGCAACTACTCCGCCGGCACGCCGAGGGAGGGCTGGGACCACGCCACGGCCTGGATGCGGCGCATCCTCGAGGACGTCTGGCAGCTCGACCTGGACGTGGTGACGCGTGAGTTCACGCTCGTCGGGGTGAACCCGGCCCTCGACCAGTTCACGGAGCTGGCCGACGAGCTGCGCGTTCGCGCCGAGGAGGACGCTGCCCGCCACGGCCGCACGTTGGCGACCATGCCGCGAGCCGCCTGAACCACGGCGTGCGAGCCTCCTGGTCGTGAGACGGCCGCTCCGGCCAGGAGGCGTCGCTGCCATGATGAGCCGATGAACGGAACCACCGCGGTCATCGTGATCGACATGCAGGTCGGCGTCCTCGACGGGTGCTCCGACGCGGACGGGGTGACCCGCCGCACCGCGTCACTCGTGGACCGGGCACGGGCGGCCGAGGTCCCGGTGATCTGGGTCCAGGACCACGACGACTTCCCGGAGGGGACGCCGGATTGGGAACTCGCGGCACCACTCGGGCGGCGGCAGGACGAACCGCTCATGCGGAAGACCCGGCGTGACGCGTTCGTCGGCACCGAGCTCGCCGAGGTCCTCGCCGAGCTGGGCACGACGCACCTCGTCATCGCCGGCGCGCAGACGGACTACTGCATCCGGACCACCACCCAGTCCGCGGCGGTACGGGAGTTCGACGTCACGCTGGTCGGGGACGCACACACGACCGTCGACGCCGAGCACGAGGGCGTGGCGATCACCGCGCGTCAGGTGATCGCGCACACCAACATGTACTTCTCCGGACTGCGGTACCCGGGACTCCGCTTCGCTGTCGAGCAGCACGACCAGGTCGAACTCACGTCGATGCGCTGAGGACCGGAGCGCGTCGACGCGGCGAGCAGCGAGCAGCGAGCAGCGACAGAACCTACCCTGGGGGGATGCTCTCCCGACGCGATGCCGCCGTCCGCCTCGACATCCCCATCGAGATGGCGACCCACCACGGGATCCCGTCGCGCCTCAGCGAAGCCGAGCTCACGGCGATCGAGCAGGACCCGCCCGCCTGGCTCGTCCAGTCCCGGGCGAACCGCACGGGAGCGAAGAAGGTGTGGGTCCACCTGGAGTGCTCGGTCTGCGGCTACTCCGAAGAGGCGCGACCGAAGAAGTGGTGGCCGGACTGGGACCACCTGATGTGCGACTACCACGCGCCTTACCAGGCACCGGACCCGACCGCTGGGCTCGTCCGGCGCGAGGTCGACGGCGTGGGCAGCCGGTTCGTCGCCCTCGTCGACGAGCGGCCGTAGTCGGGCTGCCCGTGCCCGCCGAGCACCGGTGGCGGATCTCCTCGGTACGCTGATCTGACCTGAGCCGGCCCCACCAGCCGATGCTCGGATCAGGCACACTCCCCAGGAGGAGACACGGCATGCTCGTCGACGCGAGGTTCACGACGCACGACCGCGACGAGGCACAGGAACTCGTCCAGCGGGTCTACCCGGGCAGCGCCTTCCGCGAGTGCGTGTCGCCCTTCACGTACAAGCAGCGGGTCGTCGGCGACAGCGAGGCGGTGAGCGTCGCCCGGTTCGAGGTGAGCTCACGGTCCGAGCTCGCCGTCCGCTTCGACGGGGTCGTCGGCATCGGGATGGCCTCGGGCGCGGACTACCGCGCCACGAGCAACGACGACCCGCTCGACACGGCGAAGCCCTTCCTGCTCCGTCCGGGGATCGCCAGGTCATGGTCGTCGGACCACCACCTGATGGTGGTCAACCTCGACGTCGGCGCGCTCGCCCGACACGTGGGGACCGACGACCAGGGTGCCCGCCTCCGGACGGCGTCCTCGGGACCGCTCACCGATGCGGCAGCGAGCTACTGGTGCCACGTCGCCCGTCACGCTGCGAGCGTCTTCTCCACCTCGGCGCTCAGCGGCTACGCGCTCATCCACAGGGCGACGACCGACCTCGTCCTGGCCTCGGCGGCGGATGCCTTCGGCATGACGGTCGAGCAGGTCGGCTCCGCCGCGGGCGACGCCGCCCTGCCCAGCGCCGTGCGTCGTGCGGCGCAGTTCATCGAGGACAACGCCGCCGCGCCGATCGGCATCGTCGAGATCGCCGAGGCAGCCCGGATGAGTGTCCGGGGCGTCCAGCTGGCGTTCCGGCGAGCGCTCGACACGACCCCGACGGAGTACCTGCGGCGAGCGCGCCTGCGTCAGGCCCGAGCGCACCTGACGACATCGACGCCCGGCGAGACGACCGTCACCGAGGTGGCACGGACGTGGGGGTTCACCAACCTCAGCCGCTTCAGCACGGCGTACCGCCAGGCGTACGACGAGTCCCCACGGCAGACGCTCGAGCGTTGAGCCCATCGCTGCGGGACCGGGGTCGTCCTGGACGCACGGCGCACCGGGGAGACACTCGGCGCAGGATCGACGGACCCGCAGCGCAGCCGAGGACGAACGGGGCGGTTCGACGAGCGGCCTGCTCGATCATGGTGAGGCCTCGATCCGGTCGCTCAGGGACGGTCGAGAAGAGGGGCGGGGAGCCAACCACTCCCCGCCCCTTCATCCGTGTCACCGCTAGTCGGCCCGGTAGGCGGCGGCGTTCGATCGCCAGCGTTCCGCCTCCTCGTCGAAGTCCGGGATGCTGTCGAGGTCCGGACCGCCGGCGGCGTAGTGCTCCGCGATGGCGTCGTTCGCCGCCCTGCCCATCGCGGCCCCACGCGCTGTCATGACCGTCTCGTAGTCCCGGACGGCGGCGTCGAGGTCGATGCCGGCGTGGACCGCCCCGACGACGGCGCGCGCGAGTTCGGCGCCGTCGAGGAGTGCGAGGTTGACGCCGTTGCCACCGAAGGGCGACATGACGTGGGCCGCGTCGCCGAGCAGCGTGACGCCCTCCCGGTGCTCCCACGTGGTCGGGGTCGGCAGCGCGAAGATCGGCCGGTTGGGGAGGGCACCCTCGGACTCGTCGATGACGCGCAGGAGCTCGGGCGCGAACTCCACGAACCGCTCCCGCAGGACCTGTCGGACCCGCTCGGTGTCGGTGGCGGTCGTGCCGTTGGCGTCCAGGACGCCCCCGCGACCGTCGGGAGCGCCGAGCCCGGCGGTCGCGAGCCAGTCGAGCTCGGTCCGGAACGAGATGTACCCGCGGACGGTGTCGCCGCTGTTGCGTTGCAGCACGAGGGTCTTGCCGTCGCCGTTGGCCCACATGTGACCGTCACCGACCAGCGCGGCGATCTCCGGGTGCCGCTCGGTGACGTCCGTGAAGAGGGCCTCGACGAACGTGACACCGGTGTACCGCGGGGCGGCGTCGGTGAGGACCGCCCGGACACGTGACCAGGCGCCGTCGGCACCGATGACGAGGTCGGCGGTCGCGGTCGTGCCGTCGGCGAAGGACAGGGTGCGGCCCTCGACGTCCACCAGGCGGTGTCCCCACCGGATGGTGCCGGGCACGAGAGACCCGGCGAGCATCTCCCGCAGCTGCGTCCGGTCGATCTCGGGAGCGGCGGTCTCGCCCGGTGCCGGGTGCTGCTCGGCGACGACCGCGCCGCTCGGGTCCAGGAGGCGGTGGGCCTGGCCCTCTGGACGTGCCAGCGCGAGGAACTGGTCGGTGAGGCCGGCGTCGTCGATCGCGATCTGGCCGGAGTCGGCATGCAGGTCGAGCGTGCCGCCCTGCGTCCGTGAACCCGACGACGCGTCGGCGTCGTGGACGGTGACGGCGACGCCGCCGAGCTGCAGGATGCGCGCCGCGAGGAGGCCGCCGGGGCCGGCCCCGATGATCGCGACGGACGGTCCCGTGGTGTGGGTCGGTGTGGGCATGGAGCACTCCGTTCGATCATTTACCGAACGATCGTTCGGTAGGCCCGACACTACTGACCGAACGATCGTTCTGCAACTAGGCTGTCTCCATGGAGAACGAGAAGCGCCGGTCAGGCAACGAGACCCGGTCGGAGATCCTCCGCGTGGCCCTCGAGCTGTTCACCGAGCGCGGCTTCGAGGGGGCGTCGATCCGGGACCTCGCCGAGGCCCTCGGCATGACGAAGTCGTCGCTCTACTACCACTTCGCCAGCAAGGACGCGATCCTCGCCGCCCTCATGGAGAACCGGCGCGACGAGGTCGACGGCCTGCTCGCCTGGGTCGACGAGCAGCCCCGGACGCCCGACCTGCTCCGTCGGACGGCGTTGCGGTGGGTCGACTCGACGGGCGAGGAGCGGCTGCAGGGGATGCGCTTCGCGCACGCCAACGGGCCGGTGATGCAGCGGCTCGCGGCGGACGGCACGGATCGACGGTCCCTGTTCGGAGCCGTCATCGACCGGGTGCTGCCCGGATCGGCGACGGTGCCCGAGCGACTCCGCGCGCAGATGGCGTTCGACAGCGTCAGCGCCGCGCTGTTCGCCGCGCAGGGCACCACCGCGTCGGACGCCGACGTCCTGGTCTCGGCGCGCGAGGCCACCGTCCGCCTGACCGACGACGCCTAGGCCCGGTACGACCGCCGCCGTAGGATCGCGGGATGCACGCTGCCTTCGACCACGTCGTCATCGGGGGCGGGGTCGTCGGTGCCGCGAGCGCTCGGTCCCTCGCCGCCCGGGGCGAGCACGTCCTGCTCGTCGAACAGCACGGCCGCGGACACGACCACGGCTCCTCGCACGGGGCCAGCCGGATCTTCCGCATGGGCTACGCCGACCCCGAGTACGTCGCGCTCTGCCAGCAGGCCCTGGAGGCGTGGGTCGCGCTCGAGGCCGCGAGCGGCCGCCAGCTCCTCGATCGCACCGGCGCTGTCGACCACGGCCGAGCAGCACGGATCGACGCCATCGCGCGGGAGCTCGCCGCGGCGGGCATCGCCCACGAACGGCTCACGCCCGAGCAGGCCACAGCGCGGTGGCCGGGCCTGGCGTTCGAGGGGCACGTCCTCACGCACGCCTCGGCTGGTCGCATCCGCTCGGCCGACACGATCGAGGCGCTCCTCGACCTGGCGACGTCGGACGGTGCCGAGCTCGGGTTCGACACCAGGGTCACCGGCGTCGAGGACCACGGAAACTCCGTCACGCTGACGCTCGACGGGCCGGACGGCGCCACGACCGTGACGGCACCGAGCATCGTCGCGGCGGTGGGGTCCTGGGCTCCCACGCTGGTCGGTGCGCTGTTCCGGGAACGCGGGGCGAGCCTCCCGGCCATCCGCGTCACCCAGGAGCAACCGGCCCACTTCCCCAGCCACCTGCCGGACGGCGCCTGGCCGAGCTTCGTGCACTGGCCGGAGGGCGGCCCCGACGTCTACGGGCTGCTCACGCCCGGCGAGGGTGTCAAGGTCGGGTTCCACGGCACCGGCCCCGTCGTCGACCCGGACCAGCGCGACCGGACGCCCGTGCCGGAGGAGCTCGAGCGGCTGCAGGCGTACGTGGCGCGCTTCGTGCCGGGGGTCGACGCGAGCCGGCCGGAGCCGATCAGCTGTCTGTACGACAACTCCCCCGATGACGACTTCGTGATCGACCGTCGCGGACCGGTCACGGTCGCGACGGGCTTCTCCGGGCACGGGTTCAAGTTCGCGCCGCTGCTCGGGGTGATGGTCGCAGACCTGGCGACGGGCGGGGCGCCGCACCCGCGCTTCGCGCTGAGCAGCTGAGCAGCTGACCGGCCGTCGGCCGTCCTGTCCGCGGGTCGACGCGACCGCTAGCGTTGCTGCGTGCATGTCGTCGTCGCGCCGGACTCGTTCAAAGGGACGGCCACCGCTGCCGCCGTCGCCACCGCCATCGCGGACGGGTGGCTCGCCGCCCGACCCGACGACACCGTGACGCTGCTGCCGATGGCCGACGGGGGTGAGGGCACCCTCGACGCGTTCGCCGCCGCGGTCCCCGGGTCGCAGCGCATGCCGGTGACGGTGACCGGGCCGGCAGGCGCCCCCGTCGACGCCGAGTGGCTCGCGCTGCCCGACGGCCGTGCGGTGGTCGAGCTCGCGGCGACCAGCGGGCTCCCGCTGCTGTCGACACTCGAGCCCGACACCGCGCAGACGACCGGGTTCGGCGAGGCCATCGCCGCCGCGCTCGACGCCGGGGCGACGGGACTGGTGCTCGGCATCGGCGGGAGTGCGTCGACGGACGGTGGAGCGGGGCTCCTCGGGGCGCTCGGACTCGGGGGTGTCGGCAAGGGTGGCGGCGCCGGTTCCGGTTCCGGTTCCACTGGGCCGGTCTCGCTGCTGGACGGACTCGGTGAGCTGACCACGGCGGCGCTCCGACCCCTGCCACCCCTCGGCGTCACCGTGCTGACCGACGTGACCTCACCGCTCCTCGGCCCGACCGGTGCCGCGGCGGTGTTCGGACCGCAGAAGGGCATCACACCCGACCGGGTCGCGGTGCACGAGGCCCGGCTGGCCGCCTGGGCCGCACGCTTCCCCGACGTCGACCCGACGACGCCCGGTGCCGGTGCCGCGGGCGGGGCCGGGTTCGGCCTGCTGGTGTGGGGAGCGACGCTCGCACGCGGGGCCGGTGCGGTGGCGGCGGTGCTCGGGCTGCCCGACGTGGTCGCGGCCGCTGACGTGGTGATCACGGGCGAGGGTCGCTTCGACGGGCAGTCTGCCGCAGGCAAGGTCGCGTCGGTCGTGTGCGCGATGGCCGAGGGTCGGCGGCGGATGCTCGTCGCGGGGGCGATCGACGCGCCGGTGGACGACTTCGACGCGGCGGCCTCGCTCACGGTGATCGCGACGCAGACCACGGGCGAGCCGTCCGACGCGATGGCCGACCCGCTGCGCTTCGCCCGGATCGCGGGGCAGCGGCTGGCCGCACGGGCGTGAACGCACGGGCCTGAGCGCGCCGGCCTGAGCGCAGGGGCGTGAGCGCGCTGGCCTTGGCGCAACGCGGCTAGAGCGCATGGGCGTGAGCGCGCTTGCCTTGGCGCAACGCGGCCAGGCAAGTCGTCGCCGAGAGCACGCGACCGAGCACGGGCGACACAGCCGCCCTGCGTACGGTGGAGCCATGGCAGGCTCCTGGACACGCAGACCGCACGTCCTGACCCTCGTCGCAGCCCTGGTGCTGCTGCTGGTGGGGATCGGTCTCCTGATCGCCCCGTGGGACGGGGCCGTGGGCGCCGTCGCCTGGGTCCTGATCATCGGCGCCGGGGTGCTCGGGGCGCTGGCGCTCTTCTTCGCCCGGACGCCGCGCAGCTAGGAGTCGTTCCAGTCGACCCGGGGTAGCCCTGGGTGCATGGGACGGCCAGCGCGAGCACCGGGACCGACGGGTGTCGTCGGACGGCTGTGGAGCGCAGTCGGCTCGGCAGCGCTCGTCGTGGTCGTCCTCGCCGTCCTGACCGGGTGCAGTGCCGGCGGATCGGCACGCGCCGACGCAGAGGCCACTGCCGAGCGGTTCGCGCAGGCGGTCTCGGCTGGCCGCGGGGCCACGGCGTGTGCGCTCCTCACGCGGGATGCACGCGAGGACGTCGAGACGGCGAGCGGAGTGGGTTGCGCGACCGGGATATCCCGGCTCCGGCTCGCGGTGCCGCCCGCCGACGCCCCCGGCGACACCCTGGTGTACGGCCGGGCGGCGATGGTCGACCAGGGTGGCCCGGCACTGTTCCTCGCCCGCTCCGGGTCGACCTGGCTCGTGCGCGCTGCGGCGTGCACGCCGCGGACCGACGCCCCGTACGACTGCACCGTGGACGGGAGCTGACGTGCGCCGGGTCGTCTGGGGCTACATCGCCGTGATCGCCGTGGGTCTCGGGTACTTCCTGACCCTCGGGCTGCTGGGACGGTGACCGCGGTGCGGTTCCTGAAGCAGAACTCGCTCAGCCTGTTCTTCGGCGCGCTGTTCCTGGCCGCCCTCGTCGGGCAGTCCGTCGCGGGGTGGGCGTCCTTCAACGAGTCGCAGGTGTCCGAGGGACTCGTGTCCGTCGGGTGGGTCGAGTACGTCACCTCGTCGAGCTTCGCCGCGGACGTGGCCGAGAACTGGCAGTCGGAGTACCTGCAGTTCCTGCTCTACATCTGGGCGACGATCTGGTTCGTGCAGCGCGGCTCGTCGGAGTCGAAGGACGTCGACCAAGCCGGACCACGCTCGGACCGCGAGGAGCAGGTCGGACGGTTCGCCCGAGCTGACTCCCCGGCATGGGCTCGTGCCGGCGGTCTGCGGCAGGTCGTGTTCGCCCACTCACTGCTCATCGTGATGGGCGGCATCTTCGTGCTGTCCTGGCTGGCGCAGTCCGTGGCCGGGGTGGTCGCGTACGACGAGCAGCAGCTCACCGCGCTGGACGCTCCGCTCACGTGGGGCGAGTACGTCCGCAGCGCGGACTTCTGGAACCGGACGCTGCAGAACTGGCAGTCGGAGTTCCTCGCCGTCGGGAGCATGGCCGTGTTGGGCATCGTGCTCCGTGCGCGCGGGTCATCCGAGTCGAAGCCCGTCGGGGCGAGCCACGAGGACACCGGCGCCTGACGGCGACAGCGGCCAGGACGGGCCAGCGCTCAGGCGACCTGTTCGCCGAGGAAGTCCGCGTAGGTCGGTTCGTGCAGGTCGGTGAAGTGGACGAGGCGGGCCTCGACCAGGGCGGCGATCTCGGCGGGGGAACGGAGCCCGCGGCGGTGCCATTCGTGGGTGGGCAGTGAAGCGGTCGTGGCGGTCATGCGACCAGCCCCTTCGTGGGCGGTGAAGGCCCGTGCTGCCGAGGTGTTCCGCTGTGTCAGGGATCCGCAGGACGCGGGTGACATCGTGACGACGGAATCGGTACCATCTCGGTTCCTCCACCGTAGGGCCTCCCCCGGCCGGGGCCGAAGCCGGGTGCGTGAACTGGTCAGCGGCCCGGGGTGCCCTGTCCGTGCCTCCCTCCGGAGCGCTCCACCGGGCACCATGGACGGTGGATCGGAAGCGGTCCGCCCCGCGCGGGCCCACGGCCCGCACTCTGCGAGCGCACCGCTGACGTCCCGTGTGGGCCCACCGGCCCGCACCCTGCGAGCCCACCGGCTCGCACCCCGGAACCCCACGAGGAGACCAATGCGCACCGTCAACGCGTACGCGGCACCGTCCGCCACCGAACCGCTCGTCAAGACCACCATCGAGCGCCGCGACGTCGGCCCGGACGACGTCGAGATCGACATCGCCTACGCCGGCATCTGCCACTCGGACATCCACACCGTCCGTGGCGAGTGGGGCGACATCCAGTACCCCCAGGTCGTCGGCCACGAGATCGTCGGCCACGTCCGTGCCGTCGGCGAGAACGTCACGAAGCACCAGGTCGGCGACCTCGTCGGCGTCGGCTGCATGGTGAACTCCTGCGGCGAGTGCGAGCAGTGCCTCGCCGGCCAGGAGCAGTACTGCCTCAAGGGCAACACCGGCACCTACACGAGCGTCGACCCGGCCGACGGCACGATCACCCAGGGCGGCTACTCGCAGGCGGTCGTCGTGGACCAGGACTTCGTCCTCCGCGTCCCGGAGTCGCTCGACATCGAGAAGGTCGCGCCGCTCCTCTGCGCCGGCATCACGCTGTACTCGCCGCTGCACCACTGGAAGGCCGGCCCCGGCATGTCCGTGGCGATCGTCGGCCTCGGCGGTCTCGGCCACATGGGCGTCAAGATCGCCGCAGCGCTCGGCGCCGAGGTCACCGTCCTGTCGCAGACCACCGCGAAGCAGGAGGACTCGCTGAAGTTCGGCGCGAAGGCCCACTACGCGACCAAGGACCCGGAGACCTTCGAGAAGCTCAAGGGCTCCTTCGACCTCATCATCAACACCGTGTCGGCGAAGGTCGACATGGGCGCCTACCTCGGCCTGCTCAAGGTCGACGGCACGCTCGTCAACGTCGGCGCCCCGTCCGAGCCGCTCGAGGTCCCGGCGTTCGCGCTGCTCCCGGGCCGCCGCAGCTGGGCGGGATCGTCCATCGGTGGCATCAAGGAGACCCAGGAGATGCTCGACTTCTGCGCCGAGCACGGGATCCTGCCGGAGACCGAGCTCATCAGCGCCGAGCAGATCAACGAGGCCTACGAGCGCGTGCTCTCCTCGGACGTCCGCTACCGCTTCGTGATCGACGCGGCGACGCTGGCGTAGTCCAGCCGCACCGTCCCCATCGAGGGAGCAGCGGACGTCGGGTCAGCACCTCGGGCCCGACGTCTCCTGCTCCCTCGACGTGGTTCCGGGGTCACCCGACCTGGTCGCCGCTCGGCAGCGCGGTGCACCAGTCGACCTGCTCACCGGCGGTGCTCGCCTCGAGTGCCCCCGTGGTCGCGTCGACGATGCTGACGAGCGCGCCGTCGCGGGACCGCGTCGCGAGCGCCACGAACTGCCCGTTCGGCGAGGGACACACCGCGTTCAGGGTCGCGTCGGCCGGGATGGTCACGGGCAGCCGGGAGGCTCGGGTGCCGTCCACGCGCACGATGCGGCTGGCGATCGTCCCGTCGCCGCGGACGTCGCCCACCGTGCGCAGGTACGTCCGGTCCGTCAGCTGCGCGATGCGCCCGAGGTACGGCGCGTCCGTGCTCAGCGCCGGAGCGGTGATGGGCGTCCGCTTCCCGCTCGTCAGGTCGACCCGCTCGATGCCCGTGCCGGACTCGACGACCGCGGTGGTGCCGGACCCGACGAAGCCGTGCAGGTACGTGGCCGACCCGAGTCGCACGGCCTCGGCGTGTCCGCTCATGTCGACGAGGAACAGCTCGTCGGTGCCGGTGCGGACCAGGGCGCTCTCGGTCCGCGGGACGTAGGCCCACTGGCTGACGGTCATCGGCACGGCACCGGTGGTCGGCCTGCCGTCGGCCGCGATCGCCTCGGGCATGTGGGTGCCGGTCATGTCGACCACGTACAGCCCGACGTCCTTCGACTCCCCCGACGACGTGTCGGCGTACTGGAACCCGAACGAGGCCCCGTCGTCCGCGGCGTGCAGCGCGGACGCGTGCCCGGCGGAGGTCGGCAGCGTCAGGTGCTCGACGGGCGCGTCCTGGTCCTCGACCCCGCCCGCCAACGAGACGACGTCGATGCTGGACTCCCCCACGGCCGTGTCGCTGAGCACCACGAGGAACCGGCTGAGCTGGACGTACTCGGTGATGTCGGAGCCCTCGTACACGGTCGTCGCGCCCGAGGCGTCGAGCGACCGCCGCACGATGCGGTCCTCCCCCGCACCGGCACCTCGCACCAGGGCGAGGACGTCGGTGCTGCCCGTGCGGATCGTCGCCCGGAGGTCCGAGGTCGCACGCTGCCCGGGCGCCCGCGCACCCGCCACCGTGACCGTGTAGCGGCGGTCGTACTCGAGCGGCCCGGCGAACTCGACGGCCACGGTGTTGCCGCTCGAGGTCACGGTGTGCGCCGCCGCCGGGCTGACCCGGACGTCCGCCGCCGTGACGCGCTGCAGGGCCTGGTTCGCCGTGATGATGACACGTTGCGCCGGACGGGACACGATGCCGCTCGCGTCGTACGCCACCGACCGCAGCCGCGGGCCCTGGTGCGAGCCGACGACGGCCGCGAGCCCGGCCACGACGACGAGCACCAGCACGACGGCCACGAAGCGCCGTCGGAAGCGCTCCGCCACGGGGCGCCGCGTCTCAGTACTCATAGGGGTCCTCGGGCTGCTGGACGCGCTTGACCGTCTGCGCCTTCACGACCGTGCGGGCGTCGGCGGCCTGGTCCGGGTTCGCGGCGAGCGCCCCGCTGACGGTGACCCACTGGTTCGCGTCCGGGACGGCACCGTCCGTGGTCACGACGAGCCCGACGGGCTGCGCGTCGACGGCGCAGCAGCTGATGACGAACCGCGTCAGGGTGAAGGTGCCGTCCGCCCCGGGCACGACGAACCCCGTCAGCCGCACCCGCTTGCCGACGAGCGAGCTGGTGTCGGTCGTCTGCCGGATGAGCGCCGCCCAGTCCTTCACGCCGTAGCCGGCGGTGTCGACGGAGCCGCTGCCGAGGAGCGCCACGTTCCCGCTCGACCCCGTGGCGTCCGAGAGCGTCGCGCTGTCGACGCTCCGCTGCTGCGCGGTCCTGGCCGACAGCGTCGTCGGGGGCAGGACCAGCATCGCCAGCGTGAGCGCGATCGTGACGGCCGCCGCGACGCCACCGAGGACGGTCCCGAGGAGGCGAGCCGGGCCTCCAGACCGGCCGGAGGCGACCACGTCGTCGTCGGGACCCGCGTGGTCGTGCGTGTGTCCCGCTCCCCGCGCGACGACGAGCAGGCCGGCGACCGACGCCGGCACGGCGACGGCCGCGAGCACGACGGTGAAGACCGAGTACCGCGGGTTGATGTAGAGGTCGAGGTGGCCGACGGCGGCGAGCCACAGCGTGCAGAGGGCGACGGCGAGCACCGAGCCGAGGCCGACCAGCGCGCGCCGACGACCACCGCCGTGGGCGGTCTCGTGGGTGACGTCGTGCTCAGACGAGGACATTCATCACCAACCCGACGGCAGCGGCGAACAGGACACAGACGACGGCGAGCAGCACGAGGAAGCGCACGCGGAACGTCGTGCGGAGCAGGGCCAGCATCTTCACGTCGATGATCGGCCCGATGACGAGGAACGCCGTGATCGACCCGGGCAGGAACGTCGAGGCGAAGGACAGCGCGAAGAAGGCGTCCACGTTCGAGCACAGCGACACCGTCATCGCGAGCAGCATCATCGCCAGGACGGACAGCACCGGGTTGGACCCGATCGCCACGAGCGTGGACCGGGGCACCGCGACCTGGATCGCGGCGGCGAGCCCGGCGCCGACGAACAGCGCCGGCATCATCGTGGCGGTCTCGCCGCCGAACTGCGCGGCGCTCTCCCGCCAGCGGTTCGTCGGGGCGGCGCTGCCGACGGCGGCGCGGCAGCGGGCCTCGAACGCGGGGAGCAGCAGGTCGGCGGGACGACGGTGCGCAGCGACGATCCACCCGACCAGGTTCGCGACGACGAAGCCGCCGACGATGCGCACGGGCAGGATCCACCCGGACCAGCCGAAGGCCTGCGCGGTGCTGATGATCACGAGGGGGTTGAGGATCGGGGCGGCGACCAGGAAGGTGACGGCCTCGGCGGGGGTGAAGCCGCGGAGCATCAGCCCCCGGGCGAGCGGGACGTTGCCGCACTCGCACACGGGGAACAGCATGCCGATGAGCGAGATCACGGCTCGTCGTGGCATCGGGCGGCTCGGCAGGATGCGCTCGAGGGCGCCCTGCGGCACCCAGACCTCGACGACGATCGAGAGCACGATGCCGAGCACGACGAACGGCAGGGACTCCACGACGACGCTGATCGCGAGGGTGAGGAAGTCCTGCACCACGTCGGGCAGACCCGCTGACCCGATGCTCGGCGTGACCAGGCGGATGCCCAGGAGGACCATGACGGCCAGCAGCACCAGGCCGGGGCCGGTGAGCGTCCGGGCCCTGGTCGCAGTGGCGCGGGGCAGGGTCCTCGTCACGACTCCAGCCTAGGGCGCTGGCGTGACGGGGCGGGCGGTGCGGGTCAGCGGGACTCGACCGCGCGGTCCACCGCACGTCCGGCCGCCTCGGCGGTGGTCTTGGCGAACGTCGCCGTCATGTGGTGCGACCCGAAGTACACGATCAGGCCGCCGATCACCGTGTGACAGGTGCCCGCGGTGCAGAACAGGTCGCTGAGGTCGAGCACGTGCACGCCCCGGACGGCCTGCGATCCGAGCAGCATCGGGTCCGCCGTCGACGCGAGCTGGGCCCGGTCCGACGGCGTCGCACACGGGTCGGTCTGGTCGAGGTGCTGCGCGACGCACTGCGGGACGTCCACCCCGGCGGCGTTCGGGATGTCCCGGAGGGCGATGACCTGCTTGCCGCGCTCCTGCAGCGGCTTCCAGACCTGCTCGAAGTCGTCCGAGGTCAGCGACCGCCACGGGGACGGCGCGTGCGTGTAGGCCTGCGTGTAGTTCGTGAACACCACGGCCTGGATGTCCTTCGAGCTCAGGATGTCCTTCTGGACCGCCTGCCCCCAGGTCGCGCAGCTGTGGACGACGTCGGGGTTGCCGTTGCCGCTCGCCGCGACGCCCTCCGCTCCGGTGCCCGCGCAGTAGCTCTTCAGGTACGTCACGAACTCGATGCCGTGCGCGGCGCCGTACTTCGCCAGCGGCAGCAGGAACTGCCCGGCGTGCGAGTCGCCGATCAGGGCGACGACCTTGGCCGGGTCGTGCGTGTCGCCCACGCGGCACACCATGACGGCGGTCTCCGTCAGCCCCTGCTTGCAGGGGTCGACGACGGCGACGCCCTTGCCGATGTCCGTCGCCGCGACCCCGGGGTCGGTGAGCGCGGTCGGCGTGAACGGGTTGCGGCACGACTCGTCCGTCATCGCGCCGGCACCGAGGCACGCCCGTTGCGCGGCGGCGGCACGTTCGACGGATGCCGTGTGCGCCCGGACCGAGGCGTCGGTCGCGACCGCGACGGTCCCGCTGCCGGCGACCACGAGCGCGGCAGCCGCGACGCCGACGACCACCGAGATCAGCGGCCGACGTCGCACGAGCGGTTGCATCGTCCGTGCCGGGTCCTCGACGAAGCGCTTCGTCAGCCAGGCGAGGACGACCGCGACCGCGAGGACGACCACCTTCGACTTCAGGCCCAACGGGTGGCCGAGGGCGAACGGCGCGATGGTGAGCAGCGGCCAGTGCCAGAGGTACAGGGAGTACGAGACGGCACCCACCCACTGGACGACGCCGAGCCGTGCCAGCTGGGTCGGGGACCACCAGATGTGCGGGGTCCCAGCGGCGATGACGAGCAGGGTGCCGGCGACGGGCAGCAGTGCGGCGGACCCGGGGAACGGCGTGGCGGCGGTGAAGAGCAGCACGGACAGGCCGATCGCGACCAGCCCGGTCCAGCTCATCGCCGCAGCGAGGACCCGGTTCGGCCGGCGTCGTCCCGCGGTCGCGAAGGCGAGGAGACCGCCGAGGGTGAACTCCCACGCGCGGGTGACGGTGCTGAAGTACGCCGTCGAGGAGCTCAGGGAGGTCATGACGACGCAGTACACGAGGCTCGCGACGGTGATCGCGGCCAGCAGCACGAACAGGATCCGCTTCAGGCGGGCATCCGGGCGGGACCGCACCAGTGCGACGACCACCAGGACGACCAGCGGCCAGGCGATGTAGAACTGCTCCTCGACCGAGAGCGACCAGAAGTGCTGCACCGGCGACGCGGCGTTGTCCGCCCCGAGGTAGTCGACGCTGTTCGCGGCGAGCAGCCAGTTCTGCACCGAGAGCGACGACGCCGCGATCTCCTTGAAGAACTGGACCCACAGCACCTGTGGCACCCAGACGAGGATCGCGACCGCGGTCGCCAGGAGCACCACGATGCTCGCCGGGAGCAGTCGGCGCACCCGCCGTGCCCAGAAGGACATGACGTCGACGGTGCCGGTCCGCTGGGTCTCGCGCAGCAGGTGCCCGATGATCAGGAACCCGGAGATGGCGAAGAAGACGTCGACGCCGACGTAGCCGCCCGTCAGTCGGTGGGGCCACAGGTGGTACAGGACCACCGATGCCACCGCGACCGTCCGGAGTGCCTGGATCTCGGGCCGGAACCGACCCTCGATCTGCTGCATGACCCGCCTGCTGATGGCGCCGCCCCCTCGTCGTCGCGACACCGCGTCGAGCCGCGGGGCCTGGAAACCAACAACGTGACGATACCCCACCGCTTGGACGGGGATCGCCGCCGGCCGGCGGTGCCGCGGGTCAGACGGTCAGCCGCAGACGTCCCCGGGGAGCTGGTCGTGGGCCGCTCCGTCCGTGGCGGAGGTGTCCGTGGCGGAGGTGTCCGTGGCGGAGGTGTCCGTGGCGGAGGTCGACACGGTGTGGCACCCCGGTCCGAGCCGCACGGTCCCGTCGTGCCGCTCGTCGCGTTCGCCTTCGACCCAGACGTCCCCGGTGTCGTCCGTCCCGGGCAGGCGGACCGTGGCGGTCGACGCCGGCGGCACACGGACGCTGACGACCACGTCCGAGCCGACGGTGCGGAACCCGGCCGTGACGTCCCCCCTGGCGGTCGGTCGGGTGATCGACGCCCACCGGACGCCGCCGGGGTGCGGTGCGACCTCGAAGGACGACCACGTGGGCGCGGCTGGTCGGAGTCCGAAGAGCCCGGTCGCGACGGAGGCCGTGGGTGACGCCCCCCACGGGTGCGAGTGCGTCGAGTTGTCCTTGATCCGGGTGTCCCAGGCCTCCATGGTCGACCCGGCACCGCTCGCGATCATGTTCCGCCAGCTGCGCTCCCCCGTCGCGGTGAGGAGCGACACCGCTGCGCGGCCCTGACCCGACTCGAAGAGCGCCGGGACGAGGAACGCGGCGCAGTACACGCTGCACTGCATCCCCCGCTTCGCGAGGTACGCCCCCGCGCGCGGCGTCGTCGTGCTGTCGGCGACGCCGAGGGCCAGCGCGAAGGCCGTGGCGTGGACGGCCCAGTGCCGGACCGGCTTGCCGTCCGCGGTCAGACCGTCGCGGTAGGCCCCGACGGACGGGTCCCAGAGTCGGTCGTTGATCGCCGCGCGCAGCGCCGTCGCCTTCGCCGCGTACGACCGGGACTCGGCGGTGTGCCCGATCGCCTTCGCCATCTCGGCCATCGTCGCGAGGTCCCGGTAGGTGAGCACGTTGACGACGGTGTTCACGGGCGTCCGGACGTACCCGTCGCGCTCGCCCTTCGGCCAGTCGACGATGTCGTCGTGCTCGTCGTGGTCCACGAGCCCGGTCCGCCGGTCGATCGAGGACGTCAGGAGGGTGCGCTGCAGCGCCGCCCAGTTCGCCGTGATCTCCCGGGTGTCGCCGGTCTCCTGCCACGCGGCGTGCACGGCGAGCGCGTTGAACAGCGGCCACTCGGTCGGCCACGTCGGGTGGGCCAGGAGCCAGCGGGTCGTGTACTCCGCGGACGCCGAGTGGGCGTCGACGGCGGCCTGGGCGATCTGCTGGATGTACGCGTCCGCCTCGTAGGGTGCTCGCTCCCGCTTCCAGGAGTCGACGTACATGCCGAGGGCGGTGCTCTCGAGCGTGCCGGCCGAGAACTGCACGACCTCGTCGAGCGCGTCGTCGGAGGACGCGAACGCCCCGGTGCTGACCGGCGAGTGCAGGGCGAGTGCGGTGACGTCGGCCGCGGTCGTCCCGGTCGGCAGACCGGTGAGCTCCACGTACCGGAACACCCGGAGTCCCCAGCCGGCGACGGCGTCCGGACCGGCGTGCAGGCGGAAGTGGTCGCGCTGCCGGTTCTCGCCGTGGGCCACCGCGGGCGCGGTGCCGGCCGCGGTGAGGGTCTCGGCGTACTCCACGCGGACGTCCCGGTCACCGGCGCTGGTCGTGTCGAGGCGGACGCTGCCCATCCAGGTCCTGCCGAAGTCGAGCAGGAGCCGTCCGGTGCCCGAGGCCACCGTCCGGACCGCCTGGTGTGCGGACTGCACGATCGGTTCGAGTGGCGAGGGCTGCAGGGTGCCAGCGGCGAACGGGCTCCTGGACGCCGGTGCCCGCCAGCCGGTCGCGTCGAAGCCCGGTCGGTCCCAGCCGTCGGGGAACGCCGCGGTGTCGATGTCCTCCGACGGCGCGGTGAAGTACCCGGTCCCGACGGGCGCCCCCGGTCGGATCGCCGCGGAGCCGTCGAGGGTGCGCCACGCCCCGTCCGTGCCGATCGTGATGCGCCGGCCGTCGTCGTAGGCCACGACCACCTGCGCGACCAGCCGACGGTCGCGCTCGGTGTGGGCGAGCAGCCCGACGACGTTCTCGGCGCCCGCGTGCACCATCGCGGTGACGTCGGTGGCGTCGTAGCGGACCTCCGACCCGATCGACCGAACGGGTCCGGCGGCGGCGAAGGCGCCGTTCACCTGCGCGCGGTAGACGTACTGCCGCGCGGGTTCCGGGGACGTACCGGTCGACCACATCGTCGCCCAGCTGATCGTCCCCGCCGGCAGCGTGAAGCTCCGCCGCGCGAACGTCCAGTCCGGTTCGTGCGACCGGACGAGGCACTGCGACGACCGCGGGACGACGAGCGCTCCGGCGTCCGAGACCGTCGCGCAGGAGAAGTCGCTGGCATGCTGCCCCGCGGTGTAGACGGCAGCACCGGTCGGGTCCGTGACGACGTAGGACGTCGCGGTCACCGTCTCGCCGGCACCGGTCCGGAAGCCGACGAGGCCACGCCGGAAGGTCCGATCGGTCCGGGAGTCGATCCGCTTGCCCTGGAAGGTCGTCCGGATGGAGGATCCGCTGAGGTCGATCCGGATGGTGTACTTCCGCCCCGCGACGACGTCGGTGCGGAGCGGCACGGGCGTCAGCGCGCGGTAGGACCCACGGACGCGGACGTACGGCAGCAGCTGGGAGCGCCGCGTGTCGACCTGCCACAGGTAGCCGTTCCGGTCGTCCTGGGCGCGGAACACGAAGCCGGTGGCACCCGTCGTCGCGACGAACGAGGTGGAGAGCGTGTAGTCGGACCACGGGTCGTACACGCAGGTCCGTCCGGCGGGCACAGTGATCCGCTCGCCCCGCTGGGTCACGCACGGCAGGGACGGCGTCGACCCGGACGCCGTCGCCTTCCAGAGCACGGCACCGGTCGGTCCGGTCACCCGGAGGCCGTCGAGCGTGCCGCGGTCGCCTCTGCCGGTCCGCACACCGACCCAGCCGGACGCGAAGGTGTCGTCACGGCGGTCGTCGACGAGCACCCCGTCGACGGTCGTGCGCAGTCGGTCGCCCACGGCGCTGATCGACACCGTCGCGGCCGTGCCGGTGCGGAGATCGACGCCGGCCGCGCCGAGGTCCACCGCGCGACCGGCCGTGTACACGCCGGCGTGCTGGACGAACGGCACCAGGGTGTCGTCGTCCGGACGGAACTGCCACAGGTACCCGTTCGCCGCATCGGCGGCCCGGAAGCTGATGCCCGTCGCCCCGGCGTCCACGGTCAGACGGGTCGAGACGGTGTAGTCCGACCACGTGGCCCCCGTCGTCGGTGCCCAGATCGGGACCGCGTCCCAGCTGCGGACCGTCGTCCCGAAGGACGTCGGCTCCGACCAGGGTGATGCGTCCTCGTCGGGACCGGCGGTGCGGACGGCGAACCAGTACCGGCTCGCTGACGCCAGCGCCGGTCCGGCGTACGCGATCCCCTGCGTCGAGGCGGAGCTGACGTTCCCGGAGTCCCACACGTCGCCGTGCCCGGCCGCCGCGTCCGCCGCGTCCGAGGCGACGACCACGCGGTAGGCGGACTGCGTCCCGGTGGCCGGGACCCATGAGAACCGGACGTCGGCCGGGTCCACCGCCATCGGTGCGTCGTTGCCGCCGACCCGCAGCCGCGACGGGACGCCGGTGGGCTGCGGCGCCGTGGTGGCGGGTCCGGACGACACCGCGGACAGCGCGACGGGAGGATCGGCGTCGGCACCGCGCGACCAGGTCCCGCCGACCACGGCCGCGCCGAGCACGACGGCCACGGCGAGGACGGCGGCCGGGACACGCAGTCGACGCGGAGCGCGGACCAGGGTGGGCGCGGTGTCCGATCCGGTCCGGTCGGTGGTCGGGCGACGGGGCGACATGGTCCTCGGGGGTCGGAGATCTCGTGCGGAGCCGGGCTGCGCCACGCTACCAGCCGCGGACGGGAGGCCCGGTGCCAGCTGGCACCGGGCCTCCCGTCCGTCACGTGGTCCGGATCAGACGGACGCTCCGGTGAACTCGTCGACCGCGGCGACGTGGTCGCTGCCGACGGCGCCCGCGAGGCGGGCCGCCGCGACGCGCTCGGCGTGGCTCGGCGGGTTGCTCGGGACGTGGGCGGGGCGACCCTCCTCGTTGATCCGCCGGAGCTCGGGGACGATGTCCTCGGCCAGGACGTCGATCTGCTCGAGCACCGTCTTGAGCGGCAGCCCGGCGTGGTCGATGAGGAAGAGCTGGCGCTGGTAGTGGCCGACGTGGTCCTGCATCGCGGCGTACCGGTCGATGACCTGCTGGGGCGAGCCCACGGTGAGCGGGGTCTGGGCGGTGAAGTCCTCCATGGAGGGGCCGTGCCCGTAGACCGGGGCGTTGTCGAAGTACGGGCGGAACTCGTTGACCGCGTCCTGCGAGTTCTTCCGCGCGAAGAACTGGCCGCCGAGCCCGACGATGGCCTGGTCGGCGCTGCCGTGGCCGTGGTGCTCGAAGCGCTGGCGGTACAGGCCGACCATCTGCTCGGTGTGCTGGATCGGCCAGAAGATGTTGTTGTGGAAGAAGCCGTCACCGTAGTACGCGGCCTGCTCGGCGATCTCCGGCGTGCGGATGGAGCCATGCCAGACGAACGGTGCGACGCCGTCGAGCGGGCGCGGGGTCGAGGTGAAGCCCTGCAGCGGCGTGCGGAACCGGCCCTGCCAGTTCACGACGTCGTTCTCCCAGAGCTGGCGGACGAGCGCGTAGTTCTCGATCGCCAGGTTGACGCCCTGCCGGATGTCCTGCCCGAACCACGGGTAGACCGGGCCGGTGTTGCCGCGGCCCATCATCAGGTCCATGCGGCCGTCGGAGATGACCTGGAGCATCGCGTACTCCTCGGCGATGCGGACCGGGTCGTTCGTCGTGATGAGGGTCGTGCTCGTGGAGAGCGTTATGTGCTTCGTGCGCCCGGCCAGGTAGCCGAGCATCGTCGTCGGGCTCGAGGCCACGAACGGCGGGTTGTGGTGCTCCCCCGTTGCGAAGACGTCGAGGCCGGCCTGGTCGGCGTGCTCCGCGATCGTCATGATGTCGCGGACGCGCTGCGTGTCGTCCGGGGTGGTCCCCGTGGTGGGGTCGGTGGTGACGTCACTGACCGTGAAGATCCCGAACTGCATGATGCGCCTGCCTTCCACAAGGTCGATGCGTTTGCATCGAACTGATGGGTACAACGTACTGCACGCGGGGACATTCCCGCTCGCGGCCGCGTCGGCGCGGTCCGGTCCTGCTGGCGCGTCGGCGCGGTCCGGTGCTGGCGCGTCGGCTCAGCGGCTGGCGGGCGGACCCGTCGGGTCCGTCGTCGGCGCCGCGTGGTGCAGCCCGTCCGCCAGCCACACCACCGTGGCCGTGAGCAGCACGCTCGCCGAGGACGCCATCCGCCCCGCGACGAGCATCGCGTCGTGGTCGCCGGAGGGGTCGGTCAGCGCCACCACGACCGCCGCCGCACCGACCGCGAGCGTCACCCCCGTCGCGATGAGGAGCAGCGCCGTCACGACCTTGCGCGGTCCCCGGCGTCCGTCGCGGTCGCCACGGACGCCCAGGTCGACCCTCGGTCCGAGCCACCGGACGAGCCCGAGCCAGAACAGCGCCACCGCGCAGGCGCCGATGATGTCGCTCACCCGGTGCCACCCGTAGACCACGGTCTGGTTCGCGACGAACACGGCGTAGACGGTGCCGACGACGAGCACCAGCGGGCGGAAGCGCCGGGGCGTGACCATCATCACCGCGAACAGCGCCGCCATCGCGATGGTCGCGTGTCCGGAGGGGAACGAGTTCGGCGTCGTCGACTGAGCGATCTCCGGGCGCACGGCGATACTCTTGAACACGGTCGATGTGCCCGCCGAGGCGAGCACGACGACCCCCGCCGCCAGACCGACGGCGAGCCGCCTCCGTGCGAACGCGACGGCGGCGATCACGACCACGAGCAGCAGGATCACGGGGACCGAGATCACGTTGAGCGCGGTGTCCGACCCGAACAGGTCGGTCTCGCGAACACCGCCGAGCGCCGAGTCCTCCACCCGCTGCCCGAGCGGCGTCAGCACGGCGACCGCGTAGACGAGAGGCACGATCACGAACCCCAGAGCCGCGAGCACACCCCACCGGAGCCGTCGCGACACACTCGGCCCCCGAGCGTCGCGCGACCCCGGCACGTCGCGCTCGGGTGTCCGGGTCACGGGGATCATCCTCCTCGGGGTGGTCGTCGCCGGTGTCGTGGCACGCCTCCTCGGCCTGCTCCGATTCGGTCGGTCGGGGTCGGACACGATACCGTTGGAGGGCCGGTCGAACCCTGGGAACCAGGGCGCGGTCGGCGGGTTCCGCCAGGCTGACGCTCCTGCGCGGACGCCCCGGCAGGGTGACGTTCCTGCACGGGCGGCAAGCGCCACGACGACCATCGTGGCACCAGACGAGGAGACCGACGTGGCCATCAAGGAACCGAGCATCATCGCTTCGCCGAACCGTGCGCTCGCGCTGACGGCCGGCACCGTCCTGACCATCTGGGGCATCCTCGGCTTCTTCTTCGCCCACGAGCGCGGTCACGCCTTCTTCGGTGACGTCGGCGGCCTGCTGTGGAACGCCTTCCAGGTGAACCCGGCGCTCGGTGCGGTCTGGACCCTGCTGGCCTTCGCGCTCTTCATCGTCGGGCTCGGCAACACGATCGGTTCGCGCAACGTGAACCTGCTCGTGGGCATCGTGCTCGTGGTCCTGGCGGTGTACGGCTTCGTGTTCTCGAGCACGTCGGCCAACGTCTTCGCGCTGAACACCCCCGACAACGTCTTCAACGCCATCGTCGGCGTCGTCCTGGTGCTCACCGCACTCGGTGCCGACAAGCAGAACATCAGCGCGCTGCGGGCTGCCCAGGGCTGAGGCACGCTGCGTCCGACGCCCGTCTGCCGTCCGGCAGGCGGGCGTCGTCGTGTGTGGGGCGGGTGGCGGGTGGCACTCCCGACTCGGAGCGACAAGGTCGCTGTCGTACGACCTCGACGTTGTCCCGTGGGCCGCAGGCGTCCGCTCCGCACGCGCCCGCCCGACTCGGAACGACACCATCGCTGTCGTAGGACCTCGACGTTGTCCCGTGGGCCGCAGGCGTCCGCTCCGCACGCGCCCGCCCGACTCGGAACGACACCATCGCTGTCGTACGACCTCGAGTTTGTCGCGCGGGCCGCAGGCGTCCGCTCCACACACCCATGCCCGACTCGGAACGACACCATCGCTGTCGTACGACCTCGACGTTGTCGCGCGGGCCGCAGGCGTCCGCTCCACACACCCATGCCCGACTCGGAACGACACCGTCGCTGTCGTACGACCTCGACGATGTCGGAACATGCGCACGCACACGCCGACACCGCGCCCGTCGAACGACTCGTGCGGCGTCGGACCATGCCCACGCACCAGATCCGTCCACATGATCCGACACGACGGACGTCGAACGACACGTGCCGTGTCGCACGATGCGGACGCACGCTGCGGGCCGTGGGGCCGACCACCCACCGGACGGGAGGCTCGGTGCCAGGCCGCCACGGGCCTCCTGGCCGGTGGGCGGTGGCGGATCAGGCGTCGGGCTTGGGGGCCTCGAGCTGGGTGGCGACGATGCGGGGTGCCTCGGACATGAAGCGTCGGACGTCGAGGTCCACGATGATGTCCGACGGGCGCAACGGCCGCGACAGGAAGAGCCCGTCGAGCGAGGTCAGCCGCGAGAGCGCGACGTAGGTCTGCCCGGCGCTGAACACCCGGTTGCCGAGGTCGATCATCGCCCGGTCGTAGGTGCTGCCCTGCGACTTGTGGATCGTCACGGCCCAGGCCAGACGCAGGGGGAACTGCTGGAACTCCCCGATGGTGTCCTTCTTGAGCTCCTTCTTGTCGGCGTCGTAGGAGTACTTGAACTTCTCCCACACCGAGGGCTGGACCTCGAAGGACTCCCCGTCGACGTCGACCCAGACGGTGTCGCGGATGGTCTGCACGACACCGAGTGTGCCGTTCACCCAGCGCTGGTCCGGGTCGTTGCGGAGGAACATCACGTGGGCGCCGGGCTTGAGCTCGAGGGCCTCGTCCGCGGGGAAGTTCCGCCCGCCGAAGTCGCCGTTGACGTCGGCCTTGGCGGTCTTCGTCTTGCCGGGGAGCCGCTCGAGTGCCGCCTTGTTGATCTTCGCGACGGTGTCGTTCCGCGTCGCCAGGGTGATGGCGTCGTCGGGCGCCGGGCGCGCGCCGGCCTCGTTCAGCTGGTTGGCGATGTCCGCGGTCACCCGGCCGTGGCGGACCGCGGTGAGCATCGCGGCGAAGGCGTCGTCACGCTGGCGGTGCACGGTCGCGAGCTCGATGATGTGGAGCTCGGCCTCGAGCCAGACGCGGGCGTCGAAGAACCACAGCGACCGGTAGTGGTCGGTGAAGTAGGCGCGCTCGTCGGCGTCGCCCGGTACCGGCGGCAGCTGGTACGGATCGCCGAACATGACGACCTGGACACCGCCGAAGGCCTCGAACTGGCGCCCGCGGGCCTTCCGCAACGAGCGGTCGATGGCGTCGAGCAGGTCGGCGTTGACCATCGAGACCTCGTCGATCACCAGGGTGTCCATGGTGTTCAGGAGCTTGCGGGTCTCCGGGCCCTGGCGGAGGTCGGCGTCGGCGATGAGGCCGATCGGCAGCCGGAAGAGCGAGTGGATGGTCTGACCGCCGACGTTGAGCGCGGCGACGCCCGTCGGGGCGCAGATGACGACCTGCTTGTCGGTGTTCCAGGCCAGGTGGTTGAGCAGCGTCGACTTGCCCGTCCCCGCGCGGCCGGTGATGAAGACGTGGTCGCGGGTGGACTCGATGTACTCGAAGACCGCGCGCTGTTCGGCGCTGAGTTCCACGCTCATCGGGGGGCCGCCCCGTCGTGCGGCACATCGGGGTCGCGAGTGGGCGGCGCAGGGACGGCGAACGGGTCAGAGACGGCGACCGGGTCAGAGACGGCTACGGGTGCGGTCGTCGTACCGCGCCGGACCTGCACGAACCCGATGACGAGCACGGCGACGACCAGCAGCACGCCGGCCACGACGAGCACCACGCCCGCTCGTGCCTGGTCGACCAGCGGGTCCGGCCCCCACGTGCGACCCATCGCGCCGAACCACGACGCCTGCAGCAGCCCGAGCGGCCCCTGCATCGCGATGCCGAGCGACACCGTGCCGGCAGCGACCACCACGGCGCCGACGGCCCGCACCAGGAACGCCGGCACCGACGCCCGACGGGCCCCGGCGGCGACCGGGGTGAACAGCGTCGGCAGGGCGAGCAGTCCGACCAGCAGGAAGACGACGTCGATGACCGTCCGGCCGATCGGGTCACCGGTGGACCACCGCACGGCCTGCGTGCCGTAGAAGCCCCACCAGACGGCGGCCAGCAGCACGAACGCCGGGAAGGGCTGCACGAGGTAGCGCACGGCGGCGTTGTCGACGAGCACGCCGGTCCACTCGCGGACGCCGGTGCTGTCGTCGTCGCGGGGCAGGACCGCGGCGCGGATGAGCTGCACGGGCGCGGCCGCCCACACCAGCGCCGGGACGACGAGGCCGAGCAGCACGTGTGCGCCGACGTTCGCGGAGATGAGGAAGCGGTCGTACTCGTGGACGGAGCCGGAGGTGGCGACGACGAGGGTGACGACGGCGATCACCGCGGCGACGGAGCGGCGTCCGGGCCAGGACATCCCGCGTCGGCGGAGTCGGACGACCCCCGCGGCGTACGTCGCCGCGATGAGCACGGCGGCCATGAGCCAGAACAGGTCGACGTTCCAGTGGGTGAGCCACCCCCAGGCGCCGGGGGCGTGCGGCAACGGGTCGTCGGTGAGGAGCTCGGCGGGCGACGGGTCCGCCGTCTTGCTCGGAGCGATCTGGGAGACGGGCGGTGCCGTCCGGCCGAGCGCGGCGGCGAACCCGGAGGCGACGCCCATCACCGCGAGCTCCAGCACGATGAGCGTCCAGAACGGGCGGTGCCGTGCGGGTGTCGCGGCGAGGGCGATCACGGTGCGACGGCGCTGCACGGCCCCGAGGACGCCGAGCGCCACGATCGCCCCGATCTTCACCAGGATGAGCACGCCGTACGGGCTGAACAGGTTCGACAGCGCACCGACGCGGATCTGCGCCGACGCCACCCCGGAGACGGCGACGAGCACGAAGCACCCGAGCGCGATGCTGGAGTACCGCCCGACGACGGCGGCCAGACGGTCCTGGGACACGACCCCGCGGATCAGCACGAGCATGACGATCCCGCCGACCCAGAGCGCGGCGCCGACGAGGTGCAAGCCGAGCGCGGTGACGGCGGCGTCGTGGCTGGCGGTCCCCGCTGCGTGGCCCTGCTGCGCGAGCGGGACCAGGCCGATCATCGCGACGCCCGCGGTCAGTGCGACCATGCCGCGCGAGCGCACGGCGAAGCAGAGCACCGTGACGGCTGCCGCGACGAGCACCGTGACGAGCCACGCGAGGCCGAGGTCCGTCCCGGTGAGGAAGACGCCCATCGACTGGCCGAACTGGTCGTCGAGGCTGACCCGGGACCCGGCGACGCTCAGGAAGGTCAGGAAGGTCGTGATGGCCGACACGACCGTCCAGACGCCGGCGGCGGCCGCGGCGACGTCGATCGCGCGGTTCCACTCCGGGGCCGTCTGCGAGAGCCCGACGGTCGCGAGGGCGAGACCGCCGATCGCCGCCGCTGCCGCCAGGTCGACGACGACCCGGGCGATCGGGAGTCCGAACCGGACGACGGGGCCCGGGTCGGCGATGAGCGCGGGGTCCGCTCCCCCACCGATGACGAGGGCGACCAGGACGGACACGAACGCGACGAGCACCAGCACGGCTGGGCCGCTGATGCGCGCGATCCGGTTCACCCGTCAAGCCTAGGCGGTGCCCACCCCGGACAGCACCGGCGACGGCCGACCTGTGGAGAGCGCACCCGCCCCCGCGAACGACGACGGGGACGACCGAAGCCGTCCCCGCCAACGACGACGGGGACGACCGAAGCCGTCCCCGTCGTGCGTCGAACAGTCCTACTTGACCGCAGCCTTGAGCTTCGAGCCGGCGCTGACCTTGACCGAGTCGCTCGCGGCGATCTCGATGGCGTCACCCGTCTGCGGGTTGCGGCCGGTGCGGGCGGCACGGTGCGTCTTCTCGAAGGCGATCCAACCGGGGATCGTGACCTTCGTGCCGTCGGCGACGGAGCCCGAGACGACGCTGAAGAGCGCGTCGACGACGCCGTTGACGGTGGCCTGGCTCTGGCCGGACTCGGCGGCGACAGCAGCGACGAGCTCGGTGCGGTTCAGTGACTTGTCAGCCATTGGGTGTCCTCCTCGGACTTCTTGCGTATCGGTCGGACGCACGAGGCGCCCGGTGCCCTTGGCGGTTGCCCCGGGGCTTCGGACCAGCGGGCCGAGGGCCCGGCGGAACCGGAGTTGAACCTACCAGCCGGGTGCAGTGATTCCTGCCGACTCGCCCGGATTTCCGGGCTTGTCGAGGGTCTGGAGCGACAGAAGTGGCCAATGTGACGACCTTGTCCCCCGAATGCAACGAACACGAACGCAGCGAACGCCCCGCCACCGGTGAGGGTGACGGGGCGTTCGGGGAGTGCGTGCTTACCAGGAGCTCTTCGTGATGCCCGGCAGCTCGCCACGGTGCGCCATGTCGCGGAAGCGGACACGGCTGATGCCGAACTGCGTCAGGTGGCCACGGGGGCGACCGTCGATGGCGTCGCGGTTGCGGTAGCGCACCGGCGATGCGTCGCGGGGGAGCTTCTGCAGCCCCACGCGGGCGGCCTCACGCGACTCGTCCGTGCCGTTCGGGTCCACGAGGGCCTTCTTCAGCTCGAGACGACGCTCGGCGTAGCGCGCGATGATGTCTGCACGCTGGTTGTTCTTCGCGATCATGCTCTTCTTCGCCATGCTTAGCGCTCCTCACGGAAGTCGACGTGCTTGCGGACCACCGGGTCGTACTTCTTCAGCACGAGACGGTCCGGGTTGTTGCGACGGTTCTTCTTGGTCACGTAGGTGAAACCAGTGCCCGCCGTCGAGCGGAGCTTGATGATCGGACGGACGTCCTGACCCTTCTTCGCCATCAGATCTTCTCCCCGCGTGCGAGGACGTCCTTGACGACGGACTCGATGCCGCGAGCGTCAATGACCTTGATGCCCTTCGCGCTGAGCGTGAGGGTGACCTTCCGACGAAGCGAAGGCACGTAGTAGGTCTTCTTCTGCACGTTCGGGTCGAAGCGACGCTTCGTCCGACGGTGCGAGTGCGAGATGTTGTGTCCGAAGCCGGGAACGGCGCCGGTCACCTGGCACACTGCTGCCATGGTTTCCTCCTGATGCATACCGTGCGTCCGATCGGACGCACCCAAGGTCACTTGCCTGGCACACACACGCGCAGGCCACCGGGAGGTGACGTCACGAGGGGGTTGTGTGTGCCGCCCAGTCCGACCGCGAAGGCCGGAACCACGCGACCGCGGCGTTCGCGACGGTCGGAGGGCTGAACAACGGGACCGCGCAAGCGCGGACCAGCCACCAACACTACGCGAGCGCCGGGCGTGTCGCAACCGAGCCGACCCCGGGCCCGACCGCGAAGACGACCACCAGCACCAGCACAAGCACCAGCACCAGCACCAGCACCAGCACCAGCACCACGCTTACCCCGGCAACGACGTCGGCGGCAGCATCGTGAACCGCTCCTGCCGGATCCAGTACATCCCCGTCCGCCGACGCTCCTCCCGTGTGGCGAACCGGTAGCGGAACACCCGCGCCCGCACCGCCAGGGGTCGACGTCCGTCGAACGGGTCGTGCCGCAGGAGCCGGAGGGTCGGTGCGTCCGCCTCGAGCAGCCGCAGGACGAACACCTGGAACCACCGTTCCTCGATCCCGAGCGCCAGGAACCACATCAGCCAGTCGAGCCGCAGGTGGTACGGCGCGAACTGGCCGGGCCGACGCCGGGGATCACCCGGCTTCCCCCGGAACTCGTACGCGCGCCACTCGCCGTCCTCGCCGAGCCCCTCGACGATGACCTCGTCCCGCTGCTGCGTCACGCTGCCGAACGCCCCGTACGCGTTGACGAGGTGCCACCGGTTGAACGACGCGTTCATCAGCTGACGTCGGGACACCAGGTTCCGCGCTGCCGGCACGGACAGCCACAGCAGCAGGACCCCGACGAGCACGGTCAGCACGACGAACCAGGGCGGCGTCGCCGTCGGACCGGCGTCGGCGACCGGCGCCAGGAAGGGCAGGACGGCGGTCACCGATCGGTCGTCGACCGCCGCGAACGCCAGCACGAGCGTGATCCAGTTCAGCCACGCGAAGTTCCCCGACACCACGAGCCACAGCTGGGTGACGAGCACGAGGGCAGCGGCGACCGAGGCGACCGGCTGCGGGGCGAACAGGAGGAACGGCACGACGAGCTGCACCACGTGGGACGCCGCCGTCTCGAACCGGTGCACGGGGCGCGGCAGCAGGTGGGCGGTCCGCGACACCGGGTTGGGCATCGGCTGCGTCTCGTGGTGGTAGTACAGCGCGGTCAGGTCGCGCCAGGACCGGTCACCGCGCATCTTGATCATGCCGGCACCGAACTCCAGTCGGAACACGAGCCACCGCAGGGCGATCAGCACCACGATCGGCGGTGCAACCCGGTCCGACCCGAGGAACGCCACGGTAAACAGGGACTCGACGAGCAACGACTCCCACCCGAAGGCGTAGAAGGTCTGGCCGACGTCGGAGATCGACAGGTACGCGAGCCAGAGCACCAGGAAGCAGACGGCCGGCACCCACGCGGGTCCGAGTTGCGGCACCCCGACGACGACCGCGAACGCGAGGACGGCTCCCCCGACGGCGAGCGTCCGCAGGCGGGCGTCGGTGTACCGCACCCACCGCCACACCACGGGCAGGGTCCGCGCGTACGGCCGTTCCATGAACCGGGGCACCGGCAGCAGGCCCCGCTCCCCGAGCAACGCGGGGAACTGCAGCACTGCCGACACGAAGGCCAGGCACGCGATCGCCGCGACCCCGCGCTGCAGCACGAAGCGGGCGACGTCGTAGTCCGCCGCGCCGGCCCAGCTCGTCCACGTGTCGAGTCCCACGCGCCGTCACCGTACGCGGGGCAGCCCGCACGTGGACACGACCTGGCGGGCGCGGCCCGGACGAGGACCGGCCTGGAGGCACGACCCACCCCCGCCACGCAGCCACCGCCGTGCTGGTGACCGGTGCGCGACCGCACCCGCGTCCGCGACGCGAGCCGAGCCTCCTGTCCGGAGCCCGTGGCCGGAACGCGCCCTACGGCCCTTCGGTCGGCTTCGGTGCCAGCGCCCGCACGATCAGGTCCCCGAGCGCCACCGGCGCCGAGAACATCGGCCAGTGGCCGGTGTCGAGCCCGACGATCGAGAGCTCCTCGGTCGCGACGAGCTCCGCGGCCCAGGTCTGGTGGTCCGCGACCATCGCCGCCAGGTCGGCCGCCGGGATCTCACAGGTGATGACGGTCGCGGGGACCGTGTGGCGGGCCGCGTCCTCGTAGTGGAAGGGGTCGCTCGGCACCGCTGCCGGCTCCGGGACCGCCCGCTGCTCGAACGCGGTGCGCAGCTCCGCCGTCATCCCCCGGACGGTCGCCGGCTCCCAGAAGTCCCACGCCGGCAGCGGCACGACGCCGTCCACGACGGGCAGTTCGTCGTTGACGCAGCCGCCCTCCGGCCCCGGGAACGTGTCGACGTACACCAGGTGCTGCACGAGCGATGGCCGCCGGTCGAGCGCCATGTAGGCGATCGGGCCGGCGCCGGAGTGCCCGACGAGCACGACGGGTTCCTCAGGCGTGGCCACGTCGTCGAGGCGTTCGACCAGCGCGGCGACCTGCTCGTCGAGCGTGTCGCCGTCGCGGGTGACGGCCTCGACCGAGTGGCCGGCCGCGCGCAGCACCGGCACGACCTCGTCCCAGGCGTCCGCCTCGAGCCAGAACCCCGGCACCATGATCACGTGCATGCGCCGGACCCTACGCGCCCGCGCGGGCGGCGGTGCAGGAGGCGCACGCACCGAAGATGTCGACGACGTGGCTGGCGTTCGTGAAGCCGTGTTCGGCCGCGACGCGCTGCGCCCACTGCTCGACCGGGTCGGCCTGGATCTCGACGGTCCGGCCGCAGTTCCGGCAGATGAGGTGGTGGTGGTGCTTGTCCGTGGTGCACGCGCGGTAGAGCGACTCGCCGTCCTGCTGCAGCGAGTCCGCGTCGCCGTCGGTGGCCAGGTCGGCCAGCGCCCGGTAGACCGTCGCGAGCCCGATCGTCGAGCCGCCCTCGCGCAGGTGGGCGTGCAGCGCCTGGGCGCTGACGAAGCCCTCCGACCCGTCGAGCGCGCCGCGCACCGCTTCGCGCTGCCACGTGTTGCGCTTCGGCTTCGGCGTCACGCCGGGGTTCTGGACGGCGTTCATGCTCGGACCTCCTGTGGTGCATCGGTACCGGTCTGGAGGCTCGGTGCGCCCCCGTCGTGCTCGTCGCGGACCGCGACCCGGTCGCGTCCACGGCGTTCCTTCCGCGCGCCGACGATGCGGCACACGACCCAGATGGCGAACGAGATCGACGTCACGTACGGACTGATCGGCAGCCCGCCCCCGAGTGCCAGCAGGATGCCACCGACGACCGACACGACCGCGAACAGCATCGACAGCAGGGGCACCAGCAGCGGGTGCACGGTGAGCCGCAGCGCCGCGGCCGCCGGCGTCACGAGCAGCGAGAGCACGAGGAGCGCGCCGACGATCTGCACCGAGACGGCCGTCGCCAGGCCGAGGGTCAGCATGAACACGAGGGCGAGCGTCCGGACGGGCACCCCGGCGGCCGCAGCGACGTCGGGGTCGACGGACGCGAACATCAGCGGGCGCCAGATGACGATGAGGGTCGCGACGACGATCGCGCTGACGACGATCAGGAAGGTCAGCTGCGGGTTGTCGACCGAGACGATCTGCCCGGTGAGCAGGCCGAACTTGTTCGCCGCGCGCCCCTTGTAGAGCGCCAGGCAGAGGATGCCGAGGCCGAGCCCGAACGGCATGAGCACGGCGATGATCGAGTTGCGGTCGCGGGCCCGCGAGCCGAGCACGCCGATGAGCAGCGCCGCGACCACCGACCCGACGAGCGAGCCCGTCACGACGTTGACCCCGAGGAGCAGGGACGCGCTCGCACCCGCGAAGGACAGCTCGCTGATCCCGTGCACCGCGAACGGCATGTTCCGCGCGACGACGAACGGGCCGATCAGCCCGCCGACGATGCCGAGCACCGCGCCCGCGAGGATGGAGTTCTGCACGAGCACGAGGAGCTCGCCGTAGTCCTGGAACGAGAACACCGTCGACCAGACGTCCATCAGATGCGCCCTTCGTCCGGTGCCGCGGCGTTCGGGTCGACGTCGTGGTGGTGGTGGTGTTCGCCGGTGTGGTCGTGGGTGTCGTTCGCGCCGACGATCACGATTCGGCCCATGGTCCGGACGACGTCCACGGGGGTGCCGTACAGGTCCGAGAGCACGTCGGCGCGCAGGACCTCGTCCGGTGAGCCGATCCGGAACCGACCGCCCGCGATGTAGAGGACCCGGTCGACGACGTCGAGGATCGGGTTCACGTCGTGCGTGACGAAGAGCACCGCTGCGCCCTGCTGTCGACGCTGTCGGTCGATGAGCTCGGTGACGCCGCGCTGGTGCCGGAGGTCGAGGGAGATGAGCGGCTCGTCGCACAGCAGCAGTGCGGGGTCGGCGGCGATGGCCTGCCCGACCCGGGTGCGCTGCTGCTCGCCGCCGGACAGCTCGGACACGGGCGCGTTCGCGAACGCCGTCGCCCCCACCTCGTCGACGATGCGGTCGATGCGCTCGCGCTCGGCCTTCCGTTCGGGCCTGACGCCCCAGCGGTGCCCGGTCACGCCCTGCGCGATCATGTCCCGCGCGCGCAGCGGGGTGCCGGACTCCATCAGGCGCTGCTGCGGGATGTACCCGATGCGTCGGTGCCCGCGTCGGACCGGCTGCCCGAGGAACGCCATCGAGCCGCTGGTCAGCCGCTGCTGCCCGAGGACCGTGCGCAGGAGCGAGGTCTTGCCGGCACCGTTCGGCCCGAGCACGGCGAGGAACTCCCCCGGCGCGACGTCGAGGTCGAGTCCGCTCCACAGCTTCCGTGTGCCGTACGACAGGCCCGCGTCACGGAGCGCGAGCACGGCGGAGCCGCCACTGCGCTCGGAAGTGACGGCTCGCGTCGGTTCCTGGACCGTCGTCACTTGGTCAGTGCCGCCTGCACCGCGTCGATGTTCGCCTGCTGCCACGAGACGTAATCCTCCCCCTTCGGGAGCGTCTCCGTGACACCGACCACCGGGACGTCAGCGCTCTTGGCGGCCTTCTCGACCTGTTCGGTCTCCGGGCTGGAGGTCTGCTCGTTGTACGCGAGCAGCCTGGCCTTCCCGCCCGAGAACAGCTTGACGGTGTCGTTGAGCGCGGCCGGCGGGACGTCGTCGCCCTCCTCGATCGCCTCGGAGAAGTCCGGCGGCGTGACGTTGTCGAGGCCCATCGCGTCGAACAGGTACCCGGGCACCGGCTCCGTGTACGCGACCTCCTCCCCGTCGACGGTCTTCTTCACGGCGGCCGTCTGCGACTCGAGGTCCTGCAGCTTCGTGGTGAGCGCGTCGGCGTTCTTCGTGAAGGTCGCCTCGTCCGCGCTGTCGAGCTGCCCGAGGCGCTTCGTGACGTCCGCCACGAGCTTGACCATGGTCGGGTAGCTGTAGAACACGTGCTCGTTGAACTCCGCGTCGCCGCCCGTGTCGAGCCCGGAGAGCTTCACCACGTTGATGGTGTCGGCCTTCGTGTTCGACGACTTCGCCAGCGTGGTCATGAAGTCGTCGTACCCGCCACCGTTCTCGATGAGCAGGTCGGCCTTGGACACCGCGAGCTGGGTCGTCGCGCTCGACTCGAACGAGTGCGGGTCCTGCGACGGGTCGTTCAGGATGCTCGTCACCTGCACGTGGTCGCCGCCGATCGTCTCCACGATCGAGCCGTACACGTTGGTGGAGGCGACGACCCGGACGGTGCCGTCGTCGGACGCGTCCGAGGAGGCGGAGGACGTGGCGCACCCGGTCAGGGCGAGCGCAGCGGCGCCGACGACGAGCGGCAGGGCGAGGAGGCGGGAGTGCATGGTCACGACGCTAGCGCTTCGTGAGAACGATTGTCAAAACCGGTATCACCTGGCTGCACGATCCGCGGCTACGGTGATGGAACTCCGACGGCAGGACCGGGCAGTACCCATCGTGACCACCACCCACCCACCTCCCGACGGCCCGGCCGAACTCGGCGCGCTGTTCGACCAGCACGGCCGACGGATCCTGCTCTACCTCGCTCGCCGGACGGACCTGCAGACCGCCGAGGACGTCCTCGGCGAGACCTTCGTCATCGCGCTCACCCGGTGGGACGCCCGGGACCCGGACCGCGGCGATCCCCTGCCCTGGCTGTTCGGCATCGCCACGAACCTGCTCCGTCGCCACTGGCGCTCCGAGGCCCGCGCCCGCCGCGCCCTGGCGAGGGCAGCCGAACCGGACCTCGTCGAGGACGACCCGAGCGACCGGGTCGACCGAGAGCGGGCCGTCCGTGCCGTCGTGCGAGAGCTCGACCGGATGCGCCCGGCCGTCCGCGACACCGTCCTCCTGCACGCCTGGGCCGAGCTCACCTACGAGCAGATCGCCGCCGCCACGGGCGTGCCCGTCGGCACCGTCCGCTCCCGACTCAACCGCGCCCGCGCCGCCCTCCGCGCGACACCGGACCTGCCGACCACCCTGAACGGAGAACTCCGTGCCTGACTTCACCACCCTCCGCGCCGTCCGCTCGGAGGTCGACGACCTGCCGCCCGCCGTCGTCGACGCCGCCCTGCACCGCGCCAGGGCGCGGATGTCCGCAGCACCCGTCGCACCCGTCCGCCGTCGACGACCGGTCCTGCTCACCGCCGCCGCGGTCGTCGCCGTCGGGGCGCTGACCGGCGCAGTCGTCGGCGTCGCGCACCTGACCGCCCCGGATTCCGCAGCGGCGGCGACCCTGCACGACGCCGCACGCGCCGCAGCCGCCTCCGGCAGCGCGTCCCCCGCGGCCTACACCCGGGTGACGGTCACGGAGCTGGCGCTCGGGTACGCGACGAGCGACGGCGAGCACTACGACGAGGGGTACCTCGCGCCGACCACGACAGTCACCTGGGTCCCGCGGTCCGTCGCCGGGCAGTGGGTCCGGCAGTCCTGGTCCGAGCCCGCCACGGTCTTCTACGGCGGCACTGCCGCACGGGAGGCTGCCCGTTCGGACTTCGCGACCAGCGCCCACCGTGACGACCCTGCACGCCAGCGGGCCCTCGCCGGAGCGTTCACGAACGGGGAGCTCGGGGGCACGGCACCCGGCACGCTGACCGCGGTCGACGTCGCCGGTCTCCCCCGGGACCCGGCGGCGCTCGTCCGGCGGATCGAGGACGCCCCGCGGGCGAAGGGCGCCTCCGACACCGAGCACGTCTTCGACACGGTGGCGTCGTTCCTGCGCCTGGGCATCGTCCCGGAGGACCTGCGCGCGACGATGTTCGAGGTGCTCGCCGACCTGCCCGGCATCGTCGTGACGGAGGAGCAGACCTCGCTCGACGGTCGGCGCGGCACCGCCATCGGCCTGTCGGAGGAGGGCGACGACCTGCGGCAGGAGGTCATCATCGACCGATCGGGCGGGGAGTACCTCGGCGAGCGCACCCTGCAGACCCGGCGGACCGGCAGCATCCCGGCCGGCACGGTGGTCGACTCCGCGTCCGTGGTGACCACCCCGGTGGGCAGCGTTCCCGAGAACTGACCGGTCGGCGGATGGTGCCGGACGACAGACGGGAAGCTCGGTGCCAGCTGGCACCGAGCCTCCCGTCGTTGAAGGGGTCGCGTCGCGACTACGCCTTGGTGAGGTCGTCCACCGAGGCCGAGGCGATCTCGTCCTCCGGCTCGCGGCCGGGGGTCCCGAGGTTCCACTTCTTGATCACGAAACTGAACAGGAAGTAGTAGACCGCCGCGTACGCCAGGCCGATCGGGATGAGCCAGATCGCCCCCTGCGCCTTGCCGAAGTTCAACACGTAGTCGATCGCACCGGCGGAGAACGAGAAGCCGTCGTGGATGCCCAGGGCATTCACGAGGGCGAGCGACGTCCCCGTCAGCACGGCGTGGATCACGTACAGCGGCCAGGCGACGAACATGAACGAGTACTCGAGCGGCTCGGTGATGCCGGTGACGAACGAGGTCAGGGCGGCCGAGAGCATGATGCCGCCGACGAGCTTGCGCTGCGACGGGCGGGCGTTGCGCCAGATGGCCAGGGCGCCGGCCGGGAGCGCGAACATCATGATCGGGAAGAAGCCGGTCTGGAAGATGCCGGCGGCGGGGTCACCCGCGAGGAAGCGCGCGATGTCACCGTGGTAGGTCACGCCACCGGTGGTGAAGGACCCGAGCTGGAACCACGGGAAGAAGTTGAGCAGCTGGTGCAGCCCGATCGGGATGAGCATGCGGTTGACGAACCCGAAGATGCCGCCACCGATGACGGGCTGGGACGTGACCTGCTCGCCGACCCAGGTGAGCCCCTGGTCGAAGTAGCGGTACACGAAGGACATCAGCACCGCGATGATCAGTGCGGCGACGGCGGCCAGGATCGGCACGAGACGACGACCCGAGAAGAAGCCGAGGAAGTCGGGCATCTTCGTGCGGTGGAACCGGGTCCACAGACCCGCGGAGACGAGCCCCATGATGATGCCGCCCAGGACGCCGAAGTTGATCGTCGCCTGGTTGCCGGACGAGTCCTTCACGCCCTCGAGGACGATCGGCGACATGGCCGCGAACACCTGGTACATGACCATGTAGCCGACGACCGCGGCGAGGGCCGTCGTGCCGTCCGACTTCTTCGCCCAGCCGATCGCGATGCCCACCGCGAAGAGCAGCGGCAGCCAGGTGAAGACACCGTTGCCGGCCGCGGCGACGATCGTCGCGCCCTTCTCGAAGCCGGGGATCGCACCCAGCATGTCGCTCTGGCCGAGACGGAGCAGGATGCCGGCCGCGGGCATGACCGCGATCGGGAGCAGCAGGCTCCGACCGAGTCGCTGCGCATTCGCGAAGACCCTGCTCTGCTTCTTCGGCGTCTTCTTCTCCGGCACATCCGTGGTTGCAGCAGTGCTCATCGGAGGTCCTCTCGTCATCGGGTGGAGCTGGTCGGGGTGAGTTGAGTCGTGCAGCCGGCGCCGGTACTCTCAGCAGTGTCGCGAGGTCCGGTCCTGTCCGGTCATGACCAGTACGTAGTGTCGACGACCTGTGTACTGACTGTCAACCTGATCGCGAAGCCGTAACGAGGAGGAAACAGATGGCCGACATCAAGGCAGCCGACATCATCGCCGCACTCGGCGGAGCCGACAACATCGAAGAGGTCGAGGGCTGCATCACCCGCCTCCGCGTCGAGGTGGAGGACGGCGACCTCGTCGACAAGGACGCCCTCAAGACCGCCGGCGCCCAGGCCGTCGTCGGTGGCGGCACCGGCTGGCAGGTCATCGTCGGCCCGATCGCCGACAACCTCGCGCAGGACATCCAGGACGAGCTGTGACGGCTGTCCGCACGCCGTTCGCCGGGCCGGTCGTCGCACTCGCCGATGTGCCGGACCCGGTGTTCGCCGGACAGCTCGTCGGTGCCGGGGTCGCAGTCGACCCGACGGGCGTCGACGGCACGGTCACCGCGGTGGCACCGGTCGACGGCACCATCGTGAAGCTGCACCCGCACGCGTTCGCGCTGCAGGGCTCGGCGGGCACGGACCTGCTCGTGCACGTGGGCATCGACACCGTGAAGATGGCCGGCGAGGGCTTCGAGCTCCTCGTCGCCGAGGGTGCCACCGTCGCCGCCGGGGACCCCGTCGTCCGGTTCACGCCCGCCACGATCACCGCCGCCGGCTACTCGCCGGTGTGCCCGGTGGTCGTGCTCGGTTCCGCGCCGGACTCCGTCGCGCAGGACGCCGTCGGCACCACCGTCGCTTCCGGCGACACCCTCTTCACGGTCTAGCGGCCGCGGGTCGGCCGGCCGGCGCCGGGCGCGCCGCCGGTGCGGGCGCACGCCGGTCGGCGCCGAGACTCGGCGCTGCGGACACGTTCGTGGGTCGGCGCCCGCGGAAGTGTCCGCTGGGCCGAGTCTCGGCCCACTCGCGCGCGACGCCGCAGCGCGGCCGACGCGGCCGCGGCCGCTACGCGACGGCGCGAGTGGCCGTGACCTCCATCTGCACGCGGTAGCGGTCGGACCGGTACCACGAGCGGGCGTGCTCCACGGGGCGGTCCCCCGCGTAGGACACCCGGTCGAACTCCAGCACGGGGGCGCCGGTCTTCGTTCCGAGCAGGGTCGCGACGTCGTCCGCCGCGGGCTTCGCCGCCACGGTCTGCTGTGCCCGGTCGATGGGCAGCCCGTACTCGTTCGCGACGATGGAGTACACCGACCCGGACAGGTCGTGCTCGAGCAGCCCGGGGAACGCGTCCGCCGCGAGCCAGGCGTCGTCGATGGACACCGGGGCACCGTCGGCCATGCGCAGGCGCTTCAGGTGGTACGCCGTGTCGTGCTCCCCCAGCCGCAGTGCCGCGGCGGTGTCGGACGGGGGCACCCGTTCCTCGCGGATGAGCACCACGGTGGTGGGGACGTGCCCCATCGCCCGCATCTCCTCGGTGAACGACGCGAGGTGCAGCGTCGACTGGACTGGCCGGTGCGCGACGAAGGTGCCCTTCCCGCGGACCCGTTCGAGGTAGCCCTCGTTGACGAGCTGGCCGAGGGCCTCGCGCACCGTGATCCGCGAGACGCCGTACTCGGCGATGAGCTGCCGCTCCGACGGGATCGCCGCACCCGGAGCCAGGCGGACGGTCGCAAGCTCGAGCAGGATGCGCCGGAGCTGCTGGTGCTTCGGCTCGGCACCCTCGGTGATGCGGGTCGTCATCGGCTCCTCGTGCTCCATCGCGGTGGTTCGGTGACTGGTCATGGGCGGACATGACCAGTTGTCCTCAGACTACCGAGTCACCCTCCATGCGTCGATGCCGCACACCCGGAGTTCATCCGTCCGGCCGATGCCCGACGGCGGATGGTCCGCTTCGATGGGACGCATGACCGCGATCCGACTCGGCACCGTGGGGGCTGTGGTCCTCGTGACGACGCTCCTGCTGACGGTCGCGCACGGGGACTCGTGCTGGGTCGCGGCGCTCACACTCGTGCTGTGCGCCGCCGTCGCCGCGGTGATCGCCGGGCAGCCGCGGGACGGCGGCCGGGTCGACTGACCGCCCGGGTCAGGCGTTCGCGACGAGCCAGCGGTGTTGCTCGGCTGACAGGGCTCGGTCGGACCAGACCTGGCGCTCGACACCAGCCGGGGTCGGCGCCGCGGTGGTGCCCTGCCACACGAGCGAGAGCCCGGCGCGCGCGAGCACCCGGGACGAAGCCGGGTTGTTCGTCAGGACCCGGCCCGTGACGGGGACACCCGGGGCGATGTCGCCGGCGGCCGTGACGGCAGCCTGCGCGATCTCGGTCGCGTAGCCCTTGCCCCAGGACTCCGGCGCGAGCCGGTAGCCGAGGTTCCAGACGCCACCTGCGGTCATGTCAACGCCGCCGGCCCCGATGACCTCGCCGGTGTCGATCGACCGTGCGGTCCACGACCCGAGGCCGTGCCGGGCACGCCCACCGATCTTGCGCTGGACGAGGTCCTGCGTCATCGCTCGGGAGGTGTGCCGTCCCGAGGGCAGATGGGTCCACGTGCGGGCGTCCGAGAACACCGCGTGCACGGCGTCCACGTCGGACGGCGTGACCGGTGTGAGCACCAGGCGACCCGTTCGGATCTCCTGTGGGGGCATCAGGAGCTGGTGGACCATGTCACGATCATCGCCCCGACCGCCGACATCCGCGTGAACACCACGCGTTGTTTCCCAGAACGTGCGCGATGGGGAGCACTTTCGCGCGTTGCGGGTCGGAAGGAACGACCCCCTACGCGCGGGACGACTCGCTACGCGCGGAACGACCCGCTGCGCGCGGAAGGACCCCCGCCAAGCGTCGAGCGACCCACCGCCACGAGCGACCCGCCGCCACGCGCCGGCCCGCCCGCTCCGCGGCGCCGCTAGTCGAGCAGGAGCGCCGGCTCCTCGATGACCGAGGCCACGTCGTGCACGAACCGCGACGCGACGTCGCCGTCCACCACGCGGTGGTCGAACGAGGCGCCGATCGTCGTCACCATGCGCGACCGGACGTCGCCGTCGACGACCCACGGCTTCGGCTTGATCGTGCCCATGGCGACGATCGCGACCTGACCCGGGTTGAGGATCGGCGTGCCGGTGTCCATCCCGAAGACGCCGATGTTCGTGACGGTGATCGTGCCGTCGGCCATCTGCGCCGGGCTGGTCTTGCCGTCGCGGGCGGTGATGGTCATGTCCTCGAGCGCCTTGGCCAGCTCGAGCAGCGACATGTCCTGGGCGTCCTTGATGTTCGGCACGATCAGCCCGCGGGGGGTCGCCGCCGCGATGCCGAGGTTGACGAAGTGGTGCACGATGATCTCGCGGTCGGTCCAGGACGAGTTGACCGAGCGGTTGCGGCGCACGGCCCAGATCACGGCCTTCGCCATGATGAGCAGCGGCGAGACCTTCACGCCGGCGAACGTCGGCGAGGCCTTGAGCCGCTTGACGAACTCCATCGTGCGGGTCGCGTCGACGTCGACGAACAGGGACACGTGCGGCGCCGTGAAGGCCGACGTGGTCATCGCCGTCGCGATGGCCTTGCGCACGCCCTTGACCGGGATGGTCTCCTGGCGGACGTCGCCCCACTCGGGCGTCTCGATGTTGCGGAAGACGCTGGCCTGCTGGGCGTGCCGGATCACGTCGTCGCGGGTGACCTCACCGGACAGGCCGGTCGGCACCACGATCGCGAGGTCGACGTCGAGGTCCTTCGCGAGCTTCCGGATCGGCGGCTTCGCCATCACGGCCGGCATCGACGGTCGCGCGGGACGCTGCCCCTGCGCGGCGACGGCGTCGGCGGTGGTCGCCTCGCCCTCGTCGGTCACGACCAGGTCGGTCTCCCGACTGGAGGCTCGGTTCGCCTGGGCAGCGGCCGCTGCGGCCCGGCGGGCGCCCGGCTTGCGGCGCGAGGGGGCACTGGTCGCGGAGCCGTAGCCGACCAGGACGGCGCCGGAGGACTCGTCGGTACCGACGACGGACGCGCCCTCGGCGGCGGGGAGCGAGGCCGGCATGCGGGACTCGGTCGGCGCGG
>NZ_JALNUI010000028.1 GCF_026544205.1 Curtobacterium sp. GC_Cur_3
CCTCGTGATCGTCCCCGTCCTCCGACCCGACCCGGCACGCGGCCGTGGGTGTTCGTCGTGATCGCGGTGCTGGGTGTCGTGGCGGTGGGGCTCGTGGTGGTCGCGCTGTTGTCGCGCTGACGGGAGCCGTTCATCCGGAGTTCCTTGCTGACGCTGTTCCGGGAACGACGAAGCCGCCGGGACCGAGGTCCCAGCGGCTTCGTTCGTGCAGAGGTGCTCAGGCTGCGATCTGGCCGTCGCGCTGGCGACGAACCGAACCGCGGACCACGAGCAGGCCGCCACCGAGGACGACAGCGCCGCCGCCGACCCAGAGGGCGAGAGCGGAGATGGTGCCACCCGTGAAGGCGAGCGAGCCGGTGCCGGAGCCCGCGGCGCCGACAGCAGCAGCGCCGGCGGCCGGGGTCGCGGTGACGGCGGCCGTGCCGACGTTGCCCGAGGTGGCGCCCGTGGCGGTCAGCGTGTAGGTGCCCGAGGCACCGACCGGAAGCGTGACGCGCGGGGTGACGGCACCGGTCGCGGAGGCGGTGTACGCCTTCGAGACGGTGGTCGTCGGGAGGGCACCGAGCGTGACGGCACCGGCACCGGTGACCGAGATGTTCACGGTCTCGTTGCCGACGAACGAACCCGGGCCGAAGTTGATGACCGTGGTCCCGCCGGCAACGGAGCTGCCGGAGACGGAGACGTTGGACGTCGGGACGTAGCCGGCGGCGTTGGCAGCAGCCGGCGTCGCGATGAGTGCGGCGCCAGCCAGCACGACCGCGGCAATGAGCTTCTTCATGAAGTTGTTCCCCTAAGAATCTGATCCTTCAGACCCTGAGACCCAGAGCCCTGACCCCTCGCAAAGCAACCGATCGACACTGGTTCCCTGAAGTGCGGTTGGCGAAGTTCCCTCAAAGTACCGGACGTTCACAGCTTCCACGCAAGAGATTTGTGACGAACACGTGAACTCTCGTGTTGGCAGAAGACGCGGTCTACAGGGTCTCCTGCACTCGAATCCATCGCGCACGCGATGTTTCCCCTGATCAGGGCCATTCAGAGTCCTTCGGGATGGTCGTCGTCGGTTGATCCACACCACCCGACAGGCTCCGCCCCCACGCGCAGCAACACCCCCGTCTCCCCCGGAATGGGGGCACGATCCGGGACGGAAAGTCCAGAATCCGTGACGTCAACCCGCAGGTTTCCCGCAATCGACGGCCGCGGGCTGCACTGCGGACTGCGTGATGGTCGGCGTCGACACGGCCGTGACGGCTGCCTTGGCCTGCTTCGCAGACCCCAGGAACGTCACGCGGAAGGTCGTGCTCTGGCCGGGCGCAAGCAGGGTCTGGACCTGCACGACCGGGTGGTCACCGTCCACCGCGGTGTGCGGGGCGGCTGCCTTGCCGTCCTGCGTCGAGCCGAGGTAGATCTCGTCCTTCGCGGCGTAGACCGCGAGGTTCGTCTGGACCTTGCCGGGCGCCACCCCGAAGTTCCCGGCACCGGTCACGTAGGCGGGGAGTGCGGTCGCCGCGTCTGCCGGCGCCGTGTTCTTCAGCGTGACCTGGACCACGGATGTCGGCCGGCCGTCCGCCCGACACACGGCGCTGCCCACGGCGACGGTCTTCTGCAGGTAGAAGTCCATCTTCGCGCCGGTGGCGTCGTTGAGGTAGATGCCGAACTGCCGCTCGGAGGCACTGCTCGTCGGCAGTGGGCCGGTCACGGCGGTCCCGGCGAGCTGGGGCTGCTCGGACTTGTCCGCGCTCCACAGGCGCAGCCGGTTCTCCTGCACACCGTCGGTGAGGGCCGTGATGAAGGCCTTCGGGTCGAACGCGCCGCTCGACACCTTGTCGAAGACCGCACTCGCGGCCGAGGCGAAGAAGGCGTCCTGCACCTTCGGGTCCGGGTACTTCGCGTAGACGTCGCTGAGGAGCAGCTTGACCGCGTTGTCCGACGTCAGGGTGTCACCGGTCGGCAGCTGCACCGGCCCGGTCGCCTTGAGGATGGAGGCCAACGTCACCGGGTCCATCGCGAGGACGCCGTCGACCTGCTGCCCGTACTTCTGCTTCCACATCTCGCGGGCGAGCTTGGCAGACACGTCGAAGCGCGGAGTCAGGGTGACGTCCTGCATGTACTCGCCAGTGATGGCGCCGTACAGGCCCTGGGTGTCGGTCGACAGGGGCAGGACAGGTTCGCCCGTGGGGAGGAAGTCCGCGGAGGAGGCCTGGGCCGACAGCTTCACCGCGCCGTCCTTGACGTCGAGGAGTGCCACCGCGCCAGGGATGCCTCCGCCGGCGCGCAGCTCCGCGTTGTTCTGGAACAGCAGCAGGTACCGCCGGTCACCGTCGTGCCCGAGCATGGCCGGTGCGAGCTGCACCGCCCGGTTCGCGACGTCCGCCTGAGCCGCGACCGACGCGACCGCGTTGCGGAGCTGGTTCACCGCGCCGGTCACCGGCGACAGCGTGTCCGAGGTGTCGATCGCCGTGGCGTCGCGGTCCGCCTTCGCCAGCGTCGTCGTCGCGCGCTGAACAGCTGGTTGCGCCGTGACGAGCGGCGCGAGGTCGACCTTGCCGTCCTTCGGCGCGAACGCCTTCACGTTCACGTCACCGATCACGCCAGCGACCGGCTTCACCGCTCCCGTCGCGACATCGTCCACGACGACGGCGACTTCACGCACCGCGCGCAGGTTCGAGCCGACGAACGGGAGGACCTGGAACGCGCTCCAGACCGGGTCACCAGTCAGCGACCGGGCCGCCGCGGCGTGGTCCTGCAGGTCGCCCGCCGTCTTCTGCGCCGCGGTGCTGTTGCCGCTGACCAGCTCCGACCGGAGCGTACCGACGAGTTGCACGGACTGCTCGAGGTCGCGCTTGGCCATCAGGCCACGCACGCCGACCCAGGCGACGGCGAGGATCAACAACAGGACGAGCGCGAGCACGACCCACAGCACTGGCCGGCCCCTGGAACCCCGGCGTGCTGTGGTCCGTCGCGACTCGGGAAGGTCGGACATGGGTTCACGATAGCGGGCAGCAAGCTGAACACAGGGGATCGATGGCGCCCCCTGGTCTGCTGTGCCGTCGAGTTGTGTTTGCTTGTTAGCCCAGACAGACTTTCGCCGCAAGCCCACTCAAGGAGCGTCCGAGCATGATGCGATCACTGGCCGATGCACTACGCCTCGATGCGGAACCCCCTCTGCTGGCTGTGGAACGACTTCTCCGAAGAGCGGCCTCGAAGGCGAAGAGTTCCGTCCTCAGCCGTCAGTTGCACGCGCCTGGAGCAGTGTTCGGCCCTCGAAGTGAAGTACGGGGCGGACGTCACATCACGTTCGGAGCTGATTTCTCCTGCGGAAGCGATCTGTGGCTGGAAGCGGTGGCCTCTTACGAATCGCGCACCTTCAGACCGGCAATCATCCTTGGTGCCGGGGTGTCGCTTTCGAACCGAGTACACATCACCGGAATTGACTCCATCGTCGTCGGGGACGGGTGCCTCTTCGGGAGTGGAGTCTTCGTCTCCGACCACAACCACGGTTCGTACACTGAATCAGCCGGGTCGTCTCCGGCCACCCGACCGGCCGTACGCCCCCTCAGTCCCGGCGGTCCTGTCCGTATCGGAGAGAACGTCTGGCTCGGTGACAATGTCACTGTTCTGGGACCCGTGGTGATCGGAGACGGCGCGGTCGTAGCCGCGAACAGTGTGGTCACCCGCGATGTCGAGCCCGGAACCATCGTCGGCGGGACGCCTGCGCGCTTGTTGAAAGAGTGGACCGGGTCAGGCTGGAAGAGAGCCTGACGGCGCCGAACCGTCCGGCTCCTCGCGGGCTTCACGAGAGAGCCGTAGGAAGAGCATGCTCTCGAGGACCAGCGCCAAGAGCTCCCCGATGCCGAAGCCAGTCACCGCGCCAGATGCTCCCAGCGCCGCCGCGCCGACGAGGGTGAGTGGCATACCGACGACGGCACCGATGAGGCTGTAGCGCGCGTACTGCCGAGCGGCGCCGAACGACAACAGGCCGATCAGACCAATCACCTGCGCTGCGACGAAGAGCCCCAGAACCGCTCCGAAGGCGACCGCCAAAGGCAAGTCGATGGACACCAGACCGTGACTGAGAACGCCACCCACAAGGGCCGCAAGGAACATGAAGGCGATGCTCCCCACAGCTGCCACGACGAGCCCGAAGCGAGCAGCACGCCGCGCCCGCTCGACCCTGTCCATCCCTCTGACACCTGGCACCCAACCCTGCAGGTACTGCAACACCGGTGAGAACCCGGTTGTCGCGAACCGGAAGAGCTTGTCTGCAAGCGTGTAGGCCGGCAGCGCGGCGGGAGCTGTCAGTGCCACGAGGACCGGCGGTAAGGCGGTCACCAACGCTGACACCCCAGACAACAGCATTCCATGCGACTGACTCGCAAGCGCTGTCCGGACCGCGTTCACGCTTCTTGGTCCGCGGAACTGCCCGTCACTGATCCGCCAAACTGTGACGACGACGCCGACCAACACACCAATGAGTTGCACCCCAGAATATGCGATCAGAGGGCTTCCGAAAGCGACGAGGGTCGTACCCACTGCAGCGCCGAGCACACGTGGGGCCGTGTCGAGGAGCAGGAACGACCACGGCCGGGCCACACCCGTGAAGTACCAGCCGCTCAGCAAGCCGGTGATCGTGTACGACAGCGCGTTCAGCGCAGCGGCCGTGTCGGAGACCTGAACCGAGAACACCGTCACGGTCACGGCTGCTGCGGCGACCGGCGCCGTGAGGGCGAGGCGGGCCCACAGAGAATCGAAGAAGAGATTGAGCCTCGCAGGCAGGTCTGCAGAGGCGACCGCGGTCGGACCAGTGATGCCCCAACCGAAACCGACGATGATCGCACCCGCCGTCCCAACGGCTTGAGCAACAGCCAACGCAGCCCACGCCCCCGCGCCTGCGCTACCGATGATGATCGGGATGCTGACAAGGGTCACGAGAGCAGTGAGCCCGACCGAGAGCCCGTAACCGAGCAGAGCAGTCGATCGAGCGCTAGACACTGCTACCCATCCGGACCCCGGTGGTGACCAGGACAGCGCCGCCCTCGCTGTTCATCGGCGGACTCGACCCGCTGTCAGCAGACGTCCCCGAATCGCCGAGAAGCCCGGCATCTTCTTCTTCACCACGTTGAACTCGTCCGGGAGCGCGTACTTCGCAGCGATCGCGCCGTCAGAGAGAGTGATGCCGACACGCGCGAACAACGCCCGTCGTTTCCACTTACCGAAGGCTCCGACCTCTGCCTCGATGAACGGAGACGGCATTCTGAGACCCTCACGCATCTCGAGTAGTTGCTTCCGGTAGGCGCGACGAGTCCGCTTCGTCAACCGTTCACCGTGGGCATCCTCAGCGAACCCGTACTTCGGCGCGCTTCCGAGGGCAGCTTGCGCGGCAAGAACGTCCCGCGCGTAGTGCCGGCTGAGTTCACCGAGAGCAGGTGAAGCTTCGCCGACGCCCCGGAGGTCGACAGAGAGCCTGACACTGATTGCCTCTGGGTCGGCCGGATTGAAGCCGCTGAAGTGCATGAGACGCAGTTCGTCGCCAGTCGAGTCCATGACGAGCGCCGAACCCACGTTCCTGAACCGCCGTTCATGAAGATTCCAGGGGCCGACATTGTACCCAGAGTGCCGGAGTGCGTGCGCGCTGTAGTACGTAGCTCCGACATCCACCCACTTCTGGTCGACGAACACTCCGAGCAGTGGGTAGATGAGGCACTCCCTGCGAAGGTGGCCCCACCACCAGTCGAGGAACGGCAGCGCCGTACGATCCACCGCGCAGAAGCCGAGGTTGAAGATACCAACGGTCAGATCGTGTCCCTCGGTGATGTGCTCGACTGAAGAGGGAATCGGCTCGAGGAAGTGGGGAGTGAGCACGATTCCATGTTCGTCGAGGAGCGCGGGAAGCTCGCTCAACGGCGACACCACCATCATGTCCGGGTCCAGGTACGCCACCCGTTCCGACTCCTGTAGGAGCGCTTTGAAGAACAGCGGCTTGACCGAAGTTGAGAACTCGACGACATCGTAGATCGCAGCGAGTTCCAGCACATCTCGCCGGCTCAGGCCGAGGATTTCGGTCGTAGCCACCCGAAGCCCTGGGCGTCCCGCTTCGAGGTCTCGACGATCGCCGTCTACAACCAGGATCACGAGGTCCTTGTGCGGCTCGATCCGCTGGATGCTCTCGTACAGTGCGAGCGCCTGGGGCAGGTAGTTCTGTGCGACAACTGTGCAGTAGATCATCTGCTTCGAGGTGATCGGCGAGTTGGTCATCGAAGAGGCTCCACTGGGTTGTTGATGGGCATTGCTTGTTCCGGTTTTCCAACCGCAGCTGAGGTGGTGAGTCGGGCGATCCAGGCCGCAACGGCGACTATCAGGACAAGGAAGACGATGTTGCCGGTGTTGAAGAGGTAACCACGCCAGTACTCGAGGAACCCGTATCCGATGACGCCCGACATTGCGGCTACAACCGAATGGTAGTGGCGGAAGTGCTGAAAAAGTACGGCAGCAACACCAAGCACGATCAACGTGTACCCGAGGCCCCACCATCCCCATTGCGCATAGACGTCCGCGAAAGACGAGTTCGCATTCAAGTTCGGAGCGATGTCCACTTGGTACGCGTAGAACCCGAGATCAAGTGCCGCGGACTTGTCCCCTTTGTTCACCTGAAGGAACGTGGGCACGACTGCCTGCAGCGCATTGAAAGCAGAGACTGAGACCGGAAACCTTCCGCCCACGATCGCGTCTGCCACACCAACCGAAACCTGGGAGGGCGCCCCGACGTAACTCAGGATCTGGTAGACATTCATGAGAAGTGGATTGTCGACGCCGAACGACCGGTAGTAGTTGGCATTGCGCGTGTAGTTGAACACGGCGAGGACAAAGAACAACACCACCCCGGCAAAAGTGGTCACAGAAAGCCGAAGGGAATTGGAGCGCCGCCGCTGGTAGTAGAGGAAGACGAACACCGCCGTGGCCATCACCAGCGAGAGCCGCGAACTCAGGAGCACCACGGAGAGCAGCAACACGACGTTCAGCGCGGCGAACCACCAACTCGACTTCCGCTCCATTGCCAGGACAACCCCGACCGGCGCAGCGACGGTGACGGCGTATCGCAGCGTTCCGACGGAGGACCCGTCCAGCAAGGACTCGGACAAGAGGTTCGCTTGGTCCGAACTCAATGCAGTGATGATCGACGTCTGCCGTGAGATGAGGTAGTAGGCCCCCGCGACACCGACGATCGCGAAGAGCGAGACGATGCGGTAGAAGGCTCGCTCGAACTTCGCATCTCCTTCCACGGCGAGGAGCGCTCGGCTTGGCTTCCAACTCCGCCCAACCGCAACCCCGAAACTGATCACGAGGACGCAGACGAGGTACCACGTGACAAGCACGAAAGCAGCAGCCCAGGAGAAGTCGCTGCGCACTGCGAACCCTCGTAGGTAGGTCCCATCCCCTGGGACCGACCAAGCGAGAAGACTGGCGAGCACCGGGAGCACAAGCAGGATCCAGGGCTGGAAGAGGCGGAAGGGGCGGATCATGTGCGCCTCACCAGCTCGTCGTCGACGATCCGAGCAACTGACGACCAGGGGCGCTGTACGGGCCGGATCGTCGACACGTCCCACTCCGCGAGTCGACGGAGTGCTGCATTCCACTCCCCCGCGTCCGTCGCACCCTCCACCGCGATGCCGTTCCTCTGAACGATCTCCGCGACGCTCTCGCATCCACTCCAGAAGGCAACTGGCCGCCCAGTGGCAATCGCCTCCGCTGCGGGCAGCCCGAAGCCCTCCACGGTTGAAGGCATGATCAGGCCGATCGAAGACCGGTAGATCGCAGACAGCTCCTCGTCTCCGATGCCACTGACAACCGTCACCCGCGATTGCAGGGCGCGCTTCTCGACGGCCGCGAGAGCCCTACTCCGATCAGCAGTGACCATCACGAGCCTGAAGTCGTCCGACATTGCAATCGCCTCGAGCATGACGTCAGTGTTCTTGTGCTCACGAAGATTACCGACGTACACGAAGTGTTCATGGCCCTGCGCCGACAAGCGTCCGCTCGGAACGAACTCCTCAGACACGCCATTACCGGTGTTGACAACCTGGACACGATCATCATCGAGCCACTCGAGCAACCTCCTCCTCGAGGTCTCAGAGACGGTGAAGGCGAGACCAGCCTTCATGATCGCAGGACGTACGACGTGGTCGTAGTAAGCGGTCCGTAGGACTGAGCCTTCAGAAGGCACTTCGAGGTGGATGAGATCGTGGATGGTCAGGAACTGGCGCGCACGTGTCATGCCCGCGTTGAACCCCGGCGCATAGACCACGTCCCGCGACGAGAGCTTCATTCTGCCTGGGCTCACGACGTCGAGGGGAAGTGGTCGTCGAAGTCGATGACCGAGATCGGTCCAGGGGACCTCCAGCCGTCCGACGACTTCCCGAGAGTATCGGCCAATTCCGTGAAGCCCGATTCGGCTCGTGTCGACGTGAAGGCTCATGCGATCTTCCCCTCCGCCATCCAAGTGGTGAGACGTGCACGGAAGGTGGAATCACCGAAGGCTGCCTCCACGGCGTCCGGGACGAGCTGCATGTCGAGTTCGATCGCCCGAAGCAGACCCTTGGCGATGTCCAGGCCTTCCAGGGACTCGACGACCACGCCGCCGCCGACGAGTTCCACGCTCTCGCTCGCACCGCCCTCGCGGTAGACGACCACGGGCGTACCTGCGGCCATTGCCTCAACGGGCATGATCCCGAAGTCCTCCACGGCGGGGAAGACGAACACTGACGCGCGTCGATACAACGTACGCAGGAGACCATCAGACGGTGCCTCGACGATCCAGGTCGGCACACGGGCTTCGTTCGCGAGCCGCCGTAGGTCATCAGCGAGGGGTCCAGCTCCTGCGATCACCACTGGCAGCTGCGCTGCTTCGCCCGCCGCGATGACGAGGTCTAGGCGCTTGTAGGGGACGAAACGGGACGCCCCCAGGATGAACTCATTCGGCAGACCCTCGACAGTCCTGGACTCACCGTCGCTGAGCATCGGCAACTCGCCTCGGGAACCAGTGACATCGACAGGCGGGTAGATGACCGTCGATTCGGCGTTCCAGACGTCGCGGATCCGCTTCCGGATGTAATGACTGTTTGCCGCATAGGTGACATCTGCATTGACGAAACGTCGGTCGAGCGAGCGGAACGCGGGCGCTAGCGATCGGACCAGGGGGTTTGCACCCCGCGAGTCTTGTTGCGGTGCCCAGATCGTTCGGGCGGGAGTGTGGACGTACGCGAACTTCTGCACCGCACTGTCACCACCGATGTGGTGCGCGAACACATGGGAACTGGCCAGGACGAACTCGTACTCGGAGGTGTCGATACGAGACCAAGTAGGCGACATGAACGGCAGCGCCGCCGCTTTGCTCCGGCGCAACGGAGACCGGGCCATCCAGGTTTCGGTGACTTTGTGGCCTACGAAGCGTTCCGGGGCGTCGTTCCAGAGCGCCACGACATCGGCATCCGGAAAGGCTCGGCCCATGGCCTCTGCAACGTTCTCTGAGCCCCCGTGCGGAGCTATCCACTCGTGCGCGATCAAGCCGACCATCAGTGAGCCTCGTTACCGGGGGCCAGAACTGCGCGAACTGTGCGCCAGAGGATCACGATGTCCCCGAGGAGCGACCAGTTCTCCACGTAGTACAAGTCCAAGCGAATGGCGTCCTCCCACCCAAGCGCCGAACGTCCGCCGACCTGCCAAAGACCGCTCATCCCAGGCTTCAGCAGCAGGCGACGTCGCGCAGCTGCGTCGTAGAGCGCAACCTCCCCCTCTCGCTGAGGCCGGGGACCCACCAAGCTCATCGTTCCGAAGAACACGTTGAAGAGCTGCGGGAACTCGTCGAGGGAGTGCTTCCGCAAGAACCGCCCGATCGAAGTGACACGAGGGTCGTTCTCGACCTTGAACAGCGGAGAATCCGAACGCCCCTGTGCGGCGAGCAGCGCAGCGAGCTCATCGTCAGCGTTGACGCGCATCGACCGGAACTTGAGCATGTCGAACGGCTCGCCGTTCAGGCCGATGCGCTCCTGCCGGTACAGGACAGCACCGGGGCTGGTCAGCCGAACCGCTAGGGCAAGGACGACGAGCAGCGGTGAGAGGCCGATGATCAAGAGGGTGGACCCGATGATGTCGAAGGCACGCTTCGTGAAGAGCGTCGATCCCTCGTACCGGGGCATCTCGACGTGGATCAGCGGCAGTCCCGCCACTGGTCGCGTGTGGATACGCGGACCGTTGATCTCCGTGAGGCTGGGCGCGACGATCAAATGTTGACGGCCCCCTTCGAGTCCCCAGCTCAACTGGCGAACAGCTTGTGCTCCCAACTCGTCCGAACTCGTCACAGCGACCGTGTCGGCTCCCGTCCCGGGCAGCACCCGGAGCGCATCAGCAATCCTCCCCACAACGGGTATGTCGGTGCCGGGGAGCACAGAGCCAACTGGCGCACTGGGAACACACGCAGCAACCACGCGATATCCCTCCTCAGGATGTCGCGCGAGCTCACGAGCGAGATGCTCGACGCTCCCGTCGGAGCCCACGAGGAGCATGCGGGCGGAGTACTCACCGGCGTGACGCTTCGCGTTCAACCACTGGCGCCACATCCATCGGCTGAGCAGCAGAACCAGAATCCCGAGCGGGAATGCAATGAAGATGTAGCCCCGGGCGAGGTCGATCTTGAAGGCGTAGGCGACGATGGCCACGAAGGCGAAGAGTCGTATGGAGGCGTCGATGATCTGTCGGTACTCGGCCGAGCCCGAACCGACGTATCGCGCGTCCCGTGTGTCGTACAAGGCGAGGACGACGAGCCAGGCCGCAATGATCGAGAACGACACTGCGGTGTAGCCGACGGCGAGGTCGGCAACGCTGCCGTCAACAGAGACTCGCGAGCTGTCCAGCCCGAACCAGGCGATCTGAACGCCGAAAGCCACCCAGATCAGGACCAGGACGTCCGTGACGACCAGCCGACGTGCATATCGATCGGCCCAGGCGACTTCGCGCTGTGCGGGACGGCTCGCGACGGTCACCACGTGGCACCGCCGTCGGAGGAAACGGCAACAGATTTTCCCGCCCACACCCACACGTTCGTGCCGCTGCGGGCGACGGTCACCGCTCCGTCGGTATCCGCATCTGCGTCGCAACCGACAGCGGTCGCGGTCGACGTCCGCGTGACCTTCGCGGCACCGACGGATGCGATCTGCACGCCATCGCAGTCGTCAGCGCCGACCACGGCGATCGTGTAGCGGTCACCGGCATCAGCGAGCGAACGGATGCCCTGCATCGGCGCTTCGACCCATGCACCGGTCCCCGAACGCCACTCCATGACGTCCTGGCAGATGACCGCGGTGGTGTAGTCGCCCTGGAACACCTCGGTCGGGTCCGAGCACGGCGGGTCGACGGTGCCGGTCTTCAGCACGAGTCCGTCGGGGCCGATCCCGGCGCCGGCAGCTCCAGCGGTGCCCGCACTCCAGGTCGCGCCGTCGTCCGCGCTGGTGCGCACGACGACCTCGCAGTCGGGGCCGGCGGCGACGAGCATCGAGATGGAGGACGAAGTGGCTCGGAGCGCAAGGATCGACTCGACGTCGTCACCGAGGCGCACCGACTGCCAGCTCGCTCCACCGTCGGTGGTGTGCTGCAGCACTTCCCCAGAGCCGCCGCAGACACCGGCCGACGCGCGCCAGGCCACTGATCCGTCGACCGCAGTGAGCAGGTGCCGGCCAGACGAGGACTGCATTGCGTCGGCCGGCGCAGACGCGGCTGCGGTGCTGGAAGCCGAAGGGGTCGGACGCGGCGACGGGGTGCTCGTGAAGGTCGGGATCGGGCCGGGTTGCCCGCCGTCCTGGGGAGCGGTGCGACCCAGAGCCACCGCGACCAGGACCACGTCGAGGACGACGAGCAGCACCACGGCCGCTGCGATCCACAGCAGGGCGTTGCGCGACAGTGAACCCCCGAGGCCTCGGGCCCCCCGGCCAGACGTCATCGGATGGTCGCCCTCACCGCTCGGAGCGACGGAGGATGCCGAGCTTGGCGCTCCGCTTCTCCGGCTTCACGCGGGCGTCGTCCTCGTCAGTGCCGTAGCCGTACCCGTAGCCGTAGCGGCCGTAGCCGTACGCGCGCGGGCCGCGCACGGGCATCATCGTCATGACGAAACCGGCGATCGGCGCACCGACGTTCTCGAGCGCGGCGACGGCACCGGCCAGCTGGCCCTTGTGCGTCTTGCCCGAGGCGACGGCGACGATGGCGCCAGAAGCCTTCTTCGACAGGATGGCGGCGTCCGTGACGGGCAGGAGCGGCGGCGCGTCGAACAGGACGTAGTCGAACTCCTGCTCAAGTCGCTCGATCAGCTTCTGCATCGCCTGCGACCCGAGGAGCTCGGACGGGTTCGGCGGGATGGGACCCGCGGGGAGCACGACCATGTTGCCGCGGCCCCAGGGGTGCGCCACGTCCTCGAGCTCGGCACGGCCGATGAGCACGTCGGTCAGGCCGGCGTTGGTCTCCACGTCCATGTACTCGGCCACGCGGGGGCGACGCAGGTCGGCGTCGATCAGGATGACGCGGAAGCCGGCGCTGTCGAGGGCGATCGCCAGGTTCGCGATCGTGGTGCTCTTGCCCTCGGACTGGACCGACGACGTCATCACGAACGTGCGCGACTTGCTGCCGATGTCGAGGAACTGGATGTTGGTGCGCAGGGTACGGAACGACTCAGCACGCGGGCTGCGCGGGTCGACCTGCACGATGAGCGGCCGCTCGGACGCCTTGTTGTCGAAGGCGATGCCGCCGACGACAGGCTTGGCGCTGATCTTCTCGACGTCCTGCTCGGTGCGAACGCGAGTGTCGAGGGTCTCGCGGAGCACGGCGATGCCGACGCCGAGGGCGAGCCCGATGAGGAGCCCCAACACGACGTTCACCGGGACGTTGGGGCTGACCGGCTTGCTCGGGACGTCGGCCTGCTTCACCCGGGTGAGCTTGACGGTGCTCTGTCCGTTCGCGTCCGTCGCCTCGATGTTCTGCACGACGTTCGTCAGGCTCTGCGACGCCGCGTTCGCGATGTCTGCCGCCTGCACCGGGTCCGTGTCGTTGACGGAGATCGCGATGAGGGTCGTGCTCGTCGGTGCGGTGGACGTGATCATGCCCGCCAGCTGGTCCGTCGTCATGTCGAGCTTCAGGCTCGAGATGACCGGCAGGAGCACGATCGGCGTGGTCACCAGGTTCGAGTAGGTCAACACGCGCTGCTGCGTGAAGGTGTTGCCCTGCGCCAGGTCACTCGCGCTGCCGCTCGTCTGCGTCGAGACGAAGACCTGCGCCGACGTGGAGTACACGGGCTTCTTCAGCAGTGAGTACCCCGCGGCCGCGGCCACCCCGATCAGTGCCAAGACCAGGATGAGAGCCCATCCCTTGCGCAGCACTGTGATGTAGTCGCGTAGTTCCACGCGGCCCGCCTTCCCCGACGATGAGCCGCATCCCTGTTCTGTCCCGAGAACAGGCACACCGGGGTAGTCCCAGCGAGCGGCATGGAAATAGTGCCACACGAATGAGTCGACCTCGGCTGTTTCCGTGATGTGGGCCCCGCGTCCTCTACGGTGTCGCCATGAGCAGCGCCCCCGACCGGACGACCACCGACGTCGAGACCGCCCGCCAGCGCGACCTCGTCACCCTGCTCGTCGCGGTCGGGGTGGCGGTCGTCCTCGCACGGTTCGTCACCGGCTTCGCGCGGGGCGGCGGCATCCCCGCGCCGGTTCTGCAGATTGTGGCCGCGGACCTGGCGGTGTGGGTCCCGCTCACCGTCGGCGCGCTGTGGGTGCTGCGCCGAGCCTCCAGGCCGGACATGGCCCGCGAAGCCGGCAGCCCGACGGCCCCCAGCCGTCTCAGCTTCGGCCTCGGCGTGGGCGACGCCATCGCCGCCCTCGGCATCGTGATCGTGTGCCGCGCCGTGGACGCAGCCATGTCGATCTCGTTCTTCGGCACGTCCGGGCTGAGCCCGGCGCCCACACTGGGCCAGCCGGACGTGGTCCTGCTCGTCGTCTCGGCGATCGGGGTGTGCGTGGTCAGCCCCGTGCTCGAGGAGGTCGTGTTCCGCGGGCTGTTCCAGCGCCGGCTGGCTGATGCGCTGACGCCGCGCACCCGGTTCCTCGCGGTCCTGCTCACCGCAATCCTCTTCGCACTGCTGCACGTCCTGATCAGCAGCCCGGCGTCCTCGCTGGTCGGCTTCGAGGTGTTCACCACCACGTTCCTGCTCGGTCTGCTCACCGGCGCGCTCGTGGCGATGACCGGGCGCATCGGCGGCGCGATCCTGGCGCACGTGCTGTTCAACACGGTCGCCGTCGTCCTGACCTGGCCGCGCTGACCCGCAGCAAGCGGCAAGCGGCCTTCGGCAAGCGGCCCGCGGCGGCCCAGGCCGGCCCCCGTCAGGCCCCCGCCAGGCCCCCGAAGAGGGGCCAACGCCCGCACTGACGATCCCTAGACTTCAGGGAGCATGCCAAGCCGAACCAGCATCTACGACAACCCGCTGGTCCGTCAGGCCCCGATCAGCGCGTTCGTCGCACTCTCCGCGTTGCTCACCGTGGCGCTGCCGGTCCTCGAGATCACGCACGCCCAGGCCTTCCTCGCGAGCTTCGTCGTCACGGCGATCGCGACCCTGGTGGCGGCGACCGCGGCCGGACTGCCCCGGCTCGTGCTGCTCGGCGCGGTCCTGCCCGCGATCGACTTCATCGCCGTCGCCCTGCTGCGCGCCGGCACCGGCAACGGTGCCTCGGTGTTCACGTCGCTCGTGATCCTGCCGGTCGTGTGGGCAGCGTCGCGGCCCGGTCGGTGGAACATCGCCTACGCCGCGGTCGGTGTCGCCGTCGTGATCCTCACGCCGTTCGTCATCAACCCGGACCAGCCGCCGGCCGGCAGCGAGCTCGTCCGCCTGGGCATCACCGTCGTCGTCTTCGGCACGGTGGCCGTCATCGTCCACGAACTGGCGAGGAACGCCCGTCGGAGCGTCGCTGCTGCTCGCATCGGCGAGGACGCCGTCCGGGCCGAGATCGACCGGGCAGCCACCGTGCAGCGCTCGCTCCTGCCGAGCACCAGCCTGGACGCCGCCCACTCCGTCAGCATCGCCGGTGCGTGCCTGCCAGCGAAGACCGTCGGCGGCGACTTCTTCGACTGGTACCCGACCCCGGGCGGCATCGCCTTCAGCCTGGGCGACGTGATGGGCAAGGGCGTCGGAGCCGGTCTCATCGCTGCCGCCGTCCGGTCGACCCTGCGGAGTGCGCGCACGGTGGACGACGCCTCCGAGGCACTCAAGCGCGCCTCCGACGGGCTGGCCGCCGAGACCCTGAGTTCCGAGGTGACCTTCACCACGCTCTTCCACGCCCGCGTCTCCGACGAGGGCGTGCTGCAGTGGGCTGACGCCGGCCACGGCCTGAGCTCGATCATCCGCGCGAACGGTGACGTCGAGCGGCTGCTGTCGGGCGACCTGCCACTCGGCCTCGGGCTCGAGCTGCTGAACGCCTGGCGCACGACCACCACGGTGCTGCAGCCGGGCGACACGCTCGTGACCTTCAGCGACGGTGTCCTCGACCTCTTCGAGGGCGACGCGGTCGAGGCCGTCGCGGCGCTCACCCGCGAGCACCGCGACCCGCAGGCCCTGGTGCAGGCACTGTCCGCGCGAGCGGGCGAGGTCCCGCACGACGACGACGTGACGGTCGTCGTGCTCCGGCGCGAGGCAGCGCAGGTGCCCGCGGTCGCCCCCGTCGTCGACGTCTCGGCCCGCACCGTCTGACCGACGGACCACCGGACGGGAGGCTCGGTGCCAGCTGGCACCGAGCCTCCCATCCGTCACCGGGTTGCGCCACAGCGGTACGGTGACCGGGTCCCGTGTCGTTCCGAGAGGACCCGTCGTGCGCCAGCTCTACCCACCGCTCGAACCCACCCGCTCCGGCATGCTCGACGTCGGCGACGGACAGCAGGTGTACTGGGAGGAGTGCGGCTCCCCCGACGGCAAGCCGGTCGTGTTCCTGCACGGTGGGCCGGGCGCCGGGTGCTCGCCGGACCACCGCCGCCTCTTCGACCCCGCCCGCTACCGGATCGTGCTGTTCGACCAGCGGAACTGCGGCCGCAGCCTGCCGCACGCCGGCGACCCCACCACGGACCTGTCCGCGAACACGACGTGGACCCTGGTCGAGGACATCGAGCGGCTGCGCGAGCACCTGTCGATCGACGCGTGGCAGGTGTTCGGCGGCTCGTGGGGCTCCGCGCTCGCGCTGGCCTACGCCGAGACGCACCCGGACCGGGTGACCGAACTCGTGCTCCGCGGGATCTTCACGCTGCGGCAGAGCGAGATCGACTGGTTCTACGAGGGCGGAGCCGCGAACGTGCTCCCCGACCTGTGGGAGGGCTACCTCGCTCCGGTGCCGGAGGACGAGCGGCGCCCCGGCGGGCTGGTCCGGGTGTTCGAGCGCCTGCTCGCCGATCCGGACCCAGCCGCGCACGGGCCGGCGGCCGTTGCGTGGGCGAGCTGGGAGGCGGCCTCGATCACGCTCCTGCCCCGCCCGGACCTCGTGGCGCAGTACGCAGACCCGACGTACGCGCTGGCGTTCGCCCGGATCGAGAACCACTACTTCACGCACGACGGCTGGTTCGAGGACAGGCAGCTGATCCGCGATGCCGCTCGGCTCGAGGGCATCCCGACCGTCATCGTCCAGGGGCGCTACGACCTGTGCACGCCGGCGGTCACGGCGTGGGACCTGCATCGGGCGCTGCCCTCCGCCGAGTTCCGGATGATCGACGACGCCGGGCACGCCTTCGACGAGCCGGGGATCCTCGACGCCCTCATCGAGACGACCGACCGGTTCGCGGGCACCGCGGGCTGACCGACGCGGTCAGGTGCGGTCGTCGGCCGTCGTCGACGGGGACTGCTCGTCGCGGGCCCGCTCGACCTCGGCGTCGACTGCGCGCCGGCGCCTCAGGAAGCGCACCACGAAGAGACCGACTGCGGCCAGGACCATCAACACCCCGCCGAGGACCGCACCCGGGACGACGCTGTCCGTTCGGTCGTCGTCGTTGCTCAGCCCGACCGCCCCGAGGACCAGCGACAGCCCGACGAGCAGGACCACCATGGACGCCGACACCCACCACAGCGTCGGCTGCCGCAGGTCGATCCGCCGGCGGTCCGGGAACGAGGTCCCGGCGAACATGGCCCAGCCGATCGCCGTGGAGGACGTCGCGCGGAACCACGGTTCGAGCAGGGCACCCGCTCCGATGCACACGACTGCGCCCCCGACGGCCCAGAGCCACCAGCCCCTGGTTCCCGCCTGCCGTTCCGTCATGCGCCCCACCGTACCCAGGGCGGAAGCGAGCGGACGCGCCGACGCGGGACGAGCCTCCAGGCCGGTCCGCATGGTGTGGTGGTCCCATGACCGACGCCTTCGTGCCGTGGGTGGTCGCCGGGGGGCTCGCCGTCGTGGTGGTCGTCCTGGTGCTCCTCCTGCAACGCCACCGATCCACCGCCCGCACCGCACTCGAGGCCGCCGAGCGGGCCCGCCGCGACGAACTCGCGCGCCGTGAGTCGGAGCACCGCGAGGCGACCGCCCGCGTCGAGGCGGACCGCGACCGGCAGGTCGCCGCGGCGGACGCGGAACGGCGCGACGCCCGGACCGAGGCCGAGCAGAGCCGCGCGCTCGCCCGCACGGGCATGCAGTGGGAAGAGGCATCGGAGCAGTCGATCCTGCGGGCCTGCCGGGGTGCGGGCGTCAACGGCGTGCTGATGACCAACGTCGTCTTCATGCCCGTCGGCGAGACGGAGACGGGCTCGCAACGGCGGTTCGTCGCGCAGGCGGACCACGTGCTCGTGTCGGACTCCGGCCGGGGCCTGGTCATCGAGAGCAAGCGCTGGGGCGGCATCGTGTTCGACGGCCGCAAGCCGAGCGCGGTGCACCCGGCGTTCCGGAACCTGGTCGACGAGTCGTCGCTCGTGCCGCCGTTCGCCGTGCAGGTGCAGAGCCGGAAGGTGCTCAACCACGAGGAAGAGGCCGAGAACTGGTGGCGCGTCCGGGTGCAGGCGAAGGGGGCGTCCCCCGCGCAGCAGGTCCGGACGCAGGCCCGGCGGCTCGCGAAGTTCGTCGACGAGCACCTGGGCACCGCCCGCACGTGGTTCGACACGTGCGTCTACTACTCGTCGCCGTCGGCCACCGCGTTCGTGCAGTCGGAGGACCGCAGCGGCACCGTGACGACCCGGGTCGTGACGAACGACCACGAGCTGCAGTCCGCGCTCGCGGCCTGGGCCGCGAAGGACTCGGTGCCGAACCGCGCCCGGGCGGACGCCGTGGTCCGGGTCCTCGCCGGGCAGGGTGCGCACGCGGTCACGGTCGGGTCGTACCGGCTGCCCGAGTGACGGCGTCGCCGACCGGGCGGACGAGCCGCCTCGGCGACGCCGCCCGCGTCGGTTGGTCTAACTGACCGCCCGCAGCGCGTCCGCGACCGTCGCCAGCGCGGCGTCGATCTCGTCCGCGACCCGCTCGTGCGTGGCCTCGGAGCGGCGGTAGGGGTCGTCCACGTCGTCGTCGGCGGGATCGGCGGGCGGCGGCACGACCCCGCGGAGCCGGGCGACCCGGTCGACGAGGTCCTGCGGGGACTGCACGTCTGCCAGGTCACCGGGTTCCAGCCCGTCGAGCACCCGGGCGAACTGCTTGATCGTGAACGTCCGACGCGAGGCCCGGGGTGCGAGCGACACGACGGCCGCCCGGTGCGAGCGCTCGGCGGTGAGGACGAGGTCCGCAGCCTCGACGATCTCGGCGGTCAGGTACCGGGACCGGTGCGCTGACGGGTCACCCCCGAGCCGACGGGACTGCGCCGCTGCCGTCTCGTCCATGGCGGCGCCGTCGTCGGCGATGGTCCCCGCGGACTCCACGACGAAGCCGGACGCAGCCCCGGACTCGGACGCAGCCATGGACTCGGACGCAGCCCCGGACCCGACCGCCGCCGATGTGCCGGGCGTCAGCCGGGCCTCCAGGACCTGCGCGCCCAGCGGCGACCGACAGATGTTGCCGCTGCAGACGAACAGGACGCGCATCAGGCCCCGCGCTCGCCGAGCAGGTCGTGGCGGACGACGATGGCGTCGCGGCCCGGGCCGACGCCGATCGCGGAGATCCGCGCGCCGGACATGGCCTCGACCGCGAGCACGTAGTCCTGCGCGTTCTTCGGCAGGTCCTCGAACTCGCGGACGCCGGTGATGTCCTCGGTCCAGCCCGGGAAGTCCTGGTAGACGGGCTTCGCGTGGTGGAAGTCCGACTGCGAGACCGGGACCTCGTCGACTCGCTGGCCGTCGACCTCGTAGGCGACGCAGACGGGGATCGTCTCGAGCCCGGTCAGCACGTCGAGCTTGGTGAGCACGAAGTCGGTCACGCCGTTGATGCGCGCCGTGTAGCGGGCGATCGGGGCGTCGTACCAGCCGCAGCGGCGCGGTCGACCCGTGGTGGTGCCGAACTCGAAGCCGTTGGCGCGGAGGAACTCGCCCGACTCGTCGAACAGCTCGGTCGGGAACGGGCCGGCGCCGACGCGGGTCGTGTACGCCTTGACGATGCCGATGATGCGCTCGAGCTTGCCCGGGCCGATGCCGGAGCCGGTCGCGGCGCCGCCGGCCGTCGCGGACGAGGACGTCACGAACGGGTAGGTGCCGTGGTCGACGTCGAGCATGGTGGCCTGGCCGGCCTCGAACAGGACGGTCTCGCCGCGCTCGAGCGCTCGGTGGATCTCGAGGGCCGTGTCCGCGACCATCGGACGCAGGCGGTCGGCGAAGGACAGCAGCGACTCGACGACCTCTTCGGCGTCGATGGCGCGGCGGTTGAAGACCTTCACGAGCAGGTGGTTCTTCTGGTCGAGTGCCGCCTCGACCTTCTGCCGCAGGATGTTCTCGTCGAAGATGTCCTGGATCCGGATGCCGACGCGGTTGATCTTGTCCGCGTAGGTCGGGCCGATGCCGCGACCGGTGGTGCCGATCTGGCGCTTGCCGAGGAAGCGCTCCGTCACCTTGTCGATGGTGCGGTGGTAGTGCGTGATGACGTGGGCGTTCGCGGAGACGCGGAGCTTCGACACGTCGACGCCGCGGGCCTTGAGTGCGTCGAGCTCCTGGAACAGGACCTCGAGGTCGACGACGACGCCGTTGCCGATGACCGGGGTGACACCGGGCGTGAGGATGCCGGAGGGCAGCAGGTGCAGCGCGTACTTCTCGCCGCCGACGACGACCGTGTGGCCGGCGTTGTTGCCGCCGTTGAACTTCACGACGTAGTCGATGCGGCTGCCGAGGAGGTCGGTGGCCTTCCCCTTGCCCTCGTCGCCCCACTGGGCGCCGATGATGACTGCTGCGGGCATCTGGTTCTCCTCACGTTGGCGGAGGACCTCACACGGCGTCGGGCCGGTGGTCCACCCGAGTCTATCGGACGTCCATCTCCGCGTCGGGGCCCCTGACCCACTCCGACCCCAGAACGGGGGACAATTCGTTCCGAGTCGGAACGATCGCCCGGTTCCGACGTAGTGTTCGGAGCGCGTCGTTCACCTGACGATGCCTCGGGGTTTCCCGCCCCGTCCTCCCGGTGCCACACCCGTGCGGCATCAACCGGCGCTCGTCCGAGCCCCGGTGCCCGATCGCCGTGCCACCTGCCGCACGGAGAGAGCAGTTCAACGATGAACACGTCCTTCTGGACCAAGAAGGCCATGGCCCTGCCGGTCTGCGCCGCCATCGTCGTCGGCGGCGTCGCCCTCGTCGCCACCCCCGCCAACGCCGACCCGGCCGACCTCAAGGTCACCAGCCAGACCGTCACCGGCGGCGTGCTGACCCTCACGGGTCTCGGCACCCCCGGCGAGAACGTGATCCTGCAGAAGGGCTTCCCGGCGGAGCGCTTCGTGATCGCCGCCGACGGCACCTGGAAGATCACCTACACGCTCCCCGACACCGCGGCGCACACCTACGAGCTCGACCAGCAGAACGGTCTGAACTCCGACGGCAGCACCACGATCACCGTCGCCGCGCAGCCTGGCTTCGCCATCACGAGCCACACGGTCTCCGGCCGCACGATCACGGCGTCCGGCACCGGCACCCCCGGCAACACGGTGCAGATCGACCCGCAGTCGGCCCCCATCGCCCGCACGCGCATCGACGCGGCCGGCAACTGGTCCTTCACGTACGAGATCCCCGCGAGCGCCGGCACCACCCCGGTGACGTACAACGTGCTCGAGGAGAACAACAACCTGCAGATCCAGGCGCAGGGCAGCTTCACCGCCGCCGCCGAGGCAGCGACCCCGGCCGAGCAGTTCTCGCTGACGACCCCGAAGAACGGCACGACCGTCGGCTCGCGCACCGTCACCTTCACGGGTACCGGCACCCCGGGCGACCTCGTCAACACCCTGAACGCCGCGGGCGACCGCGTCGCGCCGCAGGTGCTCGTCGCGGCTGACGGATCGTGGACCACCACGGGCACCTTCGCCGACGACGCCCCCGTCGTGCAGAACCTCTCCGTCAACCAGGTCGGTGGCGGCCAGGGTCAGGGGACCGTGTCCTTCACGATCACCCTCCCGGCAGCGGAGACCGCCCCGGTCGCCACGCCCCTGACGCTCGTCACCCCGACCGACGGTTCCAAGGTCGCGTCGCGCACCGTGACGTACTCGGGCAAGGGCACCCCCGGCGACGCGATCGCCGTGGTCAGCGCCGACGGTGACGTCGTCGCCCCGGCCACCATCGTGGCGGCGGACGGCTCGTGGACCACCACGGGCACGTTCTCCGACTCGGCGGCGACCACGCAGGACCTGACGGTCGGCGAGGTCGACGCCGACCTCACCGTCGTCGACTCGATCGACTTCTCGATCACCCTGCCCGCCGTCGCGACGGGCACCGCGCCGGTCACCGGCACCACGCCCGGCACCGGCACCGCGCCGACCACGGGCACCCGTCCCGCCGGCACCCTCCCGGTCGTCGCAGGCTAGTCACACCAGATCCGCAGACGGGGGCACGACCATCGGTCGTGCTCCCGTTCGCGTTCCACCGGAGGAACCACCGCATGCCCCGCACCCGCACCGTCCGGGTGGCGAGCACCACGCTCGCCGCCGCGCTCCTGCTCACCCTCGGGCTGACCGCCTGCACCGCGCAGAGCACCACGACGAGCACGAAGCCGACGACGTCCCGGAGCGCGACCCCGACCCCGACCGCTGACCCGTACCGGTCGCCGAGCGCCGCGGTCGTCTCGACCCTGCCCGAAGCGCAGTACGCCGCCGTCATCGGCGGGCTGCTCCCCTACTACGACGCCACGATCCCGAAGACCGCTGACGAGTCCTACACGATCAGCGCCGACGCGCCCCTGTACGGCGACGACCGCACGAAGCCGGTCGCTCGCCTGGCGGCGAAGAACTTCCTGGGCGACCCGACGGTGGTCGTCCCCGTCCAGGTGTCCGGCGCGTGGGCGATGGTGATGACGCCGGCGCGGCAGGCGCTCCCGTCCGCGGTGAAGTCCGGCGCCGCCGCGCAGAGTGCCGCGTGGATCCGCCGCGACCTGCTGACGAAGAAGACGGCGCTGGCGGACCACGTCGTGATCTCCGTCGGCAAGCAGACGGTCGCCATCGTCGGGACGGACGGCACGACCGTCAAGGAGTTCCCGGCGGGCGTCGGCGCGGGCGGCACCCCGACCCCGACGGGCGTGATCGGGTACATCCAGGCCCGCTACCTCGACCCGGCGCAGAACCAGACGGTGCACCCCATCCAGCTGACGACGCTGCACTCGTCCGCCGCGGACGAACCGTACGGCGGGCACGACGGCGGCCTGATCGGCGTGCACTACGAGTCCGTCGCGCGTGGTGCCGTCTCGCACGGGTGCGTCCGCCTCGACGGAGACGCCGTGGACGCGGTCAACGCCCTGCCCCTCGGCACGGTCGTGCAGATCGTCGCGTAGCGCACCGACGTCGTCCGACGCTGGACCCGTACTCGGGACCCGGCGAGCAGCGTGGGTGGTCCAGACCCACGACGACAAGGAGCACCACATGAGTGACCTCGGTGACAAGGCGAAGGACTTCGCGAACAGCGACAAGGGCGAGAAGGCGACGGACGCCGGTCTCGACAAGGCCTCGGACGCGGCCGACAAGGCCACCGGTGGTGGCCACGGCGACCAGATCGACAAGGCTGCGGAAGCCGCCGACGACAAGATCGGTCACTGACCGCCACGACGGTCGGAACGACGGACGGGAGGCCCGGTGCCAGCTGGCACCGGGCCTCCCGTCCGTCGTCATCCCGGATCCGGGGCGAACCGCTCGACGTCACGCCGGAGACCCCACCTGGCCACGGACCGCAAGCGGGCCCGGCGCGCGGTCCGGCCTGCGCGGTCCAGCCGACCGGGAACGAGCCCGAGCAGCGTCACCGCGAGCAGTTCGGCGCGCTGCAGGAGTGCGACCCGCCGGGCGCGATGGAGCGTGGTGACGCGGATCGCGCCGTCGGCGCGGGCGGCCTCGACCACCGGGTGGAACGAGGCCTCGGAAGCCGAGCGGGCGTGTTCGATCCGCGCGGTCGGGACGAGCAGGGTGGGGATGCCAGCCGCATGGGCTCGGCGGGACAGGTCCGCGTCCTCGCAGTACATGAAGAACCGCTCGTCGAACGGTCCGAGCAACCGGAGCAGGGCGGTGTCGGCGAAGAGTGCTCCGCCGCTGACCTTCTCGACCGGGACGGGCCCGCTCGCTGCTGGGTCCAGCGCCCATCGCGCGCGCTTGCGGAGCCGCTCCACGGAGAAGTCCCAGTCGACGTAGGCGTCGATCTCGACCTCGCCCGCGCGGCTCATCAGGCCGACCATGAGGGCGGTTCGATGCTGCTCGCCGGCCGAGACGAACCCCGCGAGCGCGTCGTCGGCGAGGGCGGCGTCCGGGTTGAGCACGAGGACCCACCGGGCGGTCGCTTCGCGGACACCCCGGTTGACGGCCCTGCCGAACCCGACGTTCCCACCGGCGTCGACCACGCGGCAGTGGATGCTGCTCGGGACCAGCTCGACCGGGACCGTCCCGCCGTTGTCGACGATGACGAGGTGGACGCGCAGTCCGGCGGCCGTTGCTGCCCGGTCGATCGAGGTCAGGCACCGAGCCAGCAGTGCACGATCCGAGTGGAAGTGCACGAGGACGATGTCGACGTCGGGGACGACGGGCAGAGCTGATCGCATCGTGCGATCGTACCATCTGGTATTTCAGATGTCGATGCTGGAGACGGAGCGACGGGAGGCCCGGTGCCAGTTGGCACCGGGCCTCCCGTCGTCCTCATCCGCGGTCCGCGACCCGAACGCGTCCGCGGTGCCCTCCCTGGTTCAGACCCGGAAGAAGTCGGCGTAGCTGGGGTCCCCCACCGGCTGGTTGTGGCCGGGTTCCGCGAGGCGTTCTGCGACCATCGCCTGGATGACGTCCGGCGGCGTGAGCCCGCGGCGACGCCACTCGAGCGGGTTCTGCCGGAGCTGCATCAGGGGGTTCGTCGCTGCCATGGCTCCACCGTGCCACGCGATCACTAGTTTGTCTAACTACCTGTCCGGGAGCCGCACTGGGGCCGCGTTCTCGTGCGGCGTTCTCGTGCCGCACGAGAACGAAGGAGCAGAAATCGTCGAGCCCGGACCTGCGACCCGACGATTCCTGCTCCCTCGAAGTGGCTGACTAGCGCTTGGCCATCGGCGCGGTCGGCGCGGAGGTCGCCGTGCCGTCCTGGTACCCCGTCGCCGATGCCGTCACGCGGACCTGGAAGCGGTGTCCCGCGTCCGAGGAGCCGAGCTTGTACGTCTTCTCGTCGGCACCCTCGACGGCCACACCGTCACGGAGCCACTGGAAGGCGTACGTGACACCGCGGGCGTTCCAGTCGCCGGGCTTGGCGGTCAGCTTCTTGCCGACCGTCGGCGTGCCCGACACGGTCACCGCGCTGCCCTCACGGAGCGCCAGGACCGGTGCCGCGACCGAGGCCGACAGCACGTCCGCCTGGTCGCCGACCGCGTTGTGCAGGTGCAGCAGCAGGATGCGCGGCGTCGTCGTGCTGTCCGCGGCACGGGTCACCTGGAGCGACCCGGCGTCGGAGAACAGCACACCGGCGGTGCCGCCCTGGGCGAAGGTGAGCCCGGGAGCGGACGGGTCGAACGTGGCCGTGGAGGTCTCGTCGACCACCGCGGAGCCGCTCGTCGCCTGGGCCGGTGCGTACGCCGACTCGGTGAGCACCGAGTAGTCGAACGCCCCGGTGACGCCGATCGCCTGCTGCGAGACGGTCAGCACCTTCACCGCGCTGTCGAACGTGTTGACGTCCTGGCCGGGCGCCCCTCCGTTCAGCGGCTGCGCGTCGAGCGTCTCCCCCGTGGCGAGGTCGATCGTCGTCGCGAGGGTGGCGTCCACCGCTGCCGACTTCGCGTCGTACACCAGGTAGTCCGGCGTGCCGTCGCGGTCCGTGTCGATGAGCACCTCGACGTTGGTCACGGCGCCCGGGTTGGCGTCAGGACCAGCCGTCTGCACACCGAACGCCAGCGTGCCGTCAGCCGCGCTCGCACCGAAGGTGCGCACGTCGGCCGCCTGCAGCGACTGCTTCGCCGAGCCGTCCGGGAACGACTCCTGCGGGTCGGTGCCGCCGAGGACGAACGGGGCCACGAGGGCTCCGTTCACTCCGCGACCGGCGAGCGCCAGGTCCGCCGTGGACGACGTCGCCGCGAAGGTGACGTCCGAGCCGTGCACCGCACTGACCGCCTTCGGGGCCGCGTAGGTCGCGAGGCGCAGCGGGTTGTACCGCTTCTCGGTCGGCGTGAAGGTCACGAGACCGGTGGCCGCTGCGACGAATTCGCGCTGGTAACCCTGCTGGACCGACTCCTGGGTGGGGTCGATCGTGCGGGTCAGCTTGGTCGGGTCGGCGATCGTCATCGTCAGGGTGACGGTGGCGGTGCCGTGCGGGACGACCGTGACGCGGGGCTTGTCGATCGAGAACGCGACGCCGCCCTGGGCGACGCGGGACTCGTAGGCCACGTCGTACGTGTGTGGTCGGCCGTCGGTGTTCTTGATCTGCAGCGTGCGCTTCTCGGTGGTCGGCGAGGCGACCTCGACGACGCCGAACGACGCCGTGACGAGCTGGTCGTTCTCGACGCTCCGCACCGTGGTGCCGGCGGTGACCGCCTGGAGCGCGTCGACGCGGCCGGTGCCCTGGCGGAGCAGGGTGGCGGTGCCGTCACCGTCGCGGACGTCGTGCGTCGCCGTGTTCATCAGCGTCGCCTTGACGTCGGGAGCCGACCACGTCGGGTGGGACTCGAACGTGAGCGCGGCGATGCCGGCCACGTCCGGGGTCGCCATCGAGGTGCCGCTCATCGACATGCGGCCGTCACCGGTGCCGTTGGCCGCGGAGATCACGTTGACCCCGGGGCCGGCGATGTCCGGCTTGACGATGTCGTCGAACGACCCGTGGACACCACGGCTGGTGAACTGCGCGAGCGTGTTCACCGCGTCGGCGTCGGTCGCGAGCTGGAAGCCCTTGAGCTCGTCGGCGAACTGCACGTGCAGGGTCCCGGCCTGGGCAGCGGCCTGGAGGTTCGCCGCGCTGTCCTTGGTCAGCTCGGCACCCGGGATGGTCGTGTTCCCCGCGATGCCGCTGTCGAAGGTGTTGATCGTCCCGGCGAGCAGGACGCCGACACCGCCGGCGGCCTGGACGTTGGTGAAGCGGACACCGGAACCGCACTCGAGGGCGCCGTCCGTCCACTTCAGCCAGACGACCTTGCCCGCGATGGCTGCGGCGTCAGCGGCGCTGAAGGCCGTGCAACCGTCGACGTTGCTGGTCGGGACGACGACGTCACCCTCGACCGGCAGCGTGCCCTGGTAGTTCTGCGAGTACTGCGCGGCGTAGGTCTTCGCGACGTCCGCCGGGGCGGTCGCACGGACACCGTCGAACAGGCTCTGGCCGGTGGCGCTCGCGGCGACCGTCAGGGCGCCCTCCGCGTTGCCCGGCGAACCACCGATGTCGGTGAAGTCGTCGGCGTTGCCCGAGGCGATGACCGGCAGGACACCGCGTGCGGTGAGCGCGTCGATCTTCGCGTTGTCGGGGTCGTCCGGTGCGCCGTAGTCGGAGCCGAGCGACAGGTTGAGGACGTTGATGTCCTTGCCCTCGGTCAGCGCCTGGCCCACCCAGTCGAGCGCCGCACCCGTGACGTCGGTCGAACCGCCGGCGTCACCGAACACCTTGAGGGCGTAGAGGCCGGCCTCGGGCGCGGTGCCCGGACCGATCCACATGTCCTGCACCTGCTGCGTGGTGAGCTTCTTGTAGCTCCCGGTGAAGGTCGTCTTGTCGGCGGCCAGCCCGTAGCCGGCGATGGTGCCGGAGACGTGGGTGCCGTGGTCGCCGCCCTTGCCGTCGATGGGGTTCTCGTCCGGCTGCGGGGTCGGGTCGTACGCGGGGCTCGACGGGTCGGCGTTGTACGTGGGGCCGGCGAAGTCGTGGCCACCGAGGAACTTGTCGGCGTCGAACCAGCTGGGGTCCGGCGCACTCGTGCTCGCCAGCGCCGCGTCGTAGGCCGCCGTGGTGCCGGGGCCACCGAAGTCGGCCTGCGTGTAGTCGAGGCCGGTGTCGAGCACGGCGACGTTGACGCCCTTGCCCGTGTGGCCGGTCTGCTGCCAGGCGTCGAGCGAGCGCGTGTAGATGTCGCTCGCCGCGTTCTTCGGGGTGACGCCGTCGACGCCGGGCTTGACCGCGTCGGGGTCCACGCCGCTCGGGGTGGCGCCGGCGGGCTCGCTGCTGGTCGGGTCGACGATCTTCTTCGGCGTCAGCGGGATGACGCTGGCGACGTCGGAGCGCTCGGCGATCTCCTTGAGCGCCGACACGTCCGCGACCACGGCGACACCGGGGACGGTGTACTCGGTCGCGTAGAGCTCGGTCGCGTCATCGTCGGCCTGCTGCACCGCGGCGCGCACCTTCGCGACCGTCGAGGTGACCGCGGACAGCCGCTGCTTCGCGGCCGCCGACGGGGTCTTCGAGCGGGTGAGGTCGCCGCCCTTGGCCTTGGCGTCGACCGCCAGGACACCCTCGCCGGTGGTCCGGACGAAGGCGGCGACGGTCTTCTGCGGCTTGGCGTCCCGCAGCGGCGCCGCGAGCTTGAGGTCGGCGGCCGAGAGGCCCGCGGGTGCGGCGGACGCCGTCCCGCCGAGGGCCAGGCCGCCGCAGGTCAGCGCGCCGGCCGCGGCGAGCGCGACCGCGATCCTGCTGATGCTGCGTCGTCTGGGGTCTGATGGAGTGGGTTGGCGCACGTGTTGCTCCGTCCGGAATGCTGGGGGAATTCCCCTGAAGCTATGTGTCTCCTCTCAGGGCAGGGAGTCGGCACTTTGGGGGACGGCACCCGAACGGGGCACGCGGAACCGTTAACTTGCACAGGTGTGTGCACGTTATTACGATGTCCACATGACCGGATCCGAGACCCCTCCGCGCGCACCCCGCCGCGACGCCACCGAGAACCGGGCGGCCCTGATCGACGCCGCGAAGACAGCACTCCAGCGGGATCCGGACGCATCGCTCGAGACGATCGCGGCCGACGCCGGGCTCTCGCGCCGTGCGGTCTACGGACACTTCCCCTCGCGCGACGACCTCGTCCGGGCCGTCGTGACCGCGGGTGCCGCCCGGATCCTCGCCGCGATGCCGACCACGACCGACCTCGGGGAACTCCCCCCGGCAGCGCGCATCGCGGCCATCGCCGTCACCCTCTGGTCCGAGGTCTCCCATGTCCGGTCGATGGCGCGCATCGCCGTGCGGGACCCGTTCGGCGCCTCCGTCGCCGAGGTCTTCGCGCCGCTGCGGGCCCAGGTGCGCGAGGCCTGCGCGCTCGGCATCGCCGACGGCTCGATGCGCTCGGACGTGGACGCGGCCACACTCGGACGCCTGGTCGAGGGCGCGTGCATCGCGGTGCTCGACGAGGCCACCCGCTCCGGCACGTCGGACGAGGACGGCCGCCGCATGGTGGTCGTCTCGGCCCTCGGCATGGCGGGCATCGACTGGCGCACGGCGATGCTCACCGGACCCGTCAGCTCCGTCAGCTCCGCCCGCTCCGTCCCCGAGGAGTCAGCATGACCACCATCGAGATCGACCACGCCGGCATCGGCGACGAACCGGGCGCACCCCTGCCCGTCGTCTCCGCCGTCGCCGGCCCGCACCGCCCGGGCATCCTGGCCGTGGAGACCGAGCAGGCCCCGGTGCTCGCGTCGCTCGTCGCCGGCGGGCGGATGCAGCCCGACAGCGGCCGGGTGCTCCTCGACGGACACGAGGACGCCGCGGCACTCCGTCGCGCGGTGGCCCTCGTCGACACCCCGGGCATCGCCGAGCCCTTCCCGGTGATGACGCTCCGCCGCATCGTGCGCGAGGAGCTGGCGTTCGCCGAGCGCCGCCCCTCCCGCGAGCACGTCGACACCGTGCTCGACGAACTCGGCATGTCCGCGTACGCCGACACCCACGTGCAGCGCGTGCCCACCGACGTGCGGGTCCGGCTCCTCAGCGAGCTCGCCCTGCTCCGCGAGGGCGTGACGGCCCTGGTCATCACGTCGCCGGAGCGCCACGGCGGTGTCGTGGCCGACTGGTTCGCCGTCGTCCGTGACGTGGCGGCACGCGGCGTGACCGTCGTGCTCGTCACCTCGAAGGCCGCGGCCGAGACGGCAGCGCAGCTCCTGGCGACCATCCCCGTGCCGGCCGAGCCGAGCCTCCCGTCCGATCCTGTCCCTGACCCTGACGCAACCGCAGCAACCGCTCCCCTGGAGACCCGCTCGTGACCACCACCTCGCTCGTCCGCGCCGAACTCGCGCGACTCACCGCGACCCCGCTCGCACGCCTGGCGTTCATCGCGCTCATGGTCGTGCCGCTGCTGTACGGCGGCGCCTACCTCTGGGCCAACCGCGACCCCTACGCCAAGCTCGACCAGGTCCCGGCGGCGATCGTCGACCAGGACGCCGGCGCGACGCTCGACGGCCACACCGTGGACTACGGCAAGGACGTCGCGAAGCGTGCGATCGACGGCGGCGACTTCAAGTGGGAGCGGGCCTCGGCGGCCGAGGCACGCTCCGGCGTGCGCAACGGCACCTACGACTTCGTCGTGACGATCCCGCACGACTTCTCCGAGTCGCTCGTGTCGGCGCAGTCCGACGACCCGAAGCGCGCCCGACTCGTGATGACGACGGCGGACACGAACTCCTACCTCGCCTCCACGATCGCGGAGCAGGCCGGCAAGACCATGCGCACCGCGGTGGCCGAACAGGTCGGCAGGCAGGCGGCGAAGACCCTGCTCGTCGGGCTCGCCGACGTGCGGGACAGCCTCGGCGACGCGGTCGACGGCGCCGGGACGCTCGCGTCGGGTGCGGCCTCCGCGTCGAACGGCGCGGACCAGCTGGCAGCGGGGACGTCGCAGCTCCGGGACGGCGCGGCACAGCTCGCGTCGGGCACGAAGGCGCTGCCGGCGCAGACCACCAAGCTGAACGACGGCGCGCAGCAGGTCGCGACCGGGGCGGCGTCGCTGTCCTCCGGGCTGTCGACGCTGCAGGAGCAGACGGCGTCCCTGCCCGCGCAGACGAGCCAGCTCGACACCGGGGCGAAGCAGCTCCAGTCCGGGCTGCACCAGCTGCGCGACCAGACCGCGAGCCTGCCGGAAGACTCCGCGACGCTCGCGCAGGGAGCGACCCGCGTCGCCGACGGCAACGCGCGGCTGGCTGACGACGCCGCACCGTTCATCGCCGGCGTCCAGCAGGTCGCGAAGGACTCCCCCGCGCTGGCGGCACAGCTGCGTCCCCTCGTCGAGGCCTCGGCGCTGCCTGCTGACCAGAAGACGGCGCTGCTCGCCACGCTCGACCAGTTCGCCACGTCGGGCCAGCAGCTCGGGACGGGTGCGACGGCACTCTCCGGCAGCCTCGGCGCGCTCCAGACGGGCAGCGCGCAGGTGGCCGCAGGGGCGTCACAGCTCGCGACCCAGGCCCCGGCGCTGACCTCCGGCGTGCAGCGGCTCTCCGACGGCTCGGACTCCCTGGCCGCGGGCACCGGGAAGCTCGCCGCAGCGGCACCCGCCCTGTCGAACGGCATCGGGACGGCGGCCTCGGGAGCGTCGACGCTGTCGAACGGGGCCGCGCAGGTCGCCTCGGGCACGTCGACGCTCGCGGCCTCGGCACCGACGCTGACGAACGGCGCCCAGTCGCTCGCGACGGGGACGGCCACGGCGGACGACGGCGCGAAGTCGCTCGCGACCGGGCTGCACGCGCTGAAGTCCGGGTCGTCGACGCTGGCGGACTCGCTCGATCAGGGGCGGACGAAGATCCCGGCGTCGACCGCGTCCCAGCGCGCGTCGCAGGCGTCGGTCATCTCCGACCCGGTGCGGGTCGGCGACGACAACGTGGCGGCGGCTGACAACTACGGCGCCGGCCTGGCCCCGTTCTTCATCTCGCTCGCGGCGTGGATCGGCATGTACGCGCTGTTCCTCATCCTCCGACCGATCTCGAAGCGTGCGATCACCGCGGTGCGGAAGCCGCTGCGGATCGTCCTCGGCGGGTGGCTCACGCCCGTGGTGCTCGGTGTCGTGCAGATGGTGGCGCTGTTCTTCATCGTGCGGTTCGCCCTCGACCTCGGCGTGCAGTGGCCCGCGGCGACGATCGGCGTGATGGTGCTGGCCTCGGCGACGTTCGCGGCGATCCTGATGGCGCTCAACGTGCTGCTCGGGTCCGTCGGGCAGTTCCTCGGCCTCGTGCTCATGCTCGTGCAGCTCGTCACGGCCGGTGGCACGTTCCCGTGGCAGACCCTGCCCGGGCCGTTGGCAGCGCTCCACTTCGCCCTGCCGATGTCGTACTCCGTCGACGCCCTGCGCCAGACGATGTACGGCGGGTCGACCGGTGCGGTGTGGTCCGACGCGGGCGTGCTGGCGTGCTGGATGCTCGGGGCGCTGCTCGTCACATACGTGGTGGCCGCTCGCCAGGGTCGCTCCCGCACGCTGCGCGACCTGCGCCCGAGCCTGATCGGGTAGCGGGCGCGGGCAGCGAGGCGCGCGGGTTGGTCGCGCGCTCGTCAGGGACGGGGGCGGCCGAGGGGGTCGACGGCCATGGAGCCGCCGAGCCAGCGGGTGTCCTCGTCGGGGAGCGCGTCGACCTCGTCGGCGTCGAGGACCGTCCGCGCGTCGTCGACGGGGTGGAAGCCGATCGCCTCCCCCGCGGCGAAGTCGGCCGGCGTGCCGCTGTTCCGCGACAGCGCCCACACGACGTGGTGGCCGGGCTCGGTGAGGTCGACCGTCGCGAGCACGAGCCGTGCGAGGTCGTCGGCCGACGTCCACATCAACAGGGCCCGGCGCGACGATGGTCGTTCCCCGAAGGCACCGATCCGGGCGGAGACGATCGACATGCCGAAGCGGTCGGCGAACAGGCTGCCGAGGAGCTCCATGCCCGCCTTCGTGACGCCGTAGTAGCAGTCCGGCCGCGGGAGCCGGTCACCCGGGACGCTCCCGGCGGGGACGTCCTCCTCGACGCGACCGACCGCGTGGATGGAACTCGCCTGCACCACGCGGAGGACGCCGTTCTCGCCCGCGCGTTCCAGCACGTTCTTCGTCCCAGTGAGGTTCGCCGTGACGAGGGCGTCCCAGTCGGTCTCGGACGGGATGCCGGCCAGGTGGACGATCGTGTCCACACCGACGAGTGCGTTCTCCAGGGCGTCGGGGTCGTTCACCGACCCGAGCACCAGCCGTTCCCCCGCCACGACCGGGTCGTCGGGTGTCCGCTCGTCGAGCAGCACGAGGTCGTGTCCAGCGGCACGGAGCCGAGGGCGCAGGGCCGTCCCGATCCGCCCGGCCGCACCGGTGATGAGCAGCGTCGCCATGCCGCGGAGGCTACGCGGACCTCCCGAAGAGCGCCGCCAGGTGTCCCAGTGTCACCAGGTGTGCCAGTGCCGCCGGGTGTGCCCGTGCCGCCAGGTGCGCCAGGGCCGAGGAGGCATCCCGAAGCCGTCCTCGCCCCGCCCGATGACGGATCCGGTTCCGGGAACACGGGGAAGGAGCGCCGGATCCGTCGACGCCGCGGACGAAGTCCGTCGTGCAGCGAGGCCGCGCGACGCCCCGCGCCGCACGGCCCCCACACGTTCCCGTGGAGCCCCTACCCGCGCGCCTTCTGCGTGTAGATCGCGCCGGTGGAGAAGTCCTCCTCGAGCTGCTCGAGCGACCGGCCGTTCGTCTCCGGCACCTTCGTGATCGCGAAGACCAGCGCCAGGGCGTTCAGCACCGCGAAGATGAAGAACGTCGTCGAGATGCCCGTCGCGCTCACCACGATCGGGAACAGCGTCGACACCGCGAAGTTCGTCAGCCAGAGGATGAGCACCGTGAGCCCCATGCCCACGCCGCGGAGCTTGAGCGGGAAGATCTCCGAGAGCATCAGCCAGACGAGGGGCCCGATCGTGCCCTGCATGGTGCCGACGAAGCAGATGACGAACACCAGCACGACGACCGCGCGCAGGGTTCCCTCGGGCAGGACGAGCGACGACAGCCCGATGAGCAGGTGGAACACCGTCGTGCCGGTGAACCCGAAGACCAGCATCGTGCGCCGCCCGAAGCGGTTGATGACCCGCAGTGCCACGACCATCGCGAGCACGGCGATGATGCCCGAGCCGACGTTGGCGATCAGGGCCGTCGAGCCGGAGAACCCGGACTCGGTGAGCACCTGCGTGCCGTAGTACATGATCGAGTTGATGCCGGTCAGCTGCTGCGCGACGGCCAGCCCGATCCCGATGAACAGGATCTTCCGGAGCCACGGTGCCGCCAGCAGGTCGCTGATGCGGGCCCGCTTGGCCTCGGCCTCCTGGGCGGCGAGCTCCTCGACCTCGGCCATCTCGGCCTCGGCCCGGTCGGACGCACGGATCTGCTTGAGGACGGCGAGTGCGTCCTCCCTCCGGCCCTTGCCGAGCAGCCAGCGCGGGCTCTCGGGAACGGTGAACATCCCGATGAACAGGGCGATCGCCGGCAGCACCGCGACGGAGAGCATGTAGCGCCAGACGTTGCCGTCCTCGCTCCAGATCGTGCCGATGACCGCGTTGATGGCGAAGGCCGCGAGCTGCCCGGTGACGATCATCAGCTCGTTGCGGCTGACCAGCCCGCCGCGGTTCTCGGTCGGGGCGAGCTCGGCGAGGAACACCGGCACGGTGACCGACGCACCGCCGACCGCGACGCCGAGGAAGAGCCGCGACACCATGAGGAACTCCCACGACGGCGCGAGGACGCAGGCGACCGCGGCGAAGAAGAACAGCACCGCCAGGGTGTTGATCGTGGGCTTGCGGCCCCAGGCGTCGGAGATGCGTCCGATGAAGAACGCCCCGATCGCGGCGCCGATCAGGATGGACGAGGTCATGAACCCCTCGGCCGTGGCGTTCGGCACGAAGCCCGAGTCGAGCATCGGCTGGAGAGCACCGTTGATGACGCCGGTGTCGTACCCGAAGAGCAGCCCGCCGAAGGTCGCGATGACGGCGACGATGCCGAGTCGCTTGGTGTGCGGGCCGTTCACGAGCGGGGGCAGCGCACCCGTTCCGGGTGCTGGGCTGGTCTGCGCGGTTGCCACTTGTCCTCCGTTGGTCAAGGAAACGGTCTCACGTCGGGCAGCGGTGCTGCGCCGTCGCGGGCTCATGTCATGACAATAAGACCAAGTTGCCGAAAAGGGAAACCCCTGATCAGCGTTGGAGCGCGCCATCGGCATCGACATCGCCCCAGGACGCACCGCTACGATCAGGTCACCCGAGCCGAGAGGTCGATGATGACTGTGGGAGACGCCAGACCAGCGACGATCTACGACGTCGCCGCCCGAGCAGGGGTGTCGAAGTCGCTCGTCTCGCTCGTGTTGCAGCGGTCCCCGCGCGTGAGCGACCAGCGCCGCGCGGCCGTGCTGCAGGCGATCCAGGAGCTCGACTACCGCCCCTCCACCGCAGCCGTCTCGCTCGCGGGCACCCGCAGCCGGACCATCGGCGTCGTGCTCGACGACTTCCGCAACCAGTGGTTCGTCGACCTGCTGACCGGTCTCCGCGAGTCCCTGCAGGACCAGGGCCACCGCCTCGTCGTCGCCGACCGGTTCCTCAACACCGGGCTCGACGCCTCACCGGTCGAGGGCTTCCTCTCGATGCGCGTCGAGGGCATCGTCATCGCCGGCGAGCCCGAGACCGACCTCGCCGTCCCCGCGTCCACCCCGATCGTCATCGCCGGCGGCCGCGTCGCGATCCCCCGCGCCGACACCGTCGCGAACGACGACCGCGCCGGCGGCCGGATGGCCGCCGAGCACCTGCTCGGCCTCGGCCACACCACGCTCGGCTTCGTCGGCGCGCGGTCCGCAGCCGCCGTCGAGCGGCGGGCCGGCTTCGAGGCCGGGGTCGCGGACGGCCGCACCGGCGCGACGGTCGTCACCACGATCCTCCCGGAGGAGCTGACCGAGGACGCCGGCATGCGCGCTGCCCGTGCGCTCTTCGACGAGCACCCCGACGTCACCGCGGTCTTCGCGGCGAACGACGTCATGGCGCTCGGCGCGATGTCCGAGCTGGCCGCCCGCGGCCTGCGCGTCCCCGAGGACGTCTCCGTCATCGGCTACGACGACACCCCGATCGCCGCGACGCGGTTCGTCGGCCTGACGAGCATCGACGACCGCAGCGTCGAGATCGGCCGCGGGGCCGGCGAGCGACTGCTCGCCCGGATCGCCGATCCGGGCCTCGTCGCCACGGAGGTCCTCGTCGAACCCCACCTGGTCGCGCGGCGCACGACCGCCCCGCGCTGACCCACACCCGGGCTGGAGGCCCGTCCCGCGTCCGTCACGCCAGCCCGGTCTGCCCCGCGGATCCGGCCCGTGATCCGGCCCGTGATCCGGTGAGATCGCACTTCGTGTCGTCTCCGCGCGCCGCGAGGCGACACGGAGTGCGATCTCAGCGGCCTCCGGGACCCGGCGCCTCGCCGGGCGTCGCGTGCCGGACGATCCACGTGTGCATGACGATCGCGGCGGCGGCCGAGGCGTTGATGCTCCGCGTCGACCCGAACTGAGCGATCTCGAGGTGCCCGTCGGCGCCGACGACGGCCTCGTCGGTCAGCCCGGGGCCCTCCTGCCCGAAGAGGAACACGCAGCGCTCCGGGACCTCCGCGGTCTCGATCCGTTCGGCACCCGGGGTGTTGTCGATCGCGATCACCGGACGGCCCTCGGCACGCATGGCCTCGAGGAACGCGGCCACGTCCGGGTGGTTCCGCACGTGCTGGTAGCGGTCGGTGACCATCGCGCCGCGGCGGTTCCAACGGCGGCGCCCGATGATGTGCACGGTGCCGGCCAGGAACGCGTTGGCGCTCCGCACGATCGACCCGATGTTGAGGTCGTGCTGCCAGTTCTCGATCGCCACGTCGAACCCGTGCCGGCGGGTGTCGAGGTCGGCGACGATGGCCTCCATCGACCAGTACCGGTAGGCGTCCACGACGTTGCGGGTGTCGCCGAGCCGCAGCAGCTCCGGGTCGAGCCGGGGGTCGTCCGGCCAGGGCTCCGGGTGCGGGCCGACCCCGTGCGTGGTGCGCTCGTGCGAGGGCTCGGGCGCGTGCTCGTGCTCGTGCGAGGGCTCGGGCTGGTCGATCACGACTCCGAGGGTACGGCGGCCACGGAGCCGACGGCGGCCACCCGGGCCTCGATGCCCGCGAGCAGGATGTCGAGCCCGAGGGCGAAGCGGTCGTCGTACGAGTGCTCACCGAGGATCTCCCCCACGAGCTGCTGCCGCTCCGGGCGACCGGCCTCGGTGTCGCCGCGCCCGACCTGGACGCCCGCGTGCCCCACCACGAAGTCGTAGACGACGAAGAACGTGTACATCGCCTCGGCGTCGGGCAGTCCCGCGGCACGGAGCGCCTCCACCACGGTGGCGAGGACGTCGTCCGACTCGCTCGACACCAGCGGCGCGCGGCGGCTGTGCGACTCGAGCACGAGGGGGTGCGTGGTCATCAGCTCGCGGAAGGTCACGGCGAAGGTCCTGACGACGTCCTGCCACGCGGCCGGCCAGACGAACGTCGCGGTGAACTCGTCGACGGTGCGGCGGACGAGCTCGGCGTGGAGGTCGTCGAGGCCGCCGATGGTCCGGTGCACCGTCATCGGGGCGACGCCGAGCCGGAGCCCGAGCGCCCGGAAGGACAGACGGTCGAGGCCGTCCTCGTTCGCGATCACGGTCGCGGCGTCGATGACCTGCTCGCGGCTGAGGACGTTCGGGCGCCCGCGTCGACGCGGCTGGGTGGCGGGACCGGGGGACGTGGCCGTGGCGGTCGGGTCGACGAGCACGAGCTCCTCCTCGGATCGGGACGTGTCCGGAAACCCTAGCCGGGGTCGGTCTTGGTGCACCTGAACGTGGCAGGGAGGGCCAGTAGGGTGTGCCCCATGGCATCCCGCGACGAGGTCGAGTGCTGGCTGACGGACATGGACGGCGTGCTCGTGCACGAGAACCACGCGCTGCCAGGAGCACCCGAGCTGATCCAGCAGTGGCTCGACGAGGGCACCGAGTTCCTGGTGCTCACGAACAACTCGATCTTCACGCCGCGCGACCTCAGCGCCCGGCTCCGCGGGTCCGGCATCCACGTGCCCGAGGACCGCATCTGGACCTCCGCCCTCGCGACGGCCGACTTCTGCAAGTCCCAGATGCCCGGCGGCTCCGCGTTCGTGATCGGCGAGGCCGGCATGACCACCGCCCTGCACGAGGCCGGCTTCATCATGACCGAGACCGCCCCCGACTACGTCGTCGTCGGCGAGACCCGGAACTACTCGTTCGAGGCCATCACGAAGGCCGTCCGGCTGATCCGCGACGGCGCCCGCTTCATCGTCACCAACCCCGACGCGACGGGCCCGAGCGCCGAGGGCGTCCTGCCTGCCACCGGGGCGATCGCCGCGATGATCGAGAAGGCCACCGGCAAGCAGCCCTACGTCGTCGGCAAGCCGAACCCGATGATGTTCCGCTCGGCGATGAACCGCATCGGCGCCCACTCGGAGAACACCGGCATGATCGGCGACCGGATGGACACCGACGTGCAGGCCGGCATCGAGGCCGGACTGCACACCGTGCTCGTCATGACCGGCATCAGCGACCAGGCCGAGATCGACCGCTACCCGTTCCGCCCGAGCGAGGTCATCTCCGGCGTCCACGAGCTCGTCCGCGCGGAGCCCATCGAAGTCGAGATGTAGGACGGTGCGCTGGGACCCGGCCCGCTACGCGGCCTTCACCGACGAGCGGTCCCGGCCCTTCCACGACCTGGTCGCCCGCGTCACCGGTCCCTTCCAGGACGGCCGGGAGGCTCCCCGTCGCGTCGTCGACCTGGGCTGCGGTCCCGGGACCCTCACCGCCACGCTCGCCCAGCGCTGGCCGACGGCCCGGGTCGTGGGCGTCGACTCCTCGGCCGAGATGCTGGCGGACGCGGCGCCCCTCGCCGCGGACCTCCCGGACCTGTCCTTCCGACTCGGCGCGATCGAGGACTGGACACCCGGCCCCGAGGACGACGTCGTCGTGACGAACGCCGCGCTGCAGTGGGTGCCGTCCCACACCACGCTCCTCCCGCAGTGGCTGGCTACGATGCCCGACGGCTCGTGGTTCGCGATGCAGGTGCCCGGCAACTTCGACTCCCCGTCGCACGCGCTCATGCGTGCCGTCGCTGCCGAGGGCCCGTGGGCATCCGCGCTCGACGGCGTGCTGCGCGCCGACCCGGTCCTCGACGGAGCGGGGTACCTCGACCTGTTCGAGTCCGCCGGCTTCGCGACGGTCGCGTGGGAGACCACGTACCTGCAGCTGTTGGCGGGCGAGGACCCGGTGCTCGCCTGGGTCCGAGGCACGGGGCTCCGACCGGCCCTGGCCGCGCTCGACACCGCCGACCCCACGGGCGAGATGACCGCCGCGTTCGAGGTCGCCTACGCCGCCCGACTCCGGCAGGCCTACCCGAGCGGCCCCCACGGCACGGTCTACCCGTTCCGCCGGGTCTTCGCCGCCGGCCGCAAGCGCTGACCCGACGTGCGGCGGCATCCAGAGCCGTTCTCCCACGACGCGATGACGGATCCGGTTCGCTGACCACGGGCCGAGACCGCCAGATCCGTCAACGACGAAAACAACACGTGCCCTCCTCGCCCTCGCCGTCACCGTCGCCGTCGCCGTCGACGTGACGGCGACCCGGATGCCGCGGTGCCCGAAGCGACTGGAGCGACTCAGGTGACTCAGATGACTGAGGCGGGCGGGAACGCCGTGGCGGGACGGACGAACCCACCCGTTTCCCTCCGGCGCGATGACGGATCCGGTTCACGGAACACGGTTCGAGACCGCCAGATCCGTCACCGCCGAAACCGAAGTGCGTCCTCGGCGGCGGTGATGGTGGTGATGCGACGGACGCAGCGGTGGGGACCCGCTCGCCGGCGGGTTCCTGTGGGGACGAACCGAGCCTCCTGGCCGGGTGGGACGCGACCGGCCGACCGACGCGAGGTGCGCGTCGGTCGGCCGGTCTCCGCTCAGCCGCTGACGACCGGCAGGTGGACGCCGGTGGGGACGGTGCCTGCGGTGCCCGGGTCCGACACCGGAGCCGGTGCGACCGGGGTGACGGGCGTCACCGGAGTCGTGGGCGCCGGGGTCGGCGCGGGCGTCGGTGCGGCGGCGAGGACGCGTGCCTGCCCACCGGTCGAGACGACGCGCACGGAGCCGTCCTGGGCGACGGCGACCGTCGCGCTGGTGGCGGCGGCGAGGTCGAGGCGCTCCCACGACCCGTTCGCGGACCCGGTCTGGTCGAGCGGGAAGCCCGACGCGATCTCGGTCTGCGCGAGCACCGAGGTGCGCTGGGCGTCGGTGAGGGTCGGGAACGTGGTGAGCAGCAGGTTCTCGGCGCCGACGGGGACGCTCGCGGGCAGGCCGGTGGTGCCGGTCTTCGCGAACCCGTACGTCAGGCGCTCCTGGTAGACCTTCACGGCCGAGGCACGGTCGGTGACGATCTGTGCGGTACCGCCGGGGATCGCTGCCCCGCCGTACGGGTTGTCCTGGTACGGCTTCTCGGCGGTGATGCACTGGGAGAGCGTGGTGCTGCAGGCGGCCTCGAGGTAGCTGACGAGCTCCTTGCGCGCCGGCTCGAGGACGTCCGTGCGGTACGCGGTGTCGGACCAGCGGGCTGCGAGTGCCGCCTCGCCGTCGATCCGGCCGCCCATGATGTCGAGCGGGTAGTGCACGCCGAGGACGATGCGGTCGTTGCCGGCCTCGGAGGTACGGGCCAGGATCTCCGGCGCGAGCTCGGGCAGGAGCGTGGCGAGGGTGATGCCCGCCTGGTACGCGGTGGTGGTGTGGCCGCTGGGGAACGAGCCGCCCGTGCAGATGCCCTTCGTGCCGTAGCCGGCGTCGAGCACGACGTCGTTCGGGGAGAACTCCTTCGTGGTGTCCGTCTGCGGGGCCACGCGGGTGATGTCGAGGCTGCCGTCGGCGCTCGCGTACGGCTTGCCCACGCGGTTCGGTGCGACCGAGGAGCTGTTCACCGTCGCGGGTGCACACCCGGCCTGGTCGTCACCGGCCGGCAGCGTGGCCGTCGTGGACGCGGGCAGGTAGGGCCGCGGGTAGCTGAAGTGCGCCTTCGCGGTGCCGGTGCCGACGTACGCGCCCGACGTGCCGTTCGAGCTGTTGATCAGCGCGCTCGTCAGCGGGAGCGCTCCGGTCGCACGGCCCTGGACGTAGGCCTTCTCGAGGACGTCACCGAGCCCCTGCGACACCGTGGACGACTGGTCGTACGAGGTGTTCGTCGCGTTCTCGTACTCGGCGTCCTGCAGGGCCGTGAACTGCTGCGCCGACGTGGCGTGCTGGTTGATCCAGGACGTCAGCGCGTCGTTCTGGGCGAGGGTCGCGGGGCCGACGACGGTGCCGTGCAGGTCGTTCGTCCCGCTGGAGTGCCAGAAGGAGTCGTAGCCGCTCAGCAGCGAGACGAGGTCCGGCGGCGTGGAGTCGCTCGGGTAGGTGGCGGCGGAGGCTGCGAGGGGGTTGCCGACGACCAGGGAGGTCGCGATCGCTGCGACCGTCACCCCGGTGGCGATCGCGCGTGCAGATGAACGCATTCGTGGTGGCCGCCTGCGACGCAGGCGACGCTCCTCTCTGTGGACCGACTGGGATCCCGGCCATGGTGCGGAGATCGGGTGTCCAGCAGGAGAACAGTCTCCGTCAGGCGGGTGAACCGCCCGGGGTGTCTGTAGGGGTTCGCAGGTCGTTCCACGCCGGAACGACCTCGGGTGCGCGGAGCGGCTCGGCGTCGGGGTTCCGCGGGACCTCGCGCCAGCGACGACGGAGCCGGCGTGGGCGGTCGTCCCGCCAGGCCACGATGCCCCCGGCGACGATGCCGAACGCCAGGACCGCGAAGGCGAACAGCCCGATGCCCCCGGCTGCGACCAGGTCACCCGAGCCCTGACGAACCGTGGCAGACACGGCGATGGAGCCGAAGTCCCAGAACGCGTGGAGCAGCACGGGCAGCAGCAGACCCCGGCTCAGGCGCCGCGCGACGTAGAGCGTCGACCCGAACGACGCCGCGAACACGACCTGGATGACCGTCGGGCCGATGCCAGCGCCGGCGAGCGCGTTCAGCAGGTGGAGCAGCCCGAAGAGCACGCAGGAGACGATCCACACGCCGAACTCGGGCAGGCGTCGGCGGAGCCCCACGAGCAGCACGCCGCGGGTCATCAGCTCCTCGAACACCCCGACGAACAGCACCCCGAGGGCGAGCAGCGCGAAGTAGTGCCAGGGCAGCGCACCCCACCCGACGAGCGGCAGCCGGGCCAGGCAGACGACGACGATGAGCGCCGGGGCGATCCAGGCCCAGCGCGGACGACCCCGGGTGGTGTCGACCGTCGCGATGCGCCACCAGCCGAGCCCGGTGACGATGACGGCGAGCACGAGGGCCGCGATGCCCTCGGGGACGACGAGCGCGGAGACGACGCTGTCGACCGTGAGCCCGAGCGATGGGTAGTCGTCACTCGGTCGGGCACGCCAGGCGCTGACCGCCGCGAAGAGCACGAGCGGGGCCAGTCCGACGAGGAGTGACGGCGGGACGGGCCACCGACGACGGCGACGCCGGGTGGTCGTGGGATCGACGGGCATGCCTGTTTGTACCATTGCGGTATGCGCCTCCCTCCGCTCTCCACCATGGCGGAGGACTACGTCAAGCTGATCTGGAAGGCCGCCGAGCGCGGTGACCCCGGCATCGCGACGCGGGACATCGCCGCTGCGCTCCGGGTGTCGGCGTCGACGGTGTCGGGCAACCTCCGGAAGCTCGACCGCGACGGCCTCATCGAGCACACCCCGTACTACGGCGTCGTGCTCACCCCGCTCGGGCACCAGGTCGCGGTGGCGATGGTCCGACGGCACCGGCTCATCGAGTCGTTCTTGGTCGACCGGCTCGGGTACTCGTGGGACGAGGTCCACACCGAGGCCGAGGCGCTCGAGCACGCGGTGTCGGAGACGTTCCTCGACCGGGTCGACGCCGACCTCGGGCACCCGACGCACGACCCGCACGGCGACCCGATCCCCCGCGCCGACGGCTCGCTGCCGTCCTCGCCTGGCGCCCTGCTCACGACGGTGGCGCCCGGGGCGTGCGGCACCGTCGACCGGGTCTCCGACGACGACCCGTCCCTGCTGCGGTACTTCGACGAGCTCGGTGTGGGGCTCGGCACCCACCTCCGGGTGGAGCAGGTCCGCGACTACGTCGGCGTGGTCGCCGTGGCGCGTCGGGACGCCGACGGGACGGAGTCGCTCGTCGACCTGCCGGCAGCGGCGGCCGCGGCGATCTGGCTCGCGCCGGACGACGACTGACGCCGACCGCCAGCCGTCGACCACCGGCAGCCGCTTGCCAGCACGACCCTCCGGTCAGCCCTTCGCGGACCGGGTGCGTCCGAGTGCGACCTCGCGACGAGCCCGCTCGAGCGCCAGAGCGGACCCGGCGTCCGGGTCGTGCAGGAGCCGCTCGGTGTCGGCCGCGTGCTCGCGGACGTCGGCGTTCCGGTGCTCGGCCGCCGCGTCGAGGACGGGGGTGACGACCTCGGCCCCGAGCCCGGCGAGCGCCCGGCTGAGAGCGAGCCGCGTCTCCCGGTCGCCCTGCCCGAGCTGCACGGCGAGCGCCCGGGCGAGCTCGGCGCGGGACGTCTCCGGCACGAGCACGACGGCAGCGCGCCAGGCGGTGCGGACGACGCCGGGGTCCAGGTCCTCCAGCCGGGCGACCACCTGCGGGTACACCGACCCGTCGCGGATCTTCGACAGTGTGTGCAGCGCCTGGCTCCGCGCCTGCGGCTCCGCACGGTCGAGCTCCCGGAGCACCCGCGGCACGACGACCTCGGCGGGCAGCCGGAGGAGCGCCCACGTGAGCATCTCCCGCACCTGCAGGTCTGGCTCGAGGGCGCACTGCTCGACCAGCAGCTCGAGGTCGTCCGTCGTGGGTTCGGTGCCGGCGGCCATCACCGCCCGCAGGCGCACGGCGGGACGGGGGTCGGCGAGGTACGAGGTGAGCGTGGTCATGTCCCGGTCCACGACACCCTGACGCTGCGACGTTGTCAAGCGCACCGGCCTAGCGTGGACGACGACCCGTTCCGACCTGAAAGGAATCCGCATGCCCCGCATCGGCAGCAGCGACCTCCACGTGTTCCCCCTCGCCCTCGGCGGCAACGTCTTCGGGTGGACCGCGGACGAGTCCACCTCGCACCAGGTCCTCGACGCCTACACGGCCGCCGGTGGCGACTTCATCGACACCGCCGACGTGTACTCCGCCTGGGGCGACGGCAACTCCGGCGGTGAGTCCGAGACCGTCATCGGCTCGTGGTTCGCGGCGTCGGGCAAGCGCGACGACGTGACGATCGCCACGAAGGTCTCCCAGCACCCCGAGTTCCCCGGACTGTCGGCCGACAACGTCGCGAAGGCCGCCCGCGCCAGTCTGCAGCGCCTCGGCACGGACCGGATCGACCTGTACTACGCGCACTTCGACGACCAGGACACCCCGCTCGAGGAGACCGTGCGGGCGTTCGACCAGCTCGTGCAGGAGGGCCTGGTCCGCTACACGGCGATCTCGAACTACTCGCGTGAGCGTGCCGCCGAGTGGATCCGGATCGCCGAGGCGAACGGTCTGGCCCGACCCGTCGCGATCCAGCCGCACTACAACCTCGTGACCCGCCAGCCGTACGAGTCGGAGATCGCCCCGCTCGCACACGACGCCCGGCTGGGCGTCGTGCCGTACTTCTCGCTCGCCGCCGGCTTCCTCACGGGCAAGTACCGCACCAAGGACGACTTCGCCGGCAAGGACCGCGAGGGCCAGGTCTCCGGCTACTTCACCGACGCCGGCCTGGCCGTCGTCGACGCCCTCGAGGGCATCGCGACCGCCCACGACGTCGAGATCGCCACCGTCGCGCTCGCCTGGCTGCAGGCCCAGCCCGACGTGGTCGCACCGATCGCGTCGGCGCGGAACACCGAGCAGCTGCCGGCGCTCCTCGCCTCGGCAGACCTCGAGCTGGACGTCCAGGAGCTGCAGACGCTCTCCGACGCCTCCGCGAAGGTCCCGACCACGGTCTGACCGCGGTCCACGACAGACGGGAGGCTCCCCACCGGTCCGGTGGGGAGCCTCCCGTCTGTCGTTGGGCTGGCTACGCCGTCGAGGCGGGCGGGCCGACCGTGGTGACGATCGCTGCGGCCGCCGGCGACTTCGTCGGCGTGACCTGCTCGTCGAGGGTGTTCGACCGGATCCAGAACGAGATGAGGACCACCGCCAGGAGCATCAGGAGGATGATCACGACGGCGCCGCCGATGAGGAGCTGCTTGCCGCGCCTGCCCTCGTCGCGCAGGCGGGCGAAGCCCTCGTTGATGAAGTTGCCGCCGTCCGCTGCCGACGGTCCGGCGGCGCCGACCTGGGACGTCGACCTGGCGGGTGCCGGCGACGGGGTGGTGACGGCCGGCATCATCTGCGTGCCGGTGTCGTGCGGGTCGTACCCGGTGGAGCCGAGCTGCTTGACCGCCTGGGTGCCGAAGAGGTCCTTGATCGCGCTCGTGTCGCTCGTCTCACGGCCGTCCCACTC
>NZ_JALNUI010000029.1 GCF_026544205.1 Curtobacterium sp. GC_Cur_3
CCGCCGAGCACGATGCCGGTGACGAGGCCGCCGAGCTGGGCGCCGTTGCCGCCGCCGCCCGAGCCGGGCCAGCCGCCCATGTCGTTGCCGGCTTCGTCCATCGCGGCGGCCGCGTACTGCTCCGCCGCTCGGGCGGCCTGCAGTGCCTGCTGGGGGTCGTGGGTGGCGAGCTGCACGGCGTCGTCGAGGGCACGTTCGGCCTCGGACAGGCGGGTGCGGGCCGTGGGGCCGACACCACCGCGGCGCAGCGAGATGAACTCCCGTGCCTGGCTGATCCGGGTGCGGGCGTCGCGGAGGGCTGCGTCGAGCGCCTGCTGCGCGCGCTGCTGCTGCTCCTGGGCGGTGCGCGCGGAGGCCAGGGCCGCGTCGATCTCGGTGTTGGCGCGGGTGAGCGAGTCGACCGCGGCGATCGGGTCCTTCGGGTCGAGCCGTTCGCGGAGGACGGTCTCGGCGGTGACGACCGCGGACGCGAGCTCGGGGGTGGTCGTGCGCATGGCCCGTGCCGCGGCGACGTCGCCCTGGATGTCGAGGCGCATGGCGTCGACGCGGGCGGTGGCTTCGCGGAACGTGGCCTCGGCACCCGTGGCACTGGCCGTCAGCTGCTGGACCTGGGCCAGGGCGTGCTGGGCGTCACGGACGGCGACGACGGCCTGGCCCTTGTCGCCGCTCGCGATGGCGGCGTCGGCGGCCTGGGAGCGCTCCGTGGCGAACGTGAGGACCTGGTGCGCCTGGTCCACCGCGTCAGCGACGGACCCCAGGGTGCGCCCGCCGTACGCCGCCCGGACGCGGTCGAGGGCGGTGGCGGCAGCGGCGAGCTCGGCAGGCGCGGCCCGGACGGCGTCGCCGAGTGCCGCAGCGGCGCCCTCGACGCCGTCCTCGAGCGAGCGGAGCTGGTCGAACGACTCCGTCTGCTGCTCGATGGACGCGTGCGCCTGCTCGCAGATCTGGATGATCTGGTTCGACCACTCGGCGCGCTGCTGCGGGGAGTCTGGGATCTCGTCGTCGAGCTGCTGCTGGAACGTGAACGCCCGTCGGACGTCCTTCTTGGCTGCGGCGACCGCCTTGGCGAACGGCTCGGCCGCCTCGGCACCGAACTGAGCCGTGGCGAAGCCGACCTCCTGCTCAGCGGTGCGGAGCTCGTCGTCGATGGTGACGAGTGCCCCGCCGGCGGTGCGTTCGAGGTCGGCCAGGGATGCCTCTTGTGCCCGGGTGGCCTCGGCTCGTCGGCGGAGGTTCCGGCGACGGATGACCAGCACCACGACGACGACCGCGACGACGATGACGAGCAGCGCGATCCAGAGCCCGGTCAGGTTCGCCGGCTTCTGGCTGTCGCCGAGCCCGGTGGCGAACGCGGTCGCGGCTCCGGCCCAGTCGTTGTCCCGGAGCTTCGGGATCAGGTCGTCGTTCACCGCGGACTGCACGTCCGACGCGGTGATCGAGGTCTCGTTCGTCTGCTGCACGTCGTACGTGCGCGCCTGGGTCGCGATGGAGAGCAGGATGCCGTTGGAGTCGATCTGGTTCTGCGACATGGTCGCGTCGCCCCAGGCGGTGTGGTCGGTCGGGTCGGTGAACTCCGGCACGAACACGACGTAGAGCTGCGTGTCGGTCTGGTCGGCCAGGTTCCTGACCGCCTTCTCCACCGAGGCCTGCTGGGCACCGGTGAGGGCGTCGGCCTGGTCGAGGACGTAGGCACCGCCGAGGTCGACCGGCGCGGTCGCCCGCGCTGCCGTCGCCGGTGCCACGACCAGGAACGCCGCGATGAGGGCCGCGGCGACGCGCGCCGCCCACCGCCCGGACGTCCCCCTGTCCGTGCTCGACCGCCTGGTGTCCGATCCACGCTGGACCGCTCGCATCCGTTCTCCGTCCGTCCGGCAGCGCCCGCGCCCGCGGCCCGGGAGGCCCGGTGTGCCGCGGAGGGAGCGCCGTCGCCCGAAGTGTATCCAGGCAGCGCACGGGTTCCCCCAGAACCACCACGCCTGTGGACAGACTGCGCCGGGGGACGGGTTCTGTCCCCCGACGAGGGGTACCATCAGCCGAAGTGACCGTTTCGACGACGAAAGGGGTCAGCAATGGAACGAACGATGAACACCGAGGTCGTCCCGCTGGAGGACGGCTTCCACCGGGTGTCGACACCGGCGAGCGGCGTGATCGGCTTCGTGCGGGAGCACAACGGCCGGTACGAGGTCCTGCGCGGACGTGTCCGTCAGGCCACGCGGTCCGAGGGCCAGTACTCCACGATGAACGTGGCACTGATCGCCCTCACGCACGCCTGACCGACACCACGGTGCACCCGAGGCACCGTGCCGCACACGAGGCGCCGCCAGCGATGGCGGCGCCTCGTGTGCGTCCGTGGCGCACCCCGACCACCTGCACACGTACGCTGCCGGGATGGGTGAGCCGAGCCTCCAGGCCGTGACGGTGCGTCTCGCGCACCCGGGCGGGTCCCGTGCAGCCGACCGGGAGGCCCTCCTCGCGTCCGCCGCGCAGGTCACCGGAGTGGACCCCGCGTCCACCGCCGTCGGCCGCCGGTGCCCGCACTGCGGCAGCGACACGCACGGCCGGCCCTGGGCGACCGTGCAGGGGGCCGCCGTCGGGGTCAGCCTGTCCCGGACGCCCGGGGTGCTCGCCCTCGCGGTGGGACCTGTCGGAATCGGGGTCGACGTCGAGCGCGTCAGCCGGGTGGCCGCCGCGCCGCTCGACGCGTCCTCGCCGGGGGAGCGCGCGCGGTACGGCTCCGACCCCGTCCGACTGGCGGCGTGCTGGGCGGCGACGGAGGCGGTGCTGAAGCGGGACGGCCGCGGGCTCCGAGTCGACCCGGCGTCCGTCGACGTCGACCTCGACGCTGGCACCGCCGTGCTCGACGGTGCCGTGCACCGGGTGCGGGTGCGGTACCTCGACGACGACGTCGTGCTGGCCGTGGCGACCGACACCGAGCGGATCGTCATCGACGACCGGCGCGAGCACGACCCCCGCGAGCACGACCGGCGCGAGCACGACCGGCGCGAGCACGACCACCGCCGGCGCGACCGCTAGCGCTGGCGCGTCGGCAGCTCCGGGATGCCCGGCTCGTCGATCCACGGCGCGAGCACGGCCGCGATCTCGCTCGCGCTGCGGTCAGCCGCGTCGGCGAACGCGTCGTGGACGTCCTCGGGCGTGACCGTGCCGTGGCGGTGCCGGTCGGTGACCGTGCGGAGCCCCGCGAAGAAGGCGTCGTCGCCGACGGTCCGTCGGAGCGTGTGCAGGGCGAGGGCACCGCGCTTGTAGACCCGGTCGTCGAACAGGTCCGCCGGGCCCGGGTCGGCGACGACGAGGTCCTCGGGCTGGTCGAGCAGGCCCGCACGCGCCCGCGCCGCCAGGTCGTCCGCCGTGTCGCCGCCGCGGTGCTCCGACCAGAGCCACTCGGCGTGGCAGGCGAAGCCCTCGTGCAGCCAGATGTCCCGCCAGCGCCCGAGGGTCACCGAGTTGCCGAACCACTGGTGCGCGAGCTCGTGGGCGATGAGCCGGTCGGTGCCGTGCTCGCCGTCGACGTGGTTGCGGCCGAAGACGGCGAGCCCGTGGGCCTCGAGGGGGATCTCGAGCTCGTCGTCGGTGACGACGACGCCGTACGCGGGGAACGGGTACGGGCCGAACCGGTCGGCGAAGAGCGCGAGCATCTCGGGCACCTGGCCGAAGTCCGTCTTCGCGGCCGCGGTGAGGTCCGCGGGGTGGTGCACGGTGACGGGGACACCGGCACCGGCGTCGCGGAGGGTGTGGGTGCGGTAGCGGCCGATCTGCACGGTCGCCAGGTACGTCGCCATCGGGTCGGTCGTGGCGTACGTCCACCGGGTGCCGCGGCCGGCGCGCTCCCTGCCGAGCAGCTCCCCGTTCGCCACGACGTCGTAGCCGGACTCGCAGGTGATCTCGAAGCGGTAGGTGGCCTTGTCGTCCGGGCGGTCGTTGCACGGGAACCAGGACGGGGCGCCGGTGGGCTGCGCGGCGACGATGACGCCGTCGGTGAGCTCCTCCCAGCCGATCTGCCCCCAGGGGCTGCGGAGCGGACGCGGGGCGCCCTTGTACCGGACGTGCAGCGTGAACTCGGCACCGGCGGCGATCGGGGTCGCCGGGGTGACCGTCAGCTTGTGCGCGCCCGTCGACGCCTTGCGGGCCCGCTGCCCGTCGACGTCGACCCGGTCCACGCCGAGCCCGTGCAGGTCGAGCACGACCTTGTCGAGGGCGGTGACGGCGGTGGCGGTGATCGTGGCCTCGGCCTCGAGCCGGTTCGTCGCCACCCGGTAGTCGAGCCGGAGCTCGTAGTGCGACGCCCGCCACCGTCGGTCGCCGTCGTGCGGGGTGTACGGGTCGGCGTCGGCGTGTTCGGTCGGTGCGGGGTTCATCGGCTTCACGGTGCCGGTCAGTCTGTCACGGGCTGCGGCACCGACCTGGCGGCGACCGGGTCCGCTGTCCGGGAGACGCCGTCCTCTGGCACGACCCACGGGGAGATCGGGTTGCCCGCCCACCGGGTGCCGCCGGGGACCTGCTCGCCGCGCATCACCAGGGACGCCGGGGCCACGGTCGCGCCCGCGCCGATGCCGGCCGCCGGCAGGATCACGCTGTGCGGGCCGAGGGTGCCACCCCGCTCGAGCCGGACCTGGTCGAGCTGCATCACACGGTCGTGGAACAGGTGCGTCTGCACGACGGTCCCGCGGGCGATCGTCGCGCCGTCGCCGATGCTGACCAGGTCGGCCTCGGGCAGCCAGTACGTCTCGCACCACACCCCGCGGCCGATCCGCGCCCCGAGGCTCCGCAACCACACGGCCAGCGCCGGGGTGGCGACGGCCTGCTCGGCGAACCACGGCCGTGCGACGGTCTCGACGAAGGTGTCCTGCACCTCGTTGCGCCAGACGAACGACGACCACAGCGGGTGCTCCCTGGCGGTGATGCGCCCGACGAACGCCCACTTCGCCACCGTCGACACGACCGCGGCGACCGCCCCGGCGACGACGAGCACCACCGCGGCGAGGAGCACCGTCCAGCCGAGCCCGACCGACGCCCACAGCGCCAACAGGGTCCCGCCGACGCCGAGGGCGATCGCGCCGGACACCATCGGGGCGACCAGGCGCAGCAGCTCCCAGCAGCCGCGGGCCACCCGCAGGCGGCGCGGGGGCCGGAACGTGCGCTCCTCGTCGAAGGTCGTCGCCGCCCGCCGCAGCCGCACCGGGGGTGACCCGAGCCACGACGAGCCGCGCTTGGCCTTCCTCGGGACGGCGGAGAGCACGGCGACCAGGGCCTCGCGCGGCACCGACCGCCCGGCACCCGTCATGCCGCTGTTGCCGAGGAACGCCCGACGCCCGATCTTCGACCGACCGATCGTCATCCGCCCGCCACCGAGCTCGTACGTGGCGACCATCGTGTCGTCCGCCAGGAAGGCGCCCGACGCGATCTGCGTCAGCGACGGCAGCAGCAGCACGGTGGAGATCTCCGTGTTCCGCCCGACCCGCGCCCCGAGCAGCCGGAGCCACAGCGGCGTCACCAGGCTCGCGTACAGCGGGAACAGCAGCGTCCTGGCCGCGTCGAGCACCCGCTCGGTGCACCACGCCTGCCAGCCGATCCGGGAGCGCACCGGGTGCCGACCCTCGTCCAGGCCGATGCCGAGCAGCCGGACCACGGCGACCACGAGCCCCGCGTACACGAGCCCGGCGACCAGGGTGGACAACGGCACGGACGCGAGGGCCCGCACCAAGGCGCTGCCGAGCGTCGGCGCCGGGCCCACCAGCAGGACGCTCACGAGCAGTCCGGCCGCGACGCCCAGCACGGGCAGCCCGGCCACGGCGACCGACCCGGCCCCGTACGCGACGAGCCAGCGTCGACGCGACGGGGGACGAGCCTCCCGGCCGTGCCGCGCCGAACCGACGCGCTCCGCCGGTGACCCTGCCCAGCGCTCGCCGGGGACCACGACGCCGGTGACGGCGGAACCGGCCTCGACCTCGGCGCCGTCGCCGACCACGGCACCCGGCAGGAGCGTCGACCGGCTGTGGACCACGGCATCCGCACCGACCTGCACCCGACCCAGGCGGAAGACGTCGCCGTCGACCCAGTGCCCGGCCAGGTCGACCTCGGGCTCGATCGACGCCTGCTTGCCGATCGTCAGGAACCCGGTCACCGGGGGCAGCGTGTGCAGGTCCACGTCACGGCCGATCGTCGCACCGAGTGCCCTGGCGTAGTAGCTGATCCACGGGGCACCTGCCGTCGAGGGGCCGTCCACCGCCTCCGCGATCCGCTCCGCCAACCAGACCCGCACGTGCACCGAACCACCGCGGGGATGGTCACCGGGACGGACCCCGACGAGCACCAGCCGCACGAGCACCACCGTCAGCGCCATCTTGCCCACCGGGGTGACGAACACCAGCAGGGCCACCACGAGCGCCGGCACCGGCAACACCGGCAGGAACGGCAGCGTCGTCGCGTGCAGCACCCCCGCGACGAGCGCCGTCCACGTCAGCACCCGAAGCCCGCGGAGCAGCTGCACGGGGAGACCGAGCAGCGTCATCGCCACCCCGGTCGCCCGCGGCGTCGGACGCACGTCCCGCTCCACTGCGGCCACCGGACCCGACGCATCGAGGGCGTCCGCGAGGGCACCAATCCTCGGGTGGTCGTACACGTCAGCGACCGTCGTCGTCGGGTAGCGCTCACGGATCGCCGACACCAGCTGCGCCGCCGTCAGCGACCCACCACCGTGCGCGAAGAAGTCGTCGTCCGCGCTCGCGACCGGCACCCCCAGGATCGCCGCCCACCGCTCCGCGATCCACGCCACCGTCGGCGGCAGCGCGGCCCCGCCGTCCTCGGCAGCCAGCGGCCACGGCAGCGCCGCCCGGTCGACCTTGCCCGACGTCCGCGTCGGCAGCTCGTCCACCACGGCGACGAGGGGCACGAGCGCCGCAGGCAGCTCCTCGCGCAGCCGGGCGTTCGCCGCCTGCACGTCGATCGACACACCGGCCACCGGGGCCACGTAGCCCACCAGCACCTGGTTCCCCGCCGGCGTCCGCTGCACCACGGCCGCCCCACCGGCCACGCCGTCGAGCGCCTGCAGCGCCGCGTCGATCTCCCCGAGCTCGATCCGCCGACCACCGAGCTTCACCTGGTCGTCCGCACGCCCCTGGAACACGAGCCCCTCGGGGTCGTACCGCACCAGGTCCCCGCTCCGGTACGCCCGCGCCCACCCGAGCTCCGGGAACGCGGCGTACTTCACGGCGTCCTTCTCCGGGTCCAGGTACCGCCCCAGCCCCACACCGCCGATGACCAGCTCCCCGACCTCACCCGGCGCGACCCGCTGCCCCGCGGCGTCCACGACCGCCAGGTCCCACCCGTCGAGCGGCAACCCGATCCGGACCGGGGCGCTCCCGTCGAGGAGCGCCCCGCACGCCACCACCGTCGCCTCGGTCGGCCCGTAGGTGTTCCACACCTCCCGGTCCCGACTCGCGATCCGCGCGGCGAGCTCCGGCGGGCACGCCTCACCCCCGAAGATCACCAACCGCACCTGCTCCAGCGCGTCGTCCGGCCACAGGGCCGCGAGCGTCGGGACCGTCGACACCACCGTGATCCCGCGGACGATCAACCACGGGCCCAGGTCCACCCCCGTCCGCACCAGCGACCGGGGCGCCGGCACGAGACACGCACCGTGCCCCCACGCCAGCCACATCTCCTCGCAGGACGCGTCGAACGCGACGCTCAGCCCCGCCAGCACCCGGTCACCCGGACCGATCGGCGCACCCCGCAGGAACATCCGCGCCTCGGCGTCCACGAACGCCGCCGACGACCGGTGCGTCACCGCGACGCCCTTCGGCACGCCGGTGGAGCCGGACGTGAAGATCACCCACGCGTCGTCGTCGAGCGTCGGGAGGTCGGCGCTCGCCGCGGGGTGGACGACGGCCGACGCCGGCGCGTCCGCGTCGCCGGAGGTCCGCAGCACGCCGCCGGCACCGATCACGCCGACGACCCCGGCTTCGCCGAACACCAGGGTCGCCCGCTCCTCGGGGTCGTCGGCGTCCACGGGGACGTAGGCCGCGCCAGCCGCGAGCACCGCGAGGACGGACAGGTACAGGTCGCGGCCGCCGGACGGGACGCGGATGCCGACGCGGTCACCTCGACGCACGCCGCGTCGGGCGAGGTCGTCGGCCCGCCGGTGCACCTCGGTGAGCAGCGAGCGGTAGTCGAGGGCACCGTCCGGGTCCTCGAGCGCGAGCGCGTCCGGGTGCTCCGCGGTGGTGGCGGTGAGGACGTCGAGGAGCGTCCTGGCCGGGGGAGCGGCGTCCCCGCGGGCCAGTTCCGACTGCGGGTTCCCGGTGGCGGTGGTCATCGAGTCCTCTTCCCGGTCGCGTGCAGGACGACCGGCCCGTGATCCTAGAGGGCCGAGGTGTCCTGCTCGGGAACAGCGGTGTCGAGCGCCGCCCGTGCCGCGTCGAGCGAGGCGGCGATCCCGATCGACACGTCGAGCCCGTGCACGGGGGAGTCGGTCCGGCCGTCGGCGACGTACCGCGCGAGCGCCGCCGCCTGCCACACGAGCCCCTGGCGGCCCTGCAGCCCGGTCGGTTCCTGCCAGTGCTCGACGTCCGCTCCGTGGTGTAGGGCGAACGAGGCCGGGAACACGAAGTGTTCGGTGTACCGGATCGTCGCGGTGCTGCCCGCGATGGTGGCGAGCCCGGGGGTCCACGCCGTCATCGACGTGGTCGCGACGCACTGTGCGCCGCCGGTGGCCGTCGCCACGGTGACGGACTGGAGGTCCACCCCACCGTCCGAGACCGCTCCCGTCGTGTGGCTGGTCACCGGGGCGCCGACGGCGAACCGGGCGAACCAGTGCGCGTAGACGCCGGCGTCGAGCAGCGCGCCGCCGCCCTGCGCCGGGTCGAACATCCGGTCGGTCGGGTCGGGGTCGTGCGGCCAGCCGACGTCGACGTTCGCCAGGTGGACGGTCCCGAGGGCGCCGTCGGCGAGCAGCCGTGCGATGACCGTGGTGCCGGGCAGGTAGCGGGTCCACATGGCCTCCATCGCGAGGACGCCGGCGGCCCGAGCGGCGGTCGCGAGGGTCCTGGTGTCGGCCTCGGAGGTGGTCATCGGCTTCTCGACGAGGACGTGCTTGCCGGCGGCGATCGCGAGCAGGGCGTGCTCGAGGTGCTGCGGATGTGGTGAGGCGACGTAGACGACATGCACGGCGGGGTCGGCAACGAGGGCCTCGTACGAGTCGTGCGCGGTGTCGATGGCGTGGCGTGCGGCGAAGGCTGCGGCGCGGTCGGCGGAGCGGGACCCGACGGCGACGACGCGCTGGTCGGAATTGGCGTGCAGGGTGCGCGTGAAGTCGTCTGCGATCTGCCCGGGCCCGATGACGCCCCACCGGAGCACCGCCCCACCGCGCAGCGCCGACACTTCCGGTTCCGGGAACGAGAACGTCATGCGCCGAAGCTACCGCCCCGGTGATGCTGCGCGCTCGTCAGGAAGGCGAGGACGGGGGATCCGTCGCGGCCTGCCGCGACATCGCGCGCTGCCGATCGAGCGCAGCGAGAACGTCTGCTTGCGCGGAAGTGTCAACGCCCGCCTGACCGGGAACGTCACTGTGCCCCCAGGAGGATTCGAACCTCCGCCCCTGCCTCCGGAGGGCAGTGCTCTATCCCCTGAGCTATGGGGGCCCTGGGTGAGAACCACCGTAGCAGGTCCGAGCGGGCCGTCCGCACCGCTGGCCGCGGCACGGGCACGGGTCACGGAGCCCGGTCCGGCGGATGTCGGTTTCCGTTCCGGGGCCTGACGGATCTGGTCGGCGATCCTCGGGGTTGGCCGACCAGATCCGTCATCTCCTGGGACGTGGATCGTCGATCGCACCGCTGCTGGGTTGGGTCGTCATCTGCACCGCTGGCCCAGTGACGCGGGACGGTCGCGGAGCCCGGAGCCCGGAGCCCGGAGCTCGGAGCCCGGGGCACGGGCCGCGGCCGGACGCATGTCGGTTTCCGTTTCGGGGCCTGACGGATCTGGTCGTCGATCCTCGGCCTTGGCGAACCAGATCCGCCATCCCCGAGAACGGAAACCGGCGACCCGTCAGGCAGGAGGCTGCCGGCCCGCCTGGGAAGCCGCCGGTGTCAGCCCGCGGGGGTCGCGCTCGGGGTCGAGGGCGCCGTCGACGCGGGTCCGACGGCCTGGCGCGCCGCGTCGAGCACGGGCTGGGCGGACCCGGGTTCGGTGAACAGGGACGAGGACGCGGTGATCCAGTACGGGTCCGGGAAGGCGTCGGCGCGTCCGACGCCGTCCTTCAGCGCGAAGTACCCCTCCACCGTGTAGGTCGGCACCGAACCGCCGCGTTCGAACAGGGCGTCCTTGAGCGTGGTGAGGGACTTCTCGGGCAGGTGGGCGACGGCGAGCGTGACGGTGACCGAGTGGTCGTCGACCTGCCGGAACACGCACACCCGGCCGCGCTGCTGGGCGATCGTCGCGGCGGCGGACCGTGCTGCCGGCTCGGCGTCGGCGTCGAGCTCGAAGCGCTTCCCGTACACCGCCAGGGCGGACTCGGGGAGCAGCTCCGCGCAGCGCTGCTCGACGGGCGTGCCGATCGTCCCGGTGGTCGTCGTCGCGCCGGGCGACCGCGTGGGGGAGGCGCCACCACCACCGGTGCAGGCAGCGAGCACCAGGGCGGCCGGGACGGCGAGTGCGGCGACGACGATGGCCCGTGCGGATCGGCGGGAGGTCATGCGGCCATGATGCTGCATGCCGCCCGGTAGACTCGTCTGCCGTGACTCCTGCTGAACTCTCCGCCGCGTACCTGTCGATCCTGACCGGGATCGTCGAGCGACGAGGGGCCGCGGACACCGTGACCGTCGAGCAGTCCCACGCGGCCCTCGAGCGCCCGAAGAACCGCTCCCACGGTGACTGGGCGTCGAACGCTGCCATGCAGCTCGCGAAGCGCCTCGGCACGAACCCGCGCGAGCTCGCGACGGAGATCGCCGGCGAGCTGACCGAGCTCGACGGCGTGGACTCCGTCGACATCGCCGGCCCCGGCTTCATCAACATCACGCTCGAGGCCGCTGCCGCCGGCGAGGTCGCCCGCACCGTCGTCGAGACGGGCGAGGCCTTCGGGCGCGGCGACCTGTACGACGGCGTGCGCATCGACCTCGAGTTCGTGTCCGCCAACCCCACCGGGCCGATCCACATGGGCGGCGTCCGCTGGGCGGCGGTCGGCGACAGCCTCGCCCGGGTGTTCCAGGCCCAGGGCGGCCTCGTGACCCGCGAGTACTACTTCAACGACCACGGCAGCCAGATCGACCGCTTCGCCCGGTCGCTCGTCGCCTCGGCGCTCGGCGAGCCCACGCCCGAGGACGGCTACGGCGGCGCGTACATCCCGGAGATCGCTACCCGCGTGCTCGCGACCTTCGACGGCGACGTGCACGACCTGCCGCGGGACGAGGCCCAGGAGCTGTTCCGTCGCGAGGGCGTCGACTTCATGTTCGCGGACATCAAGCAGTCGCTGCACGAGTTCGGCGTCGACTTCGACGTCTACTTCCACGAGAACGCGCTGCACGAGTCCAAGGCCGTCGAGCGCGCCATCGAGCGGCTCCGTGAGAACGGCCACATGTACGAGGCCGAGGGCGCCGAGTGGCTCCGCACGACCGACTTCGGCGACGACCGTGACCGCGTCGTCATCAAGTCCGACGGGGAGCCCGCGTACATCGCCGGTGACCTGGCGTACTACCTCGACAAGCGCGAGCGTGGGTTCGAACGCAACCTGATCATGCTCGGCGCCGACCACCACGGCTACGTCGGCCGGATGATGGCGATGTGCGCCGCGTTCGGGGACGAGCCGGGCACGAACCTCGAGATCCTCATCGGCCAGATGGTCAACCTGCTCAAGGACGGCGAGCCGATGCGCATGTCCAAGCGCAACGGCACGATCGTCACGATGGAGGACCTCGTCGACGCGGTCGGCGTCGACGCCGGCCGCTACGCCCTCGTCCGGTTCGCCAGCGACACCGCGATCGACATCGACCTCGACCTGCTGACCAAGCGCACGAACGACAACCCCGTCTTCTACGTGCAGTACGCCCACGCCCGCACGCAGTCCGTCGCGCGGAACGCCGCTGCCTCCGGGGTCGACCGCTCCGTGTTCGACGCCTCGCTGCTCACCCACGACACTGAGGGCGCACTCCTCGGCGCGCTGGCGGAGTACCCGAGCGTCGTCCGCCGTGCCGCCGAGCTGCGCGAGCCGCACCGGATCGCCCGGTTCATCGAGCAGCTCGCGGGCCTCTACCACCGCTGGTACGACGCCTGCCGCGTCACGCCCCTCGGCGACGAGCCCGTGACGGACCTGCACCGCACGCGGCTCTGGCTCAACGACGCGACCGGCCAGGTCGTGCGCAACGGCCTCGGGCTCCTCGGGGTGAGCGCGCCCGAGCGCATGTAGCGCGCGCCGCGCTTTGACCGCCGGACGCGCACCGAGCCTCCCGGCTGTCTGACGGTGGGCCCTGGCAGGGTGGGACGCATGTCCACACCCGCCACCGCCCCGAAGCAGCGCCACCGAGGCCGCACCACGGCGATCGTCCTGGTCAGCGTCCTGGTGGTGCTCGCCGTGCTCGTGGTGGTCGCCGAGTTCGTCCTCCGCGGCGTCGTCGACCGGCAGGTCGCCCAGCAGGTCGAGCAGTCACTGCCGGACGGCACCACGGGCTCGGTCGACGCGCACGCGAAGGGCGTCATCATCCCGCAGCTCCTCGGCGGCTCCCTCGACGACGTCGACATCCACTCGAAGCGGATCACCGTCGACGGCATCCCGCTCGCGGCCGACGTCACGGTGCACGACGTCCCGCTCGACGGTGCCGGTGCGGTGCACGACGTCGACGGCACCGTCACCCTGGCCTCGTCGAGCATCAAGGACCTGGCGAAGTACAGCCCGCTGTTCGACCGGATGTCGCTGGTGGACGGCGGCGTGCAGCTCTCCGGCAAGACCGCCGTCCTCGGCTACCAGATCTCGTACCTGGCGCGCGGATCGGTCGTGGCACAGGACAGCGGCCGCGGGATCACGATCACCCCGAAGACCGTGCGGATCACGAACTCGTCGCTCGACCTGGACGTCGGCGCGATCCCCGGCGTCACGAACACCCCCGTGCCGGTCTGCACGGCGCGGTTCCTGCCGCAGGACCTCCGGGTGCGGTCGCTCCACGTCACGAAGCAGCAGGCGACGGTTCGGATCGTCGCCGACGAGCTCCCGCTGAGCGAGCGGGGCCTGCAGACCACCGGCCGCTGCTGACGCGGGTTCTGCACAGGTCGCGTCACACGAGCCGGGAGGCCCGGTGCGGCTCGGTAGGATCGGTCGCGTGAGCGAGAACCCCCTTGCCCCGCCGCGGCTGCGGTACCCGTCCGACGCCTCCGCGCTGACGACCCGCATCTGGCCGGCCTCCGCCACCCGCACCGACGACGGCTCACTGGCCGTCGGCGGCGTCACCGCCGCCGACCTGGTCGAGCAGTTCGGCACGCCGCTGTACGTCGTCGACGAGCGCGACGTGCAGTCCCGCGCCGTCCGTGTGCGCAACGCCTTCACGGATGCCTTCGCGCGCATCGGCACCCGGGCGCACGTCTACTACGCCGCCAAGGCCTTCCTCACGACCCAGGTCGCCGCGTGGATGGCCGAGGCCGACCTGCGGCTCGACGTCTGCACCGCCGGCGAGATCGCGGTGGCCCTGGCCGGCGGCGCTGACCCGGCGCTGATGGGCTTCCACGGCAACGACAAGTCCGACGCCGAGATCGCCCGCGCGGTCCAGATCGGGCTCGGCACGATCGTCCTCGACTCACACGAGGAGATCGGTCGCGTCGCCCGTGCAGCCGCCGACGCCGGCATCGTGCAGCGCGTGCGCATCCGGATCAACAGCGGGGTGCACGCCTCGACGCACGAGTACCTGGCGACGGCTCGTGAGGACCAGAAGTTCGGGATCCCGCTGAACGAGGCCGTCCGTGCAGCGGAGGCAGTCCGTGCGGAGCCCTCGCTCGCGTTCGTCGGCCTGCACTCGCACATCGGGTCGCAGATCTTCGACGAGTCCGGCTTCCGAGAAGCCGCGCGGCGCCTCATGGACGTCCACGCGACCCTCGTCGCCACCGGCCCGGTCCCCGAGCTGAACCTCGGCGGTGGCTGGGGCATCGACTACACCGAGAGCGACTCCGCCTTCGAACCGGAGGACGTCGCGGACGCCCTCGCCGCCATCGTGGCGGAAGCCTGCGCGGAGCGGGACATCCCCGTCCCGGAGATCGCCGTGGAGCCCGGACGCTACATCGTCGGCCCACCCGGCATCACGCTCTACCGCGTCGGCACCATCAAGCCGGTCGCCCTCGAGCTCGACGGCGGGAGCGGCCAGCCCGGCGGGGACGGCACCGCGACGCGCACCTACGTCTCCGTCGACGGCGGGATGAGCGACAACATCCGCCCGGCGCTCTACGGTGCCGAGTACACGGCACGACTGACCCGCACGTCGGACGAGCCCGCCGTGCTCACGCGCGTCGTCGGCAAGCACTGCGAGAGCGGTGACGTGGTGGTGCAGGACGAGTACCTGCCCGGTGACGTCCAGCGCGGCGACCTGCTCGCCGTCGCGGCCACCGGTGCCTACTGCTGGAGCCTCGCGAGCAACTACAACCACGTCGGGCGCCCGCCGGTCGTCGCGGTCGCTGACGGCACTGCCCGTATCCTCGTCCGGGGCGAGACGGTCGACGACCTCCTCGCTCGCGACACCGGGGTGTCGCCCGTGGCCGCAGCCGGTGCCGCGCGGTGAACCCCCGAGATCCCGGAGACACGCACCACATGATCGAATACCGCAACGTCCGCGTCGCACTGCTGGGCGCCGGCTCGGTCGGGTCCCAGGTCGCCAGGCTCCTGCTCGAGCACGGTGACGAACTCGCGTCCCGCGCCGGCGCCGGTCTCGAGCTCGTCGGGATCGCCGTCCGCGACCTCGACGCCCAGCGGGACGTCGACCTGCCGCGCGAGCTGTTCACGACGGACGCCGAGTCGCTCATCCTCGGCGCGGACATCGTCGTCGAGCTGATCGGCGGCATCGAGCCGGCACGCACCCTCGTGCTCCAGGCCCTGCTGTCCGGTGCCGACGTCGTCACCGGCAACAAGGCCCTCCTCGCCACGCACGGCCCCGAGCTCTTCGCCGCGGCGGAGCAGGTCGGCGCGCAGCTCTACTACGAGGCCGCGGTCGCCGGCGCGATCCCGATCATCCGGCCGCTGCACGACTCCCTCGCCGGGGACCGCATCGTCCGGATCATGGGCATCGTCAACGGCACCACGAACTTCATCCTCGACCTGATGGACAGGGAGGGCGCCACGTTCGAGGACGCCCTGGCCACCGCGACGGAGCTCGGGTACGCCGAGGCCGACCCGACCGCCGACATCGAGGGCTACGACGCCGCCCAGAAGGCCGCGATCCTGGCCTCGCTCGCGTTCCACACCTCGGTGCCGCTCGTCGCCGTGCACCGCGAGGGCATCACCTCCGTCACCATCGAGCAGGTCCGTGCCGCGCGCAAGGCCGGCTACGTCGTGAAGATCCTCGCCACGTGCGAGCGCCTGACGGACGAGAACGGCGTCGAGGGCGTCAGCGCGCGGGTCTACCCGGCGCTCGTGCCGGACACCCACCCGCTCGCGAGCGTGCACGGGGCGAAGAACGCCGTGTTCGTCGAGGCCGAGGCAGCCGGCGACCTGATGTTCTACGGTGCCGGGGCCGGCGGTGTCGAGACCGCGTCCGCCGTGCTCGGTGACCTCGTCTCCGCCGCCCGGCGGCACGTCATCGGTGGCCCGGGCGTCGCGGAGTCGACCCAGTCCGCCCTGCCGGTGTTCCCGATCGGCGCCGTCCGGACGAGCTACCAGATCACCCTGCACGTGACGGACGCCCCCGGCGTGCTGTCGACCGTGGCCGGGGTCCTCGCCGCGCACGGCGTCAGCGTCGAGACCGTCGAGCAGTCGAGCGCCCACGGCGACGGCGGCACGGCGACGCTCGTCATCGGCACGCACGAAGCCCGTGAATCCGACCTCGCCGACACGGTCGTCGCCCTCCGCGGTGAGGACGTCGTGGCGGAGGTCGCGAGCGTCCTCCGCGTCGTCGGCGCCTGACCGCCAGCCCCAGAACCTGCCGTCGCACCCGCGCGTCGGCAGCCGGACAGCCGGTCCTCCGGCTCTCCGGCCGACAAGCCCCACCCGCCCCGAAGCACCAGACAGAGAGAGAACCCTGATGGCCCACCAGTGGCAGGGAGTCCTGCGCGAGTACGCCGACCGACTCGACGTGACCGAGGCGACGCCCATCGTCACGCTGGGCGAGGGCGGCACGCCGCTCATCCCGGCACGACGCCTCTCCGAGCGCACCGGCGCGGACGTGTACGTCAAGTTCGAGGGCATGAACCCGACCGGGTCGTTCAAGGACCGCGGCATGACGATGGCGATCTCCAAGGCCGTCGAGCACGGGGCGAAGGCGGTCATCTGCGCGTCGACCGGCAACACGAGCGCCTCGGCCGCCGCGTACGCCACGCACGCCGGCATCACCGCCGCCGTGCTCGTGCCCGAGGGCAAGATCGCCATGGGCAAGCTCAGCCAGGCCGTCGCCCACGACGCCCAGCTGCTGCAGGTCCAGGGCAACTTCGACGACTGCCTCGACATCGCCAGGGACCTCGCCGCGAACTACCCGGTGCACCTGGTCAACTCGGTCAACAACGACCGCATCGAGGGCCAGAAGACCGCTGCGTTCGAGGTCGTCGACGTCCTCGGTGACGCGCCGGACTTCCACTTCCTGCCCGTCGGCAACGCGGGCAACTACACCGCGTACTCCCGTGGCTACCGCGAGGACGTCGCCGCCGGCCGTTCCACCAAGCTCCCGCGCATGTTCGGGTTCCAGGCCGCCGGTGCCGCACCGATCGTGGGCGGCGCCGTCGTGCCGCACCCGGAGACCATCGCCTCCGCCATCCGCATCGGCAACCCGGCGTCGTGGAAGTACGCGCTCGAAGCGCGTGAGGAGACGGACGGCTACTTCGGCGCGATCAGCGACGCCGGAATCCTCGCCGCGCACCGCATCCTCTCCGCCGAGGTCGGTGTGTTCGTCGAGCCCGCGTCGGCCATCGGTGTCGCCGGACTCCTCGAGCGTGCCGACGCCGGCGAGATCCGCAAGGGCGCGACGGTCGTCATCACGGTGACCGGCCACGGCCTGAAGGACCCGCAGTGGGCCCTCAAGACCGAGGACGGCGGCGACGTGACGCCGACGAGCGTCCCGGTCGACACAACGGCGATCGCCGAGGTCCTCGGACTGGCCGGCGCCCGGTGACCCTCGACCGCTCGTCCGGGCCGGGAGAGGGCACCACTGCCCGCATCGCTGTACCGGCCGGACGGGCGGTCCGCGTGCGCGTCCCGGCGACGTCCGCCAACCTCGGACCGGGCTTCGACTCGCTCGGTCTCGCACTCTCCCTCTACGACGAGGTCGACGTCCGTGTCCGCCGGGAGCCCGGCGCGACCGTGACGGTCGAGGGCGTCGGGGCCGGTGAGGTCCCGACCGACGACACCAACCTGGTCGTGCGTGCCGTCCGTCGTGGCCTCGAACACGCCGGCGTCGAGCAGCCCGGGCTCGAGCTCCGCGCCGTCAACGCGATCCCGCACGGACGGGGCATGGGCTCCTCGGCGGCGGCGATCGTCGCCGGGCTGATGGCGGCCCGCGGCCTGCTCGAGGGCATCGTCGACCTCGACGCCTCGACGCTCCTCACCCTCGCCACCGAGATGGAGGGGCACCCCGACAACGTCGCGCCCGCGCTCTTCGGTGGACTCACCATCGCGTGGATGACCGCCGACGGCCCCGCCTACAAGCGCCTGCTCGTGCACCGCGGCGTCGCGCCCGTGGTCTTCGTGCCGACGTCGACGCTCTCCACGAAGCTCGCACGGTCCCTGCAGCCGGAGAGCGTCCCACACGCCGACGCCGCGTTCAACGTGTCCCGCTCGGCGCTCCTCGTCGCCGCGCTCATCCAGAGCCCCGAGCTGCTCCTCGCGGCGACCGAGGACCGGCTCCACCAGACGTACCGGGCCAGCGCGATGCCCGAGACGGACGCCCTGATCCGTCTGCTCCGGCAGCACGGGCTGGCGGCCGTGGTGTCCGGCGCCGGACCCAGCCTGCTCGTGCTCGGGTCCGACCCGGCACAGCGGTTGACGGCCGCCGCGCTGGTGGAACGACACGCCGAATCGACCTGGCGGCCCCTCATGCTGGCCGTCGATCTCGGTGGTGCTACAGTGAACGCGCACCCGGTGGACCACGTCGGACGCTCCTAGCGCGGATCAACTGCCAGCACGAGCTCCCGGTCCGCAGGTGTGATCTCCCTCAGATCACCGCTTCCCGGTCCGTCGTCTGAACGGCGGCCGTCGCACACCCGTGCCAGCGCACACCAGCGCCAGCGCATCGCGTGGGAAGTCGGTGGAAACTCTCCGCGCTCTGCGGTTCGGAAGGAACGAACAACTTGACCAACGTGAACAACTCCGCCTCGGTGGAGATCCCCAGCGACCTGCGTGCCCTGCGCCTCCCGGAGCTGCAGCGCATCGCCTCCGCCCTCGGCATCACGGGGCTCTCGAAGCTCCGCAAGGGCGACCTCATCGCCTCGATCGAGGACAAGCGCCCCGAGGGCCAGCCCGAGGCCCCCGCCGCCGCCCCGGCTGCGACCACGTCCGGCGCCGACGCCGCCGCGGTCTCGACCGAGCTCCAGCCGGAGACGCCCACCCACCACGACGCCGGGTCCGAGGCGACCGACAGCGCCGACGTCGCACCGACGCAGCAGGCAGCACCCTCCCGTGCCCGTCGCTCGCGCCGCGCCACCTCCGGCGGCACCGTGACCACCGCGCCGACGACGGCCGCGGAGCACACGAACCACGGTCAGACCGGCACCGAGGACCTCCTCGCCGGCCTCGACCAGGTGCGCGCTGAGAAGGACGCCGAGGAAGCCGCCCAGACGAACGGCCAGCAGTCCGGTGGCCAGCAGTCCGGTGCCCAGCAGTCCGGCGGCCAGCGTCGTCGCCGCGGACAGAAGGCCGAGCAGCCCCAGGACGCCGAGCAGCCGCAGTCGGCCGCACAGCCCCAGAGCGCCGACCAGCCCCGCAGCGCCGACCAGCCCCAGAGTGCCGTGACCGACGAGCAGGGCTCGGACTCCGCGCAGCAGCAGCCGCAGCAGCAGCAGGGTCAGGACGACGACCAGAACGGTGACGGCGAGGGCGGTTCGCGCCGCGGGCGTCGCAGCCGTGGTCGCGGTCGTGGCCGTGGGCAGAACGGTGACCAGCAGAACGGTGACCAGCAGGACGCCGAGCAGCAGGGTCGCCAGCAGAACGGTCGGCAGAACGGCCAGCAGGCCCGCGCCGACCAGAAGCAGGCCGACGAGAAGCACGACGACGACCAGGCCGAGCCGAAGCAGGCCGACGCCAGGCAGGACCAGCAGAAGCAGGGCCAGAACGGCCAGCAGAAGCAGGCCCAGCAGCCGGCGCAGCAGAAGCAGAACGGCCAGCAGGCCCAGAACGGCCAGAGCCAGGCGCAGCAGCAGCGTGACGACCAGCAGCGTCGCGACGAGGAGGCCGAGAACGGCCGCAGCCGTCGTCAGCGTGACCGCAAGCGCGGCCGTGGCGGTCAGAACGACGAGTTCGAGCCGGAGATCACCGAGGACGACGTCCTGATCCCGGTCGCCGGCATCCTCGACGTCCTCGACAACTACGCCTTCGTGCGCACGACCGGGTACCTCCCGGGCCCGAGCGACGTCTACGTCTCCCTCGGCCAGGTGAAGAAGTACCACCTGCGCAAGGGCGACGCCGTCGTCGGTGCGATCAAGCAGCCGCGGGACAACGAGCAGCAGAGCCGCCAGAAGTACAACGCCCTGGTCAAGATCGACACGATCAACGGCCAGACCGCCGACGAGGCCGCGAGCCGCGTCGACTTCCAGGACCTCACCCCGCTGTACCCGAACGAGCGCCTGCGCCTCGAGACCGAGCCGGCGAAGCTGTCGACGCGGATCATCGACCTGGTGTCCCCGATCGGCAAGGGCCAGCGCGGCCTGATCGTCTCGCCGCCCAAGGCCGGCAAGACCGTCGTGCTGCAGGCCATCGCGAACGCGGTCTCGAAGAACAACCCCGAGGCGCACCTCATGGTCGTCCTGGTCGACGAGCGGCCCGAAGAGGTCACCGACATGCAGCGCACGGTGAAGGGCGAGGTCATCGCCTCGACCTTCGACCGGCCCGCCGAGGACCACACCACGGTCGCCGAGCTCGCCATCGAGCGTGCGAAGCGCCTCGTCGAGCTGGGCCACGACGTCGTCGTGCTGCTCGACTCGATCACCCGCCTCGGCCGCGCCTACAACCAGGTGACCCCGCCGTCCGGCCGCGTGCTGTCCGGTGGCGTCGACTCCGCCGCGCTCTACCCGGCCAAGCGCTTCTTCGGCGCCGCCCGCAACATCGAGAACGGCGGCTCGCTGACCATCCTCGCCACGGCGCTCGTCGAGACCGGGTCGAAGATGGACGACGTGATCTTCGAGGAGTTCAAGGGCACCGGCAACATGGAGCTCCGCCTGAACCGCCACCTGGCCGACAAGCGGATCTTCCCGGCCGTCGACGTCAACGCGTCCGGCACCCGTCGCGAGGAGCAGCTGCTCTCCGCCGACGAGGTCACGATCACCTGGCGGCTGCGTCGGGCCCTCGCCGGGCTCGACCCGCAGCAGGCCCTCGAGATCGTGCTGCGGAACCTCAAGGAGACGCAGTCGAACGTCGAGTTCCTGGTCCAGGTCCAGAAGTCCGTCCCGGCGACCGGGAACGGTCACCTCGGCCACCAGGAGTAACCGGTGTTCGAGTCGGTGGCCGGGCTGCTGGCGGAACACGAGGACCTGACACAGCAGCTGTCGGACCCCGCGCTCCACGCCGACGCGTCCCGTGCGAAGAAGGTCAACCGGCGCTACGCCGAGCTGAACCGGATCAGGTCCGCCTACGAGGCCTGGACGGCGGCGGGGGAGGACCTCGCCGCCGCCCGGGAGCTCGCTCGTGAGGACGAGGCCTTCGCGGAGGAGGTCCCCGGTCTCGAGGAACAGCTCGCCGAGCGCCAGGAGCGGCTCCGTCGGCTCCTGATCCCGCGCGACCCGGACGACGGCCGCGACGTCATCATGGAGATCAAGGGCGGCGAGGGCGGCGAGGAGTCGGCGCTGTTCGCCGCGGACCTCCTGCGCATGTACTCCCACTACGCGGAGTCCAAGGGCTGGAAGACGGAGCTCCTCGAGCGGACCGAGTCCGACCTCGGCGGCTACAAGGACGTCCAGGTCGCGATCAAGTCGAACTCCACGGACCCCGCGCAGGGCGTCTGGGCGCTCCTCAAGTACGAGGGCGGTGTGCACCGTGTCCAGCGGGTGCCGGCGACCGAGTCCCAGGGGCGCATCCACACCTCGACGACCGGCGTGCTGGTCTTCCCCGAGGTCGACGAGCCCGAAGAGGTCGAGATCAACCAGAACGACCTCAAGATCGACGTGTACCGGTCCTCCGGTCCCGGCGGTCAGTCGGTGAACACGACCGACTCCGCCGTCCGCATCACCCACCTGCCCACGGGCATCACGGTGGCGATGCAGAACGAGAAGTCGCAGCTGCAGAACCGAGAGGCGGGCATGCGCGTCCTGCGTGCCCGCATCCTCGCGAAGCGGCAGGAGGAGATCGACGCGCTCGCGTCGGACGCCCGTCGGTCGCAGATCCGCGGGATGGACCGATCGGAGCGCATCCGCACGTACAACTTCCCGGAGAACCGGATCGCGGACCACCGCACCGGGTACAAGGCCTACGACCTCGACCGCGTCATGAACGGTGCGCTCGAGCCGGTCATCGAGTCCGCCATCCGCGCGGACGAAGAGGCCCGGTTGGCCGCCGTGGGCGACCAGGGCGCCTGACAGGAGGCCCTGATCACCTCCGACACGCCCGTGACGTACGCGGCGGATCGCCTCCTCGACGAGGCGACCGCCGCGTTCGTCGCGCACGGCGTCCCGACCCCGCGGGTGGACGCCGAGCTGCTGCTCGCCTGGGCGACCGACACGTCGCGCGGCGCCGTGCAGGCCCGAGCCATGACCGGCGGGACGATCGCGGGGGAGCACGTCGACCGCTTCCGACAGGCCGTCGCCCGACGCGCCACCCGCCTGCCGCTCCAGCACATCACCGGTGAGGCCCACTTCCGCGCGCTGACCCTGGCCGTCGGGCCCGGCGTGTTCGTGCCGCGCCCGGAGACGGAGGGCGTCGTGCAGTTCGGCATCGACGCGCTCCGGGCCGCGGCCGTGCCCGAGCCGATCGCCGTCGACCTCGGGACGGGCAGCGGCGCCATCGCGATCGCCATGGACACCGAGGTGCCGAACGCCCTCGTGTACGCCGTAGAACGGTCAGCGGAGGCGCTCCCGTGGACCCGCCGCAACGTGGCGACGTACGGGGGCACGGTCCGACTCGTCGAGGGCGACCTCGCGGACGCCTTCCCGGAGCTCGACGGCACCGTCTCGGTGGTGGTGTCGAACCCGCCCTACGTGCCGGACGACGCCGTGCCGGTCGACCCGGAGGTCCGCGACCACGACCCGGCGCTCGCGCTGTACGGCGGCCCGGACGGCCTCGACGCGGTCCGTGCCCTCGCCGAGACCGCGTGGCGCTTGCTCGTGCCGGGCGGTCTGCTCGTGGTCGAGCACGCCGAACCGCAGGGCGCAGCCGTGCGCGAGGTCCTGGCGCGCCGGGGGTTCCGGTCCCCGGAGACCCACCAGGACCTCACCGGACGCGACCGCACGACCACCGCGACCCGCTAGCCGGGGCCGAGCAGGGCCTCCAGGCCGAGCCTCGGCACACCGGACAGTCCGCGCGCTCCGTCACCCGCGTCGTGTCCGCGGGGCGAGTCTCGGCGGCTGGTCAGACGACGCTGGCGCCGGTGCGCGACGCGACGAACGCGCGGACGGCGTCCCGCAGGTCGGTGTCGCGCTCGACCAGGACCGCGTGGATGCCGACGCTCCTGGCGCCCGCGACGTTCTCGGGCATATCGTCGGCGAAGAACGTGTCGGACGCGGCAGCGCCGTGGTGCTCGAGGGCGCGGGTGAAGACCTCGGGTTCGGGCTTCCTGGCGCCGAAGTTGCTCGACGTGTCCAGGTGCTCCCCGAACAGCGGCGGCAGGGACGGTGCCCACTCGTGGATCCACCGACCCGCCAGCGGACCGTTGTTCGTCAGGAGGGCGACACGCCCGTGCTCGCTGGCGATGCGGACGGCCTCGATGCGCTCCGGCAGCTCGGTCATGGCGGAACCGCGCACCCGCGCCCACTCGGACTCCGGGACCTCGCAGCCCATGGCGTCCTGGAACGCGCTCAGGTAGGCGTCGCCGTCGGGGAAGTGCCCGGCCTCGGCGCGCTGCTCGTGGCCGGACACCCACCAGCGTCGCCGGAGCTCCACCAGGTCGTGCCCCGTGAGCTCGGTGAGGCCCGCCATGCGGGTCTCCCAGTCGTAGCGGACCAGGACGTCGTCCATGTCGAAGAGGAACAGGAGGCGGGGCGCTGGGGTCTCGTTCACGATGCCGCCTATTCTGTCGCACTATCATCGTGCGAGTCATGGCATCCCGATACGACTGCACCGACCCCGACGGGCTCCTGACCGGGATGCGGCTCGCACGTGCCGCACTCGGACGGGGCGAACTCGTCGTGTTCCCCACCGACACCGTCTACGGCATCGCCGCGGACGCCTTCGACGCGGCCGCCGTGCAGCGGCTGCTCGACGCCAAGGGCCGCACGCGCCAGTCGCCGCCGCCCGTGCTCATCCCCGGGCCGGCGACGCTCGACGCGCTCGCGCGTGAGGTCCCGCAGCAGGTCCGCGACCTCGTCGACGCGTTCTGGCCCGGCGGGCTCACCGTGATCCTCGGCGCGCAGCCGTCCCTCGACTGGGACCTCGGCGAGACCCGGGGAACCGTGGCGCTCCGGATGCCCGACTCGCGGATCGCGCTCGAGCTCCTGCAGGAGGTCGGCCCGCTCGCGGTGTCCTCCGCCAACTCGACCGGGGACCCGGCCGCGATGGACGTCGACGCCGCCGAGGCGATGCTCGGCGACAGCGTGGCCGTCTACCTGGACGGTGGCTCGCTGGCGCCGCACGAGGGCTTCGCGGCCTCGACCGGGTCGACGATCGTCGACGCCACCGGGCTCGCCACCGGCGACGGCCTGCGCATCGTGCGGCACGGCGTCATCTCGGACGCCGAGATCGAACGGGTCGTCGGGGACGACCTCAGGACGTGAAGTACTACCTGCTCGCGGGGGCGATCTCGGCCCTCGTGAGCTTCGTCGTCAGCTTCCTGCTGTGGAAGCTCGGCGTGAAGTACAAGTGGTACCCCCAGGTCCGCGAACGCGACGTGCACCGCACGCCGGTGCCCCGGCTCGGCGGCATCGCGATGTTCCTCGGGGTCGTCGTCTCGCTGCTGTGTGCGTGGTTCGTCTTCCCCGAGATCCAGGGCATCGACTTCTTCCGGCTCGTCTTCGCGGAGCCGCAACGGGTGCTCGCCGTGCTGGCCGGCGCCACCATCATCGTGGTGCTCGGTGTCGCCGACGACATCTGGGACCTCGACTGGATGACGAAGCTCGCCGGGCAGATCATCGCCGCGGGCATCCTGGCGTGGCAGGGGGTGGCGATCGTGTCGCTGCCGATCGGGAACACGCTCGGTGTCGGGTCGTCCTACATGAGCCTGATCTTCACCGTGCTGGCCGTCGTGCTGGTGATGAACGCGGTGAACTTCATCGACGGGCTGGACGGCCTGGTCGCCGGTGTCGCGATCATCGCCGGCGGGGTGTTCTTCCTCTACACGTTCTTCATCAACCGCGTGGTCGTGCAGACGGAGTTCTTCTTCAACCTGCCGTCGCTGCTCACCGCGGTCCTGGTGGGGGCGTGCTGTGGCTTCCTCGTCCTGAACTGGCACCCCGCGAAGCTCTTCATGGGCGACGCCGGCGCGCTGCTGGTCGGCTTCCTGATGGCCACGAGCGCGGTGTCCATCACGGGCAACATCGACCCGGCCGCCGTCCGGACGCGCACGGACCTGCTGCCGGCGTTCATCCCGATCCTGCTGCCGTTCGCGATCCTCATCGTGCCGATGCTCGACTTCGGCCTCGCGGTGTCCCGACGGCTCAGTGCGGGCAAGTCCCCGTTCTCGGCCGACCGGAAGCACCTGCACCACCGGCTGCTCGACATGGGGCACTCGCACTTCCACGCCGTGCTGATCTTCTACGCGTGGACGGCCACCGTCGCTGTCGGCTGTCTGCTCTTCCTGTTCGTCGAGTGGTGGTGGGTCGTCGTCTTCGTGTCGGTCGGGTTCACCATCTGCGCCATCGCGACGTTCGCACCGCTCGGCCGGAAACGGACCGAGATCGCCGCGCAGACCGCTGCCAGGACCGCACGGGTCGCCGGCAGTGTCGTCGACGCCAGCCTCGACCCGCTGGACCGCGCCGCAGCCGTCCGCGACCGACCGACCCCTTCCCCCTCTGGAGACCCCTCGTGACCACGCCGAACGGCCTCGACCACATCACCCCGGTGTTCCGCCGGATCCTCGTGCAGGGGGCCCTGCTGGCCGGCGCGCTGGCCGTCGTCGGGGGACTCGTCGGGTTCCTCGTCGCCGGGGGACCAGGACTCGCCGGTGGGCTCATCGGCGCGGTGATGAGCGTCGTGTTCTGCGGGCTCACCGCCGTGAGTGTCCTGCTCGCGATCCGGTTCTCCGGTGGGCAGATGATCTCCGGCGCCTTCTTCGGCACGATCATGGGGATGTTCCTCGTGAAGTTCGTGCTCTTCATCGTCGTGCTCGTCCTGCTCAAGGACCGCGACTGGGTCGACACGCCCGTGCTCGCCGTGGCCATCATCGTCGGCGTCATCGGGTCCCTGGTGATCGACGTCACCGTCATCGCCAAGGCGCGCGTGCCGATCGACGTGCCGCTGCCCGGCGACGGCTCGTCGTCCGCCTCCGGGGAGCCTGGGAGCGCGGACCCGCGCGTCTGAGAGCCCGGGAAGGCTCGCGCACCTGATAGGGTTTGACGAGTCCGCGTCCGGAGCACTGCTCGGGCGGGACGAGCCTCCACACAGTCCACCATCGCGTGCCATGACGTGCGCGCGCCGACACAGGAGACAGCGCTGCTATCCCACGCTCTTCCCCTGTCTCTCTCCGCTGCGGTCAACACCGTGGCGGCGGGGAGCAGCAAGGCCGCCGAGTTCCATGGCCCGTCGATCAACGAGTTCTTCCCGGACCCCATCTTCTTCGCCGGGACGCCCTTCGAGATCGATCGTGTCGTCATCATCCGCTTCATCGCGGTCGCAGTGCTGCTCGTCTTCGCCTTCGCGGGGACCCGGGCGCTCAAGCTGATCCCCAACCGCGGACAGGCGTTCATCGAGTACGGCTTCGACGTCGTGCGACGCAACACCTTCGACAACCTCGGTGAGAAGGACGGCAAGCGGTTCCTGCCGCTGCTCGCGACGATCTTCTTCGGCGTGCTGTCCATGAACCTCACGGGTCTGATCCCGTTCATGAACCTCGCCGGCACCAGCCGCATCGCGATGCCGATGATCCTCGCGATCGTCGCGTATGTCGCCTTCATCTACGCGGGACTGCGCAAGCACCCGGGCACGTTCCTCCGGAACTCGCTCTTCCCGCCCGGGGTGCCGTGGCCGCTGTACATCATCGTGACGCCGATCGAACTCGTCTCGACGTTCGTGCTCCGCCCGGTCACGCTGACGCTGCGACTCCTCATGAACATGGTCGTCGGGCACCTGCTGCTCGTCCTGTTCTTCTCCGCCACGTGGTTCTTCTTCTTCGACGCGGAGGGCCTGTTCAAGGTCTTCGGCATCGGGACACTGGCCTTCGGCATCGCCTTCAGCTTCTTCGAGATCCTCGTCGCGCTGCTGCAGGCCTACGTCTTCATGCTCCTCACCGCCGTCTACATCCAGCTGGCGCTGGCCGACGAGCACTGATTCCTCACTGACCCCCTACGGGACCGGCATCCGTCGGACCCGCACCTCGAAAGGAAAACACGTGGACGCAACGACCGTTCTCGCGGAGATCAACGGCAACATCGCGACGGTTGGCTACGGCCTCGCTGCGATCGGCCCGGCCATCGGCGTCGGCATCGTCGTCGGCAAGACGATCGAGTCCGTCGCTCGCCAGCCTGAGCTCCAGGGCCGCCTGACGACCCTCATGTACATCGGTATCGCCTTCACGGAGGCCCTGGCCTTCATCGGCATCGCGACGTACTTCATCTTCACCAACTAAGGCCCTCGATGAACACTGCACTCATCATCGCGGCGGAGGAGAACATCAATCCGCTGATCCCCCCGGTGTACGACATCGTGTGGTCCGCGGTGGCCTTCGTCATCATCTTCCTGGTGTTCTGGCGTGTCGTCACGCCGCGCATCACGAAGATGCTCGATGAGCGCACCGAGGCCATCGAAGGCGGCATCAAGAAGGCGGAGGCTGCCCAGCAGCAGGCCGCCGCAGCACTCGACGAGTACAACAAGCAGCTCGCCGACGCCCGTGCCGAAGCCTCGCGGATCCGCGAGCAGGCCCGTGCCGACGCGACCGCCATCGGCAACGAGGTGCGCGAGCAGGCCTCGGCCGACGCTGCGCGCATCACGAGCAACGCCCAGGCGCAGATCGAGGCCGAGCGTCAGAGTGCGCTCCAGTCGCTCCGCACCGAGGTCGGTTCGCTGGCCCTCGACCTCGCGTCGGGTGTCATCGGCGAGTCCCTCAAGGACGACGCCAAGGCCACCGCGGTCGTCGACCGCTTCCTCGCCGACCTCGAGTCGTCGAAGAGCGTCGAGTCCTCGCAGGTCCAGGCCTCGCAGGTCGAGACGGAGCGCTGAGCATGCGGAGCGCCACCCGTTCAGCCATGACGTCGACGCAGGCGGTGCTGGCCGACCTCGGCGTCAGCGCCGACCTGGTGACGGGTGCTGAGGTCCTCGCCGCAGGGCGCGTGGTCGCCGGTGCGTCCCAGTTCCTCACGCTGCTGGCCGACCCGACCGCCGACGTCGTCGGCAAGAAGTCGGTCGTCGACCGGGTCTTCGCCGGCCAGTCCGACGCCACGCGCGCCGTGCTGACCGCGGTGGCCGGCTCGCGCTGGTCGTCGCAGCAGGACCTGCTCGCCGGCATCGAGGACGCGGGCATCCGCGCCGTCGCTGCCACCGCGGACCCGGGCACCCCGATCGAGGCCGAGCTGTTCGCCTTCGAGACGGCGGTCCGCTCGGACGCCGGTCTCGAGCTGGCGCTCGGCACCAAGCTCGGCAGCCCGGAGCAGAAGGCGGCACTCGTCGAGCGGCTGATCGGCAGCAAGTCGTCGCCGCAGACGGTGACGATCCTGTCGGCCCTCGTCCAGCAGCCCCGTGGCCGCCGGATCGGTGAACTCGTCCGTGATGCCTCGCGCATCGTGGCCGACCAGGCCGACAAGGTCGTGGCGACGGTCATCACCGCCGTCCCGCTCTCCGACGGCCAGGCGGCACGCGTCGCCCGCGGTCTCTCGGAGCGCTACGGCCGGGACATCATCGTCAACCACGTCGTCGACCCCCAGGTCGTCGGCGGGGTCCGGGTGCAGGTCGGCGGCGACGTCATCGACGGCACCGTCTCCACGCGCCTCGCCGACCTCCGGCTCCAGCTCGCCGGCTGAGCGTACGGTCGAACCCGTCACCCCAAGTCCACAACGGGAACTGTCCCCACCGGGCAGCATCACCCTCTCGGAGCCGCAGGGCCCCGGAAACCAACAAGGAAAATCCCATGGCAGACATCACCATCAGCCCCGATGAGATCCGTGATGCCCTGAAGGACTTCGTCTCGAACTACGAGCCGACGAAGGCCTCCACGGCCGAGATCGGGCACGTCACCGACGCCGGTGACGGCATCGCCCACGTCGAGGGCCTCCCCGGCGTCATGGCCAACGAGCTCATCCGCTTCCAGGACGGCACGCTCGGCCTCGCCCAGAACCTCGACGAGGACTCGATCGGTGCCATCGTGCTCGGTGAGTTCTCCGGCGTCGAAGAGGGCCAGGAAGTCACCCGTACCGGTGAGGTCCTCTCGGCCCCCGTCGGCGACGCCTTCCTCGGCCGGGTCGTCGACCCGCTCGGCGCCCCGATCGACGGCCTCGGCGAGATCGCAGCAGAGGGCCGTCGTGCCCTCGAGCTGCAGGCACCCGGTGTCATGAGCCGCAAGTCGGTCCACGAGCCGATGCAGACCGGCATCAAGGCCATCGACGCGATGATCCCCGTCGGCCGTGGCCAGCGTCAGCTGATCATCGGCGACCGCCAGACCGGCAAGACGGCGATCGCGATCGACACGATCATCAACCAGAAGGCCAACTGGGACTCGGGCGACGAGAACAAGCAGGTCCGCTGCATCTACGTCGCCATCGGTCAGAAGGGCTCCACGATCGCCTCCGTCAAGGGTGCGCTCGAGGACGCCGGCGCGATGGAGTACACCACCATCGTCGCCGCTCCGGCCTCCGACCCGGCCGGCTTCAAGTACCTCGCCCCGTACACCGGTTCGGCCATCGGCCAGCACTGGATGTACCAGGGCAAGCACGTCCTCATCGTGTTCGACGACCTGTCGAAGCAGGCCGAGGCCTACCGTGCCGTGTCGCTCCTCCTGCGTCGTCCGCCGGGGCGCGAGGCCTACCCGGGTGACGTCTTCTACCTGCACTCCCGTCTGCTGGAGCGTTGCGCGAAGCTGTCCGACGAGCTCGGCGCTGGCTCGATGACGGGTCTCCCGATCATCGAGACCAAGGCGAACGACGTCTCGGCGTACATCCCGACCAACGTCATCTCGATCACCGACGGCCAGATCTTCCTGCAGTCGGACCTCTTCAACGCGAACCAGCGTCCGGCCGTCGACGTGGGCATCTCGGTGTCCCGTGTCGGTGGTGACGCCCAGGTGAAGTCGATCAAGAAGGTCTCCGGCACGCTGAAGCTCGAGCTGGCGCAGTACCGCTCGCTCGAGGCCTTCGCGATGTTCGCGTCGGACCTCGACCAGGCCTCGCGTCGTCAGCTCGACCGCGGTGCGCGCCTGACCGAGCTGCTCAAGCAGCCGCAGTACTCGCCGTACCCGGTGGAGGAGCAGGTCGTCTCGATCTGGGCCGGCACCAACGGCAAGCTCGACACCGTCCCTGTGAAGGACGTGCTGCGCTTCGAGTCCGAACTGCTCGACCACCTGCGTCGCAACTCCGACGTGCTCACGACCCTGCGCGAGACGAACCAGCTCAGCGACGACACCGTCGCCGAGATGGGCAAGCAGATCGACGAGTTCACGAAGAGCTTCCAGACGAGCGACGGCAAGACGCTCGGCTCGGAGCAGTTCGAGTCGGCTGACGCCGAGGACGTCGACCAGGAGCAGATCGTCAAGGGTCGTCGCTAGATGGCAGCGCAGGTCCGGGTCTACCGACAGCGAATCAAGTCCGCGAAGACCACGAAGAAGGTCACTCGCGCGATGGAGTTGATCTCGGCGTCGCGGATCCAGAAGGCGCAGGCCCGCATGGCCGCGTCCGGTCCGTACTCGCGTGCGGTGACCCGGGCCGTGTCCGCCGTGGCGACGTTCTCGAACGTCGACCACGTGCTGACCACCGAGCCCGAGTCGTCCACCCGTGCTGCCGTCGTGCTCTTCACGTCGGACCGCGGCCTGAACGGTGCGTTCAGCACGAACGTCCTCAAGCAGGGCGAGGAGCTCGCGTCCCTGCTCCGCAGCGAGGGCAAGGACGTCGTCTACTACCTGGTCGGTCGCAAGTCCGTCGGGTACTTCGCGTTCCGTGAGCGCCCGTCCGAGCAGCAGTGGGTCGGCAACACCGACCAGCCCGAGTTCTCGACGGCCAAGGAGATCGGCGACGCTGTCGTGTCGAAGTTCCTCCAGGACACGGCCGAGGGCGGCGTGGACGAGATCCACATCGTCTTCAACCGCTTCCTGAGCCTCGCGACGCAGGAACCCCAGGTCGTGCGCCTGCTCCCGCTCGAGGTCGTGGACGGCGTCGACGAGCCCGTCGGCAACGACCCGCTCCCGCTCTACGAGTTCGAGCCGGACGCCGACGCGGTGCTCGACTCGCTGCTCCCGGTCTACATCGAGAGCCGCATCTTCAACGCCATGCTGCAGTCGGCTGCTTCCGAGCACGCCGCACGACAGAAGGCGATGAAGGCGGCCAGCGACAACGCCGACTCCCTGATCCGTGACTTCACCCGACTCGCGAACAACGCGCGTCAGGCCGAGATCACGCAGCAGATCTCCGAGATCGTCGGCGGCGCCGACGCCCTCTCGTCGAAGAAGAAGTAGTCCGCGTCGTTCGCGGACAGAACCCACCAGGAAGGCACCAGCCATGACCGACACCGCAACCACCGCGGTCGAGACGTCGTCGGCGCCCGGTGTCGGCCGGATCGCCCGTGTCACGGGTCCCGTCGTCGACATCGAGTTCCCGCATGACGCCATCCCCGAGATGTACAACCTCCTGTTCACGACCATCACCATCGGTGAGTCGTCGCAGGAGATCGGCCTCGAGGTCGCGCAGCACCTCGGTGACGATCTCGTCCGTGCCATCTCCCTGAAGCCGACCGACGGCCTCGTCCGTGGTCAGGAGGTCCGTGACTCGGGCGCCCCGATCTCGGTCCCCGTCGGCGACGTCACCAAGGGCAAGGTCTTCGACGTGCTGGGCAATGTGCTCAACACCGACGAGAAGCTCGAGATCACCGAGCGCTGGCCGATCCACCGCAAGGCCCCGGCCTTCGACCAGCTCGAGTCCAAGACCTCGATGTTCGAGACCGGCATCAAGTCCATCGACCTCCTCACCCCGTACGTGCAGGGTGGCAAGATCGGCCTCTTCGGTGGTGCAGGCGTCGGCAAGACCGTCCTCATCCAGGAGATGATCCAGCGCGTCGCGCAGGACCACGGCGGTGTGTCGGTGTTCGCCGGTGTCGGTGAGCGCACCCGTGAGGGCAACGACCTCATCGGTGAGATGGAAGAGGCGGGGGTCTTCGACAAGACGGCCCTCGTGTTCGGCCAGATGGACGAGCCGCCGGGGACGCGTCTCCGCGTTGCCCTGTCGGCGCTGACGATGGCGGAGTACTTCCGTGACGTGCAGAAGCAGGACGTGCTGCTCTTCATCGACAACATCTTCCGCTTCACGCAGGCCGGTTCCGAGGTCTCGACGCTGCTCGGTCGCATGCCGTCCGCCGTGGGCTACCAGCCCAACCTCGCCGACGAGATGGGTGTGCTCCAGGAGCGCATCACCTCGACGCGCGGTCACTCGATCACCTCGCTGCAGGCGATCTACGTGCCGGCTGACGACTACACCGACCCGGCTCCGGCCACGACGTTCGCGCACCTCGACGCCACGACCGAGCTCTCCCGCGAGATCGCGTCGCAGGGCCTCTACCCGGCGATCGACCCGCTGACCTCCACGTCGCGGATCATGGACCCCCGGTACCTGGGCGCTGACCACTACCAGACGGCCACGCGCGTCAAGCAGATCCTCCAGAAGAACAAGGAACTGCAGGAGATCATCGCCATCCTCGGTGTCGACGAGCTCTCCGAAGAGGACAAGATCACGGTGGAGCGCGCACGTCGCATCCAGCAGTTCCTCTCGCAGAACACGTACATGGCCAAGAAGTTCACGGGTGTCGAGGGCTCCACGGTGCCGCTCAAGGACACCATCGAGTCCTTCGCAGCCATCGCCGACGGCGAGTTCGACCACGTCGCGACCCAGGCGTTCTTCAACGTCGGTGGCATCAACGACGTGGAAGAGAAGTGGTCGCAGATCCAGAAGGAGAACCGCTGACATGGCGGGTCTCACCGTGAGTGTCGTCTCGGCCGATCGCGAGATCTGGTCGGGCGACACCTCCATGGTCGTCGCACGCACGACCGAGGGCCAGATCGGCATCCTCGTGGGGCACGAGCCGATGCTCGCGATCCTCGCGCAGGGCCAGGTCCGCATCACGCGTGCCGACGGCTCCACCGTCGCGGTCGACGCCGAGGACGGCTTCCTCTCCGTCGAGCACGACACGGTCACGATCGTGGCGCGGCAGGCCGCGCTGGCGTCCTGACCGGACTGACCGTCCTCCTCCCGCCGTCCGAGACGAAGCGGGAGGGCGGGGACACGGGTTCCACCCTCGATCTGGGTGGGCTCTCGTTCCCGGAACTGTCCGACGAGCGGGCCGCGGTGATCACCGCGGCCCGCTCCGTCAGTTCCGAGGAGTCCTCTGCGCGGACGGCACTCAAGCTCGGCCCGAAGTCGATCGCCGAGCGCTTCCGGAACCTCGCGCTCACCACGTCGGCGACGCTGCCCGCGATCGAGCGGTACACGGGGGTCCTCTACGACCCGCTCGACGTCCCCGGGGCGTCGTCCGCGGTCCGCGACTGGTGGTACCGACACGTCGTGGTGCAGTCCGCGATGTTCGGGCCGATCGGGGCCGGCGACCGCATCCCGGCCTACCGGCTGTCGCACGACGCGCGACTGGGCACGCTGCGGCTGGCGTCGCACTGGCCCGGACCGTCCCGCACCGCCCTCCGCGCCCGCGCCGACGGACTGGTGCTCGACCTCCGGTCCGAGGGCTACCGCGCGCTCGGCCCGACGGAGGGCGCGGTCACGCTCCGCGTGGTCAGCATGGACGGGTCCGGTCGACGCAAGGCCCTGAACCACTGGAACAAGACCGCGAAGGGCCGCCTGGTGTCGCTGCTGGCCCGGACCGACGCCAGCGTCGGGTCGATGGACGACCTGATCGACTGGGCGTCGCAGGCCGGCGTGGTGCTCGAGCGCGTGGACGGCGGATGGGACCTCGTCGCGGAGAGCCTGCAGCCAGCGCCGGTCTGAGCGGACGATCCCTGCACAGGGCCAGGATCGGCGCGGTTCTCCACCGGGCCACGACCTGCCCCGGTCAGGAGGCCCGGATCGCGTCACGATGGCCCCATGAACGCCATCGCACTCCGAACTCCTGACTCCCTGATCGCCGGCCGGTCGCGTGAGATCGCTGCCGCGGTCACCCTGCCGGTCGCCGCCGCGGCGCTGGTCGCGCCCGGCACAGCGCCCCTCGATCGGCGCGGCGGGGCCGCGGTGTCGACCGCGTGCGTCGCCCTGGCGACGCGGATGGCGCTGATCCCGTTCATCGCCGCCCCGGCGGACCGGATCCCGATGGTCATCCGCCCCTTCGACCCCTTCCACGACCCGACGCCGCTCGCGCTGCAGGGAGCCGGCCCGGCACCGGACCGCGATCGCCTCCGGAGGGCGGGGGACCGGTGCGTCGGCCCCTGGCAGGACTGGCGTCTGCGCGGGTGTCCCGAAGACGAGCGGCTCGGTGTCGCCGGCGCGCTCGCACTCGGGGCCTGGTGCTCCTGGGCGCTGGGGTCACCGGAGCGCGCGCGGGCCAGAGCGCGCCACGCCCTCGATGCCGTCCCCACGGACGCCCTCGCCGGACTCGTGCTGCGGTCGGTCCGGGCCCGCACCGCTCCGGCGTGGTGGGGGTGATGCCGGGTGCACCGCATCGTCTACGGTGGTGACGACGAGGGGAGCGGGCACTGGTGCACGACGACGGCGACGACATCGAGGACACGGTCCTGCGTCCGCGTCATCGTGCCGTCAGCACCGATCGTGCCTCCGACGTCGTCGAGGACACCGTCATCCGGGTCCCGCTGCGACCAGGCGGACCGTCCGACGAGCCGCTCGACCTCCCGACACCGGGCCGGGTCGCCGTCGGCACCGAGGACTCCGCGCGGCCCGAGGTCGTGGACGCATCGAGCACCGACCCCGAGGACACGGTCGTCCGGGCCCGCGGCGGTCGCACTCCCGCCGGGGCGACCGGTGTGCCGGGCGTCCCCCCGAGCCTCCCGGCCGTCGTCGAGCCGCCGCGTGTGCGCGTGCCGTCGATCCGGATCGCCGACCGTGTCATCCGACTCGACCGACCGGTCGTGGTCGGCCGCCGGCCGGCGCTCCCGCGCGTGGTGCGCGGACCGGAGCCCGAGCTGGTCGTCGTCCGGTCCCCGTCCGGGGAGGTGTCGTCCTCCCACGTGGCCTTCCACGCCGAGGGGGAAGCCGCCGTCGTGGACGATCTGCACTCCACCAACGGCACCGTGGTCCGGCCCGCCGGGGCTGCTGCCTACCGGATGCCGTCGGGTGCGTCGATCGTCGCGTTGACCGGTACGGTAGTCGAGATCGGGGACGGCATCGGGATCGAGATCCTCTCGCCACACCTCCGTGTGACGCCACCGACGGACGACTTCCCGACGTCCCCACCGCCACGCAGAACCACTCGTTGACCGGCACGCCCACGACCCCCCAGAGAGCGATCGAAGACCGTGACCGAACTCGGCCGAGCAGCCGCCTCCCACGCCATCGACGTCCCCGGAGCGGGCGGCGCCACCCTGACGCTCTCGTGGGGAGCGGCCACCGACATCGGGCGTCGACGTGACCACAACGAGGACAGCTACATCGTCGAGGCGCCCTTCTTCGTCGTCGCCGACGGCATGGGCGGGCACCTCGCCGGTGACCGGGCGAGCGACGCGGTCGTGCGGCGCCTCGGGGACTCGGTCACCGGCCCGTTCGGGTCGCGTGAGACGATCCAGCACGCGCTGCTGCTCGCGACCGCCGACATCGAGCGCGCAGCCGGCGGCAACGCGATCGGTGCCGGCACGACGGTCACCGGGCTCGCCCTCGTGCAGGCCGACGGTCAGCCGGCCGCCCTCGTCTTCAACGTCGGGGACTCGCGGACCTACCGCGCCGAGAACGGTGTCCTGCGACGCATCACCGTGGACCACTCCGTCGTCCAGGAGATGGTCGACGCCGGCGTCCTGCGCGCCGAGGACGCCGAGGCCCACCCCGACAGCAACGTGATCACGCGGGCCGTCGGCTTCGGGGAGCCGCCGGAGCCGGACTGGTGGACGCTGCCGCTGCGCACCGGTGACCGCTACATCATCTGCTCCGACGGCCTGACGAAGGAGATCGGCGACGCGGGCATCGGGCGCATCGCCGCGAAGGTCGTCGACCCGCAGGAACTCGCCGAGCGACTGGTCGGTGACGCCCTGGTGGCCGGCGGCCGGGACAACGTCACGGTCGTGGTGCTGCAGGTGGACGACGCACCGGTCGACCGCGACCTCGAGGACACGCTCCCGCGCCACTGACCCGACCCCCGAACTGGGGCGCGGTCGCGGTTCCCCGCGCACGCGTCAGCAGATCGGTGACGGTCGGCATCCGTAGACTTGACCGCCTGGACCAGCAACCGGCCGCATGGGCCGGAGGGAGGAGCCGTCATGGTGCGACGCCTGCCGTCCAGCCCTCCCGTGATCGCCGGTTTCAGCCCTGTCCACGTGCTCGGTTCCGGCGGGTTCGCTGACGTCTTCCTCTACGAACAGGACATGCCCCGACGGCAGGTGGCGGTGAAGGTCCTGCTCGACGAGGTCGTCGACGACCGCGTCCGGCAGATGTTCCAGGCCGAGGCGAACCTGATGGCGCGCCTGAGCACGCACCCGTCCATCCTCACGGTCTTCCAGGCGAGCGTCGCGTCCGACGGGCGGCCCTACCTGGTGATGGAGCTCTGCTCGTCGTCGCTGAGCGAGCGCTACCGTCGCACCCCGGTGCCGGTGTCGGAGGTCCTCTCGATCGGCATCCGGATCGGCTCGGCGCTCGAGACCGCCCACCGCGAGGGCGTGCTGCACCGGGACGTCAAGCCGTCCAACATCCTGTTGACCGCGTACGGCAACCCCGTGCTGTCCGACTTCGGGATCGCAGCCACCATCGGGCAGGCCGACCCCGACGAGCCGATCGGCATGTCGATCCCGTGGTCCGCCCCCGAGGTCCTCATCGACGAGTCCCGCGGCACGATCCAGTCCGAGGTCTACTCGCTGGCGGCCACGGTGTTCTCGCTGGTGGCCGGCCGCAGCCCCTTCGAGGTCCCCGGCGGCAAGAACGGCGCGGCGGACCTGATGGCGCGGATCGACAAGGGCGGTGTCAAGCCGACCGGTCGGACCGACGTGCCCCCGTCGCTCGAGCGCCTGCTCGCGACGGCGATGTCCCGGAAGACCCAGCTCCGGCCGGCCACCGTGATGGAGCTCGTCCGCGGGTTCCAGCAGGTGCAGGCCGAACTCGGGCTGCCGCAGACCCCCGCCGACGTCGCCGTCGAGTCCTGGGCCATCGCGACCCCCACGCCGGAGGGCGACCGGACGATGGTCCGTGAACTCCAGCCGCCGCGGCGGGTCAGCCGTCGCCGACGCACGCGGCGCCCGGTGCAGGGCGGACTCGCCGCGACGGGATCACGCAGCGTCGGCACCGTGCACCGGACCGGCTCCACCACGCGGGCACGTCGGTCGTCCCGGCGCACCGTCGCCTGGGCCGCGTCGCTCGCGGGCGTCGTGGTGGTCGCGGTGGCGGTCGCCGCGATCGTGGTGGTCGGCCAGGTCGGGTCCGGCGCGATCCCGACCGTGTCCGACATCCGCGCGTCGACGACCGGCCAGTCGGTGACGTTCCGCTGGGACGACCCCGGCCTCGACGCCGGCGACACGTACGTCATCTCCTCGAACGGATCGTCGAGCCAGCAGTCCGGCACCTCGTTCGTCGTCTCCGGGGAGCGCGGTGACCAGGAGTGCATCTCCGTCGCCGTGAACCGGGACGGCAAGACCGGCGCGGCCAGTGCCGAGCGGTGCGCGACCGTCGGGAGCGGGTCGTGATCCGTCGCCTCCTCGCCCGGCACCGGTCGGCCGCGGTGACCGCGGGCGTCTCGGTGCTCGTCGGTGCGCTCGTGGCCGGGGCCGCCGTCGTGTCGAGCGGCTACCACACGCAGCGCGTCGACCTCGGCGACGGCACGGTCTGGGTGCCATCCGCGCAGTACGGTGCCGTCGGTCGCGCGAACACCGCGGTCCTCGAGCTGAACACCGCGATCGAGGCCTCGACCGACTCGCTCTCGGTGCTGCAGCGCGGCTCCACGGTCTACAGCGTCGACGAGACCAAGGGCACCGTCGCGAAGGTCGACGTCGCCGACGCGTCGGTCGGTGACGCGGTCACGCTGCCCTCCGGGTCGCCGCAGGTCTTCTTCGCCGGGGACACGGCGGTGATCGGCAACGAGGACACCGGTGAGCTCTGGTCCACGCCCGCGGCGGACCTTGCCGACTTCGACGCCTCGACCAAGGCCGACCTGACCCTCGGCGCCGATGCCGTGTTCGACGCCGCCGACGACCACGTCGCCGTCTACTCGCCGCGCACCGGCACGGCGTCCCTCGTGCAGGTCGGCACCACGCTGTCCGTTGCCGAGCGGTGGGACGTCCGCATGGACCGCAGGGACGACTTCCAGGTCGCGGCGGTCGGTGGGCACGTCGCGGTGCTCGACCGCACTTCGGGGCAGCTCGCGATCGACGGTGACACCGTCGACGTCGGTGCGCGGGTCGGTGGGTCCCCGGCGCTGCAGACGTCCTCGACCGATGGCGACAGCGTCGTCGTCGCCGGTGCTGCCGGGCTCGTCCGCGTGACCCCGTCCGGGTCGGTGACACGCACCGCGCTGGCGGTCTCCGGACGCGCCGCCCGCCCGTTCGTCGACGGCACCTGCACGTTCGGGGCGTGGAGCGGGGGCCAGGCCGTCGACACCTGCACCGGTCGTGCGCTCCAGCGGCTCGACCGGGTGCCGGGGAACGCGGCGCTGCAGATCATGCACAACGGGGACACCGTCGTCGCCAACGACCCCTCCACCGGCCGCTCCTGGGCGATCGACCGCAGCGGGCAGCTCATCGACAACTGGGCTGACCTCATCACGCGTGACGACGACCAGCAGCAGGAGCAGGTCTCCGACGACGACCCGGAGGTCGAGAAGGACCAGAAGCCGCCGGTCGCGGTCGACGACGACCTGGGCGCTCGTCCGGGACGCACCACGAGCCTCCCGGTCCTGCTCAACGACCACGACCCGAACGGCGACCCGATCGTCATCAGTGAGGTCAGCGACGTCTCCGGCGCGGGTGCGCGCGTCACCGTCGTCGAGGACGGTCAGCGGCTGCAGGTCGCGTTGACCTCGCGTGCGTCGGGCACGGTGACGTTCCGGTACACGATCACCGACGGCAACGGCGGTTCGGACACGGCCACGGTCCGGGTGACGGTGCGGTCGCCGTCGCAGAACTCGCCGCCGCGCCAGGTCCGGGACACCTCCGCCGACGTCGTGCAGAACGGGCACGTCTCGACCGACGTGCTCGGCGACTGGGTGGACCCGGACGGCGACCCGGTCTACCTGCGGAGCGCGACGGCGTCCGACCGTGACCGCGTCTCGACGACCCCGGACGGTCTCCTGGACTTCCGGGACACCAGCGGCCGCACCGGCGACCGCAGCGTGCAGCTCGTCGTCAGCGACGGCACCGCCGACGGCCGCGGGTCCCTGACCGTCCACGTCGCGAAGCAGGGGAGCGTCCCGCTGCGTGCCGACGCGTTCCCCGTGCAGGGGTACGCGGGCAAGCCGTTCTCCGTGTCGCCGCTCGTGCACGTCCGCGGCGGCAACGGCACCGTGACGCTGACGAGCGTCTCGTCGGCGAGCGGTGTGACGATCACGCCGAGCTACGACGCCGGCACCTTCCGGGTGCAGAGCAGCGCGGTCGGCGACCACCAGGTCGAGTACACCGTGACCGACGGCACGAAGACCGCGAGCGGGGTCGTGCGCATCACGGTGCTCGCGCCACCGGACGCCTCGACCGCGCCGATCACCACCCCGAAGACCGTCTTCGTGAACACGCTGTCCACGAAGGACACCGACGTCACCGCCACCGACATCGACCCGGCGGGCGGCGTGCTGCTCGTGACCGTCCTCGACGGCCCGGCGCGGCCGTCCGGCGTGCAGGCGAGCATCCTCGACCAGCACACGGTACGGGTGACGCTGACGGCGCCGCTCGACGGTCCGGTCACCTTCGGCTACACGGAGACGAACGGTCTGGCGTCCTCGACCGGGTCGATCACCGTCGTCGAGATCCCGAAGCCCGACCGGATCCAGCCGCCGGTCGCGCAGCCCGACACCGCCACCGTCCGCGTCGGCGACGTGACGGACATCGACGTGCTCGCGAACGACACCCAGCCGGAGGGCGAGCCGCTCACGCTCCAGCCCGACCTGGTGCAGAACGTGCCGGGTGACGGCGGGCTGCTCTTCGCCTCCGGCGACCACCTGCGCTACCTGGCCCCGGAGACGCCGGGCAACTACACCGCGGTCTACCGGGTCGCCGGCCCGGACGGTCAGACCGCGGACGCCGCCGTGTCCATCTCCGTGCGCGAGCAGGACAGCGCGACGAACAACCCGCCGGTGCCACAGACCGTGACGGCACGGGTGGTCGCCGGGCAGTCCGTCCGCGTGGCCGTCCCGCTCAACGGGATCGACCCCGACGGCGACTCCGTGCAGCTCGTCGGCGTTGCCTCCAACCCGGACAAGGGCTCGGTCAGCGACGTCAGCTCCGACTCGCTCACCTACGACGCCGGCGACTACTCCGCCGGCACCGACGAGTTCACGTACACCGTGGTCGACGCCCTGGGCGCCCGTGCCACCGGGACGGTCCGCGTCGGCATCGCGCCGCGTGCCGAGCAGGCCTCGAACCCGATCGCCGAAGCCGACCACGTCACGATCCGACCGGGCGGCTCGGTGACCGTCCGCGTCCTGCAGAACGACTCCGACCCCGAGGGCGGTCGGCTCACGGTGAGCAAGGCCGAGCCGACCGCGTCGGGCGTCACGGCGAAGGTGCTGCGCGGGCAGGAGATCCGCGTCAGCCCACCGGCGTCCGCCACGCGCGGGGACTTCGCCGTGCTCTACACGGCGACGAACCAGAGCGGCGGGACGAGCACGGCGTTCCTCACGGTGACCGTGGACCGGGACGCCCGCCCCCTCCGCCCCGAGGTGGACGACACCACCCTCGACCTGCAGGACATCCTCCGGCGGAAGACCGTCACCGTCGACGTGCTCCGGAACGTGTTCTTCGCCGAGGGCAGCACGGCCGACCTCCGCGTCGGCGTGGTGGACGGCTACGGCGACGCGGCCCGGACGACCGAGGACGGGCGCATCGTGGTGACGCTCGCCGACGCCTCCCAGGTCATCCCGTTCTCCGTCGCCCGGACCGACCACCCGGACATCGTGTCCTACGGGTTCATCCACGTCCCCGGGTTCGACGACGCCCTCCCGCAGGTGAACCGCAGTGCCGGCACCGTGACCGTCACGAGTGAGTCGACCGTCCGGATCCCGCTGTCGAAGTACGTGGTCACGGCGAGCGGTGCGACGGCGCGGATCACCGACCCGGGGACCGTCAAGGCGACGCACGCCGACGGCGGCCGGTTGAGCGTCGACGCCTCGACGCTGCAGTTCCGGTCCGCGAAGCTCTACTACGGCAACGCGTCGATCTCGTTCGAGGTCACCGACGGCTCCAGCGCCAACGGTGGCAAGGGCCGCGTGGCGACGCTCGTCCTCCCCGTGAAGGTGACGCCGCGCTCGAACCAGCCGCCGGTCTTCACCGGGTCGTCGATCGACATGCAGCCGGGGGAGTCCCGCACGATCGACCTGTCGAAGCTGACCGACTACCCGTACCCGCAGGACCTCCCGGAGCTGAAGTACGCCGTGGTGAGCCGTCCGGCTGCTGGCACGACCGCCACCGTGTCCGGCCAGCAGCTGACCGTCCAGGTCGCGGACACGGCGAAGAAGGACACCACCGCGACCATCGGCGTCGGTGTCACCGACGCCGCCAACGCCGGACGGTCCGGGCTCGTCAGCATCGACGTCGTCGGCTCGACCCGGCCACGGGTGCAGCCCGGCGCCGACACCGCGGTCGCGAAGCGCGGACAGTCGACGACGATCGACGTGCTCGCGAACGACCAGCCGACCAACCCGTTCCCGGACGAACGCCTCCGCGTCGTGGCGATCCGCGGGCTGTCCGGCGGCGTGCCGTCCGGGGTGACGATCACCCCGAGCGCCGACGACTCGCGGCTGCAGGTCAGCGTCGCGGCCTCGGCCAAGCCCGTCAACACGAACCTGCAGTACCAGGTCGCCGACGCGACGAACGACCCGGACCGGTACGTCTGGGGCGACGTGACGATCGCGGTGCAGGACGTCCCCGACGCCCCGGGCGCCCCGGTGCGCACGGGCGGTCTGAACGGCGGTCAGGTGACGCTGACGTGGTCGACCCCGCAGGCGAACAACTCGCCCGTCACGAACTACCGCGTCACGGGGACGAACGGCATCGCGAAGGACTGCGGCACCGCGACGGTCTGCACGGTGACCGGCCTCGACCCGACGGCGTCGTACCGGTTCTCCGTGACGGCGACGAACGCCGTGGGGCAGTCGGCAGCGTCGGCACAGTCGGTGCAGATGAGCGCGGACTTCGTCCCGGCAGCACCGACGGGCATCACGGTGACGGCGGACGCCACCACGCCCAACCGCATCGACGTCCGCTGGAACGCCGTGCCCCGCCCGAACCAGGGCAGTGCGGTCCGCAACTACGTCGTCACGCTCACCGGTCCCGGCGCCTCGACCACCAGGAACGCCGGTGCGACGACCACGGCGGCGTTCGAGGGCCTGCAGAGCGGCGCGAGCTACGCCGTCACCGTGTCAGCACGCAACGACGCCGACCGCGACGGCACCGTCGTGAAGTGGAACAGCGGCAGCGGGAGCGGCAACGCCGTCGGTCGACCGGCCAAGCCGACGATCACCGCCAGGCCGACCCAGGGCAACGGCGTGACGTCGGTCTCGATCACCGCTGCCGAGAGCGACTGGGCCGGTGGCAGCACCTCGCTCCGGATCGTCCGGTACCAGCCAGGCGTCCCGATCCCCGCCGGGTGCTCGACGTCCGGGTCCGACAAGACGTGGGCGAGCGGGAGCGTGACCGACATGCTGAACGCGAACGGCGACTTCCAGTACGTCGCCCTCGCGGACAACGGGCTGTTCTGCACCGCGAGCGACCCCACCTCCGTGACGAGCTACCAGGCCCCCGGACAGGCCGCTGCGACGATCGACGTCGAACTGCAGGACCAGAACGCCGGCGCGTACGGCATCCGGATCTCCGGGGCCAGGGCGAGCGGTCGCGTCGACCACTTCGCCTACTCCACGGACGGACAGAACTACCGGACCATGGCCGGTAACACCGACTGGGTCGCCGACCCCCAGTGGGGTGCGGACACCGGGGTCTCGGTCATCGCGTGCGCCGACGACACGAGCAACTTCTGCGGTCCTCCGTCCGACGTGCAGCGCGTCCGACCGGTCCTGACCCGCGCGGTCCTGCCGGACTCGTACGACGCCGGCGCGCAGGTCACCGTGTCCGCACCGCCGCAGAACGTCGGCGCGGGTCCGCAGCAGTACCGCGTGACGTTCTGCCCGACGCTGAACATCGGCATCAACTGCACCGCCGACACCTACGCACCCGACGCGCTGCCGACGGTGCCCGCCTCGGGTACGGTCACGGTCGCGGCGATCGTCGACGGCCACGAGGACAGCAACCCGCCCTCCAGCCCGGTCGTCGCCGCGCAGGA
>NZ_JALNUI010000003.1 GCF_026544205.1 Curtobacterium sp. GC_Cur_3
TGGCGGCGACGGCGGTCGGCACGGCCGCCGTGGTCGGGACGTGCGCGAGCGTGAGCGGTCCGTGTGCGCGGTGCCGCCACGATGACCAGGCCCAGCCGACGACCAGGACGCCGCCGATGAACAGCAGCGCGCTGTACTGCAGCCACCAGGAGTTGCCGGTCAGGTCGTAGATCTCCGGGCGGGGCCAGATGAGGTTGACCGCCATGCCGATCTGGAACGCGACGGCCAGGGCGTTCAGCGGGATGCCCCACCGACCGAGCGTGAAGAGCGGCTTCCCGTCCTCGTCGACCCCGGTGGGCAGGCCGGTCCGGCGCATCCGGAGGCGCTCCAGGAGGAGCGGCCCGGTCACCCCGAGGTAGGCCAGGTAGAGCATCGCGATGCACAGGCTCGACAGGGCGGTGAAGATCGCGGACTGCCCGATGTTGACCGCGAGGGCCAGGCCGGCGCCGACCCCGACGACGATCGAGGCCGCGATCGGGGTGCCGGTGCGCGGCGAGACCTTCGCGAGCGTCCGGTGGAAGGGCAGCGCTCCCTCGCGGGCCATCGAGAAGACCATCCGGGCACCGGCGGTCTGCACGGCCAGGGTGCACGCGAACACGGCGACCGCGACGGTGCAGAGCAGGAGCCGACCGGCCACCTCGCCGAGCGTCGACGTGATCACCCACGCGAGCCCCTGCGTCGCGAGCTTGCCGTTGGTCAGGCTCGGGGCGGCGACGAGTGCGCCGATGATGAGCAGCCCACCGCCGAGCCCGGACACCGTCAGCGCACGGACGATCGTCTTCGGGGTCGTCCGGCGCGGGTTGTGGGTCTCCTCGGCCAGTTCGCCCGCGGAGTCGAAACCGACCATCACGTACGCGGCCATCAGCGAGGACGCCAGGAACGCGAAGACGTACGGCTCGGTGCTCGAGGACCCGACGCTGGTGAACACGACGCTCGCGCTGCGGTGGGGGAGCAGGAACAGCGCCCCGATGAGCACGACGACGCCGATGATCTCGATGAGCACGCCGAAGCTCGTCACGCGGGCCATCAGCCGGACGCTGGTGATGTTGACCACGGTCGTCACGGCGAGCATCACCAGGCCGAGCACCACGGCGTTCGCGGCACCCGTGGCGGACGCGAGCGAGGGGTCGGCACCCGCCCCGCCGACGATCTGGAAGCCGCTCCAGATCGCGGGCAGCACGGCCTGCACGGCGATGGCGGCGACCGCGACGGTGAGGGTCTGGCCGATGATCATCGTCCAGCCGGTGAACCAGCCGAACCGGGAACCGGCCAGGCGGCTCGACCACTGGAAGATCGCCCCGGAGATCGGCCAGCGGGCGGCCAGCTGCGCGAAGTTCAGCGCGACCAGCAGCTGGCCGCCGAAGACGAGCGGCCACGCCCAGAAGAACGCGGCACCGCCGAGTCCGAAGCCGAGTCCGAAGAGCTGGAACACGGTGGTCAGGATGGACACGAAGGAGAAGCCAGCGGCGAAGGAGGAGAACGAGCCGACCCCGCGGTGGAGTTCCTGCTCGTAGCCGAGTCGGGCGGTGCCCTGGGTGTCGGCAGCGGCGGCGGGACCGGTCGACGTGGTGGCGCGCGGTGCGTGGAGCGGAGCTTCTGGAGAGCGCATGGCTTCAGACCTTTCGCGGAGTACCTGTCGGGTGACAGGTAGTGCGACCAAGTGTCGTGCTGGGCTGTGTCGTCGCCGTTGCCCGGCTGTTTCGGGCACGTGACACGGACGGCCCGCGTGTGAACTTCTCGCGTCGGCAAGGTCCCTCGGTACCGTGGTGGACAAGAGGGATCCAAACCGATGTAGATTGGATCCGTCAAGTCCGAACCCGGAAGGCACCCCGTGATCCAGACCGTCCTCGGCCCGATCGAGACCTCCGGCGTGGGGCCGGTGTCGATGCACGAGCACCTCCTCACGGATGCCAGCGCACTGCAGCGGCCCGGGGTCGAACGGCTCGAACCGAGCCTCGCCGTCACCGCCGACCTCGCGGCCGCCCTGCGGTGGAGCCAGCTCGCGCTCGCGGACAACCTGCGGCTCGACGACCTCGACCTGCTCGCTGACGAGCTCCGCATCGCGGTCGCGCAGGGCCTCCGGACCGTCGTGGACCTGAGCTCGCTCGGGTTCGGCCCGGACCACGCACGCCTGCCCGAACTCGCTCGCGCCGCCGGCATCGCCGTCGTGGCCGGGTACGGCGCCTACCTGCCGCGGCTGCTGTCCGAGGAGTACCTCGCGCTCGACGTCGACGCACGCGAGCGCCTGTTCGAGGGCGCCCTGACCGACGCCGTCCCCGGGACGACGTACCGCGCCGGTCTGCTCGGCCTGATGGGGACGACGGCCGCCTTCACCACGGCGGCGGGCCTTCAGGAACGGACCAGCCTCACCGCGGCGGCCCGGGCGGCGGCGACGACCGGAGCGGCGATCGTGGTCCGCCTGGCCGCCGACGCCCGCAACGGCCTCGCCGTCCTCGACCACGTCGTCGCCGAGGGTGTCGCGCCGGACCGTGTGGTGTTCTCCACCGTCGACGAGTTCCTCGACCTGCCCTACCTGCGCGACCTCGGCCAGGCCGGCGCCGTCCTCGAGCTGTGCTTCGGGAACGAGGCCTCGCACGTGGGCCGGATCCGGAACGCGAGCGACCCCCAGCGCGTCGACGCCTTCCTCGCGCTCGCCGACACCGACCCCGACATCCGGTGGGTGTTCGGACACGCCACCTGGACGAAGGGGCAGCTGCGTCGCCACGGCGGCCACGGCCTCGACCACCTCACGGCGCGTGTCGTGCCCGGGCTCCGGGAGCTCGGCGTGCCGGACGACGTCCTGACCCGCATCACGGTCGACGAGCCGGTCCGCCTGCTCGACCGTCCCTGACCAGCACCCCGCACCGGAGGAACCGCCATGAGAGACACCCTCGCCCCCCTCGCGCCGCTCGAGCCCTTCCTGGTCGACGGCACCTGGACCGCACCCGACGACGCCGAGCTCATCGACGTGGTGGACCCCGCGACCGAGGCGCTCCTCACCCGGGTGCCGCAGGCCGGGCCCGACCAGGTCGACGCCGCGGTCGCGGCAGCACGGCGGGCACACGAGGACCGGCGGTGGAGCGGGATGAGCCCGCACGACCGCAGCCGCGTCCTGCACCGCGTCGCCGACCTGATCGAGGAGCGGCTCGAGGAGCTCGCGGTGCTCGAGACGCGCGACAACGGCAAGCCGATCGAGCGCTCGCGCGCCGACACGGCGACGTCCGCACGGGTGTTCCGGTACTACGCCGGTGCCCCGTCGCGCCTGACCGGGACGGTGGTGCCGGTCGACGGCGGCCAGCACCACGTCTACACGACCCTCGAACCCGTGGGCGTCGCGGCGCTGATCCTGCCGTGGAACTTCCCCATCATGACCGGGGCCTTCAAGCTCGCCCCGGCGCTCGCCGCCGGGTGCACCGTGGTCGTCAAGCCCGCCGAGCAGACGCCGCTGACGATGCTCCGCGTGGCCGCGATCTGCGAGGAGGCCGGAGTCCCCGCCGGTGTCGTCAACGTCCTGACCGGCGACGGTCGTGTCGGGGCGGCGCTGACCGCCCACCCGGGTGTGGACAAGGTGTCGTTCACGGGCAGCACCGAGGTCGGCCGCACGGTGATGCGCGCCGCGAGCGCGGACTTCAAGCGGCTGACGCTGGAGCTCGGCGGCAAGAGCCCGAACATCGTGTTCGAGGACGCCGACCTGGACGCGGTGGTGCTCACCGCGATGCGCGCGTCCTTCGGGCACTCCGGGCAGATGTGCACCGCCGGCAGCCGCCTGCTCGTCCAGCGGTCGGTCCTGGCCGACGTGACCGAGCGGTTGGTCGCGGCGGTGCGGAAGGTGTCCCTCGGCGACGGTCTCGCCGGCGGTGTGACCGTCGGGCCGCTCGTGTCCGAGGAGCAGCGGCAGCAGGTCCTCGGGTACATCGAGCAGGGCAAGGCCGAGGGTGCCACCGTGGCGGTCGGGGGCGGGGTCCCCGACCGACCCGGCTACTACGTCGAGCCCACGCTGTTCACCGACGTCACGAACACGATGACGATCGCCCGCGAGGAGATCTTCGGCCCGGTGGTCGGCGTCATCCCGTTCGAGGACGAGGACGAGGCGATCGCGATCGCGAACGACCAGACCTACGGCCTCGCCGCCGGCGTCTGGACCCGGGACCTGAGCCGCGCGCACCGGATGGGGCAGCGCCTGCACGCCGGCACGGTGTGGGTGAACACCTACAACCTGTTCGACCCCGCGCTGTCGTTCGGCGGGGTGGGGGAGTCCGGGCTCGGCCGCGACCTGGGCGAGGAGGCGCTGCGCGCCTTCTGCGAGCTCAAGAGCGTGGTCATCGCGCTCTGAGGTCGCGTGGGCGCGCGGGGTCGTGCCGGCCGAGTGCCGGCACGGCCGCCAGCTGGAGCGCCGCCAGCACGGCGAGTGCCCACCCGGAGCCGACCGTCGACACGAGCAGGCCGCCCACGAGGGACCCGACCGCGTAGCCCGCGCTGGTGACGGCGGAGAAGACCCCGACCCCGGTGGCCCGGGTCCGGTCGTCGAGCCGCCGGGTGACGAGGACCGTGAGCGTGGGGAAGAGCGGTGAGTACCCGGCTCCGACCAGGACGGCTCCGGCCGCGGCCGTCGGGAAGTCGTGCGCCACCGCGAGCACCACGAGTCCGGCGGCGAGCACCACCAGCGCAGCACGAGCGGTGCGGACGGGTCCGAGCCGGTCGGGCAGCCCGCCGAGCAGCAGCCGGACGCCCACCACGCTCCCGGCGAAGACCGCGAACACGTCGGCGGCGCCGAGGACGCCCTGCGCGTCGACGCCCTGGTCGACGAGGTGCTGGATGAGGAACGCGATCATGAACCCCTCGGCCGCCCAGGCGACGAGTCCCGCAGTCCCCGGGCGCACCACGGCGCGCAGGACGCTCGCGACGCCGGCTCCCGCCCGCCGCACCTCGGTGGTGTGCACGGGCGCGCGACCGCCGCGGACGAGCAGCGCCACGGCGAGGCCGACGAGCTGGATCCCGATGGTGACGACCCACACCGCCTGGTGGCCGACGGAGCGGAAGAGGGACTCGCCGAGCACCGGACCGAGTGCGAGTCCGATCCAGACGGCCAGCCCGAAGAGCCCGAGCGCCCGGCTCCGCTGCGCGACCGGGGCCTCGGCGACGACCCAGGCGGTGAGGGCGGTGGCGGTCGCGGCGTTGCCGGCCCCGAAGACGACGCGGCTGACCGCGAGGCTCGGGATGCTCAGGGCGACGAGGACGACGCCGAGGCCCGCGGCTGCGAGCAGGCCTGAGCACAGGAGGACCCGGCGCGGGCCGACCCGGTCGCTCAGCAGCCCGGCGAGCGGCATCGCCCCGATCGACACGAAGGCGGCGAGCGAGACCAGCAGCCCGCCGAGCGCCGGGTCGGCGCCGAGGTGCTCGGTCGCGAGTCGTGGGACGACGGGGGTGGTCGCACCGTTGACGACGTAGCCGGCCGTCGACGCCAGGACGAGCATCCAGAACGCCGCACCCCTGGTGCCGGTCTCGGCGAGCGGCCTCACTCCGCCGACCGACGGGGGCGGCACTCCAGGCTGAGCCACAGCTCGAAGCAGGCGTTCCTGGACAGGGCCGTTGCTCCGACGGACGCGCGGCCCATCCGCCCGACGTCGGGCCCGAACACGTCGAAGAGCAGGTCGCTCGCGCCGTTCGACACCAGGTTGAGCTGGTCGAACCCCGGAGGGCAGAGCACGAAGCAGAGTCCTCGGGACAGGGCGACGACCTCGTCGAGCGAACCGAGTGCGTACCGGATTATCCCGAGGGCGTTCACCGCGGTGTACCTGGCGGCTTCCTGGGCCTGCTCGAGCGTGACGTCGACGCCGACGGCGCCCGGGTGCAGCATCGTCCCGTCCCGCGACTCCGGGGTCATGCCGCTGAGCTCGAGGAGGTCGCCCGTGCGGTGGAACGCCCGCAGCGAGCTGCCGTAGCGGCCCCCGTACGGCGGGTCCGCGTAGTCGGGGACCACGAGTCCGAGTTCGCGCGCGCGGGCCTCAGCGGAGTACGTCATGGCGACAGCGTATCCGGCGGTGGCGGTAATGGATACAACCTGTTTATGATGGGATCCATTCAGCGTCCCCGGGGGCGATGCGCACGAGGGAGGACCCGCCATGACGATCGGTCTGGAGGACGGCACGCGCGCTGTCGGGACGGCGACGGGCATCGACGTCGCCGCGGAACGCGCCCGCACGGCGGGCACGGCAGGACGGCACTACTTCAACGCGGCGGGCGCCGGTCTGGTCAGCGACGGCGTCCTGGAGGCCGTGGTCGCGCACCTGCACCTCGAACAGCGGGTGGGTGGGTACGAAGCCGCCACCCAGGCCACCGACGCCCTCGCCGACGTCTACACGTCGGCCGCCGCCCTCCTCGGAGCCGACGCCGACGAGATCGCCTGCTTCGACAGCGCGACCAGCGGCCTCCGCGGGGTCTTCGACGCCCTGCGGCTCGGTCCGGGCGACACCGTCGTCGCACCGCGCTCGAGCTACGTCAGCCAGGCGCTCCGGCTCCTCGCGCTGCAGCGCCACGACGGCGTCCAGCTGGTCGTCGTGCCGAGTGACGCCTCGGGTGCGATGGACCTGGAGGAGCTCGACCGCGCGCTCGCGTCAGCGACCGGCCGGGTCGTCGTCAGTGCCGTGCACGTCCCGACGTCGTCCGGGCTCGTCGAACCGATCGCGGCGGTGACGGCGTCCGCCCGACGGCACGGCGCCGTGACGGTCGTCGACGCCACCCAGTCGGTCGGACAGCTCGAGATCGACGCGCACGCGATCGGCTGCGACGCGCTGGTCACGACCGGCCGCAAGTTCCTCCGGGGGCCACGGGGCACCGGGCTGGCGTACCTGCGACGGGGCACGCTCGACGGCATCGGATCGTGGGCACCCGATGTCCGCGGATCCGTCTGGACCGGCGAGGATGAGTGGACGATGGACGGCAGCGCGCGGCAGCTCGAGACCTGGGAGTGCTCCGTCGCGGGTCGGCTCGGACTCGGTGTGGCCCTCCGCGAGGCCCTCGAGCGCGGACCGGTCGCGACCGAGCGCCACCTCGTCGCACTCGGACAGCGACTCCGCGCGGACCTCGGGGACATCGACGGCGTCACGGTGACCGACCCGCCCGCATCGCCGTCCGCCATCGTGACGTTCACCGTCGACGGCGCGCCGGGGAAGACCGTGTCCGCCGGACTCCGACGACGCGGCGTCGACTCGATCGCCGTGCCGGCCAGCCACGCCCAGTGGGACCTCGGCGCCCGTGGGCTGCCGAGCGTCGTGCGGGTGTCCCCGCACGTGTACAACGACGAGGAGGACGTCCGCGTCCTGCTCGCCGGCGTCGTCGCCGAGGTCGCCGAGGCACGCGCGTGAGCGTCCTGCACGACGTCGTCGTCCTCGGACTCGGGATCCACGGCTCGGCGACGACCCTCGAACTCGCCGAGCGCGGGCTCGACGTCGTCGGGGTCGAACGGTTCGAGCCGGGGCACCGCCGCGGTTCCTCGCACGGCGCGACCCGGATGATCCGCCGCGCCTACCCGAACCCGGTGTGGAACGACCTCGTCGACCGCGCCTTCCGCGGCTGGGACCGCTGGGGAGCCGCCGCCGGCGCGCCGTTCCTGCACCCGACCGGCGGGCTGTACGCCCACCGGGGCGAGCCGACGATGCAGGGCGGGTCGAGCCTCCCGGCCGCACCCGACACCTGGCCGACACTCGCACCGTCGCTGCGCCTCCCGGCGTCCTACGGGGCGGTCCACGACCCGGACGCCGGCGTCCTCGACGCAGCCGGGGCGCTCGCCTTCGCGCAGTCCTCCGCCGCGCGTGCTGGTGCCGAGCTCCGCTTCGGCGAGACCGTCGTCGACTGGTCGGTCGACGGCGGCGTCGTCAGCGTCCGGACCGACGCCGGGACGCTCCGTGCGCGGCGGCTCGTGCTCGCCGGTGGCGCGTGGGCTGCACGGCTCGTGCCCGGTGGCGCGTCGTTCTTCGAGGTGTGGCGGATCGTCACGCTGACGGTCCGCCCAGGACAGGCGGTGGCGCAGCCGCCGGCGCTCGGGTGCTTCTCGGTGGACCTGCCGGACGGACTCGTGTTCGGCCTCCCGGAGGCCGGCGGGTCCGGCGCGAAGATCGGGATCGACGCCGGACCGGTGTGGGACCCCGAGGTGCCGGTCGCGCCGCCGACGACGGCGGAGACGGAGCACCTCGGCGAGCTGTTCCGGCGCTTCGTCCCCGGGCTCGACACCGACGGTGGCGACGCCGTCGCGTGCCTGTACACGATGACGCCCGACAAGCGCTTCGTCGTCGGCCCCCTGCCCGACCAACCCGAGGTCGTCGTCGCCGCGGCCTGTTCCGGGCACGGCTTCAAGTTCGGCCCGGCGATCGGGGAGGCCGTCGCCGACCTGGTCCAGGGCCACGACCGACCCGACCTCGACTTCCTCAGCCCCACCAGGATGGTGACCACCGCATGACCGCCCCCGCCACCGCGTCCCCCCTCCGCGTCGCCGTCGCGGCACCGCACCCGGCCGCGCTCGACGCGGCCACCGAGGCGGTCGCCGCCGGCGGTGACGCGGTGGACGCTGCCCTCGCCGCCGCGGCTGCCCTCACCGTCGTCTACCCGCACCAGTGCAGCATCGGCGGTGACCTCGTCGCCCTGGTGCGGCGTCCGGACGGCTCCGTGTCCACGGTCGTCTCCGCGGGCGCCGCACCCGCCGGGATCGACGTCGGTGCACTCGCGCAGCTCGACCGGATGCCGCGCCAGGGAGCCCAGACCGTCACGGTCCCCGGTGTCGTCGCCGGGTGGCAGGCCCTCGACCGGCTCGGCGGTCGGCTCGGGCTCGCGGCACCGCTCCGACGCGCCGCACGGCTCGCCGCGGACGGTGCCCCGGTCTCGGCCGGGCTCGCGCGGGCGATCACCGCCAGGGCCGCCGAGCTGCGCGCCGACGCCGGGATGACCGGTGTCTTCGGCGACGGCGCCGGCGGGCTCCTCGGCGAGGGGGACGCGCTGGTGCAACCAGCCCTGGCCGCCACCCTGGCCGAGCTCGCCGAGGACCCGTCGGCGATGTACCGCGGCCGCATCGCCGCGTCGATCAGCGGTCGGCTCCGCGAACTCGGCGGCACCCACACCGAGGACGACTTCGCGGCGCACCGGGCCGAGTCGCCCGAGCCCGAGACGTCGACCACGGGCGGGGTGCGCTGGTGGGTCGCCCCGCCGCCCACGCAGGGCGTCGTCCTGCTCGGGATCCTGCCGGAGGCCCTCGACACCGACACCACCGGCCTCGTCGACGCCGTCCACCGCGCCGCGCTCGTGCGCCAGGCGGAACTCGGCGACCCCCGCGGCGGTGTGATCGACGTCGACGCGATGACGGACCCCCGAGGGCACCGGCGGGTGGGAGCGCTGCCCCGCGCCGGACGCGCGCTCGGGGACACCGTGGCGGTGACCGCCGCCGACTCCGACGGCACCGTCGTCTCGCTCATCCAGAGCGTCTACCAGCTGTTCGGTTCGGGCATCCTCGACCCGGGCACCGGTGTCGTGCTGCACAACCGCGGCTCCGCCTCCAGCACCGACCCGGCGCACCCCGCGCACGTCGGCCCCGGGCTCCGACCGCCGCACACCCTGCTGCCGGTCATCGCCGAGTCCGACGACCTGGTGCTCGCCCTCGGGTGCCAGGGCGGCAGCGCGCAGCCGTGGATCCTCGCCCAGGTCGCACGAGACCTCCTGGCGCCGGACAGCGACCCCGCGGCGGTGCTCGGGCGTCCGCGCTTCGTCGTCGGCGCCCGCGACCTGGGCCACGAGGTCATGACGGTCGTCGCCGAACCGGGCACCGACGACGCGGTGGAGGCCGCGGGTGTCCTCGGGCTGCCCGTCGTCCGCACCGACGGCGCCGTCGACGACGCCGGGCACGTGCAGACCGTGCGGCTGCACGCCGACGGCCGCCTGGACGCCGCGAGCGACCCCCGAGCCGACGGACGCGCCGTCGTCCTCAGCACGCCATGACCCGATCCGCCTGATCCCGGCCACCCCACCCGACCCGCTTCCCGGAGGAAGTCCATGAGCAGCACCACCCACGTCCTCGACCCGCTGACCTCGGCGGAGATCGCCTCGTTCGTCGCCGCGGTGCGGTCGGCCGACCGGATCGGCGCGCGTCCGCGCTTCTGGGGCATCGCGCTCGACGAGGAGAAGGCCAGGGGGACCGCCGCCGGGGGAGCGCGACCGGTCCGGCTCGTCGTGATGGACCCGGACGCCCACGCCGCGTGGGAGGTGCGCGGGTGGACGGCCGGTCCGGACTCGCCGGCGATCGTCGAGCTGTGGACGGACGTCGACCACCGACGGCCCGGGGTGTCGAGCGACGAGGCCCGCCTCATCGCGCAGGCGGCACGGAAGTCCCCCCTGCTCGTCGAGGCCCTGGCGAAGCGCGGCATCACCGACACCTCGCTCGTCTGGGTCGACCCCGAGTCGATCACGGGCTTCGTGCCGGAGGACCTCGCCGACCGACGGCTCAGCTGGGGCACCGTCTGGTACCGCGAGTTCCCCGAGGACAACGGCTACGCCCGACCCGTCGCCGGGCTGGTCCCGATCCTCGACCTCGACACGCTCGAGGTGATCCGCATCGAGGACCACGGCGTGGTCCCGATGGCGAGCGAGACGGGTGTCTACACGTCGGGCACGTGGGGCCCAGACCGACAGGTCGCCCCGCTCGACGTCGTGCAGCAGGACGGACCGGGCTTCGACGTCCGCGGGCACCAGGTGACCTGGCAGAACTGGACGTTCCGCGTCGGGTTCTCGCACCGTGAGGGCCTGGTGCTGCACGACCTCCGGTACCGCGACGGCGAGGTCGAGCGTCCGGTGCTGCACCGTGCCGCCGTGAACGAGATGTACGTGCCGTACCTCGACAGCGACCCGACCGCGTACCGGAAGAACTTCTTCGACTGGGGCGAGTACGGCGCCGGACCGCTCACCGCGAGCCTCGAGCTCGGGTGCGACTGCCTCGGCGAGATCCGGTACTTCGACGTGCAGTACCTCGACGGGCACGGGGAACCGCAGACCGTCGTGAACGGCATCTGCCTGCACGAGGAGGACGACTCGATCCTCTGGAAGCACGTCAACACCCGGACCGGCAGCTCCGAGGTCCGTCGCAGCCGCCGCCTCGTCATCTCCAGCTTCGCCACGGTCGCCAACTACGACTACGGCTTCTACTGGTCCCTGTACCAGGACGGCTCGGTGGAGCTCGAGGTGAAGCTCACCGGGCTGATGTCGGTGTCCGGGATCGCGGACGGTGCGACCCCGCGGTCCGGCCGCCTGGTGGCGCCGAACGTGCAGGCCCCCATCCACCAGCACTACTTCGCGGTGCGGCTCGACACCGCCGTCGACGGGCCGCGGAACCGGCTCGTCGAGGTGCACGCCGAGGTCGAGCCGGACGAGGCACTGAACCCGTACGGCAACGCCTGCATCGCCGTCGAGACCCCGATCCTGTCCGAGGCCGCCGGCGCCATGCGCACCGACCCGGCCCGCGCGCGGCACTGGCGCATCGAGAGCGAGTCCGCGCAGAACCGGTACGGCGAGCGCACCGCCTACCGCCTGGCGATCCGGGACACCGCGCAGCTGCACGTCCGGCCCGGGAGCGTCGTCGAGCGGAAGGCGCCCTTCGTCGGACAGCACCTCTGGGCCAGCGCCTTCGACCCCGAGCAGCGCTTCATCGCGGGGGAGTACCCGAACCAGGGCGAGCTCGGCGACGACGGCGTGCACGTCTGGCAGCAGGCCGACCGGTCGCTGGACGACGAGCGGCTGGTGCTCTGGCCGGTGCTCGGCGTGCACCACTTCCCCCGTCCGGAGCAGTGGCCGGTGATGCCCGTCGACCGGATCGGCTTCCGGCTCGAGCCCGACGGGTTCTTCGACCGCAACCCGTCGCTCGACGTCCCGCCGTCGGCGACCGACCACTGCGCACCGGGCGGCAGCCACGACCACGCGGGCCACGACCACGCTGGTCAGGGCCACGTCGGCCACGACCACGCGGTCGAAGCCGTGCACGACGGCCACGTCGCCGCCCAACAGCAGCACGACCACGAGGGCGGCCGCTGATGGAACACCTGGCCGACTGGTCCGCCGTCCGGCTCGCCGATGCCGTCGCCACCGGCGAGGTCTCCGCCGTCGAGGTGATGCGCGCCCACCTGGACCGCATCGAGGAGCGCAACCCGGTCCTCCGGGCCGTCGTGTCCCAGCAACCGGACTCGACGTCGCTCGCCGCGGCACGGGACGCGGACCGACTGACCGCCGCGGCGCGCAGCACCGGTGACGTGCTGCCGCCCCTGCACGGCCTGCCGACCGCGGTGAAGGACCTGATGGACGTCGCCGGCATGCCCACCACCAACGGGTCGGCGGCCTTCGCCGGCGCCCGTCCGGCCGAGCGCGACAGCGTGCTCGCCGGCCTGCTGCGCGAAGCCGGTGCGCTCGTCATCGGCAAGACGAACACCCCGGAGATGGGGCAGGGCGTCCTGACCTTCAACCCGGTGTTCGGCACCACCGTCAACCCCTGGGACACGACCAGGCACGCCGGTGGCTCGAGCGGGGGTGCGGCCGCGGCACTCGCCGGTCGGATGCTCCCGATCGCCGACGGCTCGGACAGCGGCGGCAGCCTCCGGTACCCGGCGGCGTTCTGCAACGTCGTCGGGGTGCGGCCGAGCCCGGGTCGGGTGCCGAGCGGCCGCACCGGCAACGCCTGGACCCCGCACGGCGTCACGGGTCCGATGGCGCGGGACTCCGCCGACGCGGCGCTGTTCCTCGGCGCGCTGGCCGTGGAACGCTCCGTCTGGCCGATGTCCGGCATGGCGCAGCACCGCGCGCGGCCCGTGTCGGTCGACGGCCTGCGGGTCGCGTGGAGCGACGACGCGGGTGGTCTGCCGATCGACCCGGCGGTGCGTGCCGTGCACCGTGCCTTCGCCGAGCAGCTGTCCGGGCTCGGCGCGGTGGTCGAGCACGATGAGCCCGACTTCACCGGTGCGGACGAGGCGTGGGAGACGATCGAGACGTTCGAGTTCTTCCTCGGCGGCCGTCACGCCGTCGACGCCGGGGCGACCGGGTTCCGCCCCGACTACGTCCGGAACGTCGAGCAGGGGCGTGCGACGACCGCGGCGCAGCTCGCCGACGCGTACGAGCGGCGGACCCGGATGTACCGGGACACGGCGGCGGTGCTCGAGCGGCACGACGTGCTCGTGCTGCCGGCGACGCCGGTCGTCGCACCGCCCGCCGAGGTCGAGTGGGTCGACGAGGTCGACGGACACCGGTTCGAGCGCTACTTCACCTGGCAGATGCTGGCGAACCGGCTCACCCTGACCGCACACCCCGTCGTGGTGACCTCGGCCGGCTTCACGCCGGACGGACTGCCCGTGGGTGTCCAGGTCGTCGGACGCCACGGACGCGAGGCGCAGCTGCTCGCCGTCACGCGGGCGATCGAGGAGGCCACCGGGTGGATCGGGCGGGCGCCGCGGTTCAGCCGGTGAACACCGTCGAGGACCGGCGCTCGTACCAGTGCGCCAGGTGCTCTCCGGCGCGGAGGACGTGCTCCCGCATCAGGTCAGCGGCACGGATGCGGTCGCCGGCGACGAAGGCCTCGATGAGCTCCTCGTGCTCGCGGAAGTTCTCCTCGCGGTGTCGGGAGTTCTCCCGGAGCACCAGGCCCGAGACGTTGCGCGGGAACGCGTCGTTGATCTCGACGAGCATCCGGGTCAGGCGCGTGTTCCCGGACGCCTCGTAGATGAGCCCGTGGAACTGGTCGTTGTCGCTGCCCTCCCGCTGCTTCGGCTGTTCGCCGGCCGCAGCCGCGAGGGACCGTTCGTACATCGCCTGGTTCACCGACCGGAGCTGGTCGACGGTGGCGTCGTCGAGTCGGTCGACGGCGCGGCGCGCGGCGAGGGACTCGAGTTCGGCCCGGACCTCGTAGGCCTCGCGGACCTCCCACGGCACGGGGACACGGACCACGGCGCCGCGGTTCGGCACGACCTCGATCAGGCCGCCCGTCTGCAGCTGGCGGAGGGCCTCGCGCACCGGGGTCCGGCTGATGCCGAACTGCGTGGCGAGGTCCGCCTGGCGCAGCGGGGCGCCGATCGGGATCTCGCCGGTCATGATCTTCGCGCGGATGCGGGCCGCCAGATCGTCGACGAGTGCGTTGCCGTCGGTGGTGGTCACGCGGGGTCTCCCTCGGTCGGTCGTCGCAGCATCACCGCTGCGGTTCCGATCTTCGCAGGAGTTGGATCCCATTGCCGTATCCGACTCGCACATGATTGGATCCAATGGTGGTCCTCCTGTTCCTCGTGATGGTCGCCAGCGCCGTCGGGGCGCTGGTGCTCGGTGTCGTCGGTCGCCGCGGGGTGGCGACGGCGCCACTGGTCGCCGAGGTCGTGATGCTCGTCGCCATGCTCGACGGCCACCTGCCCGGTCTCGGGATCGTCCCCGCGCCGTTCTGGGCGCTCCTGCTGGGTTGCTGCGCGATGGGCACGGCGTTGGTCGAGCGGGTGCGCGGGTCCGGGCGGCGTCCGGGCGTCGACCACCTGCATGCCCTCGGGATGCTGCTCGCGGCGGTCTTCGTCGTGCTCGGGAGCGGAGACGCCCACCGCGGCGCCGGACACGAGCACGGCGTCGTGCTGCTGCTGCCCGTGGTGGTCGCCGTCGTCGTGCACGCCGCTGCGGTCGTGTGGAGCGTCTGCGGTGGTCGCGCGCCACGGGTCGAGTCGGTGCGCCGCCTGGCGTCCCTCGCGAGCGTGCTCGCGATGGGTGCGATGGTCGCGATCCACTGACGGGAGGCTCGGCTCGGCTCCCCGGGTCCCCGCACGCAACCGTGCCCCCACTTCCAGATTGGATCCAATTCTGGCAGTATCGGATCACATACGGCCGGTCCACCGACCGTCCGCCGCCGACGAGGAGACGCCACGATGATCATCGACGCCTACAACACGACGCAGGACCGCCGCGGGCGCAGCGACTACCTCAGTGGGGTCCGACCCGGTGAGGAACCGCCGTCGTACACCCCGTTCGACGCCACCCGGATCCTCGACCGGATGGACGCAGCAGGGGTCGACCGCGCGATGGTCTGTTCGCTCGCGCAGGGGATCGAGAACGACTTCCTGATGGACCTGGTGGCCGCGCACCCCGACCGGCTCTTCGGCTTCGGCCAGGTCATGCCCCAGTGGGAGAACGCCACGGACGAGATCCGCCGCTTCGCCGACGGCGGGCTGGTCGGCCTGAAGCTGCACCCCAGCCTGCACGGCTACCACGTCGCCGACCACGGTCTGCTCGACCCGCTCTTCGCCGTGTGCGCCGAGCTGGGACTGCCGGTCCTCATCAACGCGCTCGACGACGCGTTCTGCGCGCCGTTCGCCATCGAGGAGATCGCGAAGGGCTTCCCGACCGTCCCGACGATCATCGCGCACATGGGCGCGGTGTGGAACGTGCCCGAGGCGATCATCGTCGCCGAACGGAACCCGCACGTCTACCTCGAGACGTCGGCGACCCTGATGTCCGACGTGAAGCGCGCGTACGCCAGGCTCGGCGCCGAGAAGATCCTGCTCGGTTCCGAGTGGCCCGGCAGCGACTTCGACCTCGAACGCATGAAGATCGCCAAGGCCGTGCCCGACGAGGCCGACCGCGCGCTCATCGAGGGCAGCAACATGGCCAGGATCATGGGCTGGTCGTGACCGCCTCCGATCGACCGGTGCTCGACGGCCCGCCGCCGGGCATGGGGTCAGGTGACCGAGAGCTGCTCGAGGTCGCCACCGCTGTGCTCGACCGCCGCTACCGCACCGGCGTGCACGAGGTCGCCGCCGCCCTCCGGCTCGCCGACGGCATGGTCGTCACCGGTCTGCACGTCGAGGCGTCCGCGGGGCGGGCGTCGGTGTGCGCCGAGTCGGCTGCACTGAGCGCCGCCGTCGTCGCCGGGTCGCCGGTCGTCGCCGTCGTCGGCGTGCTCCGTCGACCCGGCGGCACCCTGCACCTCGTCGAGCCGTGCGGTGTCTGCGCCGAACTCCTCGTCGACCACGCCCCGGACGCGCGGGTCTGGGTGGCGGTCGGTGACGGGTCCGGCGCGGTGCCGGTCGCCGACCTCCTGCCGTTCCGGCGGCGGCGGTCCGCGCGCCCGATGGGCGACAGCTGAGGTTTAACGCCCGCGAAACACCGTCGACCCCTCCGTGGTGCGCGGCCGTCCCAGAATGACGGCGACGGCCCGCGTCCGGACCCGTGCACGAACCGTCGTGGAAGGAACCACCGCATGCTCGCCGTCACCGGCAACCCCGTCCTGATCGTCGTCGACATCCAGGGTGGTGCGACCTCGACCCTGCCGACACCCGGCATCCCGGTGATGCCGGGTCGGGCCGAACGCGCCCCGCGGGTGCGCGAGCTCATCGAGCACTGCCGGACGTCCGGCGTGCCGGTCGTGTTCATCCAGGAGGTCCACAAGCCCGACCTCGTCGACATCGGCCGGGAGCTCGACGGTGCCGAGGGGCCGCACTGCATCGAGGGGGAGGACCAGACCGAGCTCGCGGCGTGGCTCGAGCCCAGGCCGTCGGAGTTCGTGATCCGGAAGCGCCGCTACTCGGCCTTCTTCGGCACGGAGCTCGAGATCGTGCTGAAGGCCTACCGCGCGGAGACCGTGCTCCTGGTCGGTGGGCTCACCGACGTCTGCATCCACTACACGGCGGCGGACGCGCACCAGCACGACTACGCGGTCCGGGTCCTCACCGACTGCGTCGCCGGGTCGAGCGAGCGCGCGCACGACGCGGCACTCGAGGCGATCGGGTACCTGCAGCGTGACGCGCTCGTGACCGCGGCCGACGTGCACGACTGGCTGGACGAGCGGGAGCCGGTCGGTGTCTGAGCCGGCTCCCGCCCTGGTGGTCGTCGGACGGATCCGGACCATGGACCCCGACCGGCCCCACGCTGAGGCGATGCTCGTCGTGGGCGACACCGTCGCGGTCGTCGGGTCGGTCGCCGAGGTCCGTGCCGTCGCTGCTCCTGGGACGCCCGAGGACCACGTCGACGGGACCGTGCTGCCCGGCTTCATCGACGCCCACGCGCACGCGCAGCGCGCCGGGCTCAAGGCGCTGCAGCTGGTCGGCCCCGACGCCGACGCCCGGGCCTTCTCCGCCGCCATGCTCGCCGACGGGGACGCCGACCCCGACGCCCCGGACTGGCTCGGTGACGAACCGCCCGCGCTCGAGGACCGGGTCGCCGCGATCCGTCGTGTCCAGCCGCTCCTGCACGCGATGGGCTTCACCGGTGTGGTCGACCCGGCCGTGTCGCTGCCCGAACTCGAGGGCTGGCGCGAGGCCCACCGACGCGGAGCACTGACGCTCCGGGTGGTCGCCATGCCCTGGCCGGAGCTCGGCACCCCCGCTGTCCCCGACGTCGACGCGGCGCTCGCCGTCCTCGACGGCATCAGCGGGTCGACCGGCGCCGGCGACGACTGGTTGCGCCTCGGGCCGGTGAAGGTCTACCACGACGGCGAGGGCATGAAGGGGGAGGCGCTGCTCGAGCGTCCGTGGTCGGGGGACGACCACGGTGTGCGACGCATCTCGGCGGGGGAGTTCGCGCGGTTGGCCGCCGGCTGTGTCGAGCGGGGGTGGGGCCTCGGCGTCCACGCCGTCGGCAGCCGTGCGGTCGCCGAGGTGCTCGACGGTCTCGAGGCGGCTGCCCCGGCCGAGGTCGTCGCGGCGCTGCGGTGCCAGCTCGTCCACGCCTACCTGGAGCCGAGTGCCGCGAGCATGGAGCGGGCTGCCCGCCTCGGGGTCGTCGCCTCGCTGCAGCCGTCGATCGCGTGGAAGAACGCCGCTGGCCTGCGCGCTCGACTCGGCGACCGTGTCACCGAGGTGAACCCGATGCGGTCGTGGCTGGACGCCGGCGTCGTCGTGGCCATGGGCTCGGACGCCCCGTACTTCCCGTTCGACCCGCGTGAGGTCGTCCCGGTCGCGGTGACCAGACGGATGCGGGACGTGGAGGAACCGGAGGGCCCGGCGCAGGGGATCTCGGTCCTCGAAGCCGTCGACGCCTACACCCGCGGTGCCGCACACGCGTCCTACGCGGACGGGCGCCGGGGCGTCCTCCGTCCAGGGGCGCTGGCGGACTGGGTGCTCCTCGACGTGGACCCGGACCGGTGCTCGGCGGAGGAATTCGCTCGAGCGCTGGTCCTCCGCACGGAGGTCGGCGGCTGCACGGTCTTCCGCGCGGAGATGTAATCCACACGAAACACAGTTGGATGCGGATTGTCCTAGATTGTATCCAAGTTAGACCCGACCCCTGGGACTGACCCCCTGGCATCATCCCGAATCCCATTGGAGGACAGCACCATGGTGAGGAAGCGCATCCTCGTCGGCGCCGCGCTGGCAGCCGCACTCGGCCTCTCGCTGAGCGCCTGCACCGCGTCCGGTTCCGCCACCGGTGGCGGCGACACGTCGACCACCGACACGATCAACGCAGAGCTCTGGTACGCCCCGGCGACGTTCGACCCGGCGAAGGCCACGGGCAGCTCGGACGTCGAGGTCGCCCGCCTCGGCTTCGACACCCTGCTCCGGCAGGGCGAGGGCGAGAGCGGCCAGTACATCGGCGGCCTCGCGTCGAAGTGGGACGCCGAGTCCGCGTCGAAGTACGTCTTCACCATCCGGGACGGCGCCACCTGCTCCGACGGGACCGCCATCACGCCGACCGTGGTGGCGGACTCGTTCAAGTACCTCGTCGGGCTCGACGACTCCGGCGCGCAGACCTGGAAGAACCAGGCGTTCGGCTCGGGAGTCCCGACCTTCACGGCCGACGACTCCGCGAAGACGCTCACCGTCGACCTCAGTGCGCCGTACTCGCAGCTCCTCGGCGGGATGACCCGTCCCGGCACCGGGATCATCTGCCCGGCCGGGATCAAGGACCCGAAGGGCCTCGCGGCCGGCACGGTCAAGGGCGCATGGTCCGGCCCGTACACCCTGACGAAGTCCGCGGCCGGCAAGAGCGTCGCGTACTCGCTCCGCGATGACTACGACGCATGGCCCGCCTGGAAGACCGTCACGGGCAAGCCGGCGAAGACGATCAACATGACCGTGCAGGGCGACTCGAACACGAGCGCCAACCTGCTGCAGTCGGGTGGCGTCGACGTCGCTCGCTTCTACGACTCGAACGCCGAGCGCTTCACCGGCGGCGACTACTCGACCGTGAAGTTCGCCAGCTCCGCCTACAACCTCGTGTTCAACGAGGCCGAGGGCTCGGGGTCCGTGTTCGCCGGGGACCAGGCGCTCCGTGCCGCGACCGCGGCCGCCGTCGACACGAAGGGGTTCAACAACGCCGGGCTCGACGGCCTCGGCGTCGCCCAGCACACGGTCAACGCGGCGAGCTACCGCTGCGCCGTCGACGACAGCGCGCTCGTCCAGGGACACGACGCCGCCGCGGCCGCGAAGGAGCTCAAGGGCAAGACGATCCGGCTCCTCATCGTGTCCAACTGGGACCCCGCCGCCGACTTCCTCGCGGAGTCGCTGCGGAACGCCGGTGCCACGGTGAAGGTGACGGCACCGGACCCGGCGGACTGGACGACGCAGATGCGGACGAAGCCCGAGACCTGGGACCTCGCGCTCGCCGCCGAGGACGCACAGACGGGCCTCATCAACACCTCGATCGCGCGGTACCTCGGCCCGACCTACGCCGACGGCGGCACGAACGTGACGTCGAGCGACAACCCCGAGGGGCTGGCCGCCTACCAGGCCGCGATGGCCACGTCGGACCCGGCGAAGCAGTGCACCGACTTCGAGACCGCGCAGAAGACGATCCTCGAGCGCGTCGACATGTCCCCGCTCATCACCGACACCCACCGGTACGTCGCCCGCAAGGGATTCGAGACGCACGTCTTCTCCGGCTACTGGGACGTCTCGGCGATGCGGATCGTCAAGTAACCACCACCGCACCACCGCACCACCGCACCACCGCACCACCGCACAGCAGCGCCCGGACCCGAGCACGGCAGGAGCATCCACGATGAGCACCACCACCATCGACCATCCCCCCGTGCCCGGTCCGGGCCCTGCACCGGCACCACGGGCCGCCACGCTCGGCGGTGCCTGGCGGCGCTTCCTGCTCCGACGCGTCATCGGCCTCGTCGTGAACCTGGCCGTCCTGGTCCTCGTGACCTTCCTGATCGTGCAGCTCATCCCCGGGGACCCGGCCACGGCCATCGCCGGCGACACCGCGACGCTCGCCCAGGTCGAGCTCGTCCGCCACCAGCTCGGACTCGACCAGCCGCTCCCGGTGCAGCTGTGGGACTACGTCGCCGGCGTCGTGCGGGGGGACTTCGGGGACTCCTACAAGTACCGCGCCCCCGCGATGGACATCGTGATGACCGCCGTGCCGTACACGCTGACGATCACCATCGCGGCGGTGCTGCTGCTGCTCGTCCTCGGACTCGCCCTCGGCATGACCGTCGGCGTCCTGACCCGGGGCGACCGTCACCGCTGGCTCGACGTGACCTTCACCGCCGTCACCGGACTCGTCTCCTCGATCCCCACCTACGTGCTCGCCACCGGGTTCGTCGTCGTGTTCGCGGTGCTCCTCCGGGTGCTGCCGCCCGCCTACTCACCCGCGTACTCGTTCGGGTCCGCGGCGGTCCTGCCCATCGCTGCCCTCACCGTCGGTGGGACCTGCTCGGTCGCCCGCATCGTCCGGCGGGAGACGGCGGTGATCCTCGAGCAGGACTACATGCGCACCGCCCGCGGCTGGCGGTTGCCGACGCTCTCGATCTACGCCAAGCACATGCTGCCGAACCTGCTCACGACGGCGTTGACGCTCTCCGGCATCATCATGACCGCGCTGCTCGGGTCCGCCCTGATCACCGAGGCGGTCTTCGCCTGGCCGGGACTCGGCGGGGTCATCGTGCAGGCGATCGCCGTCGACAAGGACTACCCGGTGATCCGGGCCGCGGTCTTCGTCATCGGTCTCATCTCCCTCGTGATCACCCTCGTCATCGACGTCATCCTGGGTCTCATCGACCCGCGCACCCTCGGAGAGAAACGTGGCTGACACCATCACCGCGGTCCGCACCGCCACCGCTGACGGCCCCTCCCGGCCTCGCTCCTTCGCCTGGAACGCCGGACTCGTCGTCGGGCTCGTGATGTTCGGGCTCATCCTCGTCGTCGCGGTCGTCGCCCCGTTCGTGCTCAGCGGGCAGGCCACGGGAATCGGTGGCACCGCCGGCCTCGGCTCGACGTCGGCGCACCCGCTCGGCACCGACACCCTCGGCCGCGACATGCTCGCCAGGACCCTGGTCGCCACCCGCGCCACCGTGCTGATGGCGCTCGCCGCGACGGCCATCTCCGCCGTGCTGGGCATCGCGCTCGGCATCGGCGTCTGGCTCGCGCCGCGACGGGTCCGCGAGCTCGGTCTGCGCGCGATCGAGTTCGCCGTCAGCTACCCGACGATGCTGGTCGCCATCATCGTCGCCGCGATCCTCGGGCAGGGGATGGTGCAGGTCGTCGTGGCCATCGCCGTCGCGAACATCGCCGGGTTCGCCCGGCTCACGGCCAACCTCGCCGCGAAGATCTCGACCAGCGAGTACGTCACCACGGCGCGGCTCATGGGTGTGCCCGCGCACCGCGTGGCCGTGCGGCACGTGTTGCCGAACATGGCAGAACCGACGTTGATCCTGATCGCCGGTGCGTTCTCCGGCGCCCTCGTCGAGATCTCCGGTCTGTCGTTCATCGGCCTCGGCGCGCAGACCCCCGCGTTCGACTGGGGGACGCTGCTCAACGACGGCCTCGACCGGATCGTCGTCAACCCCGTCGTCATCGTCGGGCCCGCCGTGGCGCTGACCTTCGCCTCGCTCGCCGCCCTGCTCGTCGGGGACGGGCTGGCCGCCGCCGCCAACCCGCGGTCGAACTCGACGCGAGCCCGCATGACCCGCGCGCGTCCGGCGCCCCGACGCTGGACGTGGAGGAGGACGCGGTGCTCGTGGCCGACGGCATCTCCGTGCGCCACGCTGCCACCGGCCGGGCACTCGTCTCCGACGTCTCGTTCACGGTCCGCCGGGGCGAGGTGCTCGGCATCGTCGGCGAGTCCGGCTCGGGCAAGTCGCTGACGGCCTCGGTCGTCGGGAAGCTGCTCGGGGAGGGCCTCGAGGCGTCGGCCAGGAAGCTCGAGCTCGGCGGGGTCGACCTGCTCGGTCGGGTGCCGGACCGGGTGCTCGCGTCCCGCATCGGCCTGGTCTACCAGGACCCGGGGACAGCGCTGAACCCGGCGATGGTGCTCGGGAGCCAGCTCACCGACGTGCTGCGGATGCGCCTGCGCCACAGCCGCCGTGACGCGATGCAGCTGCTCGCCCGCGGCTTCCGCGCCGTGATGCTGACGGACCCCGAGGGGCGGCTGCGCCAGTACCCGCACCAGCTCTCCGGCGGCATGAAGCAGCGCGCGATGATCGCCTCCGCGATGAGCGCCAAGCCCGACCTGCTCATCGCGGACGAACCGACGACCGCGCTCGACGTGACCGTCCAGCGCGAGGTGCTCACGGTGCTCAAGCGCATGAACGAGGACTCCGGCACCGCCGTGCTCTTCATCTCGCACGACCTGGGTGTGGTCCGAGCGCTGTGCGACCGCGTGCTCGTGATGCGCGACGGCGCGATCGTCGAGCGCATCGACGACGTCGCCGGCCTGTCCCCGGACACCGTCGAGCACCCGTACACGAAGCAGCTCCTCGCGGCCACCCCCGTGGTGACCGTCCCGGCACGGACCCCGGAGGCACGCGCATGACCGACACCATGACCGAGACCACGACCGGCACGGCGACCGACGCCATGATCGACGTGCGTGGCCTCGACGTCACCTTCGGACAGACCACGGTCCTGCACGGCGTCGACCTCCGCCTCGGGCGGGGTCGCACCGTGGGTGTCGTGGGGGAGTCCGGCTCCGGCAAGTCGACGCTCGCCAAGGTGCTCGTCGGCACGGTCAAGCCGGCGTCGGGCACCGCGGTGGTCGACGGCGTGGACCTCACCGATGCGGACCGCCGGACGTTGCGCACGTACCGACGTCGCATCCAGATGATCCCGCAGGACCCGTACTCGTCGCTGTCACCGCGGCGCACCGTCGCGCAGACCCTGGCCGAGGCGATCGACCCGGTCCGGCCCAGGGTCGCGGCCCACCAGGACCGGATCGGCGCCTGGCTCGAACGGGTCGGTCTCCAGCCCGACATGATGCACCGGTACCCCCACGAGTTCTCCGGTGGGCAGCGGCAGCGCATCGCGATCGCCAGGGGCCTGGTCGTCGACCCGCACCTCGTCATCGCGGACGAGATCACGTCGGCGCTCGACGTCTCGGTGCAGGCGCAGGTCCTCGACCTGCTCGCGGACGTCAAGGAGTCGCTCGGACTCACGATGATGTTCATCTCGCACAACCTCGCGGTCGTGCAGCGCGTCAGCGACGAGGTCGTCGTGCTGTACCAGGGCGAGGTCGTCGAGTCCGGCCCGGTCGAGCAGATCTACGCCGACCCGCAGCACTGGTACACCCGACGGTTGCTCGACGCCGACCCCGGTTCCGCCGGGTTCAGCCTGGCCGGCTGACGGGCACGCCGATGGTGGCACGGCTCCCGCTCACCCCGCACGCCGAGGGTGTGCTCCGGCTGGTCGGCGCGACGCTGGTGGACGGCACCGGCGCGCCGCCGCTCCCGGACGCCGAGGTCGAGCTCCGGGACGGGGTCGTCGCGTACGTCGGACCGCGTCGTCCCGAGGGGACCCCGGCACCCACCGCCGACCTGTCCGGCACGTTCCTCCTGCCCGGGTTCGTCGACGCGCACGTGCACCTGAGCATGGTGCCGGCACCCCCGGAGGAACAGCGTGGCCGGTTCCCCGAGGAGCACGTGCTCGAGGTCGCCGAGGTCCTCCGCACCACCCTCCACGCCGGCGTGACGACGGCCAGGGACCTCGACGGGCTGACGCCCGGGTACCGGCAGGCGATCGCGCGCGGCACCGTGAGCGGACCACGGCTGCACCTCGCCGTCGCGATGCTGTCCCCGACCGGCGGACACGCCGACCCGGTGCGACCGAACGGCTCCCTGCCCGCCTGGGCCGTCCGTCCCGGGATGCCCGAGAGCGGCGTCGTGGACACGGACGAGGACGTCGTCCGCACGGTGCGACGCCTGCTGCGGACCGGCGCCGACGTCGTCAAGGTCTCCACGTCCGGGGGCGTCGGGTCGCCGACGGACGACCCGGACGACGTCGGCGTCACCGAGGACCAGGTCCGCCTGATCGGTCGGCTCGTGGCCGAGCGTGGTGGACGACCGATCACCGCACACGCCCTGACCGACGCGGCCGTCCGGGCGGCCGTCCTGGGCGGTGCCGCGAGCATCGAGCACGGCTACGACCTGCGCGACGACACCATCGCGCTCATGGTCGACCGCGGTACCGTCCTGGTCCCGACGCTCAGCACGCTGCTCCGCACGCTCGACCCGAGCACCACCACGCCCGAGCGGCTCCGCGAGCGCACGGCGCTCCAGGATCGGGGCGTCGACAGTGTCCGTCGCGCGGTCGCAGCGGGTGTCGCGGTCGCGCTCGGCACCGACGCCGGCGTGCACCCGCACGGGCGGAACCTCGCGGAGCTCGGCCGGCTCGTCCAGGCCGGCCTCACCCCGCTGGCCGCCGTCTCGGCCGGCACCCTGGGTGGTGCCCGCCTGCTCGGACTGGAGGACCGGCTCGGCTCCGTCGAGCAGGGCAAGCTGGGCGACCTGGTCGTCGCGAGCCGTGATCCGCTCGTCGACGTCGGCTCGCTGGCCGACGCGCGGACCGTGCGCGCGGTCCTGCAGGCGGGTCGCGTGGTGAAGGACCTGGACGGCCTGGTGACCACGGCCTCCTGACCGGGGCCACCAGGGGTGTCAGCCCGCCGTCACCGCGGCGACCGCGCGCTCGATCAGCGCGACGACGCGGGACGGTGCCGCGTGCGGGATCGCGTGGCTGGTGTCGACCTCGTCCGCCGTGGCGCCCATCCGCGCGACGAACGCCCGCTGGATCTCGGGGAGGAGGTGCCGGTCGCTCGTCGCGACCAGGTACCAGCTCGGCCGCGTCCGCCACGCCGGGTCGGTGATCGTCTGCTGGAACGCCGCGTCGGCGGTGTCCCGCCCCGCAGCCTCGGATGCCGCACGGACCTCGGCTGGGACGTCCCAGGCGAGTGCGCGCCAGGCCTCGTCGTCCGCGTCGTCCCGCGAGATCCACTCGCCGTCCGGGCCGCGGGTCATGTACTCGGCGACGAGGGCGGGCTCGTACGCGCTCACGATGCCCGACACGGACTCGCCGGCGTCGGGTGCGAAGGCCGCGACGTACACGAGTCCGACGACGCGCTCGTGCAGGCCGGCGTCGGTGATGACGGCTCCGCCGTAGGAGTGACCGACGAGCAGGACGGGTCCCACGATGCCCTCGACGACCTCGCGCACGGCGGCGGCGTCGGCGCGGAGCGACCGCATGTCGTTGTCGACCGCGGTGACGGGGTGCCCGTGCTCGCGCAGGACGGGCGCGACGAGGGACCACGTGACGGAGGAGCCGCCGGCGCCGTGGACCAGGACGACGTGCACCGGAGCGTCCGAGCCGGTCATGCGTCGAGCGGGAGGAGCACGGTCGGGGCGGGGGCGGCCTCGCGGCCGGCGAAGGGCACGGGGCGGCACACCATGAGGTGGTCCCCCGGGGTGACCCCGGCCAGGTCGGCGTTCTCGAGGATGACGACGCCAGCGGTGCAGAGCGCGACGTGGGTCGGCCAGGTCTCGGTGTGTGCCGGCGCCTCCATCGTCATGTAGTCGATCCCGGCGAAGCGCACGCCGTGGTCGACGAGCCACGCGGCGCCGCTCGGGCCGAGTCCCACCCAGGTGTCCGAGCGGACGTTCCTGGTCAGGGCGTCGGTCGAGTTGCGGGTGCGGAACAGCACGCGCTCGGCGCCGTCGGCACCCGCGGCGACCAAGTCGTCGGCCGTGATCTCCTCGACGACGTGCCGGAGGTCGAGGACGCGGACCCGACCGACGACGCTTGCCAGGGGGATCTCGTCGACCGTCGCACCACCGGGGACGAAGTGCGCCGGGGCGTCGACGTGGGTGCCCGTGTGGGCGCCGATCAGCCACCGGGACACGTCGGACGGGAAGCCGTCGGCGATCTCCTCGACCATCTCGAAGGTGGGCCGCCTGCCCCAGTGCAGCATCTCCGTGTGGATCGGGATGGTGAGGTCGATCGCGTCGGTCATGGACCCTCCGGCAGAGTGGATTCGATGTGAGCTAGATTGTATCCATCCCGAGGAGAGGTGCAAGCGATGACGGAGACCTCCGAGCGTCCGGACCTGACCGGGCCGCCCACGGCGCTCGTGCCGCTCGTCCTCGGGTGGGAGCCGATCCCGGAGTCCCTGTCGCTGCGCGGCGGCGACCCGGCGCACTTCCTGCTCGAACCCGTGACGGGCGCGGCGGTCGTGTTCGCGGACGGGTGGGTGCTCCTCGACGGTGGGTTCCACCTCGACCGCGTGCGCGACCCCGTCGCCCGTGCAGCCCACTACGACCACCAGAGCTACACCGCCGTCGTGCCCCCGGGGGACGCGCTCGCCGAGGGCATCGCGGCCGCCGGGCTCCGCTGGTCGGACCTGGCGCTGTGTGCGATCTCGCACGTCCACCTCGACCACACCGGGGGACTGCGTCTGGCACCGCCCGGCACACCCGTGGCGCTGCAGCGCCGGGAGTGGGACTGGCTCGGGAGCGGGGTCGGCCGCCGCGAGACGGTCGTGCCGGCCGACGTCCTCGACGCCGACGTGCGCGTGCTGCTGCTGGACGGCGACACCGAGCTGGCGCCGGGCCTGACCGCGCTCGACACCCGCGGGCACACCCCGGGGCACCAGTCCTTCCGCGTGGACCTGCCCGACCGCTCCGTCGTGTTGGCGTGCGACGCCGCTGACCTGCGGCGGAACGTCACCGAGCGTCGCCCGTGCGGCTGGGTCGCCCGGCCCGAGGACGCCGTGGTTGCGGAGCGGGCGATCGACCGGCTCGCCGACCTCGACCTCGAGCCCGGCGTCGAGGTCTGGCCGGGACACGACCCGGCCTGGGGTCCGTGGGTCCGTCCGCGCACCTGACCGCGACTTGACCTGCCTGTCCTACATACGTAGAGTCAGCGGCGTGGAACCCCTGAACCGCATCACCGCCCCGACGGTCGACGTCCTCACGGCCCTGCTCGACAACGACGGCCCCGTGTGGGGCCTGCTCGTCGTCAAGCAGACGGAACGCCCGACCGGCACCGTCTACCCGATCCTGGAACGACTCGAGGAACGCGGGTGGGTCGAGTCCTCGTGGGACGACGACCCCGACCACCGCGGCCCCCGACGCCGTCTCTACGCCTTCACCCCGGACGGCCGCGCCGCAGCGCAGGACCTCCGCCGGTCGTGGGTCCGCACCGAGCGGCCGTCCCGTGCCGCCGGGGCCACCGGCACCGCCCGTGCCACCCGCATCGGCACGGTGGTGACGCCGTGAGCCTCCACGAGCACGTCATCGCGCTCGCCGTGGCCTGGTCACCGGCCGACCAGCGCACCACCCGCCGCGAGCAGTGGGCCGCTGACGTGCGGGACGCCCACGAGCTCGGCCTCCGCCCCGGGCAGGTCGCCCGTGGTGCCCTGCGCACCACCATCGTGCGCCGCACCGCGCGCCGCCCGGGTGACGGACCGGTCGCACCGGTCCTCGTCGTGGCCGCGGCCGTCGTCTCCGTCCTGGTCGCCGTCGCGTTCGACATGCGCCTCGGCGGGCACTTCGGGTCCGGCGAGTGGGGCTGGTACGGGTTCATGACGGTCGACGCCCTGCTCGGCTCCGTCCTGCCGGCGCTCGCCGTCGCGGCGGTGCTGGTCGTCCGTGGCACCCGTCGACCGGCCGTCACGACCCCGGTCACAGCGCTCTTGGTGCTCACAGCGGTCGTCGTCGGCACGGCACCGGTGTGGCTCGGTCCGACGCTCGTCCCCGGGGACTGGATCCTGCCGACCGCCGGCCTCGCCGGTTTCCTGCTCTGCACCGCCGGTCCCGGTGTCCGCTGGGCAGCGCTCGCCCTGCCGACGCTGCTGTCAGTGGTGACGCACCAGTTCGCCGGCCGGATCACCGTCACGTGGCTGCCGTTCGTGGACCACCTCCCCGCGCTGCTGGCGCTCGTCGTCGGCACCCTCCTCGTCCTCAGCTCGCCTCGTCAGGAAGCCGCCGTCGCATGAAGAACCGCACCGTGTACATCACCGCGATCGGCACGGGCGCGATCGTCCTGACCGCCGCCGTCTGCGTGGTCGGGGGCTTCCTCGGCGGCGCGGTCGACGCCACCGAGATGCCTGCCCGGCCGTCGTCGTTCGCGCTCCCCACGGGTCCGGCGCTGCTCACCGCGTCCGCCGGGCCGATCGACGTCGAGCTGACGGTCGACGGCCCGCGGGTCCTCACGCAGGTCCACGACGACGGCGAGCTGCAGACCGTCGGAGGTGATCGTCGGCACGCCGGGCTCCGCGCGGACCGGGTGCTCACGTCGGGAGGGGTGTCGGGCGGCGAGGCCGAGGACACGCACCACGCCTACGGGGTGCTCGTCGGGCAGGCCGGGACCGACGTCACGGCGGTGTCCGTCGTCGCGGACGGGCACCGGACCGCAGCTGTGCTCCGGGACGGCCAGTGGGCGGCGGTCTGGACCGTCCGCCGGGTCGACGAGCTGCCGACGGAGGCGACCATCCGGTACGCGACCCGGGACGGAGCGGAGCACCGCGTCTCGACGGCTGCCGTCGACGACGTGCGGCCGTCTGCCGGGTAGCGCCAGACGCGAGGCTGGCAGTCGGGCCGCGGCCTCAGCCGACGGGCAGACCGATGCGGTCACGTTCCAACGAGGAGCGCAGGGCTGCCAGTGCTGCGCGTGCCACGTCGAACTCGCCCGACGGCACCGCTGCGCGGACGAGGTCGTCGAGGGAGTCCGCGAACGTGGCCTCCGCTTCCTCGACGAGTCGCAGGCCGGACGGCGTGAGACTCACGAGCGACGAACGCCCGTCTGCCGGGTTCGGGTGGCGACGGACCCAGCCGTTGCGCTCGAGCCGGTCGATCCCCTTGCTGATCGCACCGACCCCGGCTGCGAAGTAGTTCGCCGTGTCCGCGACGCGGGAGCCCGGGTTCCTGCGGAAGTACCGGAGGAACTCGAACTGGGTGGTGACGACGCCGTGTCGGTCGCGGAGGCGTTCGTTCACCGCGTTGTAGAGGCGGGTCTCGACCCGCACCAGGTCGTCGAAGAACTGGCTCAGGTCGCTGTCGCTGGGTGCCCCGTTGGTTGCCACGGCATGTAGTCTACCCACTACATGCCGCGGCATCGAGTTGCGACGATCGCCAGGGAGACCACATGAGCAAGGAACAGCGTCGAGCGCTCGACGCACAGCTGGGTCACGCACCGCAGCCCGACGGGCCGGTCCCGGTCGAGCAGATGCGAGCCGGGTTCGCGCACTTCATGGGCACCTTCGCCGTGCCCGACGGTGTGACACGGTCCACGGCACGACTCGGAGGACGTCCGGCGGTCGAGGTCGACCCGGATGCCGACCCCCGACCCGGCACCATCCTGTACTTCCACGGTGGGTCCTTTTCCCTCGGTTCACCGGAGACCGCGATGGCGTTGACGGCACACCTCGTCGAACGCACCGGGGTCCGAGCCGTCTCGCTGGACTACCGGCTGGCGCCAGAGCACCCGTTCCCCGCGGCGATCGAGGACTGCGTCGCCGCGTACCGGGAGCTGCTCGACGGCGGTCTCCCTGCCGACCAGGTCGTGTTCGCCGGGGACTCGGCAGGGGGCGGGCTCACGGTCACGACCACGCTCGCTGCTCGGGACGCCGGCCTGCCGATGCCCGCCGCGATCGTCGCGTTCTCCGCGGGCCTCGACCACACCCGCTCCGGAGCGTCGATCCACACCAAGGACGGCATCGACCCGTTGTTCTCGCCGTCGGGACTGCGCCGCACCGGCGACTTCTACCTCGCAGGACAGGACCCGGAGCAGCCGCTGCTGGCCCCTGCCGTGCTGGCCGACCTGACCGGGTTCCCTCCGATGCTGCTGCAGGTCGGGACGAACGAACTCCTGCTCGACGACTCCGTGCGGTTGGCCGACCGTGCACGCGAGGCCGGCGTGGACGTCGTCCTCGACGTCGTCGCCGACGTGCCGCACGTGTTCCCCGCGTTCGTCGGGCTGCTCGACGAGGCCGACGAGGCGATCGAGCGGGCTGCGTTGTTCATCACGCAACGCCTCAGGAGACGGTGAGCACGGAGCGGACGGGAGGCGCGGTGCGGGCGGGCACCGAGCCTCCCGTCCGTCACGTGGTCGCGTCCCGGAACGGCGGAAGGCCCCGCGACCGAGGTCGCGGGGCCTTCTTGTCAGCGAGTCAGCTCACTTGACCGTCGTGGTGAGGGTCGGGCTGGTGCTGCCGGCGATGATCGTGTTCCCGCTGAAGACGGCGCGCAGGTCGTGCGAGCCCTTCTTCAGCGTGAACCGGGTCGCGGCCACGTTGCGGCTGACCTGCACGGTCTTGATGTGCTTGGTGCCGTCGTAGATCCGCACCTCACCGTTCACCACGATGCCGCGCGAGGTGACCCGCACGTCCGCCCGGGTGCCGGAGTAGGTGAGCGCCGTCGCCGACGCGGCCTTGTCGACCGTGACGGTGGCCGGACGGGTCGTCGCCGAGTTCCCGCCCGAGTAGGTCGAGTCGCTCGTGAACGACGCCGTGATGCTGTGCGTGCCGACCTTGAGCGTCTTCGGCAGCGCGAACGTCGCCGTGCTCTTGGCCACCGGAGCGGTGCCGAGCGCCTTGCCGGCCTCCGAGAAGGTGACGGTGCCGCTCTTGTCGCCGACGCCGCCGCCGATCGTCGCGGTGACGGTGACCGGCTTGGTCGTGCCGTACGCCTGCTTCGGGGCGGAGAGCGCGAGCGTGGTGGTGGTCGCCGGCAGGGTCGCCTTGAGCGTGAACTGGTCCACGTTCGAGCCGATGGGTGCCGGGTCAGCCGAGGCGGTCGGCTTCAGCGTGACGCCGCAGTCGTCGACCTTGCCGTGCTGGACGGCCGAGTTGAGCGTGGTGCAGTCGCTGGCGCGGACCGTGGTGACGGCGAGGTTGTCGTCCGTGACGCCGACCTTGACGTAGGTGCGGACGTGCTCCTGGTTCTCGACCGAGTTGGCGAAGTGGCGCTTGCCGGTCGGGTCGAGCGGGTCCGCTCCGTAGCCGCCCTGGGTGGAGTCCGGGGTGGTCAGGTCGTAGTACTTCGAGCCCGACGCCGAGTTCGCGGTCAGGTAGATGACGCCACCGGGGCCGGCGAAGACCTCGTCAGCGCCCGGCTGCTCGGCCGGGTTGGCCTTCTTGCCGTTCTTGATCGCGTAGCTGCGCGAGTACGAGTGGTCGTGGCCCTGCAGGACGATGTCGACGCCCATGTCGGAGAACGCACGCGTGAAGTCGAACCGGCGCTGCTGGTTGTCCTTGTCGTTCGCGTGGTCGGCCGGCGAGTAGATCGAGTGGTGGTAGACCAGCGCGGTCCACTTGGCGTCGTCACCGTGGCGGGTGATCACGTCGCGGACGTAGTTCACGTGCGCTGCGTCCGAGCCGCCCGCGTAGGCGTTCGAGTTGATGTCGATGAACAGGACGCCCTTGTACATGTACCAGTAGTCGCCGCCCGAGTTCGTGGTGGTGTTGCCGGCCGGGTAGAAGTCCGGCACCTTGAGCGAGTTCGGCAGCTGGTTGTGCTGCTCGTACGACTTGCCGCCGACGTCGTGGTTGCCGATGGTGGAGGCCCACGGGTAGCGCTTCAGCACGTCGCTGCTGTCGGCGAACGCGCCCCACTGGTACTCGTTGTTGGCGTTCTCGACCTGGTCGCCGCCGGAGACGAGGAGCTCGGCGTTCTTCTCCTTGGTCGTGGCGTACTTCAGGGTGTCGGCCCAGCCGGCACCGTCGTCGTCGACGAAGCCCGACGACCCGATCTGCGGGTCACCGAAGAACAGGAAGTCGAAGTCGCCGCTGAAGCTCTTCGTGGAGAACGTGTACGGGGTGGACCAGGCGGAACCGTCCGCGGCACCGACGTGGTACGTGTACGTCGTGTCCGGCTCGAGGCCGTCGATGACCGCGTGCGCGTTGACGTAGCCGGCCTCGTTGGCGATGCCCGGGATCGTCTTCGTGCTGCTGTCGACGGTGCTGCTGTCGGCCGCCGTGTTCGCGGTCGCCGAGGCAGGGATGGTCGTCTTCGCGTCGGTGAAGACGCCGCCGGTCATCGAGTCGGTCTTCTGGATCTCGACCGACTGGGCGACGTTGGTCGGGAAGTACCAGGACGCGATGCGCTGGCTCTCGGTCGCGCCGACGCCGAGCAGGATGTGGATCGGGGTGCCGGTGGAGATGTTCGTGGTCGGCGTGATCGCGGCTGCGGTGGCCGAGCTGGTGCCCATGAAGGAGGCACCCGCGAGGAGCGCGGCCCCGAGGACTGCGCCGCCGACGCGGAGGGTGGTGGATCTGCGCCGGGTGCTGGCGCCAGACAGGAGACTCATGGAGGGTCCGTTCTCGTGGACAGGGGTGTGACGTGCACGGAAGACTCTGCATTCGCCTGGCAACGCCTTGGTGAACGCTGTGTGTCCATCCGTTCCGGGTTGGAAGGTGTTCAGCAGGTCAGCCCGCTGCGAGGCGCTCCACGAACCAGATCATCCCCATCACGAACACCCCGGCGGTCACGATCCCGGTGACCCAGAGCGACGCCCGGTGGGCCTTCCGGCGCAGCAGCGACAGCGGCGGGAACACGATGACGATGATCGCGAGCTGCACGGCCTCGATGCCGACGTTGAAGATGAGCAACGACACGAGCAGCTGCCAGGAGAACGCCTCGTGGATGCCGAGTGCCCCGGCGAACCCGAGCCCGTGGATGAGCCCGAACGCGAACACGACCGCCAGCCGCGTCCACCCGGCGCGGTCCAGGGCGAACCGGCCACCGTCGGGCACGATCAGCTCGTCCGCGTGGGACCGCCGCCGGAACAGCCGCCAGAGGTACCAGCCGGCGACGGCCGCGATCGACAGGGCGATGAGCGGCTCCACCACGATCGACGGCGGGCTGACGACCCCGAGCGCCGCCAGGATGAACGTGATCGAGTGGGCGATCGTGAACGCCGACGCGGTGAACACGACCTCGCGCAGGCGGCGTGACCCCGCGATGAGCGCGACGAGGAACAGGATGTGGTCGATCCCGGTCAGCAGGTGCTCGGCGCCGAGCTGGAAGAACTCCCAGAACCGGGCGCCGGCGGACTGCTCGGTCGAGAACGAGGGCCGGTCGGCGTCGAGCGTCGCGGAGCCCTCCTGTGAGTCCACGGCGTAGGTGACGATCGTCTTGGTGTCCTTGACGAACGTCTCGGAGTCCGGGAACAGCTTCGAGGTGACGACGTGCCCGGCGACCGTGTGCGCGGCGGACGTGGGGCAGCGGAAGTCGGCGACGACCTCGGCGTACGGCACCTCGTCCTGCATGTCGACGTGCATCGGCTGCTGCAGGGTGCCCCGGCACTCGCGGCCCCCGGAGGTCACGGAGAACCGGTCGAGGACGTAGTCGGCCATGGTGTCCCGGTGCTGCTCGGCGACCCGGGTCATGGCGGGGAAGTCACCGTCGTCCCACGCTGCCTGGCCCTGCCGGTAGAACGCGTCCGCGTGCTCACTCGTGCCGACGGAGACGAGCATCAGGTCGTACTCCAGCCCCAGCCGTGCCTGCACGACCCCGGAGCCCTTCGAGGTCACGTGGGCGTACACGACCGAGCTGAAGCCGTGCGCGGACGCGGGTGCGGCACCGCCGACCAGCGCGACCAGGACGGTGCTGAGCAGGACGAGCGCGGCGAGCACCGTGGCGGCCACGCGGCCCAGGACTGCGGTGGTGTGGGGGGAGCGGCGAGGGGACGCCGTACGGGGGGTTCCGGGGATCACCGGCCAGACGATCTCCACCCCTGGCGACCGGCAGGGAAACAGCAGGTGACCAGCAGCTGGACAGCGTTCGGACAGGTGCCCATGACGGACGATGCGGCGCCCGGGCCGTGGTTCCATGGTCGCGATCCGCCCGCCGAACGCCCTTGGAGCCCTCCGTGACCAGCCTCGTCTCCCGCACGACGTCCCTGCTGGCGGCCGTCGCGGTGCTCGGTGCCGGGGCCCTGCTCCTCGCCGGGTGCTCGTCCGCGTCCGAGGGCACGGAGCCCCACGCGACCGCCACCGCGGGCACGCTCGACGCCGGGTTCTGGGACGCGAGCCACCCGCCGGCGCCCGAGTCCACCGTCAGCCCGTCGCCCGGTTCGTGGAACGGCGTGCACCCGCCCGCGGGGTACCGCGTCGTCCTCCTGTCCGCGGGGGACGTCGACGCCGACGGCGACGGCGAGACCGCCTCGTCCGTCCCGACGCAGGCGCTGATCGGAGCCGTCGACGCCTGGGCCGACACCGAGGGCGTCACCCTCACCCGGGTCCAGCCCCGGGGGAGCCAGAACGTGCTCGACGCCGTCGCCACCGCGGTCGGGAAGCACCCGGACCTGGTCATCAGCGTCGGGAACGACATGGTCGACCCGATCGCCGCGATGTCCCCGAGTGCGCTGCACCAGCAGTTCCTGGTGCTCGGGGCCGAGATCGCCGAGCCCACGTCGAACGTCACCGCTGCCGACTGGACCGGCGCCGGCTACCGCGGTGAGGGACTCGGCACCGCGAGCCACCACGACCCCGCGACCTTCACCGAGGAGCGCGCCGGACGGGCACTCCGCGCGGGAGTCGCCGCCGTGCTGCACGGCTTCAACGGCACCGTCGTCTGGGTCGCGTGAGCCCCCACCACCGTTCCGTGGACAGCGACCACCGTTCTGCGGACACTCGCGGACGGGCTGCGGTGCACCGGACGTATCCTGACGACGGAAGCAACGACGATTCCGGCCGAGCCTCGCACGGTCCGAACCGACGTGTCCGGGCGCGAGACGCAACCTCCTGACCCGAGCGACATGACAGAACACATCATCGAGTACGTCGCCCGTGACCGAACGGGCATCACCGCCGTCATCACCACGACCGGCGTCATCGACGTGGACACCGTGATCCACAACATCAGTTCAGGGCACTCCGGCTACGTCGTCCGCGCGGGCGAGTGGCGCCGTGCCCCCGTCCGCAGCCTCTCCGTGCTGGGCGGTGCCTACCTCTTCGCGAACTGGGACGGCTCCAAGCGCAACAACCTGCACGACGTCGCGTTCCAGGCGCCGACCCGTCCGGCTCGTGCCCAGGGGTCCGGCGGGTTCGTCGCCGCGCTGACGACGGCGCTCGCGATCGTGTTCGGCCGGGACCGCCGCAGCGCCTGACCGCCCCGGTCCGGTCGCCCGCGGCAGCCCGTCTCGGCTCCGCTCGGCAGACCGGTTCCCGATCCGCGCCGTGACGGATCTGGTCGGCTCGCCCCGCGTTCCCCCGACCGGATCCGTCATCGCGCCGTCCCGGTTGCCCCGCCTCGTCTCGGCTCCGCTCGGCAGACCGGTTCCCGATCCGCGCGCTGACGGATCTGGTCGGCTCGCCCCGCGTTCCCCCCGACCGGATCCGTCATCGCCCCGAGCGGACGCCCGCCGCCTGTCGCGCGTGCTCCTGAGCGCCCCGCCCCCCGTACCGGGCGCGGTCCCGCGGCCGGTGCGAGGTTGACCACCCGGTGCGCCGGATCAACCTCGCACCGAGTGGCCAACCTCGCACCATGACGCGCGACTGCGTCCCCGTTCGCAGCGCCGGACGGGAGGCTCGGGCCGGCCCCGCCACGAGCCTCCCGTCCTCGTGCGCCGAGCGGTCACAACGCCCCGCTCGCGTCCGCCGAGCGGTCACTGGCTGTCGCGTGCGCCTCGCGCGCCTCGCACCGTGCGCGGTCCCGCGGCTGGTGCGAGGTTGACCACCCCGTGCGCCGGATCAACCTCGCACCGAGTGGCCAACTTCGCACCGGGACGCGCGACCGCGCCAGCGCGACGCGCGACGCGCGACCGCGACCGCGCCAGCGCGCCAGCGCGACGCGCGCCCGCGCCTGCGCCTACCGCGTGACGCCGTCGAGGTCGTCGACCCCGGCGGCAAGCGCCGCGGCGCGGCGCGCGCGCATCGACGGCGCCGCGACGGCCGCGAGGACCGCCAGCACGGCCACCCCGGTGCACGCCCAGAAGCCGATCGTGAAGGCGTCGTCGGTGGGGAGCCCCTGCGCGGTGCTGTGCGAGGTGATCAGCGCGGCGATGACGGCGGTGCCGACGCTCGAGCCGATCGTCCGGACGACGGTGTTGGCGCTGATGGCCTCGCCGGTCTGGTTCGCGGGGACGCTCTCGATGATGGCGTTCGAGCACGCGGCCAGGGCCAGGCCGATGCCGATGCCGGTGAAGACGCCGGAGACGACGACCTGCCAGAGCTCACCGTGCGCGATCGCGGGCAGCAGGAACGCGATGACGATCGAGATCCCGCCGAGCAGCATCGGCGGCTTCGGCCCGATGCGACGCACCAGGATGCCGGCGATCGGTCCGGCGATGACCATCATGACGACGGTCGGCAGCAGGAACAGCCCGGCCTGGGTGACGTCCTTGCCGAAGCCGTAGCCCAGCGCGCTCGGCAGCTGCAGCAGGGTCGGGACGAGCACGAACGTGCCGAACATCGCGAAGCCGAACACCAGGGCGACGAGGTGTGCGGTCCACACACCGCGCACGGCGAAGAGCCGGACGTCGATGAGCGGCTCGGCGACGCGGAGCTCGACGAGCACGAACGCGACGAGTGCCACGGCACCGAGGGCCAGCAGCCCGACGGTCTTGGCGTCGCCCCAGCCCCAGGTCTCGCCCTCGCTGACGGCGAGCAGGATCGACACCAGGGACACCGCGAGCACGCCCGTGCCGAGCATGTCCAGGCGGCCGGGCTTGCGGACCGGGGACTCCGGCATGCCGAACACGGCGCCGAGCAGCGCGATCACGACGAGCACGGCGGGCAGCCAGAACAGCCAGTGCCACGACAGGTGCTCGACGATCGGGCCCGCGGCGACGATGCCGACGCCGGCGCCGATGCCGAAGATCGCGGAGAGCAGGCCGATGGTGACGCTGACCTTCTCCTTCGGGAGCTCGTCGCGGACGATGCCGATCGAGAGCGGCATCACGGCTCCGGCTGCACCCTGCAGGGCACGGCCGACGATGAGGGTGCCGAGGTTCGGTGCGAGTGCGGCGAGCACGGCCCCGACGAGCAGGATCGTCAGCACCACGATGAGCACCTTGCGCTTGCCGATCATGTCCCCGAGACGACCGAGGATCGGCGTGAGCACCGACGCCGACAGCAGGTACGCCGTGAGCACCCAGCTCGTGGCGCTCGTGGAGGCGCCGAGGTCCTTGCCGATCGTCGACAGCGCCGGAGCGACGAGGGACTGCAGGACCGCGAACGACAGGCCGCCGAGCGACAGGTAGACGATGATCGCCGTGCTGTTCGGACGACGGCCGTCCGTGGTCGGGTGCGAGCCGGTTCGGGGGCTCGCCATGGTCTCGGTCATCGTGCTCCGTCTGGTCGATGTAAACAGTTGCTGACTCGATGAGGGTACGCGGATCCACGCCGATGTCAACAACTGCTTACATCCTCGCTCCGACCGCTACGCTTCGACCATGAGCAAGGACGCCACGGCCACCCGGCTGCTCCTCGTGCAGGCCGCCCGGCGCCGGTTCGCGTTCGACGGCTACCGCGCCACGACCGTGCGCGACATCGCCGCGGACGCCGGGGTCAACGTCGCGCTGATCAACCGCTACTTCATGTCGAAGGAGGGGCTGTTCCGCGCCTGCCTCGACCGTGCCGTGCGGGACCTCGACCCGGGGGAGGACGCCACCGGGCACCTGGACCGAGCCCTCCGCGGGCTCATCGGACACGTGCTCCGCTCGCCCACCAACGAGGACTCGATGCAGCTCATGCTGCTCCTGCGGACCTCGGGCGACGAGGGCGTCGACACGATCCGCCGCGAGACCCTCCGTCGCTACGCCGAGCGCCTGGCCGGAGCGGTCGGGGACCAGGTCACCGAGGACCTGCTCATCCGCGCCGAGATCGCGCTCTCGGTCGTGCTCGGCATGACGATGCTGCGGGCCGCGACGCGGGTCGAGCCGCTCGCCTCCGCCTCGGAGGACGCCGTCGCCGGACCGCTGGACGACGCGCTGCGCGCGCTCCTGACCGGACCCACTGCCTGACGGGAGGCCCGTGGCGGGGCCCACACGAGCCTCCCGTCCGGTGGTCAGCACCGCACTCGCTGTCGGTCCGGCCCACCGGGACCGAGTACCGTCCAGCATGGACCGTCCGACGCCGACCGCCAGGGAGCACGCATCGTGGCAACCACCCGCGAGCACCGCCTCGTCGACACGTTCGTCGCCCTGACGGACACCCTCGTCGACGACTACGACGTCGTCGACCTGCTGCAGACCCTCGTCGACCGCGCCGTCGAGATCTTCGACGCCTCGGCCGCGGGGATCCTGCTGTTGAACCAGGACCGCGAACTCGAGGTGCTCGCCTCGACCAGCGAACGGTCGAGCTTCGTCGGCCTGCTCCAGCTCAACGCCGGCGACGGCCCCTGCATCGAGTGCTTCACGACCGGCGAACCCGTGTCTGCCGAGGACCCGGTCGAGATGCGCCGCCGCTGGCCGGTGTTCGCCGCAGCGTCTGCCGAGGCCGGCTTCTCCTCCGTGCACGCGATCCCGATGCGGCTGCGTGACACCGTGCTCGGGTCCCTCAACCTGTTCCGCGAGGACGAGGGAGCGCTCAGCCCCGACGACGCCCTCGCCGCCCAGGCCCTCACCGACGTCGCGACGATCAGCATCCTGCAGCAGCGGACACTCGAGCACGCGAGCATCGCCCAGGCGCAGCTGCAGCGCGCCCTCGACAGCCGCGTCGTCATCGAGCAGGCCAAGGGCTTCGTCGCCCACACCCACCACGTCGACATGCAGACGGCGTTCGCGATGCTCCGGCAGTACGCGCGGGCCAACCGCGAACCGCTCGTCGACGTCGCCCGCGCGGTCACGGAACGCCGCTTGACGCTGTCCTGACGGACGGGGCTCCCGCTCCACTACGATCTGGAGCAGTGGCCCCGGACCCCGGCTGCGGTACCGCCCGACCGGAGGACCCTCATGAGCGAGATCATCACGACCGGACCACGTCCCGGCACCAGCGGCACGTCCAGCTACACGGCGTTGCTCGCCAGGATCAAGGACGAGGGCCTGCTCGGTCGCCGCACCGGCTGGTACTGGGGACTCATCGTCGTCCTCGTCGCCCTGCTCGCGCTCGCCGGAGCCGCGTTCGCCGTGCTCGGCGACTCGTGGTGGCAGCTCGTCATCGCCGGCGTGCTCGGTCTGCTGTTCACCCAGTTCGCCTTCCTGGCCCACGAGGCCGCGCACCGCCAGGTGTTCGCCTCGCACACCTGGAACGACCGCGCCGCCCGCTACGGCGGCACGCTCCTGACCGGGATCAGCTACGCCTGGTGGACCGGCAAGCACACCCGGCACCACGCCAACCCGAACACGGTCGGCAAGGACCCGGACATCTCCTTCGACGCGATCTCCTTCCGCCCCGAGGACGCCGCCAGCCGCACCGGCTTCCTGCGCGTGCTCGTCCGGGTGCAGGGCTGGGCGTTCTTCCCGATGTTGCTCATCGAGGGCGTCAACCTGCACTGGCAGTCGATCCGCACCTACACGAGCCGCGGTCCGGTCAAGGGCCGATGGTCCGAGGCCTCGGTGTTCGCGGTCCGCTTCGCGCTCTACCTCGGCGTCGTCTTCTGGTTCCTGCCGCTCGGCATGGCGTTCGCGTTCCTCGGCGTGCAGCTCGCCGTGTTCGGCTTCTGCATGGGCATCGCCTTCGCGCCGAACCACAAGGGCATGCCGATCATCGAGCCCGGTCGCCGCGTGGACTTCTTCTCGCGCCAGGTGCTGACCTCCCGCGACATCACCGGCGGGCGCTGGGTCGAGTACTTCATGGGCGGCCTCAACCACCAGGTCGAGCACCACCTGTTCCCGAACATGGCCCGACCGAACCTGCGGGCCGCGCGGGTCATCGTGCGCGACTACTGCGGGACGCAGGGCGTGCCGTTCACCGAGACGACGCTCGTGCAGTCGTACGCGATCGTCGTGCGCTACCTCAACGAGGTCGGGCTGGCGGCGGCGGACCCGTTCGCGTGCCCGATGGTCGAGCGGCTGCGCTGAGCGCTCGCATCGTCGACGGGCGGGAAGCGCCCCCCAATGGCCGCTTCCCGCCCGTCGCCCGCTATCCCCAGATCTGCTGCTCGACGGCGCCGAGCAGGTTGGTCGTGGGGAAGTTCGTCTGGCCGATCTCGAACCACGTCGTGCCGCGGAGGTACCACGTGGCCGTGGTGTCGACCGGGTACGGGTCCGCTGGCCGCGTCTGCGTGCAGACACGCGCTGCACCGCGGTCGGTGCACGCGTAGCCCTGTCCGACGAGGGTGGCCTCGTAGGCGCTGACCTGCTCCGCCGTCCCCGTGCCGACGTCGATCGACAGGCCGGACACGTCGGCCCGGGGATCGCGCCACACGCACGACAGGCTCGTCGTGAGCGGAGCAGGGCCGGCGCGCAGGTGTGCCGTGCCGGAGGGGTCCTGGAGCGGGGTCCCTCCGAAGAGCCGTGCCGCCTCCGACGGGGCGACGAGCCCCGTGCAGTCCGACGGGATCGTGGCCACGACCGGAGTCGGCGTCGCGGTGGGTGTCCGTGTCGGGGTGGGGTCGGGTGTGTCCTCGACCGGTGCCGCGGCGGGGGTGCTCGGCGCTGCCGGTTCCGTCGGGCTGGGCGTGGAGGCCGGTGCTGGTGCGGCGGCGAACGGCTGCGGGATCATCCCGAGGGCGACACCACCACCGGTCGCACCGAGGCCGAGGAGCGCGATCACGCCGATGACGATCCCGGCACGACGGCCACGTCGGCGGGGCGCCGGGCGGCGTTCCTCCGCGCGGTCGAGCACGCTCTGCTTCATCGTGACGAGCATGCGCTGCAGGTCGTCTCCGGTGGGGGGCTCAGTGTTCATCGTGCATCACCGCCTTCTCCTGTCGGGGTCGGGACGTCCGTTTGGTGACCGGCTGTGCGCGCAGGCCGAGCAGCCGGGCGGCTTCGGCGTAGGAGTGCCCGTCGACCAGGCACAGTTCCACGAGCCGCTGGTCGATCGGTGCCAGGGCCGCGATCTCGTCGCGCACCCAGCGCAGGCCGTCGGCGTCCGACGGTGACGACGGCTGGCCCTCGTGTTCGGCGGACCGGGGTGCCTGGCTCCTGGCATGGTCTCGGCACACGGCCAGCAGCCACGGCAGCAGTGCGCTGGTGACCAGGCCGGTCGTGGGGGCTTGCTGCCACAGGGTGAGGAACGTGTCCTGCACCAGGGCTTCGACGTGGTCTGGGCTGTCGGCCTGTGCCCATGCGGAGCGGGTCAGGGTCGGCGCGAAGCGGTCGAACGCGTCGGCCAGTGCCGCGCGGTCCCCGCTCGCGAGCCGACGCATCAGTGCTGCGTCGGTGCTGGTGTCGTCATCCACGGTTGCCCCCTCTCACTACAGAAGTGTCGAGAGCGATGCGATCCTGACACCACCTGTCAGATTCGTGCGCGGAGGGTCAGACGCGTCCGCGGTTGCGGCGGCGGATCTCCTTCGGAGCCCGGCCGGCCTGGAACGACCGCGCGGGGTCGACGACGAAGCCCTGCCGCAGTGCCTCGCGGCCGATGAGCATCCGGAAGCCCATCTGGTCGCGGTTGCTCAGCGTGACCTCGGCCTCCACCGTGCGGCCGGCGAGCTCGATCGCGGTCAGGACGACGATGCGCTCCTGTGCGTGACCGGACGAGCTCCGGACGACGCGGCGGTCGTGGACGTCGCACTCGACGGTCGCCTGGTCCGCGTCGGAGTCCTGCCACGGGTGCACCGAGAACCGCACGCGGTCGCCCGGCAGCTCCTCGAGGTCGAACGCGTGCAGCGCCGATGTCCGTGCGCCCGTGTCGAGCTTCACCTTGATCCACGGGATGTCGAGGTCCGGCAGGGCGGCCCACTCGCGCCAGCCCGACACGATCGGCGTGCGCCGCGTGGGCTTCGGGTCGTCGGCCATGCGCCCATCCTGTCAGGGCGGCACCCGCTGTGCGGCTCTCGTGGCCGACGGCACGCCCGCCGCCTCGATCGTGGCCGACGGCACGCGCGCGAGGCGGTTCGTCTGCCAGCATGGAGCGTCGCCGTCGCCACCCCCGAACCCGCGGAGCCTCCCGATGAAACTCGCCATCCTCTCGCGCGCCCCGCAGGCGTACTCGACGCAGCGACTCCGCGCGGCGGCACTGGACCGCGGCCACGAGGTCAAGGTGCTGAACACCCTGCGCTTCGCGATCGACCTGACCGGGGACGCGCCCGACCTGCAGTACCGCGGCAAGCTGCTGTCCGACTACGACGCCGTCCTGCCGCGCATCGGCAACTCGATCACGTACTACGGCACGGCGGTGGTCCGACAGTTCGAGCAGATGGACGTCTACACGCCGAACACCGCCAACGGCATCACGAACTCGCGGGACAAGCTCCGGGCGAACCAGATCCTGTCGCGGCACGACATCGGCATGCCCGCGACGACGTTCGTCGCCGGTCGGGCCGACGTCCGCGGGGCGATCGAGCGGGTCGGGGGAGCACCCGTCGTCATCAAGCTCCTCGAGGGCACCCAGGGCATCGGCGTGATCCTGGCGCCCGAGGCGAAGGTCGCCGAGTCGATCGTCGAGACGCTGCACTCGACGAAGCAGAACGTGCTGATCCAGCGCTTCATCGCGGAGAGCCGCGGGAAGGACATCCGCGCACTCGTCGTCGGCGACCGGGTCGTGGCCGCCATGCGCCGGAGCGCGAGCGGCGACGAGTTCCGCTCGAACGTGCACCGCGGCGGCACCGTGGAGCAGGTCACCCTGACGCCGGAGTACGAAGAGGCAGCGGTCCGCTCCGCGCAGATCATGGGGCTCCGCGTCGCCGGCGTGGACATGCTCGAGGGCAACGACGGCCCCCTGGTGATGGAGGTCAACTCGTCACCGGGGCTGGAGGGCATCGAGCGCGCCACCGGCCTCGACATCGCCGGGGCCGTCATCGACTTCATCGCGAACCAGGTCGCGTTCCCGGAGATCGACGTCCGTCAGCGCCTGTCGGTCTCGACCGGCTACGGCGTCGCAGAGCTCCTCGTGCACACGAACGCGGACCTGGTCGGCAAGACGATCCACGAGTCGGGCCTCGGTGACCGCGACATCACCGTGCTCACGCTCCACCGTGGCTCGACGGTTATCCCGAACCCCCGTGGCACGGTCACCCTCGAACCGGGCGACCGGCTGCTCTGCTTCGGCAAGCTCGAGGAGATGCGCTCGATGATCCCCGAGCGCCGCAAGCGCCGCGCGAAGCTCCGCAAGCTCCCGAAGGAGCACCTGCCGGAGAGCTGACCCGAGGGTCTCAGTCGCACGACACCTGCGCGTTCGCCCCGATCTCGACGGACTCCACGTGCACTCCGTCGGCACTCAGCTTCAACCACGCCGGACCGGATCCGGTGTCGATCTGCCACGACGTCCCCGCGTTCTGCGCCTGGGGGGTCTCGTAGTAGTTGCTACGGGCTGTGTCCTCGGTGGCGCCAGGGTAGGCGGCACGCAGTTCGTCGAGCGTCGATCCGACGCCGATCCCCTTGCTGGTGGTCGGACCGATCCGCTCCAGGGCCGGGTCCGCGCGCGGGACGCTCAGGTCCACGCCGATGACCTTGCCGCCCTGCGACCAGACGAGCAGGCCCGGGGCGCCGTCTCGTGCCCAGCCACTCCCGAACTCGTCGGAGCAGACGTCAGCATCAGCGTCACGGCGCCAGGCCGTCTCGAGGTCGTCCGTCTCGCCTGCCGTCGGCCCGCCGATCGCCACCGGACCCATCTCGGTGCCGGAGATGGTCCACGTCGACGGGTCGTCGAGCGTGAAGGCGCCCTTCGTCGGGGTCGCCGAGGCCGATGGCGTCGGGTCGGGTGTCTCCTCGACGGGTGCGGCCGCGGGGGTGCTGGGTGCTGCCGGCTCGGTGGGGCTGGGGGAGGTGGCGGGTGCGGGTGCTGCGGTGAAGGGCTGCGGGATCATGCCGAGGGCAACGCCGCCGCTGGTGGCGCCGAGGCCGAGGAGTGCGATGACGCCGATGACGATCCCGGTGCGCCGGCCACGGCGCCGGGGTGCCGGCGTTCGGTCCTCGGCGCGGTCGAGCACGGACTGTTTCATCGTGACGAGCATGCGGTGCAGGTCGTCTCCGGTGGGGGGCTCAGTGTTCATCGTGCATCACCGCCTTCTTCAGTCGGGCTCGGGATCGGGAGACGCGTTGGGTGACGGCGCCGATGCTGAGGCCGAGGATCTGTGCGGCTTCGGCGTAGGAGTGGCCTTCGAGGAGGCAGAGTTCGCAGATGCGTCGGTCGATGGGTGCCAGGGCTGCGATCTCGTCGCGGACCCAGCGGAGGCGTTCGCGGGCCTCGTCGGCGTCTGCACGGGCTGGCAGCTCGGACGGCAGTTCGTCGCCGGTGTTCTTGGCGAGGCGTCGGGTCTGGTTGCGGGCGTGGTTGCGGCAGACGACGAGGAGCCAGGGCAGGAGTGCGCTGGTGGCGAGGTCGATGGTGGCGGCTTTCTGCCAGAGCGTGAGGAAGGTGTCCTGCACGAGTTCTTCGACGTCTTGTCGGCGTTCTGCCTGTGCCCATGCGTAGCGGGTCAGGGTGGGTGCGAAGCGGTCGAACGCGTCGGCGAGTGCTGTGCGGTCCCCGTCCGCGAGTCGACGCGTCAGTGTTGCGTCGGCTTGGGTGTCGTCATCCACGGTTGCCCCCTCTCACTCAAGAAGTGTCGGACACGGCCCGATCCTGACGAGCCGTCACACCCCTCGGCGTGTCGCACGGGTGCGCCAGTGCAGGAGCACGGTGCCCCAGTGCAGGATCAAGGGGTGAACCAACTCCCCGAGGTCCTCCGGTCACCCCTGCACGTCGCACCGATGGCGGGCGGGCCGTCGACGCCGGCGCTCGTGATCGCCGCGGCCCGGTCCGGCCAGTTCGCCTCCCTGGCCGGCGGGTACCGCACCGTTGAGGAGCTCGCGGCCGAGATCGCCGAGGTCCGCACGCGCACCGACCGCTTCGGCGTCAACGTGTTCGCGCCGAACCCGGTCCCGATCAGCGACGCCGACTACGACCGGTACCGCGCGTCCCTCGGCGCCCCCGATTTGCCCGACAAGCGCGAGGACGACGACGCCTGGGCGGACAAGCTCGCGCTGCTCCTCGACGACCCGGTGCCCGTCGTCTCCTTCACGTTCGGGCTGCCGTCGGCCCAGACCGTCGCGGACCTCCGCAGGCGGGGCACGGTGACGGTCCAGTCGGTCACCAACCCGGTCGACGCCGCTGCCGCAGCCGAGCGGGGGATCGACGTGCTGGTCGTGCAGGGCGAGGCAGCCGGCGGACACTCCGCGGTCCTCGACCCCGAGCAGTCGCCCGTGTGGGAACCCCTGCCCGACCTGGTGCGCGCCGTCCTGGCACGGGTCGACCTGCCCGTGGTCGCCGCCGGTGGCATCGGCGGCGCTGACGACGTCGAGGCCGTCCGCCTCGCTGGTGCGTCCGCCGCGATGGTCGGCACGCTCGTCCTCCGCACCGACGAGGCGGGCACCGGAGCCACCCACCGCGAGGCCCTCGTCGACCCCGTCTTCGACCGCACCGCGCTCACCCGCGCCTTCACCGGACGACCGGCACGCGCACTCGTCAACCGCTTCGTCCGCGAGCACGAGGACGCACCGCTCGGCTACCCGGCGCTGCACCACCTGACCCGGCCCATCCGCACGGCCGCCGCCGCCGAGGGCGACGCGCACGCGCTGCACCTGTGGGCCGGCCGGTCCTGGCGGGCCGCGTCGGACGGTCCGTTGGCGGACACCCTGGAGGCCCTGCTCACGTGACCCGCGCCGGTCACCTGCTCCGAGCCTCCCGTCCGTCGCCCCGTCCCTGTGGACCGGCGAGCCGTTGTCCACAGGGCAGCCGGGCTGTGCGCGCGCCCGTGCCCGGCGCACTACGCTCGGATGCGGCCCGCGTCGCAGCGTTGCGGTGGTCCGCGGACCACTCAGTTCTGGCGTTCAGGAGGACCCCGTGACCGAATCCACACCCGTGGACCCCACGACGACCGAAGGCTGGAAGACGCTCGCCGGCATCGCCGACGGCTTCTCCCCGGACCTGCGAGGGTGGTTCGACACCGACCCCGGCCGTGCCGAGTCGTACACCTTCCAGGCCGGTGACCTCACCGTCGACCTGTCGAAGGGCCTCGTGACGAAGGAGATCCTCGACGCGCTCCTGCAGCTCGCCGAGGACACCGGCGTCGCCGAGCGCTACCAGGCGATGATCTCCGGCGAGCACATCAACGTGACCGAGGACCGCGCCGTCCTGCACACCGCGCTGCGCCGTCCCGCGACGGGTGAGCTCGTCCCCGCGAAGCCGTTCGTCGTCGACGGCCAGGACGTCGACGCCGACGTCCACGCCACGCTCGACAAGGTCTACGCGTTCGCCGAGCAGGTCCGCTCGGGCGCGTGGAAGGGCGTCACCGGCAAGCGCATCGAGACCGTCGTGAACATCGGCATCGGTGGCTCGGACCTCGGCCCGGTCATGGTGTACGAAGCCCTCAAGCCCTACGTGCAGGCCGGCATCGAAGCCCGTTTCGTGTCGAACATCGACCCGACCGACATCTACGAGAAGACGGCGGACCTCGACCCCGAGACCACGCTGTTCATCGTCGCGTCGAAGACCTTCGGCACCCTCGAGACCCTGACGAACGCCCGCCTGGCACGCCAGTGGCTGTGGGAGCGGCTCGAGCTGACGGACGCGTCGGACGACGACAAGACCGCCGCGGTGGCCAAGCACTTCGTCGCCGTCTCCACCGCGCTCGACAAGGTCGCCGCGTTCGGCATCGACCCCGAGAACGCGTTCGGCTTCTGGGACTGGGTGGGCGGCCGCTACTCCGTCGACTCGGCCATCGGCACCTCGGTGATCGTCGCCATCGGCAAGGAGAACTGGCAGGACTTCCTCGCCGGGTTCCACACCATCGACGAGCACATGCGCACCACCCCGCTCGCGTCGAACGTCCCCGTCCTCATGGGCCTGCTCAACGTCTGGTACTCGAACTTCCTCGGCGCCCAGAGCCACGCGGTCCTGCCGTACACGCAGTACCTGCACCGCTTCGCCGCGTACCTGCAGCAGCTCACGATGGAGTCGAACGGCAAGCGCGTCCGCTGGGACGGCACCCCCGTCACGACGGACACCGGAGAGGTCTTCTGGGGCGAGCCCGGCACGAACGGCCAGCACGCGTTCTACCAGCTCATCCACCAGGGCACGCGCCTGATCCCGGCCGACTTCATCGCCGTCGCCAACCCGGCCCGTCCGCTCAAGGACGAGACCGGCGACGGCAAGGCGGTCGAGCCCGGCCAGGACGTCCACAACCTGTTCCTCGCGAACTTCTTCGCGCAGACCAAGGCGCTGGCGTTCGGCAAGACGGCCGACGAGGTCCGTGCCGAGGGCACCACCGACGAGTCGATCATCGCCGCCCGCACCTTCACCGGGAACAAGCCGTCGACGTCGATCCTGGCGCCGGCCCTCACCCCGAGCGTCGTCGGTCAGCTCATCGCCCTGTACGAGCACATCGTCTTCACCGAGGGCACCATCTGGGGCATCGACTCCTTCGACCAGTGGGGTGTGGAGCTCGGCAAGCAGCTGGCGCTCCAGATCGCCCCCGCGGTCGACGGCGACCAGTCGGTCCTCGAGACCCAGGACTCCTCGACCAAGGCGCTCATCGCCAAGTACCTGGAGCTCCGCAAGTAGCACCCGGTGCACCCGACACCCCGTCGCCCTCGGGCGGCGGGGTGTCGTCGTGTCCAGGGGTGCGCGGCGGCCGCGGGCGCGTGCGGTCGGGGCTGAGATCGCACTCCGTGTCGGGTCCCGGCGCGCGGAGGCGACACGAACTGCGATCTCACGGGGTCCCGTGGCCGGCTCCGGCCGGACGGGAGGCTCGGGGCGGGTCCGGCACCGAGCCTCCCGTCCGCGAGTGGTCACGACACACCGCCTGCGGTGCGTCGAGTGGTCGCGCCCCGTCGTGCGCGCGGCGCCCGACCGAACGCGCTGAGATCGCACTTCGTGTCGCGTCCCGAGGCGCGGAGGCGACACGAAGTGCGATCTCACCGGGTGCGGGTCCGGGACGGGAGCGCCCGAGGTCAGCGGCGGAGCGGGTCGAGGTTCATCGTCGTGCCTTCGTACAGGTACTGCTGGTCGCCGAACACCGTCAGCGACGGGTTCAGCCAGACGAGGTCCTCCACGGACAGCCCGAACCGCGCGGCCACGTCACCGACGAGGTCGTCCGGAGCGACGACGTAGGACGCCGGTGCCCCGCTGGCGGTCGTCGACGGCACCGTGCCCGTGGCGTTGGCCGCGGCGCCGTGGTCCGACGGGTGGACGTTGGTCGTCCTGGCCGGGACCGACCAGGACAGCGGCGTCACGGCGAGCACCTTGCCCGGCCCGATCTCGATCGGCACCGCGGCGTCGGAGGTCGCGGACGAGTACGTCACCAGCGCGCCGAGGAACGACGGGTCGTGTCCCGCCTGCGCCATCGGCACGGAGACGGTCGGACCGGGGGTGGTCGTCCCCCCGCCGAGCAGGTGGTCGCCGTCACCGGTGTGGCTCATGCCGTCGCCGACCGCCGGTGTGACGCGGAGGAAGGACGCCGACACCGGGACAGGCAGCGTCGAGGTGAAGCCCGAGTACTGCACGGCGAACCGGTCGTCCTGGTCGGCCACCACCCGGAAGTGGAAGTGCACGCTGCCCTTCGGCGACGCGACGTCCCCCTCGCTGACGACGGTGCCGGGCGGGATCGACGACATGGTCGGTGCTGGGCGCGGTGCCTCGGTCGGGGCAGCCGTCGGTGGTCGAGGCGATGCGGACTCCCGGAGCAGGTCGGCTTCGGTCTGTCCGGCCGCGTCGGTGTCGGCGGTCGCACTCGGTGTCGGTGAGGGTGTCGGCGTTGCGCTGGATGACCGCGACGGAGCCGGCAGCGCGTCCTGACCGCCCCGCAGCAGCGAGCACCCACCCACGATCGTGGTGAGTGCGAGTGCCGCCGCGACGGCCGCGATCCTGGTGGTCCTGGTGTGCACGTTCCCCCCTCGTCCGGGATCGTAGCGGACCTCGAGGTGGCGCCGGCGGGCGATCCGGACACTGCATCGGAGGACACATCGGGTCGTTCCGGAACGCCGGAACGCGGGAAGGACGGGAGGCCCGGCTCGCGACCCGACGTGGGGAACGCGAGCCGGGCCTCCCGGTCGGGTGTTCGCCTCAGCGCTCGCTGACGCGGTCGCCTCGACGGCGGCCGAGCAGCCGCAGGACGAAGCCGAGCCCGAGCGCAGCGAGTGCGGCGGACAGCCACCCACCGAGCTCAGCGCCCGTGAACGCGAGCTCACGGGTCTCGCTGCCGATCCGGGGTGCGTCCGTCGCGGGGGAGTCGTCCGTGGCGGCCCCGTGAAGCGGGCCGGTTGACGGGGTAGAACCCGGGAGCGTCTGCGAGCCAACACCCGTCCCGCCCGAGTGGTCTCCGTCCTCGGCGGCGCTCTCGGGGACCAGGGTCACGAGCATGCTGCTGCCATCCGAGGTGTTGCCCGTCTCGTCGACGGCGACCACGGTGAGCAGGTGTGCCCCGGGGTCGAGCGGGAGCGTCGTGCGGAACGCGAACTCACCGTCCTGGTCGGCCACGCCGCGGCCGATCTCACGCCCGTCCTCGTCGCTGACGATGACGGTCGAGCCCGGCTCGGCGGTGCCTCGGACGATGCCCGTGCCGTCGACGATGTCGTCGAAGTGCTCCAGCTTCGGGGCTGCGGGGGCAGTGGTGTCGACGTCGACGGTGGTGTCCGTCGGGCCGGAGGTGTTCCCTGCCGTGTCCTGGGCGATGATCCCGAGGTCGTGGGATCCGTCCCCGAGAGGCTCGTCGAGTTCGATCGACCAGTCGCCATTGTCATCGGCGGTGTCGCGGCCGAGCTCCTTTCCCGTGTCGTCGCGGATGATGACGGTCGCGCCGGGTTCGGCGGTCCCGGTGATGGGGCCCTTGCCGTCCGAGAGGTCGGACGGGCTCGTGACCTTCGGCGCGTCCGGCGCCTTGGTGTCGACGTCGACGGTGGTGTTGGTCGGGTCGGAGGCGTTGCCGGCGTCGTCCTGCGCGACGACCTCCAGGTCGTGGGATCCGTCCTTCAGCGGCTCGTCGAACTCGACGGACCAGTCGCCGTTCTCGTTCGCGGTGTCGCGGCCGATCTCGTTGCCGTCCTCGTCGCGGATGATCACGGTCGCGCCGGGCTCAGCGGTACCCGTGATCGGGCCCTTGGCGTCCGAGAGGTCGGACGGGCTCGTCACGATGGGCGCGTCGGGCGCCTTGGTGTCGATGTCGACGGTGGTGTCCGTCGGGCCGGAGGTGTTGCCGGCGTCGTCCTGCGCGATGATCTCCAGGTCGTGGGACCCGTCCCTCAGCGGCTCGTCGAGCTCGACGGACCAGTCGCCGTTCTCGTTCGCGGTGTCGCGGCCGATCTCGTTGCCGTCCTCGTCGCGAATGATCACGGTCGCGCCGGGCTCAGCGGTACCCGTGATCGGGCCCTTGCCGTCCGAGAGGTCGGCGGGGCTGGTGACCTTCGGCGCGTCCGGCGCCTTGGTGTCGACGTCGACGGTGGTGTTGGTCGGGTCGGAGGTGTTCCCGGCGTCGTCCTGCGCGATGACCTCGAGGTCGTGTTTTCCGTCTTCGAGGGGTTCGTCGAGTTCGACGGACCAGTCGCCGTTTTCGTCGGCTTCGCCCTGCCCGATGACGTTGCCGTCCTCGTCGCGGATGATGATGGTCGCGCCCGGTTCGGCGGTCCCGGTGATGGGGCCCTTGCCGTCCGCGAGGTCGGACGGGCTCGTCACGATGGGCGCGTCAGGAGCCTTGGTGTCGATGTCGACGGTGGTGTTGGTCGGGTCAGAGACGTTGCCGGCGTCGTCCTGCGCGACGATGTCGAGGTCGTGGGACCCGTCCTCCAGCGGCTCGTCGAACTCGACAGACCAGCCGCCGTTCTCGTTCGCGGTGTCGCGGCCGAGCTCCTTTCCCATGTCGTCGCGGATGACGACGGTCGCGCCGGGTTCGGCGGTTCCGGTGATGGGGCCCTTCCCGTCGGTGAGGTCGGACGGGCTCGTCACGATGGGCGCATCGGGTGCCTTCGTGTCGACGTCGACGGTGGTGTTGGTCGGGTCAGAGACGTTGCCGGCGTCGTCCTGCGCGACGATGTCGAGGTCGTGGGACCCGTCCTTCAGCGGCTCGTCCAGTTCGATCGACCAGTCGCCGTTCTCGTTCGCGGTGTCGCGGCCGAGCTCCTTTCCCGTGTCGTCGCGGATGATGACGGTCGCGCCGGGCTCGGCGGTACCCGTGATCGGGCCCTTGCCGTCCGAGAGGTCGGACGGGCTCGTCACGATGGGCGCGGTGGGTGCCTTGGTGTCGACGTCGACGGTGGTGTTCGTCGGGTCGGAGATGTTCCCGGCCTTGTCCGAAGCGACGATCTCGAGGTCGTGCTCGCCGTCCTTGAGAGGCTCGTCGAGTTCGATCGACCAGTTGCCGTCCGCGTCGGCTTCGTCGTGTCCGATGACGTTGCCGTTCTCGTCGCGGATGATGATGGTCGCGCCGGGTTCGGCGGTCCCGGTGATGGGGCCCTTGCCGTCCGAGAGGTCGGCGGGGCTGGTGACCTTCGGCGCGTCGGGTGCCTTGGTGTCGACGTCGACGGTGGTGTTGGTCGGGTCGGAGGTGTTCCCGGCGTCGTCCTGCGCGATGACCTCGAGGTCGTGTTTTCCGTCTTCGAGGGGCTCGTCGAGCGTGACGGACCAGTCACCGTTCTCGTTCGCGGTGTCGCGGCCGATCTCGTTGCCGTCTTCGTCCCGGATGATGACGGTCGCGCCCGGTTCGGCGGTGCCGGTGATCGGGCCCTTCCCGTCAGCCAGGTCAGCGGGGCTGGTGACCTTCGGCGCGTCGGGTGCCTTGGTGTCGACGTCGACGGTGCTGTCCGTCGGGTCCGACACGTTGCCGGCGTCGTCCTGCGCGATGATCTCGAGGTCGTGGGATCCGTCCTTCAGCGGCTCGTCGAGCTCGACGGACCAGTCGCCGTTCTCGTTCGCGGTGTCGCGGCCGATCTCGTTGCCGTTCTCGTCCCGGATGATGATGGTCGCGCCGGGCTCAGCGGTACCCGTGATCGGGCCCTTGGCGTCCGAGAGGTCGGACGGGCTCGTCACGATGGGCGCGTCGGGTGCCTTGGTGTCGATGTCGACGGTGGTGTTGGTCGGGTCGGAGACGTTGCCGGCGTCGTCCTGCGCGATGATCTCGAGGTCGTGGGATCCGTCCTTCAGCGGCTCGTCGAGCTCGACGGACCAGTCGCCGTTCTCGTTCGCGGTGTCGCGGCCGATCTCGTTGCCGTTCTCGTCCCGGATGATGATGGTCGCGCCGGGCTCGGCGGTTCCGGTGATCGGACCCTTTCCGTCCGAGAGGTCCGCCGGACTCGTCACGACGGGCGCGGTTGGTGCCTTGGTGTCGACGTCGACGGTGGTGTCCGTCGGGCCGGAGGTGTTGCCGGCCTTGTCGGAGGCGACGACTTCAAGGTCGTGGGACCCGTCCTTCAGCGGCTCGTCGAGTTCGACGGTCCAGTTGCCGTTTTCGTCGGCTTCGTCCTGCCCGATGACGTTGCCGTCCTCGTCCCGGATCATGACGGTCGCGCCGGGTTCGGCGGTCCCGGTGATGGGGCCCTTGCCGTCCGAGAGGTCGGCGGGGCTGGTGACCTTCGGCGCGTCGGGTGCCTTCGTGTCGACGTCGACGGTGGTGTCCGTCGGGTCGGAGATGTTCCCGGCCTTGTCCGAAGCGACGATCTCGAGGTCGTGCTCGCCGTCCTTGAGAGGCTCGTCGAGTTCGACGGTCCAGTTGCCGTTTTCGTCGGCTTCGTCCTGGCCGATGACGTCCCCGTTCTCATCGCGGATCACCACGACGGAGCCGGGCTCGGCGGTTCCGGTGATCGGACCCTTTCCGTCCGAGAGGTCCGCCGGGCTCGTCACGACGGGCGCGTCGGGTGCCTTGGTGTCGACGTCGACGGTGCTGTCCGTCGGGTCCGACACGTTGCCCGCGGCATCCCGTGCGACGACCTCCAAGTCGTGGGACCCGTCCTTGAGGGGCTCGTCGAGCGTGACGGACCAGTCGCCGTTCTCGTTCGCGGTGTCGCGGCCGATCTCGTTGCCGTCTTCGTCGCGGATGATGACGGTCGCACCCGGCTCAGCGGTCCCGGTGATCGGACCCTTCCCGTCGGCCAGGTCGGACGGGCTCGTCACGACGGGCGCATCGGGTGCCTTGGTGTCGACTTCGACCGTGGTGTCTGTTGCGTCCGAGGTGTTGCCTGCCTTGTCGGAGGCGACGACCTCGAGGTCGTGGGACCCGTCCTCCAGGGGCTCGTTCAGTTCGATCGACCAGTCGCCGTTCTCGTCGGCTTCGTCCTGTCCGATGACGTCCCCGTTCTCGTCGCGGATCACTACGACGGCGCCGGGCTCAGCGGTTCCGGTGATCGGACCGGCGCCGTCGGCCAGGTCGGAGGGGCTCGTCACCACGGGCGCGTCGGGAGCGTCGTCGTCGACGTCGACCGTGATCGGCGTCGGGTCCGACACGTTGCCCGCTGCGTCCCGTGCGACGAGCTCGAGGCCGTGCGCACCATCGACGAGCGGCTCGTCGAGCACGATCTCGAACAGCCCGTCGGGTCCAGCCTCGCCACTGCCGATCTCGTCGCCGTCCTCGTTCCGGACGATCACGGTCGCGCCGGGCTCGGCCGAGCCGGTGAAGGGACCGGTGCCGTCGGTCAGGGACTCGGGCGTGGTGCTGATGGGGGCGTCGGGGGCGGTGACGTCCGGTGCGATGACGGTGACCGGCGACGGTCCTGACTCGTTGCCGGCCTCGTCCCGCGCGAGGACGACGAGGTCGTGGGCGCCTTCGTCGAGTGGTGCGTCGAGACGGACCGCGAACGCGCCGTCACTGTCGGCGTGGTCCTGCCCGAGCGGGTTGCCGTCCTGGTCCCGGATGACCACGAGGGCGCCGGGTTCGGCGGTGCCGACGACCGGCCCGGTCGGCGACGCGAGCTCCTGACGGTCGACGAAGGGTGCGTCGGGCGCGGTCGTGTCGAGGACGGTCGCCGCCGCGGCGGTGGCGGGGGAGACGTTGCCGGCGGCATCCACGGCGACGACGTCGAACTCGGTCGTCCCGACGGGGAGCGGCTCGTCGAGCTCGACGGAGAAGGACCCGTCGGCCTGTGCCGTGGCCCTGCCGAGTTCGTTGCCGTCACGGTCGCGGACGATCACCGTGGAGTGCGGTTCGGCGGTCCCGGTGACGGGACCGGTGGGATCGGTGAGGGTGCCGGGGTCGTCGACGACCGGGGCGTCGGGGGCGGTCGCGTCGACGTCCAGGGTCGCGACGGTCGGCGTCGCCGTCATGCCGTTGCGGTGCTGGAGGGCGGTCACGGTCACCGGTCCTTCAGGGAGGGCCTCGGTGACCGGGTGCCTCCATGTGCCGTCGTCCCCGACCGGCACAGTGACGAGCGGCTGGTCACCCACGGTCAGGTCGACGGTCCCGCCGGGAACGCCGCGTCCACGGATGACCGGTCTCGGGCCGACTTTCGTGGCCGGCTCGTCGATGACCGCGGGGGTGAGGGCGACCGTGATGACGAGCGTCGTCGACGTCTGCGGGCTGGTGTTCTCGAAGCCCGAGCCAGCGCTGGGCGTGAACGACCCGACGAGCGTGATCTGGTCGCCGGGCATCGCGTCGGCGTCGACCTTGAAGGGCACGCGGATGTGGGCGAAGTTCGCTCCTCCCAGGTTGAGCGCGTGCGGGTTCGCGTCGGTGCAGGTGTTCGTCTTGCGGTCCGGGCTGGAGGTGCAGCCGACGACGTCGGCCGTCCCGACGAGGGAGACCGCCCACGGGACCTTCGCTGGGAAGGTGGCGGGGCCGGTGAGCGTCCACGTGAAGTCGAGCTTCCGGCTCGGCACGGCGATGCTTCCGCGGTTCTTGACGTTCAGCGACGAGTTGTCGTCGACCTGTTGTCCCGGCAGGGCGGTCGCGGTGCCCCCGCCTTCCGCGACCAGGTTGACGGCCGTGGCGCTCGGCGTGGGCGAAGCAGTGGGTGAAGCAGTGGGTGAAGCAGTGGGTGAAGCAGTGGTCGAAGCGGCGGGTGCAGGAGCAGGCGCAGGAGAGGACGCAGCAGCCGGTGCCGCGGCACGATCGGGCACGGTGGGCGCTGTGGTCTCCTCGGGCTCGGGCAGCTGCTCAGCCCCCGGTGTCGCAGGTTCCGGTTCCGGTGCCGACTCCTCGACGGGTCGAGGGAGCGGCGCCACCTGCTCGTCCGATGCCTCCGACGAGTCGTCCGACGACCCTGGCGGCGAGCCGTCGTCCATCGAGCTGGCCTGGGCCGCAGCCTCGGTCGCAGCGGCCATGTCGGGCACGGCCAGCGGCGCGAAGGCGAGCAGGAGCGCGGCGGCGGTGGTGGTCGTGTTGAGCGGGGGCATTCGATCTCCGATCCTCGGGTGACGAGTACCAGGATACGAAATATCAATAACATCCGCAATGTATGACCGCGACGAGCGGATCGCTCCACGCATCCAGATCGCACATCCAGCCCGGATGCGGAAGTATGTATCGGTGACGATCATGACGGAACGGCCGGTCGACGAGTCGACGACCACTGAAACCGAGCGGCCCGGCAACGCGACGGCGAGGCACGACAACGTCGCGCTGCTCTCGGTGGCGACCACGGTGGCCGAGCGTGTGACGACCTCGGCGGACATCGAGGAGAAGCTCCGCGGGGTGCTCCGGCGCCTGCGTCTGCCGATGGGTCTCCTCGAGCGCGTGGCCGGTGTCAAGGAGCGTCGCAACTGGGGTGAGGGGCAGTCCTTCCAGGACGCCGCCATCGACGCCGGACGCCGTGCCATGGCCGAGGCGGGCATCAAGCCCGAGGACGTCGGCCTGCTCATCAACACGTCGGTGACCCGTCCCCATCTCGAGCCGTCCGTCGCCGTGCGCCTGCACCACGGGCTCGGGCTGCCGTCGTCGGCGATCAACTTCGACATCGCGAACGCCTGCCTCGGGTTCGTCAACGCGATGAGCGTCGCCGCGGGCATGATCGACTCCGGTCAGATCAAGTACGCGCTGGTGGTCGACGGTGAGGACGCCGACCAGGTCCAGCTCAACACGATCGAGCGCCTGAACCAGGGCGGTCGGAACCGCAAGGACTTCATGAGCGAGTTCGCCAGCCTGACGCTCGGCTCCGGCGCTGCCGCCGCCGTGCTCGGCCCGGCGGACATGCACCCGGGCGGGCACCGGATCGTCGGCGGGGTCACCCGTGCGGCGACCCAGTGGTACGACCTGTGCGTCGGCAGCGTCGACGGCATGTTCACGGACGCCAAGATGCTGCTCAAGGGCGGCATGGAGCTCGTCGTCGCCGCCTGGAACGAGGCCCGGGCCCACTTCGACTGGGCCGACATGGACCGCTACGTCCTGCACCAGGTCTCCGACGTCCACACCAACGCCTTCGTCGAGGCCATCGGGGTCCCGCGCGCCAAGGTCCCCACCACGTACGAGCGCTTCGGCAACGTCGGCCCGGCGTCCATCCCGATCACCCTGGCGGACGAGGTCGCGAGCGGACGCATCCGCCCCGGCGACCGCGTCTTCCTCGGCGGGGTCGGCTCCGGCATCAACACGGCGATGATGGAACTCCGCTGGTGACTTCGGGGCTGCCCCGCGTCGCCGCGAGCACTGCTCCGGCGACGCAGCCGCCCTCGCTCCCCGGCCTCGACCCCGCATGGTCGCGCCTGGTCACGGTGCCCGCTGACCGCTCGGGAGGCTCGGATCACGCCGAGCGCACCTGGCACGTCCTCGACACGGCCGGGTCCCTGGCCGCGCTGGGCGTGGAACCGGTCGGCACGCTGCTGTGCGTGCACGGCAACCCGACGTGGTCGTACCTGTGGCGGTCGGTGCTCCGCACCTCGCTCGACGTCGCATCCTCGGGCGGTCCAGCCTGGCGCGTGGTCGCCGTCGACCAGCTCGACATGGGCTTCTCGGAGCGCACCGGGGTCCTGCGGGGGCTGCCGCAGCGCGTCGCGGACCTCGGCGCGCTGACGGACGAGCTCGGGCTGACCGGACCCGTGGTCACCCTCGGCCACGACTGGGGCGGGGTCGTCTCCCTCGGCTGGGCCGTGGACCACCCGGACCTCGTGGTCGGTGTGACCACGTGCAACACCGCCGTGCACCAGCCCGACGACTCGCCGGTGCCGGCACCCCTGCGCCTGGCGCTCCGCCCGCAGGTGCTCGGGCGCGGCACGGTGCTCACGCCGGCCTTCCTCGAGACGACGCTGGCGATCGCGCACCCGAAGCTCGACCGGGCCGTGGCCGACGGGTTCCGTGCCCCGTACCGCGGCGCAGCCCGTCGCGGCGGCATCGGCGGCTTCGTCGCGGACATCCCCCTCGACGCCGCACACCCGAGCGCCCGCGAGCTCGACCGGATCGCGTCCGGCGTGGCCGCGCTCGACGCCCCCGCGCTGCTGCTCTGGGGGCCGCGCGACCCGGTGTTCCTGGAGCGCTACCTCGACGACCTGGCCGACCGGCTCCCGCACGCCGACGTGCACCGCTTCGAGGGCGCCGGGCACCTGCTGCCCGAGGACGCCGACGTCGCCGGCACCGTGTTCGACTGGCTGGGCGACCGTCTACCGGGGGGCCACGTGTCCGCCGGAGCCGAGCCGAGCCTCCCGGCCGAGCCTTCTCGACCCCTCTGGGCGGCGCTGGACGCCCTCCGCGACTCGGACGAGGCGGCCCTCGTCGAGATGGCGGCACCGGGCGGCACCAGGACGATCAGCTGGCGGCTGCTGTCGCGACGCGTCGACGAGGTCGCCGCCGGTCTGCTCGATGTCGGCGTCCGACCGGGTGACCGCGTCTCGCTGCTCGTGACGCCCGGAGCCGACCTGACCGCCGCTCTGTACGCCTCCATCAGGATCGGCGCGACCGTGGTCGTGGCGGACGCCGGACTCGGGCTGCGGGGCCTCACGCGCGCCGTCAAGGGCGCACGGCCGGACTGGGTCATCGGCGCGCTGCCCGGACTGGCCGCGGCCCGGGCGCTCGGCTGGCCCGGTCGACGGATCGCGACGCTCGCGCTGCCGACTCCCGCACGCGCGGCGCTCCGGGTCGAGCACAAGCTCGCCGGGGTCGCGCGCCGTGGTGCCCGTCGTCTCGCCGCTGGCACCGCGCTGCCGGACGCCCCGCCGTCCGACACCCCGGCCGCCGTGCTCTTCACGTCCGGCTCGACCGGTCCCGCGAAGGGCGTCGTCTACACGCACGCGCAGCTCGGAGCCGTGCGCGACGTGCTCTCGGCGCAGTACGGCATCGGTGTCGGCACGGGGCTCGTCGCCGGCTTCGCCCCGTTCGCGCTCCTCGGACCCGCGCTCGGAGCCCGCTCGGTCGCACCGGACATGGACGTCACGGCACCGCGGACGCTCACCGCGTCGGCCGTTGCTGCGTCCGTGTCGGCTGCGGACGCGACCGTGGTGTTCCTGTCGCCTGCGGCGCTCGCGAACGTGGTCGCCACCGCCGATGCGTTGGACGCAGCCGAGCGTGCGGCGCTCGGCCGCGTGCGGTTGTTCCTGTCGGCGGGCGCTCCCGTCTCGGCGGCGCTGCTGACCGCGGCGACCGAGCTGATGCCGAACGCCAGCGCGCACACCCCCTACGGCATGACCGAGGGGCTGCTCATGACCGACGTCGACCTGCCCGCCATCCGCGCTGCCGCATCGGTCGGCGACGTTGACGGTGACGGCGCCGGCGCCGGTGGGGTCTGCGTCGGCCGACCGGCAGCGTCCGTGCAGGTGCGCATCGCGCCGCTGTCCGCGTCCGGGTCGCCGACCGGTGCCCTCACCGACGAGCCCGACGTCACGGGGGAGATCGTGGTCGCCGCGCCGCACGTGCGCCAGGCGTACGACCGGCTGTGGCGGACGAACCGTGCGTCGCGGCTCGGGCTGTCCGACCCGCGCGGCCACCGGACCGGTGACGTCGGCCACCTCGACGCCTTCGGGCAGCTCTGGGTCGAGGGCCGGCTCCAGCACGTCGTGACGACGCCCGCCGGAGTGCTGACTCCCGTCGGGCCGGAGCAGCGCATCGAACGGGTGCAGGGCGTGGGACGGGTCGGCGTCGCCGGCATCGGGCCCTCCGGCACGCAGCAGGTCGTCGCGGTCGTCGAGACCGTGCCGGCAGCGCGGAAGCCGGGCCTGGCGCCGTCGGACCTCGCTGCGGCCGTGCGCGCAGCAGCGGGGGTACCCGTCGCCGCGGTGCTCGTGGTGCCGGTGCTGCCGACGGACATCCGGCACAACTCGAAGGTCGACCGCACGCGTCTGGCGCGCTGGGCGACGTCGGTGCTCAGCGGCGGGCGGATGGTCCGGCCGTGAAGGTCCTCGTCACGGGTTCCAGCGGGTTCCTCGGTCGCGCCGTGGCAGGGGCCGTGCGGGACGCCGGCCACGAGGTCCGGACGTTCCAGCGGCGCCCGTCGGGTGTCGCCGGGGTCTCGGACGTGCTCGGGACGATGACCGACGCCGCCGCGGTCGCACGTGCGGTGGACGGCGTGGAAGCGGTCGTGCACCTCGCCGCCAAGGTCTCGCTCGCCGGCGACCCCGCCGACTTCGAGCGGGTGAACGTCGAGGGCACGCGGACGCTCCTCGCAGCAGCGCGGGCCGCCGGGGTGTCCCGGTTCGTGTTCGTGTCGTCGCCGTCGGTCGCGCACACCGGGTCGTCGATCTCCGGCGACGGTGCCGCACCGGCGTCGCCCGCCCACGCCCGCGGGGACTACGCCCGCACGAAGGCCGCCGCGGAACTGCTCGCCCTCGCCGCTGACGCCCCCGGGTTCGCCGTCGTGGCCGTCCGGCCGCACCTGGTGTGGGGGCCGGGGGACACGCAGCTCGTCGGGCGGATCGTCGACCGTGCGGCGCGAGGGCGACTCCCGCTGCTCGACAGCGGTGCGGCGCTCATCGACTCCTGCTACGTGGACAACGCCGCGTCAGCGATGGTCGCCGCGCTCGACCGCGCCGACGCCGACGAGGTGCACGGCACCGCGTACGTCGTGACGAACGGGGAGCCCCGACCGGTGGCCGACCTGCTCGACGGCATCTGCCGGGCGTCCGGCGTCCCGACCCCGCGGTGGCACGTCCCCGCCGGTGTCGCCCGCGCGGCCGGGTCCCTCGTCGAGGCCGTTTGGCGCGTCCGCCCGGGTGAGGACGAGCCGCCGATGACGCGGTTCCTCGCCGAGCAGCTGTCGACGTCGCACTGGTTCGACCAGCGGCGCACCCGGCAGGGCCTCCTGTGGGAACCCGCCGTGTCGATCGACGAGGGACTGCGGCGGCTCGCGGGCTGACGTCACGCGCCGCGCCGCGCCGTGCTGTGCGCGCTGTGGCTGCCGCCCTGTGCCACGCGGTCGCTGCGTCCGTAGTGTCGAGGACATGACAACCACCGTGCTCGTCGCCGGCGCCACCGGAGACCTCGGGGGCCGCATCGTCGGCTCACTCCTCGACCACGACACCCGGGTCCGCGTGCTCACGCGCCCCGGCAGCTCCTCCGCCACCGAGCAGTACGGCGGCGACGACCGCGTCGAGGTCGTCACCGCGGCCTACACCGACCACGCGGCGCTCGTGGCGGCGCTCACGGACGTCGAGGTCGTCGTCTCCGCGGTCAGCGGCACGCGCTCGGTGATCGTCGACGCCCAGACGGCGCTGCTCGCCGCCGCGGTCGAGGCCGGCGTCGCCCGGTTCATCCCGTCCGACTACTCCGCCGACTACCGGTCCATCACCCCGGGGACGAACCGGAACTTCGAGCTGCGCCGCGAGTTCGCCGCCACGCTCGACGCCGCACCGATCCGCGCCACGTCGATCCTCAACGGGGCGTTCGCCGACATGCTCACCGGGCAGGCGCCCATGATCCTGTTCGACCGACGCCGCGTGCTGTTCTGGTCCTCGGCCGACCAGGTCCTCGACTTCACCACGAAGGACGACGTCGCGCGCGTGACCGCCGCGGCAGCCCTGGACCCGAACGCACCGCGGGTCGTCGAGGTCGCGGGGGACCAGGTCACCGCCCGCACCGTCGCCGACACCATGTCGCGTCTGACCGGCACGCCCTTCCGCCTGCAGTGGGCGGGCACGGCGACGACGCTCTCCGGCATGGCGAAGGTCGGGCGGCGCCTGTCGAAGGACCCGGACGAGCCCTTCCCGGCGTGGCAGGGGATGCAGTACTTCGTGAGCATGTTCAGCGGCGAGGCCGAGCTCCACCACGTGGACAACGACCGCTACGGGCACCACACGTGGACGAAGGTCGAGGACGTCCTGGGAACGCACCTGGCGGCCTGACCGCAGCCGTAGCCGCAGGCGCAGGCGCAGGCACAGCCGCGTCAGGGCGTCGGGCGGACGAAGAAGTCGCTGTACCGGGGCTCGGGGGCGTGCGGAGCGGCGGTGCGTTCGAGGACGAGCGCGTCGACCTCCCACGGGGGCGTCAGGCCGTGACGCCGCCACGCAGCGGGGTCGCGCCGAGCGTCGGACAGCGTGCGCGCGCTCACAGGGGCACTCCGGCGCCGGTCCTCGGGGTGGCGGCTGGGCGGGGACGTCGGGCTCCGTCGCCGACCAGGGCGCGGACCACCTCGGCCGTGACGTCGGTCGGGTTGGTGGGCACGAGGTGCAGGGCTCCGGGATCGATGCGGCGGAGCGACGTCGCGGTGCGGGTCACGAGGTTCCTCTCGGGGTCGGCGGGCGATGGACGCGGGTGTCGCACCGCGCTTCTGCCGTAGTTCTATGTCACATCGACCGTCATTGCAATTCCATGTGACATACAAACGCGCCCGCGGTGCTCCGCATCCCGTTGGCGTGCCTGGATCTCGCTCCGAGACACCGGTGTCTTGCGGAGGTGGCAGGAGCCGAGTGACAGGACGCCCGGGACGAAGGAGCCGGGACGCGGGCGTCGGGCGTCGGCGGTACGGTCGTCGCATGGACAGGTCCGAGGTCATCGCTGCCGCCGCAGCCGCACACGCCGCCCGCATCGCCGCTGCCGGCGGTGACGACTCCGCCGCTCGGGACCGGGCCGAGTCGGCAGCGTCGGCGCCGCAGGACCACAGCCGCGTGGACGAGGCCGACCGGGCCGCTGACCGCACCGAGGGAGTCCTCTCGGACTGGCGCCGGATGGGCACCCGCCGCGGGGTGTCCCCGGACGCCCAGGTCCGGGCAGCGTGGTCCGTCGGCGGCGTCCCCGACCCGGGCCCCGGCCGAGCGCTGGCGAACGTGCTGCTCTCGACGGCGGGTCACGCGGGTCGCGTCGCCGATGCCGCTCGCCGCAACGAACGCCTGAGCGGCGCCGCCCGCACGGCAGCGCGCCGCACGGTCCGGCGGTACACGGACCACGGCGCCGAGATGTCGACCCTCGGGGACGTCCTCCGCGACCAGCGGCCCGACGCCGAGTAGGGCACCGAGCAGCAGGCACCGGACCGCACCCCGGGAACGACGGGAGGCTCGGTGCCCGCTGGCCCCGAGCCTCCCGTCCGGAGTCCCAGACGCTACGGGCGCAGGAGCACCTTGCCGACGCGACCGGCGGTGTCCGAGGCGCGGACCGCGTCGCGGACGTCCTCGAACACGAAGGTCTCGGCGACGGGGAGCGTCAGCGACCCGTCCAGCACGCGCTGGATGAGCTCACCGAAGAGCTGCTGCTTCGTGTCGGCGGGCATGGTGCGCGACACGACGCTGCCCCAGAAGCCCTTGACGGTGACCTGCTTGAAGATCACGGCACCGGAGGGGATCTCCATCATCGGCGACGCCATGGCGCCGAAGACGACGAGCGTGCCGTTCTCGGCGAGGGTCGAGACGATGTCGGCTGCGGCCTTCCCGCCGACGGACTCGACGCCCGCGACGATCGGTGCGCCACCGGTGAGGGCCGTGACCTGGTCCTGCCAGTCCTCGGCGTCCGTGGCGACGATGCGCTCGATGCCCTGTTCGCGGAGCTCGTCGACACCGGCAGCGCGACGCACCAGCCCGATGACGTTGACGCCCCGCGCTGCGGCGAGCTGCGCGACCATGCGGCCGACGGCGCCGTTCGCGGCGTTCTGGATGAGCCAGTCGCCCTCGTGCAGGTCGAGCGAGTGCAGCAGGCTGATGGCGCTGAACGGCATCGAGACGAGCTGGGCGGCGGACTCGTCGTCCATGGCCTCGGGCACGGGGATGAGCCCGGCCGCGTCCGCGACGTAGTACTCGGCCCACACGCCGAAGGTCCCACCGGCGACGCGCTGGCCGACGGTGAGGTTCGTGACGCCCTCGCCGAGGGCCTCGACGACGCCGAGCGCCTCGGTGCCGGACTGGGCGGGCAGCTCGGGCTTGAAGCCGTAGGTGCCCCGCACGGTCCACAGGTCGTGGTTGTGGATGGGGGAGAGGACCGTGCGGACCAGGACCTGGCCGGCGGCGGGCTGGGGGACCGGGCGCTCGGCGACGGTCAGGACGTCGGCGGGCTCGGCGAAGGTCTCGTGGACGACTGCGCGCATGGTGGAGTCGGTCATGGGTCAGTCCTCCGAGACGGTAATGGTGACGTCGATGTTGCCGCGCGTCGCGTTCGAGTACGGGCACACCTGGTGGGCGGCGTCCGCGAGGGCCTGGGCCTGGTCGTGGTCCATGCCCGGGATGACGACCTCGAGCATGACGGCGAGCTGGAAGCCGCCCTGGCCGTTCGGGCCGATCTGCACGCGACCGCCGACGGACGAGTCGGTCACCTTGACCTTCTGCGAGCGGGCGACGCCCTGCAGTGCGGAGTGGAAGCACGCGGCGTAGCCGGCGGCGAAGAGCTGCTCGGGGTTGGCGCCGTTGCCGGAGCCGCCCATGTCCTTCGGGATCGCCATGTCGAGGTCGACGCGGCCGTCGCTGGTGGCGACGTGGCCGTTCCGGCCCTCTCCGGTGGAGATGGCTTCTGCGGTGTAGAGGACGTCCATGGTGGAGGTTCCTTTCCTTCGTGGGGTCAGTGGTCCGTGGGTGGGCGCGCGGCCGAGTCTCGGCTGGGCGGGCAGTTCGCGGCCGACGGAGGCCGCAGGACGTCCGTCAGGGCGAGACTCGGGACGGCGCGGGCGCCGTGCCCGGCGCGGGCGCCGTGGCCGGCGCCGGCGTCGGCGCCGTGGCGGGCGCTGCGGCGGCGTGCATCGTCTCGGTCAGACGGTGCAGGGTCTGGATGAGCTCGGCGGCGGCGCGCTCGTCGGGCAGCCCGGTGCCGGCGGCGATCCGCCCGGGGATGTCCGCGAGCTCGCCCCGGAGGGCACGCCCGCGCTCGCCGGTGGTGACGGTCACGACGCGCTCGTCGGCACTGCGACGCTCACGGCGCACCAGGTCCGACTGCTCCATGCGGCGCAGCAGCGGCGACAGGGTGCCGGAGTCGAGCTGCAGGTGCTCCCCGAGGCCGGAGACGGTCTGGTCGCCCTCCACCCACAGGGTGACGAGGACGAGGTACTGCGGGTACGTCAGCCCCCACGGCTCGAGCATCGAGCGGTAGGCCTGCGTGGTGGCGCGGGTCGCTGCGTAGAGGGAGAAGCACACCATCTCGTCGGTCACGGGCATGACTCCACCGTCGCACACAACCGGGTTGCGCACAACCTTCCCGAGCACCTGCTGAGCGGTCGTGCAGCGAGGCCGTTAGGCTGACGGGACCAACGATGACCAGCAACCACCCAGCCTCGGCACGAACCACGACCCCGCGAGTCGGCTCGTCGACGTCCCACGGCAAGACGATCCTGATCGGCGAGCACGCCGTGGTGTACGGCGCACCCGCCCTCGTGCTCCCGGTCAACGACGTCCGGGTCACGGCCACGGTCACCCCGACCCCGGGCAGCAGCGGCCACGGGCTCGAGTCCGCGGTGCACACCGGCCCGCTCGACCTCGCCCCCGCCGCGGTCATGCCGACGGTGACGGCGGTCACCGCCACCCTGCGGCACCTCGGCGTCACGGACCAGCACTTCCACGTGCGCGTGGACAGCGACGTCCCGACCGCCCGCGGCATGGGCTCGAGCGCCGCGGTCGCCGCCGCGGTCACGGCCGCCGTCGCCGACGCCCTCGGGGTCACCCTCGACGCCCAGACCCACCACGACCTGATCCAGGAGTGCGAGCGCGTCGCCCATGGTCGGCCGTCCGGACTCGACGCCCGCGGGGTCGTCGCGGACCTGCCCGTCTGGTTCGAGGACGGCCACATCGAGCCCGTCGACGTCACCGGGGAGTTCGTCTTCGTCGTCGCCGACACCGGTGTGCCCGGCCACACCCGCGGCGCGGTCGCAGCCGTCCGCGAGCACCACGACCGGGCCCCCGCCGAGGTCGATGCGGTGATCGGACAGATCGGCGACCTGGCCCGACGCGCACGGGGGACACTGGTCGACGGCGATGCCCAGGCACTCGGTGCCACCATGGACGCCGCGCACGCACTGCTGACCACCCTCGACGTGTCGAGCGACGACCTCGACCGCCTCGTCGGCGCCGCCCGCAGCGCGGACGCCCTCGGCGCGAAGCTCACGGGCGGTGGACGGGGCGGCTGCGTCCTCACACTCGCCGCCGACGGCGACCACGCGGTCCGGATCGCCGACGCGCTCCGTGCCGCCGGTGCCACCGCCACCTGGACCACTCGGATCGGAGACCGTGCCTGATGACCGCCACCGCCGTCGCGCACCCCAACATCGCCCTCGTGAAGTACTGGGGCAAGGCGGACGCCGACCTCGCGCTGCCCGCGACGGGCAGCGTCTCGATGGGCCTCGACGTCTTCCCGACGACGACCTCCGTCACCCTGCAGGACAGCCTGGAGGCCCTGGGCCCACGCCGGCCGGTACCTGACCGTCGCGAAGCGGCGGGCAGGCCGAGCCCGGGGGGAGATGCGTTCGTCCTGAACGGTCGCGTCGTCGACGACGGTCCCCTGACACGCGTCGAGCGGTTCCTCGACCTGGTCCGTGAGCTGGCGGGGAGCGACGCGCGCGCGTCCGTCGAGTCGACGAACACGGTGCCGACGGGTGCCGGCCTGGCCTCGAGCGCGTCCGGCTTCGCGGCGCTCGCCACCGCGGCGGCGGCGGCCTACGGCCTCGAGCTGTCCGAGCGCGACCTGTCCCGGCTCGCCCGGCGCGGATCGGGGTCGGCCACGCGGTCGATCCCCGGCGGGGTGTCCGTCTGGCACGCGGGTGACGACCAGGGCTCGTTCGCCGAGACGATCCCGGCGCCGCCGATGGCCATGGTGGTCGTGACGATCAACCACGGCCCGAAGGAGATCGGCTCGCGCGAGGCGATGCGCCGCACGATCGCCACGTCGCCGTTCTACCCGGCGTGGGTGACCTCGACGACCCAGACCGTCACCGACATGCTCGACGCCTGCGCCGCGGGGGACTTCACCCGCGTGGGCGAGCTCACCGAGAGCAACGCGCTCCGCATGCACGCCACGATCGAGGGCTCGTTCCCGCCCATCCGCTACCTCACCGCCCGCAGCGTCGCGGTGTTCGACGCCGTCGCCGAGCTGCGCGCATCGGGCCTCGAGGCCTACGCCACCGCCGACGCCGGGCCCAACGTCGTCGTCCTCACGAAGCCCGAGGACCGGGGTGCCGTGGCGTCCGCGCTCGGGCACCTGGGCGACGTCATCGAGTCCGGTACGGGACCCGCCGCGCGCGTGGTCCGCTCCGAAGGAACGGGGAGCCAGCCCGTCCAGAAGGAGTCCGCCGAGTGATCGAGTTCCGCGCCCACGGCAAGTTGTTCGTCGCAGGGGAGTACGCCGTCGTCGAGCCCGGGCAGCCGTCCGTGCTCATCGCCCTCGACCGCGCCATCACGGCCACCGTCGCCGAGGGCCACGGCGCCGGCAGCGTGCACTCCGAGGAGTACGGACACTTGCCGCTGACGTGGACCCGGGCCGAGGACGGCCTGGCGCTCGACCGCGAGCACCACCCGTACGACTACGTGATGGCGACGATCGACCTCGTCGAGAAGCTCCGTGCCGAGCTCGGGATCGAACCGCGCTTCCACGACCTGCGCATCATGAGCCAGCTCGACGACGCCAGCGGCCGCAAGTTCGGCCTCGGGTCGTCCGCCGCCGTGACCGTCGCGACCGTCGGCGCCCTCGACCGCTTCTACGGCCTCGGGCTGACCCAGCGCCAGCGCTTCCAGACCGCCCTGCTCGCCACCATCCGGGTGAACCCCCGCGCGTCCGGCGGTGACCTCGCCGCGAGCACGTTCGGCGGGTGGCTCCGCTACAGCGCACCGGACCGCGAGCGCCTCGCCGAGCACCTCGAGACCCGCACCGTGTCCGAGATCCTGCACGACGCCGCCGCGTGGGAGGGCTTCGACGTCGAACGCCTGCCCGAGCCCGAGGACCTGCGGCTGCTCGTCGGCTGGACCGGGTCGCCGGCGTCCACCACGAAGCTCGTCGGTGCCGTGCGTCGGCACCGCAACGGCGGCTACGCGACGTTCCTCGACGACAGCCGGAGCTGCGTCGACGACCTGACCACGGGCCTCCAGACCGGCGACGCCCAGCGCACGCTCGACGCGCTCCGTCGGGCCCGCGGACTCATGCAGCGACTCGGCGACTCCGTCGGCTCGAGCATCGAGACCGAGCGCCTGACCACCCTCTGCGACGTCGTCGAACGTGCCGGCGGGGCGGCCAAGCCGTCCGGCGCCGGCGGCGGCGACTGCGGCATCGCGCTCGTCCCCGCGGACGGCGACATCCCGAGCATCCTCCGCGAGTGGGAGGCCCACGACATCCGGCACCTCACCATCGCCGTGCAACCCCCGGAAGGCCCCCTCGATGCACACCGCTGACAAGACCACCACCCAGACCCCGATCCCGACCCGCTGGGTCGGACCGATCCGGGTCAGCGGCAACGCGGTGGAGGGCGAACACGAGGTCCCGCTCGCCACGTACGAGTCGCCGCTGTGGCCGTCCGTCGGCCGCGGTGCCCGCATCTCCCGCATGGTCGAGGGGGGCATCGTCGCGACGGTCGTCGACGAGCGGATGACCCGCTCGGTCGTCGTGCGGGCCTCGAGCGCCGCCGCCGCCCACATGGCCACGGGACGGATCCTGGCGCGCCAGGCCGAGCTCGAGCAGGTCGTCGTCGGGCAGAGCCGGTTCGCCAAGCTCATCGAGGTGCACCCGGAGATCGTCGGGGACCTGCTGTTCCTGCGCTTCGCGTTCACGACGGGCGACGCCTCGGGCCACAACATGGTGACGCAGGCCGCGGACAGGCTGCTGCCGACGATCCTGGCGTGGGAGCCGGAGCTGTCGTACGTGTCGATCTCGGGGAACTTCTGCTCCGACAAGAAGGCCACGGCGGTGAACGGCATCCGCGGGCGCGGGCGGCACACGATCGCCGAGATCGTCCTGCCCGGCATGGTCGTCGAGCGGTTCCTCAAGTCCTCCACCGAGCGGATCGTGGAGCTGAACACCGCGAAGAACCTGGTCGGGTCGACGATCGCCGGGGCCCTGCGCTCCGCGAACGCCCACTACGCCAACATGCTCCTCGGCTTCTACCTGGCCACCGGACAGGACGCCGCCAACATCGTCGAGGGCTCGCAGGGCATCACCTTCGCGGAGGCCCGCGGCGACGACCTGTACTTCTCCTGCTCGCTGCCGCACCTCATCGTCGGCACGGTCGGCAACGGCAAGGGCAACGACCTGCCCGTCGTCGAGGACGCGCTGGTGCGCCTCGGCTGCCGTGAGGACCGCGAGCCCGGCCTCAACGCACGACGACTCGCCGGCCTCTGCGCCGCGACCGTGCTCTGCGGCGAGCTGTCCCTGCTCGCCGCGCAGACCAACCCCGGTGAACTCATGGCGGCGCACGTCGCCATGGAACGTGCCGGATCGACGAAGGGCGGCGACGCAGCATGAGCGTCATCGGCATCCACGACCTGGCGGTCGCGACGGGGCACCACGTGCTCGAACTGGACGACCTGGCCGAACGGCTCGGCGTCGACCCCGCGAAGTACCACGTCGGCATCGGGCAGGACGCCTTCAGCGTGCCGGCACCCGACGAGGACATCGTCACGATGGGCGCCGCCGCGGCCAAGCAGGTCATCGACCGGCACGGCTCCGACGGCATCCGCACGGTGCTGTTCGCGACCGAGTCCGGCATCGACCAGTCCAAGGCCGCCGGCGTCTTCGTGCACGGGCTGCTCGGCCTGCCGCAGGCCGTCCGCGTCGTCGAGCTGAAGCAGGCCTGCTACGGCGGGGCCGCGGCGCTCCAGCTCGCGCTCGGCATCATCGCGCGGAACCCCGACGAGCGCGTGCTCGTCATCGCGGCCGACGTCGCCCGCTACGACGTCGACACCGCGGCCGAGCCCACGCAGGGCGCCGGTGCGGTCGCGGTCCTGGTGTCCGCCGACCCGGACCTGATCGAGATCGAGCCGCTCTCCGGGCTGTTCACCGCGGACGTCGACGACTTCTGGCGGCCGAACGACCGCTCCACCGCGCTCGTCGACGGGCGGCTCTCCGTCAGCGCCTACGTCGACGCCTTCATCGGCGCCTGGGACGACCTCGCGTCGCGCGGCGGTCCGGCGTACGACACGATCGACCGCTTCGTGCACCACCAGCCCTTCACGAAGATGGCGCTCAAGGCCCACCGCAAGCTCACCCAGCACGTGGGCGTGCCGTTCGACGAGACCGAGCTGCAGACCGGCTTCACGTACAACCGGCAGGTCGGCAACACGTACACGGCGTCGCTCTGGATCGCGCTCGCGGCCGTGCTCGACCTGGACGACGACCTCGACGGCACCCGCATCGGGATGTTCAGCTACGGCTCGGGCAGCGTCGGCGAGCTCATCACCGGCATCGTGCGGCCCGGGTACCGCGACCACCGTCGCCAGGGAACGGTCCGCGCCGACCTCGACGCCCGCGTGCCGCTGACCGTGGACGCCTACCGCGCCCTGCACGCCGACGGTGCCGCGACGAGCCAGGACGTCGACCGCCCCCGCGTGACGGCGGCCCCGTTCCGGTTCGCCGGCGTCCTCGGCGGCGCACGGCGCTACGAGGCGACCACCCCCGCGGCCTGAGCCGCGGGACGGGAGCACCCCGAGCCTCCCGTATCGTTGTCCTGACGACTGCGAGGGGAAGACGATGCATGACCAGGTCCGCGACCTCGTCGCGTCGCTACCGCCGGCCCCGCGCCTGTCGGACGTCGTCGACGCCGTCGCGGGTCGTGTCGGCAAACCCGTCCGGGTCGTCGACGTCGACGGGCCGAGCTGGGGCGGCCTGACCGCCCTCGTGGCCCAGCACGACCACGCGGCGATGGTCCTCGTGCCGACCACCGCGCCGCCGCTGTACCGGATGCACTGCGTGCTGCACGAGCTCGGGCACCTGGTCCGCGGCGACACGGGTGCTCCGCCCACGACGCAGCTCGGCTTCGACACCTGGGTCTCCGGCGGCCACGTGTGCCAGCGGTCCCTGGACGACCGCCCGGACCTGCTCGGGGCCGACGGCGCGGACGAGCACTTCGCCGAGGCGTTCGCGTACGACCTCGCGCAGGTGCTGCTCGCCGGCACCGTCGACGCCGACGAGCGGACCTACGGGTAGTGGTCGTCCTCCACGCCGCCACGTTCTGGTGCGCGGCACTGATCTTCCTGCTGCGGGCACGGCACGTGTGGCGGAACCCCCAGGGCCGCGCGACCTGGGCGGCCACGGGCGTCGGCGCACTCGGGCTCCTGACGCTCGGCAGCGTGGTGCCCCAGCGGGACCTCGACGCGCTGCTCGGCGGCACGAACGTCATCAACCTCGCGCAGAACCTGCTCGCGGCCACGGCGTTCTGGTTGATGCTCCGCGCGAGCACCCAGGACCTGCCCGAGCGGCCCCTGCTCGCGCGGCCGCTCTCGATCGTCGTGATGCTGGCCGCGTTCACGGTGCCGTTCCTGTTCATCCAGGACCGCGGCGGCACGGTGTTCACGTTCCTCATCGACGAGCTGCACCAGACGCCGGCCTGGCTGTACGGGACGATCTACATGTGCGTCGTCGGGGCGCTCGCGGCGTCGACCCTGGTGCGCGGTGTCCTGCGGAGCCCGGGGGCGCTCGTGGTGTTCCGCGTCGGGCTGGTGCTCGTGCTGGTGGCGAGCGTCGACGAGCTGCTCTCGATGGCGGCCGACCACTTCGGGCTGTTCGACGAGCCGACCCGGGTCGTGCTGCGCTTCCTGTTCGACCCGCCCTTCTACGTGGGGATCGTGCTCATCGTCGCCGCCATGGCGTCGCTGACCATGCGCCGGTGGAGCCGTGACGCCGAGTACGTGCGACACGGCCGACGGCTGGAGCGCATCGCCCGACGGCACGGTCTGCGCGGCCGGGGCCGGCGTGGGGACCCGCGGGTGCGCGCCTACGACCTGGTGATCGCGATCCGCGACGCCGAGGTGCAGGGGCAGACGCTGAGTCCGGCGGAGGCAGGGCAGCTGCGGTCAGCGGAGTCCGTGCTGGCGCGGAGCCTGGTCGGATGAGCGGGGTGCAGTGGTGACGGCGCTCGGCGTGCTCGGGCTCGTGCTCGTCGTGCTCGTGCTGCTCCTGCTGCTGGGCCTGCTCGTCGTCGTCCGGCTCGTCGTGGGGCGGGTCGTGCTGCCCGGGCGGGAGCGCTGGACGCCGGTGCTCGCCGTCGACACCGGGTCGATCACGCTGCCGCTGTCGGATGAGACCCGGAGCGAGGGGACGTTCGGGCTGTGGCACGGCGACGGCGACGGCGCGGGCCACGGCGGGCACACCGTCGTCGGGTCGGTGCTCGAGGTCGACGAGGCGCGTGGGACCGTCCGCCGCACCATGCTCGACTCCGTCGGGGCCCAGCCCACCGAGGTCCGTTGGACGGGCCACATGCTGCGCGACCCCTCGGTGCTCGGCACCCCGTGGAACGAGGTCGCCATCCCGACGGCGCTGGGGCCGGCCCCCGCGTGGCAGATCTCCCCGCCAGCCGCCGCTGCGGCCGGTGCCGTCGGCGCCGTCGTCTCTGTCGCACCCGTCGCACCCGCCGCGTCCCGGACCTGGGCCGTGCACGTGCACGGCATCCGCACCACCCGGGTCACCGCGCTCCGCACCGTCCCCGCGGTGACCGCTCTCGGCTGGACCTCGCTGGTGCCGTCGTTCCGCGGCGACGGCGAGGCCCCGTCGGACACCCCGGCCTCGCACCTCGGCGCCCGGGAGTGGCCGGACGTCGAGGCCGCCCTCGACCACGCCGTCGCCCACGGAGCGGAGCGCCTGGTCCTGGTCGGCTGGTCGATGGGCGCGACGATCACCCGCGAGCTCCTCGTGCACTCGGCGCACCGGGAACGCATCGCGGGGACCGTGCTGGTCGCTCCCGCACTCGACTGGGCGACGACGGTGCAGACGGCCGCCGCACGCTCCGGGCTGCCCGGCCCTGTCGTCCGCCTGGCGCTCAGCAGCATGGCCACGCCGGGACTCTGCCGACTCGTCGGGCTGCGGTCGGCGGTCGACGTCCGGGCGCTGTCGTGGGTGCGCGACCCGACCGCACCGCCGCTCGACCACCTGCCACCGACGCTCGTCGTGCACTCGCCGGGAGACCCGACCGTGCCGTTCCGCCTCAGCGAGCAGTTCGCCGCGCAGCACCCGGGCGTCGTCACCCTGGCGGTCAGCGAGCCGACCGGGCATGGCTGGGAGCGGAACCGCGACGCCGCCTGGTTCGACGCGCAGGTCACCGGGTGGGGCGCCGCACTCAACTGACGCGCACGGCATCGGCCCCGTCCGGACGGGCTGTTTCCGGATCGCCAGCTGACGAATCCGGCCGCGGAAGCCCGACGATCGTGGACCGGATCCGTCACCGCGCGATCTCGAATCGCACACCCCGGCGGCCCCCGCCCGAGCGCGGCCGTCCTACGGGTCCGCCACCGCATCGGCCCGATCCGCCACGGTCAGCACACCGGCAACGTCCATGCCTTCGTCGAACCACCGACACCCGGCAGCCGGCAGCCGGCAGCTGGCAGCCGCTGTGCAGCGTCGCTCGGCTGAGGCCACCGGTGCGCCCGGGACAACCACGGAACCGGACATACCGCACGCGACCACACCGCGCAGGGAGTAGAAGGGCGCATGGGACAGCTCATCTACGCTGGCGAGACACTCGACCTGCACATCGACGACCGGGCCCTGACGCACCTGCAGATCGTCATCGTCAACCTGCTCCGGCGCGACCACCGCTTCGTGTTCTCGTGGAAGGACGACGTCACCCACGGGGACGGTCGCAGCAGCATCTGGCTGCACCCGAACGTCAGCCTGCACTTCAGCTTCGCCGGCGGCCGCACGCCCTCGATCAACCGGTCGTGGCTCGAACAGCTCTACGCCTCGGCGTCGTCCGGGTCCGGACTCGTGCTCACGCCGGAGCCGGTCGACACCAGCGTGGCCGACGACTCGCCGTGGTCGAGCGCCGTGGCACCGGGCTCCGACGAGTCGTAGCTTCCTACCATCATGAAGTTTCTTCGTCAACGGGTTCCGCGCCATCAGGACCATCGCGTACGGTGGCCCCATCGCCCGATGCGCGGACCTGCGCCGGCTCAGGGCGCCGCGTGGGCCTCGGGAGACCTGGATCAGGGGGTTCCCGCGCGTATCGAGTGATGAGGTCGCCGTCCCCGGCAGAGGATTCGGGTTCCGAACCCGGGGACGGCGACCGCCTCACGACCGCGCCCGCCTCACGATCGCGACCGTGCCGCGTGCTCAGTACACGTCGCGCACGTACCGCTTCGCCCGCCGCAGGTCGGCCAGGTAGTCCACCGCGTCGTCGGTCCCACGACCGCGTTCCGTCGCGATGACGTCGAGCAGTGCCGCCTCGACGTCCTTCGCCATCCGGGACGCGTCGCCGCACACCGTGAAGGTCGCGCCGTCCTCGAGCCATGCGTACAGCTCCCGCGACTGCTCGCGCATCCGCGTCTGGACGTAGACCTTCTCGGCCTGGTCGCGCGAGAACGCCAGGTCGAGTCGCGTCAGCACCCCGTCGGCCTGCAGCGCGGCGAGCTCGTCCGCGTAGACGAAGTCAGTGTCGCGGTGCTGGTCACCGAAGAACAGCCAGTTGCGCCCCGTCGCCCCGCTCGCGGCACGCTCGTGCAGGAACCCGCGGAACGGCGCGATGCCCGTCCCCGGCCCGACCATGATGAGCGGGGCCTCGCCGTCCGCCGGCACGCCGAACGCGGCGTTCGGCTGCAGGTACACGCCGACCTCGTCGCCGACCTCGACCCGGTCGGCCAGGTGCGTCGACGCGACCCCGGAGTGCTTCCGGTGGTCGTCGCCGTACCGCACGGACGCCACGGTCAGGTGGATCCGGTCCGGGTGCGCGAGCGGGCTGGACGAGATCGAGTACTGGCGCGCCTGCAGGGGCCGGAGGAACGGCAGCAGCTCGTCGAGTCCCGGAGCCGTGTCACCGGCGTCGCGGAGCAGGTCGAGCACGTCGCGCCCCCAGAGCCAGCGGTCGAGCTCCTGCTTGTCGCCGTGCGCGACCACCGCCGCGAGCTCGCTGGCGGGTGACCGCTGCACGAGGTCGGCGATCAGGTCCTTCGACGGCGCCCTGACCTCGCGCTCCGTGCGCAGCAGCTCGCGGACCGACCGGCCGTCGAACACCTCGTCGCCCGTGGCACCGAGGTGCTCGAGCAGGTGGTCGACCAGGGTGTCGTCGTTGACGGGCACCACGGCCAGCGCGTCACCGGCCGCGTACGTGATGCCGCTGTCGCCGAGGTCGAACTCGTAGTGCCGGATCTCCTTCGCGCTGCGCGGGTCGGAGAGCAGGCGGTTCTCCACCAGGCGCGCCGGGTACGGGTTGCGCTTGGTCCACTGCGACCCCGGACGGGAGGCCCGGGTCGACCCCGCCCCGCCGGCCGCGGTCGTGCCCGTGGTCGCCGGCCCGGTCGCGCCGGTGCCGCCGGTAGCCCCGGTCTCGGCGGCGATCCGGTCGAGGACGGCGGCGGTCCAGAGGGCGGCGGGGTCCTCGTAGTCGACGTCGCAGTCGACGCGGTCGTGGACCCGGGTGGCGCCGAGCTGCTCGAACCGGGTGTCGAGGAGCTTGCCGGCCTGGCAGAACTCGTCGTAGCTCGTGTCGCCGAGCCCGAGGACGGCGTACTGCAGGCCCTCGAGGCGGGGCACGGTGCTCGCCTGGAGCGCGTCCCAGAACAGGCCGGCGTTGTCGGGCATCTCGCCCTCGCCGTACGTCGACGTGACGACGAGCACGTGCGACATCCCCGCGAGCTGCTCCGGCGTGACGTCGTCGAGCGCTCGTGCCCGGCCGCCGAGCCCGCGGGCGGTCGCACCGGCCACGAGCTGGTCGGCGAGGGACTCCGCGGTGCCGGTCTGCGTGCCGAACAGCACGTCGACGGTGGTCGTCGGCGTGCTCGGGGCCGCGGCGGTGCCGGCGGCGGCGATGCCCGCGATGAACCCGGCGAGCCAGGACTCCTGCGCGGCGGAGAACGGGGCGTCGACCGGGATCAGCTGACCGGTCGGGGGCAGGACGTTCACGCGGTCACCGCCTCGGCCGGGGCCTGCGGTGCGCGGCGGGCGATGTCCTCGAGTGCCGCGGTGGCGAGGAGCTCGTTGAAGCGGGCCTCGTGCAGGCGGCCGTCGTTCTTGGCGTTCTGGTGCATGATCCAGCCCGTCGTGCCGGGTGCGTCCATGCTGCGGTTGTTCCGCTGCGTGAGCGCACGCTTGTGGTCGTCGAGTCGCTTCACCGCGATGAGGGTCGCGAGCTGGTCGTCCGCGAACCGCTCGAGCGTGCCGCGGAGGTACTTCACGACGCGCTGCTTGACGAAGAAGTCCTCGGTGAGCACCAGGTTCCGGACGGCCTCGAGCACGCGGGGGTCGGCCGGGCCGGCGGCGCCGGGGACCCGCTCGAGCGCCAGGTCCTGGGCGACGCCGAGCACCGTGTACGACGACAGGAGCGAGAACATGTCGCCGCCCTGGTCGCCGAGCGCCGGGGCACGGCCGCCGAGCACCGTGCGGCGATCCCGGTAGTCGAGCTTGAACGTGCGGAGCTTGTCCGTCGCGGTCGAGACGGCGAGCTCGTCGAGCAGCTCGTTCCGGGTCGAACCGGCCAGGATCGCGTCGGCGTCCTGGGTGAGCAGGAGGGCCCGGGGCATGCCGACGAAGACGTGCGTCCGCGTGGTCTCCCAGTCCGCGAGCAGCCGGGCGGCGAGCTCGGAGCCCGTCGCCTCGAGGTGCCACTCGAGCAGCAGGCGGGCGGCGTCCTCGTGGAAGGTGCCGCGGGTGGTGTCGAGCACGGGGAAGACGAGCAGCGAGTCGGTGCTCGCGCGCTCGACCACCCGACCGGACGGGTCGTACTGGTACAGGAAGCCGCCGGACATGCCGTTGCCGAGGCCCTTGCCGAAGCCGCCGAGGTTGAACACGGCACCGCCGGTCATGTACTCGCAGCCGAAGTCGCCGACGCCCTCGACCACGGCGGTCGCGCCGGAGTTCCGGACGGCGAAGCGGTCGCCCGCCTCGCCCTGCACGAACGTCCTGCCGCCCGTCGCGCCGAACAGCGCGAAGTTGCCGACCAGGACGTTGCCGCCGCGCTCGGTGCTGCCGCCGCCGGGCGCACGGACGACGATGCGCCCGCCGCTCTGGCTCTTGCCGACGCCGTCGTTGGCGGTGCCGGTGTGGTCGAGCGTCACGCCGTCGTTGTTGAAGACGCCGTAGGACTGGCCGGCGGAGCCGCTCGTGCGGATCGTCACGGCACCGTCGACGAGCCGACGACGTCCGCGGTCGTCGGTCGAAACGGCGGGGGCGCCCTGCAGGGCGTCGGCACCGAGCTCGTGGTTGAGGACGCGCTCCAGGTCGATGCCGAGCTGGCCGCCGACGGACTTGTCCGCGTTGCCGAGGAGCACGCCGTCGATCGTCACGCTGTGCTCGTGCCGGACGAGCAGGGCCTCGCGGACCCGCTCGATGAGCGCGTCGTCGGTGGCGTAGTCCTTCTCCAGGTACTCGGGGTCCGTGACGACCTTCTCGGGCACCTGCGTGAGCAGCGCCCGGACGTCGAGCCGCCCGACGCTGGCCGGGTGGTCGAGGAGCTGGAGCAGGTCGGTGCGGCCACGGGCCTCGCGCAGGGAGCGCAGGCCGAGGCGGGCGAGGATCTGCCGGACGTCGTGGGCGATGTTCAGCAGGTACTGCGCCAGCGCGCGGGGGTCGCCCTCGAACGCCTCGGCGTTCGTGGTGAGGCCCGCCGGGCACTTCACGTTGCAGTTCTTCGCCATCACGCAGCCGAGCATCATCAGCGCGGTGGTGCCGAACTCGAACGAGTCGCCGCCGAGCAGCGCCGAGGTGACGACGTCGCTGCCGGTCTGGTGCGCGCCCGAGCAGCGGAGGACGACCTTCTGGCGCAGACCGTTCGCGACGAGGGCCTGGTGCACCTCGGCCACGCCGATCTCCGCGGAGCGGCCGGCGTACTTCAGGCTCGTGACCGCCGCGGCGCCCGTGCCGCCGGTGTTCCCGGCGACGTTGATGACGTCGGCGCCGGCCTTCGCGACACCCACGGCGATCGTGCCGATGCCCTCGGAGGACACCAGCTTCACGATCACCCGGACGCGGGCGGCCTTGCAGTCGTGGATGAGCTGCGCGAGGTCCTCGATCGAGTACGTGTCGTGGTGCGGCGGCGGCGAGATGAGCTCGACGCCGGGGGTGCCACCACGTGCGGCGGCGATGTCGACCGTGACCTTCGCCGCGGGCAGCTGGCCGCCCTCGCCCGGCTTCGCGCCCTGGCCGATCTTGATCTCCAGCTCCTCGAGCATCGGGTCGGCGAGGTAGCCCGCCCAGATGCCGAACCGGCCGGAGGCGAACTGCTTGATGCGCGAGCCGCGGATGGTGCCGTAGCGGGTGTGGTGCTCGCCGCCCTCGCCGCTGTTCGACATCCCGCCGACCATGTTCGTGCCGTGCGCGACGGCCTCGTGCGCGGTCGCGACGAGGGCGCCGTGGCTCATCGCCCCGGACGCCAGGGTCCTCGTGATCTCGTGTGCCGGCTGGACCTCGTCGAGCTCGACGCTCCCCGGGGCGCTCTCGAGCAGCCCGAGCAGGTCCACGGCGGAGCCGGCGGCGCGGAGCGTCACCTGGTCGGCGTCGACGGAGTCGACGTCCACCTGGCCGGGGAAGAGCAGGCCGAGCCCGTCCGCGAGGGCCTGGTGGCGCAGTGCACCCAGCGACGCCGTCGACGTGAGCTCCAGACGGAACCGTGCCGGGCCTCCCGACCGGCTGTCGTCAGCAGACGGACGCGAGCCGAGCAGCCCTCGCACCGTGACGCTGCTGTTGCCGGTCAGGGAGAAGCGGCCGAGCTCGCGGGCGAAGTCCTCTGCCGTGTCGATGCCGGTGACGTCCGCGGGGAGGGCGAGCACGTCGCGGAGCGCGGAGGGGCGACGGGAGCGCTCCTCGTGCGTGGTCTGCAGGAACGTGCGGTAGCCGGGCGTGATGCGGAAGGCGTCGATCTCGGCCGTGCTGAGCCGGTCGTAGCCGGTGTTGCGGTACGCGGCGTCGGTGATGCCGAAGGCGTCGTCGAGCTGGCCGAGCGTCAGCAGGCGGAGTGCCTCGGAGTCGCCGGCACGCTCGAAGGACGGGCGCTCCTCCGTCATGCCGCCGAAGCCGCGGACGGACGCCACGCCGAACGAGTGCCCGGCACCGTCCGAGCGCTCCTTGAAGAGGCCGAGCAGCGGCACCTGGGCGTCGCCCTGCACGGCGACGGCGCGCTCGTGCCAGTCCGTGGCCGCCTGGGCGATGCGGGTGAAGCCGACGCCGCCGACCGGGGCCTGCATGTGCGGGAAGACCCGGGCGAACAGGTCGTCACGGGTGTCGAGGTAGTTCGGCTCGAAGAACTCGCCGCCGATGTAGCTCTCGGCGGTGCACAGGCCGACGCGGCCCATCGTCTTCGCGAGCGCCTTCTCCGCGGCCTTCCGGAACTGCTTCAGCGCGAGGTCCGTCGCGGTCAGCTCCCCGGCCGGCGCGGGCGCTGCCGGGTACTTCTCCTCGGCGCGCAGGCGTGCGCTGAGGCTGTAGACCGCCGCGGCACCGAAGCCGAGGGCCGTCGCGACGTGGTGCGACGACGGCAGCTGGCCGGACTCGGCGACCACGGAGACCCGCAGCCGCAGCCCGGTCTCGATGAGCCGCTGGTTCACGGCCGCGACCGCCAGGATCACGGGGAGGGGTGCGCGGGTGGAGGACACCTCGCGGTCCGTGACGACCGCGATGCCGCCGGTGCGCTCGGCGAACCGGGCGACGTCCTCGGCGAGCTGCAGCACGGCGGCGCGCATCGCGTCGGCGTTGGCCTGCTCGTCGTCGCGGACGGGCGTGTACAGCATGTCGAAGCGCTCGAGCGGCACGACGTCCTGGTCGCGCAGGCGGACCATGTCGAGGTGGCCGAGGATCGGGGACTGCACCACGAGCTGGCGGGTCGTCGTGCCGGTGGCGGTGCCGCTCCCGGTGGCGGTGCCGCTCCCGGTGGCGCTGCCGGTCCCGTCGGGCTTGCTGCCGAGGGTCACGCGCATGCTCATGCCGTCGGCCTCGCGGATGGAGTCCAGCGGCGGGTTCGTGACCTGGGCGAAGCGCTGCGAGAAGTACTTCGCCATGCCGCCCTCGGTGTCGCTGAGCGCGTTGATGGCGTTGCCGTAGCCCATCGCCGAGATCCGCTCCGAGCCGTTCTGCAGCATCGGGTCGAGCATGAACCGGAAGCTCTCCTGGTTCAGCGAGTACGCCACGTAGCGGCCCTGCAGCGACAGGTCGCCGTCGTAGCCGAGGGTGTTGGTGGTGCGGTCGTAGTCCGGGGCGGGCAGGTCGTCGAGGTTCACCCGGGCCGCGTCGAGGAGGGTCTCGTAGTCACGGCGGGCAGCGAGCATCGCCAGCACCTCACCCGTGCGCATCAGGCTGCCGGTGCGGTGGTCGACGACGAGCATGCCGCCGGCCTCGATCCGGCCGCGGTGCACGACCTCGTCGTCGGGGAACGTCACCTGGCCGGACTCCGACGAGACCATGAGGTACTCGGACGTCTGGACCGTCCGCAGGGGCCGGAGCCCGAGGCGGTCGAGCCGGGCGCCCACGACGTCGCCGTCGCTGAAGATCACCGCGGCGGGGCCGTCGTTCTTCTCCTCGTACAGCGAGAAGTACTCCAGCATCGCGCGGACGTCGGGCGTCAGGGTGCGGTCGTTCTCCCACGCCGGCGGCATGAGCGTCACGACGGCCTCGACGATCTCGAGCCCGTCGTCGAACACGCGGCTCTGCAGCGTCTGGTCGAGGCGGCTCGAGTCGGACTGGCCGGGCGGGCGCACGATGCTGCGGGTGCGGGCACGCGCCAGCGCCTCGTCGGAGAGCCGGTTCTTCCGGTCCGTGTTGAGCTCGCCGTTGTGCGCCATCAGGCGGAACGGCTGCGCCATCGTCGGGTGCGGCTCGGTGTTCGTCGAGAAGCGGGTGTGGAAGTACAGCGTGCGGACCGAGTGCCGGGGGTCGCGGAGGTCGGTGAAGTACCCGATCACCTCGCCGGAGTTCAGCCGGCCCTTGAGGACCTGCGTGCGGGCGCTCAGCGACAGCGGCGAGAGGGCGGCGTGCTCGAGGTGCTGCTCGGCGGCCTGACCGTAGGAGACGGCCTCGATCGCGAGCAGCGCGCGGTTCGCGGCGGCGTCGACGTCGGCGCGGGACCAGGCCTCGGGGGCGCGGAACACCCACTGCACGATCGGGAGCTGGTACTGCTCGGCCTCGGGGCGCGCGACCGTGTGGTCGACGGGGACGTCGCGGACCAGCAGGAGCTCGAAGCCCTCGGTGGTGACGGCGTCCGCGACGGTGCGCTCCGCTGCGGCACGGTCGGTCGGGTCCGTCGGGACGAAGCAGTTCGCGACGCCGAAGTGGCCGGCGCGGAGCGGCTCGCCGGTGAGCGCGCTGAAGAACTCCACGGACAGGTCGATGCTCACGCCCGCGCCGTCGCCGACGCCCTCGGAGGACTTGCCACCGCGGTGCGGGATCGCACAGAGCGCCTCGTCGCCCTTGCGGATGACGTCCTGGCTCGGGGTCCCGTCGAGACGGGTGATGAAGCCGACGCCACAGGCGGAGGATTCGCGGGCAGGGTCGTACAGACCGAAGGGAGAGGGGTTCACGAGCGTGTCCATGTGGAGCGGGTGCCAGCAGCGGACGACGGAGGCTGCAACGGTGGAGCGCTCGCCGCGGGCAGACCGGTGGGTGGCAGTCGGGCCCTGTGGGGGTGGTGCGGTGAGGCGATGCTACGGGCTGGTATACCGCGGGCGCAACACCGTCGGGTGGGCGGTGGCGCGTCGTGGCTGGTGCCGTTCGGCGTGGGACAGCAGGAACCGGTCCGAGCCGCGGATCTGCGCGGTTGGGACCGGTTCCGGTGGTGCGGAGTCGCCAGGGCTACTCGGCGCCCTCGTCCTCTTCCTGGTTGAAGTGCGAGCCGTCCTCGGTGAAGCCAGCTGCGACGCCCTCGGGGTGGTCGGGGATGGTGCCGTCCCCGCCGAGACCGCCGGGCTTCTCGGTGCCCTCGGGGTCCGGCGTGCTGTCGTGCGCGTGGGTGTCGGGTGCGGTGCTGTCGGATGCGTTGGTGTCGGTCATGCGCTGCTCCTTCGCAGATGGTGAGCGGCGGACGTACGGTCCGTGTCTCGGGAACGCCACGGTACTCACGCTCCTGGAGCGCTTGGTGCGAGCTTGCGCACCCGGTGCGGGGTTGCACGGCCGCACGGGGTGCGCAACCTCGCACGGTGTGGAGCAGCGCGCACGGTGCGAGTGCGACGCTCGGTCGGAGCCGAGGCGCTGTGGCGTCGTGAGCGGACGCCGCGGCCCGTCAGCCGGCGAACAGCACCTGCACGACCGCGATCACGACGAGCGCAGCGATCGGGACGCCCGCGATCCAGACTCCTGCGCGCATCTGCGTGCTCCGGATCGTGGGCGGCGCGTGGGACGCACGGGCGAACTCGGTGGCCGCGACGAGCTCCGGCGCAGCGGCCGGTGGTGCGGGCTCCGGCTGCGGGCGGTCGTCCTCGAACGCCGGGACCTCGACCACGAGGTCATCCGGGCTGGGGCGGTCCGGGAGTTGACCGAAGCGGTTCATCGCCTGCCTCCTCGTCAGCGGGGTGAGGTCATCATCGCGCGGGACGGTCGTCTGACGGAAGCGGAAGCGGATCGGGCTCCGTGCGCGCTTGTGCTCCCGGTGCGAGGTTGCAGGGCCGCACGGGGTGCACGACCTCGCACGGCGCGGGAGAACCCGCACGGTGCGAGGCACGAGCGCGTCAGGCGTAGCGCCGCGCTGCCCGGAGCGCAGCGTCGGTGTACGAGCCGCCGAACAGCACCACGTGCAACAGCAGCGGCGCGAGCTGGTGCAGCTCGACGCGCTCCTGCCACCCGGGCGCGAGCCGGGACTCGGCATCGTAGGCAGCGACGACCGTCTCGAGTCGGGGCAGCCCGAACAGCGCCAGCAGTGCCAGGTCGGTCTCCGCGTGGCCGCCGTGCGGGTTCGCGTCGATGAGCACGGCGCCCGTCGGCTCGGAGCTGTCCCGCGGCCACAGCACGTTCCCCGCCCAGAGGTCGCCGTGCAGCCGCGCGGGACCGTCCCCGACGAGTGCCGGCTGGGGGGAGCCGAGCGAACCGTCCTCGAGTCGGGCGCAGACGCGTTCGAACACGGCGGCCTCGGACCCGTCGTACCCGCCGGCGTCGACGATGCGTGACACGTAGTCGCGGATCCGGTACTCCGCGAAGAACTCGCCCCAGGTCGCCGGCGCATCGGACGCGGGGACGAACGGCGTGCGGGAGCGGCCCATCCGCATCGGGCCGTTCGCCGGGAACCCGGGTGACGGCGCTCCCCAGTGCGCGGCCCCGGCGGCGTGGGTGTGTGCCAGCGACCGGCCGAAGCGTTCCGCCTGGGCCGCCGTCGGTGCGGCGTCGGAGACGAACTCGAGCTCGAGGACCGTCGGCCGCGGACGACCGAGCACCCGGGCGATGCGGGTGCCGCCGGCGTCCTCGGCCTCGGCGAGCCACTCCAGCCCCGCGGCCTCGGCGGCGGCCTCGTTCGGGTGGGTGAAGGTCTTGACGTAGGTCTCGGGCATCACCCCATCCAACCCGTCGAGGCCCGCACGCCGCCCGGACGTGACCCGGCGACGACCGGCCCCACCGACCGCCCGTCAGACCGCGTCGACCAACGCCCGCGCCAACGGGTGCCACGCCCGCGAGGACGGCCCGCTCAACACCAGCGTCCGCTCCAGCCGGGGGAGCGTCGGCACCATGACGAGGTCCGCCGGCAGCATCACGCGGCCGAGCGTCGGCACGATCGAGACGCCCTCGCCCCGCTGGATCATCCCGAACATCGTGCTCATCTCCCGCACCCGGTGGGCGTAGCGGAAGGGCTGCCCGGCGATCTCGTGCATCCGCTGGATCTGGTACTCGCAGCCGCCGCCGCCCGCCACGAGTCCGTCCTCGTGCAGGTCGTCGAGCGTCAGCGCGGTCGCGTCGGCGAGGGGATGGTCCCGGCGCACCACGGCGGCCATCTCGTCCGTCGCCACGACGACCCCGCCGTCCGGCACCACGGCCGGGTCGACGAGCACGGCGGCGTCGACGGTGCCGGCCTCGAGCCACTCGGGCATCTCGTCGTCGTCCCCCTCGTAGACCTGCACGTCGACGTCCGGCAGGGTCACCGCCCACAGCTCGCGGAGCCGCGGCAGCAGGCCCTGGCAGACGGTGGGGACGGCGGCGAGGCGCACGGTGCCGCGCGCTGTGCCGGGCCGGACCACGGCCTCCAGGGCGTCGACGGAGGCGAGCACGCTGCGAGCGTGACCGAGCAGGCGCTCACCCAGCGGGGTGGGTGCGGCGGGGCCGCCGCGGCGGAGGACGGCCCCGCCCACCTCGCGCTCCAGGCCGGCGACGGCGTGTGAGACGGCCGACTGGCCGACGCCGAGGGTGACGGCGGCCGCCGTGAACGAGCCGGAGTCGACGGTCCCGACGAGGGCACGGAGCTGGGCGATGGTGATGTTCATGCGTCTCCCTCATGGGAGCATGAAGCGGATGCGTTGCCTCATGCCGAGCGATGGCTCGACACTAGCGGCATGAACGCCTTCCTGTTCGTCCTGGTCGCCCTCACCTGGGGCTCGAGCTTCCTCTTCATGAAGATCGGGCTCGAGGGCCTCTCGCCGCAGCAGGTCGCGCTCGGACGCGTGCTGCTCGGCGCACTGACGCTCATCGTGATCATGGTCACGACCCGGCGGAGGTGGCCGCGGTCGCTGGCGCTCTGGGGGCACCTGCTCGTGCTCGCGGTGTTCCTCAACGCGGTGCCGTCGAGCCTGGTGGCGTGGGCGGAGCAGAGCGTGCCGAGCGGCCTGGCGAGCATCTACAACGCCACGACCCCGATCATGGTGCTGCTCGCGCTGCCCCTGCTGCTGCCGGCCGAACGCCTGCGCGGTCGGCAGCTCGTGGGGGTGTTGGTGGGGATCCTCGGGGTGCTGGTCCTCGTCGGGCCGTGGGGCCTCATCGGTGACCCGGCCGTGCTCGCCACGGTGCCCGGCCAGCTCGCGCTGCTCGGCATGACCGCCTGCTACGGATTCGGCCTGGCCTACATGCGCCGGTTCGTCGCGGGCAGCGGCCACGACGCGGTCACCCTGACGGCAGTCCAGCTGACGCTGGGCGCGGCGCTGCTGCTCGTGGTCGCGCCGTTCACGGCGACGGGCGCGGTGCACCTGGACTGGAGGATCGTGGCTGCGATGGTCGCGCTCGGCTGCCTCGGCACGGGGCTGGCCTACATGTGGAACACGGGGCTCGTGCAGGCTTGGGGTGCGGCGCGGGCGTCGACCGTGACGTACCTGACGCCGGTGGTCGGGGTGGTGCTCGGCGTGCTCGTGCTGGGGGAGCGGGTGCGGTGGAACGAGCCCGTCGGCGGCGTCGTGATCCTGGTGGGGATCGCGCTGGCGTCGGGGGTGCTCGGGCGGCGGCGCCGCGCGGCGGTCCCCGACGGGGAGGACGCGGTGCCCGAGGCGGGCGCGGCGGCGGAGCCTGAGGCGGGCGCGGCGGCGGTGCCCGAGGCGGGCGCGGCGGCGGTGCCCGAGGCGGGCGCGGCGGCGGTCCGCAGGCGCTGAGATCGCACTTCGTGTCGCGACGTCACGCTGGGACGCGACACGAAGTGCGATCTCAGCGGCAGTCGACGTGCGGACACTCGCGGCCGGGAACTCGGAAGGGCACGTCGACGGATCGACGTGCCCTTCCGCGTGCGGCGCGGACTCAGCGGGTGCGGCTGGTCCCGAGACGCGGCAGGACGATGCCGAGCACGATCATCGCGACGGCGAGGAACGCGTGCAGGACGTTGTCGGCGCTGTTCAGCGGCACGAAGTTCGCGCCGCTCGTCATGCCGGCGGTGAACAGGCCGAAGACGAACAGCACGGCGTAGATGATGCCGCCGACGAGCAGGTAGAGGCGCGAACCACTCGCCGTGCGCGATGCGACGAGCCCGACGATGCCGAAGAGCAGGTGCACGATGTTGTGCAGGATCGAGACCTGGAACAGGCCGAGCAGCAGGGCCATCGACCCGTGGCCGGCGAAGGACATCGTGCCCATGTCCATGGTCAGGCCCGGGATGAACCCGGCGATGCCGACGATGAGGAAGACGACACCGAAGAGCAGCGCGCCGCGCTGCGTCCAGGTCGAGCCGGCGGTGGTGCGGGGGGATGCTGCGTTGCTGGTCACGATCGGACCCTCTCGTCGGGGCGCGGGTGATCGCGCGGAACTCACCGTAGGCGGGCCGACGGGGCCGGGTTCGCCCCAGTTCGGGGGTGCCACTGCCGCAGTGGTCAGCCGATCCGCTCGACCGTGACGTGCCAGCCGAGGTCTGTGGCACGACGCTCGAGTTCGGACGCGTTCGACCGGCAGAGCGAACCGGAGCCGTCCGGGTAGTACCGGCGGATCGCGGACTCCGGGACGAAGCGCCCGCCGAGGGGGTCCGAGCCGAGGTCGCGGACCTGCCACCAGCGCTCGGTGGCCTGTTCGAGCGCGGCGTCGAAGGGGACCTCGACGTCGACGATCTTCAGGCGGTCGTAGCCGGCGTCGTCGAGCTCGGACAGCAGGTCGTCGAGGTAGTCGACGCTCGACAGGGTGCCGTGCACGACGACGTTCTCGCCGTCGCGCAGGGACCGACGACGCAGGGTGTCCGCGACCGCCGTCGACTCGGCGTGCACGTAGCCGGCGAGCTCCCGCGGCTGCACCGGGCGGCCGTCGACGAGCTCGTGGCCGGTCCACCCGTCGAGCAGCCCGTCCGCCGCGGCTCGGACGAGCAGGGCGTCCTTGAAGTCGTCGGCGTCGACGTGGCGGTAGTCGTCGAGTTCCGGCATCCGGGTCAGCGCGGTCGACTTGCCGGCCCCGGGCGGGCCGGCGGTGACGACGACCGCCAGGGTGCCGTCGTCGCTCGGCGTCGGTGTCCGGTCGGCGTGGGCGGCGAGCAGCTCCTCGTGCAGGCGCAGGCGCTCGGCCGTGTAGAGGAAGCCGTCCGGGGCGTACCGGAGCCGGCTGCTCGCTCCGGGCTCGTCGGACCAGGGATCGTCGAGACAGGCCTGCCGCAGGAACGCGGCGAGCTGGTCCGCGGTGCGGTCACGGAGGGGGCGGTCGTTCGTGTCGGCGTCGCTCACGGGCGGCGGACCCGGCCCTGGCGCCCGGCGATCGCCCGGCGGACCGTCTCGTACTCGCCCTCGCTGATCAGGCCGTCCTGGAACGCGGCGGCGAGCTCCTTCGCCGTGCCGGTCTGGGCCGCGGCGCTGTCGTAGCCGGAGTCGCGCGCGGGTGTCCGGTGCGTCATCGCCATCGTCGAGAGCTCGCGCACCATCGTGTCGGAGTCGATCAGGCCGGCCTGGCGCTGGGAGATGACCTCGCGCGGGGACGGCCGCGACGCGGTGAGCGCTCGCCGGGTCAGGCGTCGGGAGACCTCGGGCTGCGAGATGCCGGCGAGCCGGGCGATGTCCCGCTGCGAGACGCCGAGGTCGGCGAGGTCGAAGATGCCGCGGCGCAGCTCCATCTCGGCGAGGTGCTGTTGCTCGCGGCTGTGCAGGACGCTGAGGACGGCGGCGCGCACGGACGCGGTGTCACCGTCCATCCGCGCGGCCAGGGCGTCCACGAGCGACTCGACGTCGTGCCGAGGCCGTTGCCCGGCTCGGTGCCGAGGGTCCATGTCCGTCATCCGCCACTTCCGTTCCCGTGATGCCGATCGTATCGCCGTGGTCGTTCCCCGCAGTGCCTCTTCCGTGGACGAGCTGGGAGTCCTATGGTTTACAGCGTTGTAAACGGAGCGTCGATCAGGACCCTCCGCACGCCCGGCCGACCCCGGCCCGATGGACGACGCCGTCCACGAGGAGTTCCCTGTTGCGTCCCTTCTCCGTCCGATCCCGGGGGCGGCAGCGCGCCGCCGCCGCTGCCGTGGTGGGCACGACCGTGCTGGGCCTGCTCGGTCTCGCGGCCCTGCCCGCCACTGCCGACACCGCCAGCGCCACCGCCGCAGCCCGCACCGTCCAGTCCGGGCAGGCCCGCTTCGAGGTGCTCTCCCCGACGCTGATCCGCACCGAGTACGCCGGCGACAGCCGGTTCACCGACGGCAGCACCTTCAACGTCATCGGTCGCGACGACTTCGCGCCGACGACGTTCACGAAGACCGAGCAGGGCGGCTGGCTGACGCTCGACACCGGGGCGATGACCGTCCGGTACAAGGAGGGATCGGGGGCGTTCACGCAGGACACCCTGCAGACCACGCTGACCCTGCCGTCGGGGCAGCGGGTCGCCGGGACGCCGTGGGTGTCCACGCCGACCCCGTCCTGTGCGATCGGGGTGCTCTGCGAAGCCGAGGCGCTCGGACTCACGGGACTGTCGCTCGCGACGGACCACGCCGGGTACACCGGTGCCGGGTTCGCCGCGGGCTTCGAGTCGGTCGGCAACGCGATGACGTTCACCACCACGGCTGCGACAGCCGGCTCGTACGACCTGGCGCTCCGGTACGCGAACTCGCAGGGCGGTGACGGCAAGGTCACCACCCGCACGCTGAGCGTCACGGTGGACGGCGGTGCCGCGAGGACGATCAGCCTGGCTCCCGGTGCGAGCTGGGACGACTGGAGGACCACGGCCGCCACGGCGGTCGCCCTGCCCGCCGGCGCCCACACGGTGCGCATCGAGCGCGCCGCGGGTGACTCCGGCCAGGTGAACGTCGACAGCCTCGCCCTCGTGGCGACGGGCGCCGCGTACCCGGCACCGACCACGACCGTCGCCGGACAGGACTGCGCGTTCGGCGCGGTCTGCCAGGCCGAGGACGCAACGCTCACCGCTCCCGCCACCGCGGCGACGAACCACAACGGCTTCGCCGGTGACGGCTTCGTCGCCGGCTTCGAGCGTGCGGGTGCCGCGATGACCACCCACGTCACCGGTGTGCCGGCCGCGGGCGACTACACGCTGCAGGTCCGCTACGCCAACGGCGGCACCGCCACGCCGACCCTGACCGCGGCCCCGGCCGGACAGGCCACGACGACGGCGTCCCTGCCGCCGACGAGCGGCTGGGACTACTGGAACACCGTGCAGGTGCCGGTGCACCTCGCCGCCGGTGCGAACGACGTCGTCCTCGGCTGCCCGACCGTCGCGGCGAACTGCAACGTCAACTTCGACACGGTCGCCGCGGTCGACTCGGCGTCGCCGGTCCTCGCCGCGCACGCCCCGCTCGGCGGCTACCGACGCGACCTCGACACCGCCAACGGGTCGGTGAAGACGAACCCGGGCCTGCTCTACCAGGACGGGTGGTCGCTCCTCGACGACAGCGCGTCGGCCGGGTACGACCAGGCGACGGACACCGTCACGCCCGCGGGCGACCACGGCGGCGAGCCGTACCAGGACGGGTACGTCTTCGGGTACGGCAGCGACTACCGCCACGCGCTGCAGGAGCTCGCCGTGCTGACCGGGCCGACCAAGCTGCTGCCCCGCTGGGCGTACGGCGTCTGGTACTCCGAGTACTACGACCGCTCGCAGGCGGACTACCTCGCGATCGCGAAGCAGTTCAAGGACGAGCAGGTCCCCGTCGACGTCATGGCGATCGACACGGACTACAAGGTCGGCAGCCCGACGAACGAGGGCGACAGCAAGTGGGACGGCTGGTCGGTCGACCCGGCCCGGATCCCGGACATGACGAGCCTGCTGGCCGACTGGCACGCCGAGGGCATCCACAACACGCTCAACATCCACCCGTCGATCTCGGGCAGCGACCCGCGGTTCGCCCAGGCGCAGGCCACGGCCAAGGGCAAGCTCACGAAGGGCGACGGCGACCGCTGGCTGTTCGACTGGTCCGACCCCGACCAGCTCAAGGCCTACTTCGACCTGCACACGGCGATGCAGCCGAAGGGCGTCGACATGTGGTGGCTCGACTGGTGCTGCAGCGAGGTCTCGAAGTACTCGGCCAACGGCGTCACCCCCGACGCCTTCATCAACCAGCAGTACGCGAAGGCGACGAACGAGGCCCTCGGCGGCCGCGGACTCGCGTTCTCCCGGGCGTACGGGTCGCTGACCGCTGGTGGCTACGGCAACCCGCAGCCCGTGCCGACCGGGCCCTGGGCGGACAAGCGCACCACCGTGCACTTCACCGGCGACACCACGTCGTCGTGGGACATGCTGCTCGCCGAGGTCGGGTACACGCCCGGTGAGTCCGCGGCGACGGGCCTGGCGTCCATCAGCCACGACATCGGCGGCCACAACGGCGCCCAGTACGGCATCACGGGCGCCGAGCCGGGGACGACCCAACTGCCGGAAGACCTCTACGCCCGCTGGGTGCAGCTCGGGACCTTCCAGCCGATCGACCGCCTGCACAGCAACCACAGCGACCGGCTCCCCTGGCAGTACCCGGCTGCGGCGGACGCCTCCGCGAAGCAGTTCCTGAACCTCCGCGAGGACCTGCTCCCGCTGACGTACACGCTCGCCGCCCGGGCGACGGCGACCGGCACCCCGATCCTGCAGCCGCTCTACCTGCAGTACCCCGAGGCGCAGCAGTCCTACGCCATGGCCGGCTCGGAGTACCTGTACGGGCCGGACGTCCTCGTCGCCCCGGTCACGACCGCGAACGACTCGACGGGCACGGCCACCCGCTCGGTGTGGTTCCCGGCCGGCAGCTCCTGGACCGACTGGTTCACGGGGGAGACCCACCAGGGCGGCACGACCGCGCAGGTGACGACCGGACTCGACGCGATGCCGGTGTTCGTGAAGAGCGGCGGGATCGTCCCGACCAGATCGCACCACGTCGCGAACGACGGCTCCGGACCGCTCGACGCCGTGACCCTCCGGGTCGCGACCGGGGCAGACGGCTCGTTCGCCCTGCACGAGGACGCCGGTGAGGACACCGCGACCGGCGGGACCGGTGCGAGCACGGCCCTGGACGCCACCACGACGGCGGACGCGACGAGCCGGGCGGCGGCGGGCAGTGCCTCCACCGCGGTCCGGTACACGCAGCAGACCGCCGGCGGGCAGCTCGACGTCGCCCCGGCCGACGGGTCCTTCGCCGGCCAGGTGCGGGACCGCAGCTGGACCGCGACGTTCACCGACACCGACCGTCCGACCACGGTCACCGTCGACGGTCGTGCCGTCGCGCAGACGGGGTGGACCTACGACGCCGACACGCGCACCCTGACGGTTCCGGTCGCCGAGCGGTCCGTGACGAAGCGCACGGTCGTGCGGTTCTCCACCGCGGCCGTGGTGACCCCGACGCTGCAGGTCGCCGACCCGCGGGTCGAGGCCGGCGCGACGCAGACCGTCACCGGGAGCGGGTTCCCCGCGTCCAGCGACGTGGTGCTCGCGACGCAGCCCGACGTGGGCGGCGTGACCGTGCGGACGGACGCTGACGGTGCGTTCTCGGCCGACCTGCCGGTGGCGACCACGGCCTCCGGGCGGGTGGGGGTGACGGCGTCGGTGGACGGTGCCGTCGTGGCTCGCGCCGCCTTCACGGTGACGGCGGCTGAGCCTGCTCCGACGGCTCCGGCGAGCGGGGCTCCCGGTGCCGGACCCACCTCCGGTGCTGGAGCGCCCGGTCCTGGAGGCGGTGGTGTCGCTGACGGCGCCGGTTCCGGTCCGGCGGGGGCGGGGTCCGGTGCTGGTGACCAGCGGCCCGGCGGGGCGCTCGCCTTCACCGGCGCGGACCTGCTGCCGATGGGGCTGCTCGCCGCGGCGCTGCTGGCGGCCGGAGGGCTGCTGCTGACGCGGCGGATCCGACGGGGTCGGTCGCGCGGCTGACGCGTGCGCCGTGGCGGCGGGCGGTGTGACGGACGACGTCGCGCCGCCCGCTGCTCGTGCACCGCGCGCCGTCGGTCGTGCGCCCTGCACCGTGCGCGATCGTCCAGCTGGTGCGAGCTCGATCGCACCGTGCGGGCCCATGGTGACGCACCGGGTGTGCAACCTCGCACCGAGGTGCGCGCGGGCGCACCGCGGCCGGCGCGCGCGTCACCGATCCGTGGACGCGCGCAGCCCCCGGTCGACGAAGTCGATCATCCACGCGAAGCTCGTGTCGACGTCGGTGCCCATGCGGAAGCCATCGGAGGCCTCGATCGTGGCGAAGCCGTGCAGCACGCTCCGGAGCATGCGGATCGCGTGCACCTCGTCGGCCGGGTCGAGCCGGTACCCGCGGAGGGCGGCCGCGAAGGACGCGAGGCTGCGCTCGAGCGCCGTCGCCAGGGGGTCGTCGGGTCCGGTCGGACGCGTGCCGACGGTCGCGGCGTACCGGCCCGGGTGTCGTTGCACGTAGCGCCGCACGGTCTGCGCGGCGGCCCCGAGCGCGTCCACGCCCGCGAGCCCCTGCATGGCCTCGCGGAGTTCGTCGCCCAGCTCGTTCGCCGCGAGGACCGCGACCCGGCGGGTCAGGTCGGGCAGCCCGTCGACGTGCTTGTAGAGCGAGGGGGAGCGCACGCCGAGTCGTTCGGCGACGACGCTCATGCTCAGCTGCGCGAGACCGATCTCGTCGGCGAGCGTCGCAGCGGCCTCGGTGACGGTCGCCGGGTCGAGGCCTGCCCTAGGCACGGGGGCCCGTGGTGTCGGTGGTGTCGGTGCTCTCGGTCGCGTCCGTGGCGAGCGTCCGACGGAGGAACGGCAGCAGCAGGGCCACCACCTGGTCAGGCGTCTCCGTGTGGGGGTAGTGCCCGGCGCCGTCGATGACCGCCAGTTCACCGAGGCCCTCGGCCAGGTCGCCGATCACCCGGACGCCCTCGGCGCGGGGGTCCGCCCAGTCGGGGTCGGCGCTGCCCTCGACGACGAGCACGGGGCAGCGCACGTCGGCGAGGTGAGTGCCGGCGTCGGCGGGGGAGGTCTTCGTCATGGCGCGGAGTGCCGCCATGCGCTCCGGCTGCTGCAGGGTGGTCTCGATGCGGGCGCGCTCCTGGGCCCAGTCGGCGGGCTTCGTCGGGACGGCGACGTCCAGGTAGGCCATCCAGCCGGCCAGGCTGCCGGTCGTCATGACCTTCGCGAGCTGCAGGGTGCCGGCACGGTGGTGCTTGTTCCGCAGGAGCCCGACGAGGTCGACGCCCTGCTTCCGGGTGAACGGGGCGAGCTCGACGATGCCGACGACCACGTCGGGAGCGGTCGCCGCGGCGATCGTGGCGGCCCCACCGCTGATGGACTGTCCGACGACGACGGCCGGGCCGCCGAGGTGGCGGACCACGGCGACGAGGTCGCGCGCGATGTCCGTGCGCTGGTACGACGGCCACGTGGCGCTCGAGTCGCCGCAGCCACGGATGTCGACGTTCGCGACGCGGTAGCCGGCGGCGACGAGCTGCGGGACGACGAACCGGTACGAGTGGCGGCTGTCGCCCATGCCGTGTGCGAGGACCACGAGCGGCCCGGCGCCGGTGACGTCCACGGCGATGGTCCCGTCGGCGGTGGTGATGTGTTCGAGCATGTCGGCCTCCTGGCTAATGGGTGTAGCCATAAGCTACGACCATTAGCCAACGGTGTCAAGCCCACTACGACACCGTCGTTCGCAGCGGTGCCGTGCTGGTCTCGTGCAGGCCGCGTCCGGTCGTCTCGGGCGCCATGAGCTGGGAGAGCACCGCGCCGACGACGCACACGCCCGCGGCGATGAGCAGGCACGGCCCGATGCCGATCGTCGCGATGCCGACGGGCAGCAGGAAGGTGCCGGCCGCCGCGCCGACCCGACTGCACGCGGCAGCGAAGCCGACACCGGTGGAGCGGACCTCGGTCGGCAGGACCTCGATCGGGTACACGGCGGTCAGGTTGCCCTGCAGGGCGTTCATGAACGAGAACACGGCGAAGCAGAGCACGACGACGAACGCCGGTGCCGACCCCCACGCGCCGACGACCACGAGCGCCACCGCCATGATCCAGAACGGCGGGATGAGCTGTCGACGCCGCCCGAGCCGCTCGATGGTCAGCATCCCGACCAGGGCACCGACGGCGGCCATCGCGTTCACCGTGATCGTCCCGGCGGCCTCGTTGCCCAGGCGCAGCGCGTCGAGCACCGTCGGGGCGAACGTGAAGATGGCGAAGTACGGCGCGACGTTGCACGCCCAGAAGAGCGAGATGAACGCGAGCCGGCTGCGGTTGCCCGGGGCGAACAGCGCGCGGTAGCCGCCGCTGCGCTGGTCCTCGGCCGCGTAGTCCTCCTGCTGGAAGTACGCGTCGCCGCCGAGCCGTTCGCGGACCACCGCCCGGGCCTCGTCACCGCGCCCCTGGGAGAGCAGCCAGCGCGGCGACTCCGGGAACCCGATCCGGACCACCGCCGTGACCACCGCCGGCAGCGCACTCGTGACGAGCACCCACCGCCAGGACAGCCCGGCCCGGTCGATCATCGCGTAGGCGGTGACGACGGCCACCAGGTACCCGGCGTACCAGGTGACCAGCAGCCCGGCGAGGCGTCGACCGCGGTCCTTCGCCGGCGCGAACTCGGCGAGCATCGCGGCGCCGATCGAGTACTCCGCGCCGATGGCCACCCCGAGCAGCAACCGCACGACGAACAGCTGCCAGCCGTCCTGCACGAACGCCTGCAGGAGCCCGAGCACGATGAACGCCACCACGTCGATCGTGAACACCCGCCGCCGCCCGAACCGGTCCGTCAGCCACCCGGCGAGCGGGGCCCCGATGAAGATCCCGATGAGCGAGCTCGCCCCGATCAGTCCGGCGAGCACCGGGTCGAGGCCGAGCGCCGCCGTGATCGCCGGCAGCGCGACGCTGATCAGCCCGAGGTCGAAGCCGTCCAGCCCCTCGCCCCACGCACACGCGAAGGTGATGCGCCGCAGGAACCCGTCCCGTCGTGCTGCTCCGGCCGCGGTCGTCGTCATGGTGGTCCTCCCCACGGGACCCACCCCGGGCGCCGCCCGTCGGAGGCTAGGCGCGCCCCGCGGCCGTCCGGCCCAGGTTGTCCACGCAGCGCCCGCCGCCCACCGCCCACCGCCCCCAGGGCGATCGGCGTCCCACACGGCAGCCCGTCCGTAGGCTGGCCCGATGACGTCACCGGCGCGCCTGCTCTTCGCCTCGTCGCACCCCGGGCCCACGGTCACGGTCACGGTGCTCGCCGCGGTCATCGCCGCCGCAGTCGGCCACCCGGTGTGGCTCGTGGTGCTGGTCGCGCTGACGGTGGTCGCCGGGCAGCTGTCGATCGGCCTGGCGAACGACTGGATCGACGCCGACCGCGACCGGGCCGTCGGCCGCTCGGACAAGCCTGTCGCCCGCGGTCTGATCGCGAAGGAGACGGTCCGGAACGCGGCGTTCGTCAGCGCGGGCGTCGCCGTCGTCCTCTCCCTGTTCCTCGGGCCGGTCGCTGCGGTCGCGCACCTCGTGCTCGTGGCCGCGGGCTGGGCCTACGACGCCGGCCTGAAGCGCTCCGTCTGGTCCGTGGCGCCGTTCGTCGTCGCGTTCGGGCTGCTCCCGGTGGTCGCCGTGTCGGCCGGTGCCGACGCGCAGCTCCCCGCCGCGTGGGCGATCGCGACCGGCGCGGTGTTCGGCGTCGCGATCCACTGCACGAACGTCCTGCCGGACCTGGTCGACGACGAGGCGACCGGTGTGCGCGGGTTCCCGCACCGACTCGGGCTGCACGCCGCCGGCGTGGTCGCGTTCGCGGCGCTCGTGGTGGCCGCCGGACTCGTCCTGGTCGGCCAGCTCGGCGGGGACGACCCGGTGCGCGGCCTCGGCGTCGTGCTCGCGGTCACCGGCACGGTCGTGGTCGTCGTGCTCGCCGTCGTCGGCGTCCGTCTCGTGCTCACCGGTCCACCGACCCGCGTGCTGTTCCGGCTGGTCATCGTGTCGTCGCTGGTGCTCGTCGTCGAGCTGGGGCTCGCCGGGGCGCGGCTCGTCGCCTGAGGGCCTCAGGCCCACCGCATCGCGTACAGGCGCGCCAACAGGTCGGCGGTCGGGAGGCCCAGCGCCGTCCGCAACAGCGCCTCACGAGCCAGCATGGCCGGCCCCACGGCGCGGCCACCGACCGCCATGTTGGCCTCGGCCTGGCGCGCGGCCCGGCGGGCGACCGCCTGCCGGCGACGTGCGTAGCCGGGCCACGGTCCGGCGCCGCCTGTGCGGACGCCGTCCGTCAGCAGGGGAGCGAGGTCGGCGGCGTCGAGCCAGCCGAGGTTCATGCCCTGCCCGCCGATCGGGCTGATCTCGTGCGCCGCGTCGCCGATGAGGACGACGCGGCCGATCCCCACGCGGAGCGCCTCGCGGCGACGGACCCGGAAGCCACTGAGCATCGAGCAGGTGTCTGGGTCGACTGCGGCTCCCGTGCGCTCGCGGACGGTCCTGGCGAGCGCGGCCGCGTCCACCTCGTCGTCCGCCGGGGTCCCACGGCCGACGAGTGCGACGTAGCGACGGCGGCCGTCGGGCAGCGGGAAGGACTCCACGACGCCCTCGGGTCCGACGTCGACCAGCGCCGTCGAGCGAGCGGACGTGGGCTCGGGGTCGGCGAAGTCGCCCATGACGTAGCGGTCGGGGTAGTCGCGACCGACGGTGTCGATCCCGAGCAGGTCCCGCACGGTGCTGCGGGCGCCGTCGGCACCGACGACGAACCCGGCTCGCAGTGCGATCGATGCACCGTCGGGACCGGTGCCCTCGACGTCCACCTGGTCGCGGTGCCGGTGCAGCGCGGTGACGCTCGTGCCCGTCCGGAGCGCGCCCGGTGACCAGGCCGCGAGCCGGTCACGCAGGATGCCCTCGGTCCGGTGCTGGTCGAGGGTGGCGACGTACGGGTGCGTGTCCGACGCCCGCGCGAACGACAGCGTGCCGAGTGTCCGACCGCGGCTGCGGGCGACGCCGTGGCGCACGAGCGTGGCCTCGGCGAGGACCGGCACGTCGGCGCCGATCGCGGCGAAGGCGTCGAGGGACGGTGCGTGGATGCCGATGGCCCGCGAGCCCCACGGCGTGGTGTCCCGCCGCTCCCACACCTGCACGTCGAGCCCCGACTGCGCGAGCAGCGCCGCGAGGAACACCCCGACCGGGCCACCGCCCACCACCAGGACGTCCGTCCGCTCGTCGGTCACCCCCGCAGCCTACGGACCGCGCATCCCGGTCGCCCGTGTGTCCCCGGAGCGCGGCCCCCGGTCCCACCTGCTCGGCTGCACACGTGCCCTGGAGTTGCCTCACGGCGGAGGGGACCACCAGCAGCACCAGGAGACAGCATGAGCACGGCAGACCACGCAGCACGACGACCCGACGACGACCGCATCGACGGACCGCCGAACCGGGCGGTGGCCGCGGACCGCGGCGCGACCCAGCGCGAGGACGTGCTGGCACGCGAGAAGGAGGAGTTCTCCGGCTTCAAGTGGGGCTCGGCCTTCTTCGGCTGGCTGACGGCGACGGGCACGGCGGTGATCCTCACCGCGGTCCTCAGCGCCGTCGGGGCCGGCGTCGGCCTCGGCCAGAACGGCGGCGACGCGGCGGACGCGGCGAAGCAGGTCTCGGAGAACGGGGACGTCGTCGGCATCGTCGGTGCGATCGCCCTCGCCGTCATCCTGTTCGTCGCCTACTTCTGCGGCGGCTACGTCGCCGGGCGGATGGCGCGGTTCTCCGGAGCCAAGCAGGGCGTCGCCGTCTGGATCTGGGCCGTCGTCATCGCGATCGTCGTCGCCATCGTGACCGCGGTCGCCGGGGCGCAGTTCAACGTGCTGGGGAACCTCAACAGCTTCCCCCGCATCCCGGTCGACGAGGGCACCCTCACCGCGGCCGGGATCATCACGGCGATCGTCGTCGCGGTCATCAGCCTCGTCGGTGCCGTGCTCGGCGGCCTCGCCGGCATGCGGTACCACCGCAAGGTCGACCGCGTCGGCCTCGGTCGCTGACGACGACGCTGACGCCGACCCCACCCGAACACCTCCCGGTGCCCTGACGCCGGGAGGACGCACGAACCGCACGACCACGAAGGGAACACCATGATCGACACCACGAACGTGAACAGCATCTTCGACGCGAAGGCCATCGACCCGAGCGGCGACAAGGTCGGCACCGTGAAGCAGGTCTACGTCGACCAGACGAGCGGGCAGCCGCTCTTCGCGAGCATCTCGACCGGCCTGTTCGGCACGTCCGAGTCCTTCGTGCCGCTCGAGGGCGCCACGATCACCGGCGACGAGCTGCGCCTCGGCTACGACAAGGACCAGATCAAGGACGCGCCGCGCATCGACGCGGACGGTGACCTGTCCGACGCCGAGCAGGACCGCCTGTTCGACCACTACGGCCTGGGCGGCGGCACGACGTCGTCCTCCACCGGCTCGACGGACGATGGTGTCGTCGGCGGAGCAGCCGGCTACGGCACGGCCTCCGACGTCGACGGCGCGACGACCGGCACCACGTCCGGCACGGACGCCGACCTCGTCGGCAGCGGCACGACCGCCTCGGCGGGGCACGACACCTCCGGCCCGGACACCGACGACGCGATGACCCGCTCCGAGGAGCGACTGCAGGTCGGCACCGAGCGGGTCGCCGCCGGGCGCGCGCGGCTCCGGAAGCACATCGTCACGGAGCAGCAGACCGTCACGGTGCCGGTGCAGCACGAGGAGGTCCGCCTCGAGACCGAGCCGATCACCGACGCCAACGTCGGTGCGGCCACGGACGGGCCGGCGCTCTCCGAGGAGGAGCACGAGGTCACCCTCAACGCCGAGCACGTCGTCGTCGACAAGGAGACCGTGCCCGTGGAGCGGGTCCGGCTCGGCACCGAGACCGTCACCGAGCAGCAGCAGGTGTCGGAGGACGTCGCGCACGAGGAGATCGACCTCGACGAGGACGGCACGAACCGCCGCTGACGCGGACCACATGCCGGGAGGCACGGTGCCAGCTGGCACCGTGCCTCCCGTTCGTCATGGTCCGGCCGTCGTGACGGCCACGCGCGATCGCCTCAGTCGGCCACCTGCGCGGCGGCCCGCTCCGCTGCCAGCAGGCGCCGCGCCTCCCGGAAGCGGCGGCGGAGCCGTTCGATCGGCACCTCGACGGCGTAGGCCGCACCGACGGCGACCAGGATCGCGGTGCCGAGCAGCCAGATCCAGGCGGACGCACCGGCGATGCCGGACACCACGGTGCCGAGCAGGGCGATGACCAGCGGGTGCCAGAGGTACGCGGCGTACGAGACGCGGCGACCGAACCAGGCCACCGGACGCCACGAGAGCGCCACGGACACCGGGGTCCGGACGGAGACCAGACCGCCGATCAGCAGTGCCGAGACGATGCCGGTGGCGGGGAGCAGCAGGCCGAACGTCCAGGCGTGCTGGCCCCAGTCGTCGCCGATCGCGACCTGCACGGCCACGAGGAGCCCGAGACCGACCCAGGTGCCCACGTGCCCGGCGATCCCGGCCGCCCACGTCCGGACCCGCTCGTCGTCGAGGAGCAGGGCGAGCAGGCAGCCCGTCGCCAGCGGGACCAGGCCGAGCACGGGGGAGAAGTAGACGTCCGGCGTCGCTCCGCCACCCGGGGTGCGGTAGCTCGCCCACGACGCCACGGACGCGCCGACGACCACGACGCCGAGACCGACGGTGAGCGCTCGACGGTGGGCCCGGACCGCGAACAGGAGCACGAGCACGGGTGGCCAGACGAGGTAGAACTGCTCCTCCATCGACAGGCTCCAGGTGTGCCCGAAGACGCCCTGCGTGGTGTCCCAGAACGAGCGGAACAGGTTGCCGGTGTAGGTCAGGGCGATGAGTGCGGCCTCTCCGGCGGAGAACGAGGCGCCCTTGTAGTCGCCGACCCATGACCACAGCGCGATGCCCGCGGCCACCATCACCAGGAGGGCCGGGTACAGGCGGAGCAGGCGCTTCAGCCAGAAGCTGCCGAGGCGGATGCGGCCGGTGCGTCGCTGTTCGCCGAGGAGCAGCGACGTGATGAGGAAGCCGGAGAGCACGAAGAAGACCTGGACGCCGATGAAGCCGGCCACGTGCAGGTGGTAGAGCATGACGGCGAGGATCGCGACGGTGCGGAGTCCGTCGAGGGCCGTGGCACGGTGGGCGAGGGGGCCGTGCGCTGCGGTCGGTGCCTGGATCGTGCCGGCGGTGGTGCTGGTTGCTGGGCCGGCGGTCGCGGGTGCGGCTGCGGCTGTGCCTGCGGTCGTGGCCTGCGCGAGCGTGCTCGTCGACACGTCGCCTCCTCGTCAGGGGTCGGGTTCCTGACCTGCCAGGATGCTCCGTCCGCCCAAGAGGGACCTCAAGATCGACCTGTACGTCCGTTCGGCGACGGTGCGACGAGGGCGGTCAGGGCGTCGAGGCGTTCCCGGGTGAGGGCCTGCAGGGAGCGGTCCTCACCCGGCGCGATCCACTGCTGGAACGACAGGTGGAACACCGTGACGGTCATCTCGGCTGCGAGCGTGGCCCCGGGTTCCTCGATGCCCCGCGTGCGGAGGGCCTCGCCGATCCGGACGGTGAGCGTCGCCAGCTTGCCGAGTTCGCGCTCGCGGAGGGACGGTTCGGCCTCGATGATCGGCTGGCGCATCCGCGACCAGGCACGGCGCTCGTCGGCGAAGCGGGCGGTCGTGCCCTCGAGCGACCGGCTGACGAGCTCGAGCGTGGGGGTGTCGTCGGGAGCGGTCGCGATCGGGTCGAGGAACATCGCGACGAAGTCCTCCTGTCCGGCGAACAGGACCTCGCGCTTGTCGTCGAAGTGCCGGAAGAAGGTGCGCTCCGTGACCTCGGCTGCGGCGGCGATCTCGGCGACGGTGGTGCGCTCGAACCCCTGCTCGGCGAAGAGGTGCAGGGACACGGCCTGCAGGCGCTCGCGGGTGCCGGGTTGCCAACGTGCCATGGGGAGAGTCTACTGATGGCAGTGCATGACATCGGGTGCTACGGTGATGTCAGTCGGTGACATCGCATGTCGAGTCGCCCCCGTTCGATCTCGTTCGTCCTGGAAGGACACCCCATGCACGTATTCCTCACCGGAGCCTCCGGCTGGATCGGCTCCGCCACCGTCGACGAGCTCGTCGCCGCCGGTCACCACGTCACTGGACTCGCCCGCTCGGACGCGTCCGCCGCTGCCGTCACCGCCGCCGGTGCCACCCCGCTCCGCGGTGACCTCGACGACCTCGACGCCATCCGCCGCGGGGCGTCGGACGCGGACGCGGTCGTTCACCTCGCCAACAAGCACGACTGGACGAACGCGGCCGCGACGAACGCCGCCGAGCGAGCCGCGGTCGAGACCATCGGCACCGCGCTCGTCGGCACGGATCGTCCCTTCGTCGTGGCCTCGGGCATCGCCGGGCTCGCGCAGGACCGACCGGCCGTCGAGACCGACGTCTCGCCGTTCAGCGGACCCGAGGCGATGCGCGGCGGCAGCGAGAACCGCGCCCTCGACTTCGTCGACCAGGGCGTCCGGACCATCTCGGCGCGCTTCGCCCCGACCGTGCACGGCATGGGCGACCACGGCTTCATCGCGCTCATCACCGCCGCGGCCGAGCGGAACGGAGTGTCGGCCTACGTCGGGGAGGGCACCAACTCCTGGTCCGCCGTGCACCGGTCCGACGCCGCGCGGCTCGTCCGGCTCGGACTCGAACAGGCACCCGCCGGTACCCGCATGCACGCCTCGGCCGAGACCGCCGTCCCCACGCGGGCGATCGCCGAGGCCATCGGCGAGGCCCTCGGGCTGCCCGTCACCTCGGTGGACCCGGCCGACGCCGTCGCCCACTTCGGCTTCATCGGGCAGTTCTTCGCCATGGAGATGTCGGGCTCGTCCGCCGCGACGCGGGAGCTCCTCGGGTGGGAGCCGACCGGCCCCACGCTCGCGGAGGACATCGCCGCGGGCGCCTACGCCGCCGCCGCGCGGTAGGCGCGGCGCGGCCGGGCGGGCGGTGGGCGCCCGGTGCGAGGTTGGGCACACGGTGCGGGTCCCTCGCGCTGCACCGGGTGCACGAACTCGCACCGGCCGGAAGAGCGCGCACGGTGCGAGCGCCACGAGCCATCCATCGGACAGGAGGCTCGTGGCGGCCCGGCACCGAGCCTCCCGTCCGCCGCGTGGCGGGGAGCGCACGCCGCTTCCGACTCGGAACGACAAGCTCGAGGTCGCACGACAGCGACGTTGTCGTCCGTCACGTTCGACCCAGCGCCTCGCGACTCGGAACGACAAGCTCGAGGTCGTACGACAACGACAGTGTCGCCTGGCGAAGCGGCAGGCGCCCGCGCGGGGCTACTCGGCCTTCTGCATCTGCCAGGGCTCGGGCTCGCGGTCGCCGTTCGGGCGCACCGGGCGGACGTCGCCGACGATCGGGATCGAGCGCTTCCGCATGAACCACAGGTAGCGCACGAAGAAGTGGGACAGCGTCGACAGGCGGTTGCCGTTTCCGAGCAGCGACGCGATGTGCACCGCGACCCATGCGGCCCAGGCGACGGGGCCGACCATCGTGATGCCGCCGCGGAGCTGGGCCACCGCCGCGTTCGTCCCGATCGTGGCCATCGTGCCCTTGTCGTGGTACTTGAGGTGCTCGGTCGGCTTGCCCTCGAGCGTGCGGACGATCTGCCGGGCGATGTGCTTGCCGCCCTGCAGCGCCGGCTGGGCGAGCTGCGCGAGGGCGTCGTCCTGCGCGGCGATGTCACCGGCGGCCCAGATGCCCTCGACCCCCTTCACGCTGAGGTCGTCGTTCACCTGGATGCGGCCGCCGTGCGTCTGCGGCATGCCCCAGTTCGAGACCTCCTTGTGCGCGGCGACACCCGTTGCCCAGATGACCTGCGACGCGGGGATGAACTCGCCGTCCGCGGTCATGACGCCGTCGCGGCGGACCTCCGAGACGCCGGTGTTGAGCCGGAGGATGACCCCGCGCTTGCGCAGCACCTTCGCCGCGTACCGACGGAGCCGCGGCGCGAAGGGCTTCAGCAGCTCACCGCTCCGGTGCACGAGCGTGATGGTGATGTTCCCGCGGACGATCTCCGGGTAGGCGCCCTCGAGTGCCTGGTCGCGCAGCTCGGCGAGCGCGCCGGCCATCTCGACGCCGGTCGCGCCACCGCCGACGATGACGATCCTGATCTCGTCGGGGCCCTGGTTGGCTGCCGCTTCCTCCAACCGGGTGAAGAGCTCGTCGCGGATGCGCAGGGCCTGCGATCGGGAGTACATCGAGTACGCGTACTCGTAGGCGCCCGGGGTGCCGAAGTAGCTCGTGTTGACGCCGTTCGCAAGGACCAGGTGGTCGTAGTGCAGGTCCTCCCCGTCGGACATCTCGGCGATCTTCTCGTCCGGTCGGATGTTCGTGAGGAGTCCGTGGCGGAACTCGGCGTTGTCCTGCCGCGCGCGGAGGCTGCGGAGGAAGTAGGTCACGTCCCCGGCGTTCAGGCCACCCGTCGCCACCTGGTACATGAGGGGCTGGAACATGTTGTAGACGTGGCGGTCGACGAGGGTGACGCGCACCGGGGCGTCGGCGAGTTCGCGCATGGCGGCGATCCCGGCGAACCCACCGCCGACGATGACGACGTGCGGGCGAGGGTCCTGCGGCATGGTGAGCTCCGTGGGTGATGCGGTCAACGGCAACCACAACGGTACGCCGCTTCCGCACTCCTCCGGTCCACCCCTGCGGGTGCCGGATCGGAGGATGTGCGCAGCGCCGTCAGTCGGCCCGCGGCGCGTAGGTGCTCACGACGTTGCCGCGGCTGGTCACGGTGTTCTCGACCAGTCGGAGGCGCGTGGGCGGGTCGGTCGGTTCGAAGAGCTTCCGACCGCTGCCGGCGATCGCCGGGTGCACCATGAGCTGCAGTTCGTCGAGGAGCCCCGCGAAGAGCAGGCTGCGCACGAGCGTGACGCTGCCGCAGACCGCGATGGCACCGCCGTCCCGCTCCTTGAGCTCCCGCACGAAGGTGTGCACGTCGCCCTGGATGCGGGAGCTGTTCTCCCATGCCAGGTCGTCGCCGAGCGTGGTCGAGGCCACGTGCTTCTCGATCGGGTTGATCCACTGGCCGAACGGGTCCTCGGGGTGGGCGGGCCACCACTCGGACCACTCCGTGTAGCTGTTCCGCCCGAGGAGCACCGTGTCGGTACGGGCCATGAAGGTCCCCATGCCCGCGCCGAGCTCGTCGTCGAAGCTGTCGTACTGGAAGTTGAAGGGGTCCTGCACGACGCCGTCGACCGACGTGAAGAGCCCCGCTGTCACCTTGCGCATGGTCGGAGGGTAGCGCTCAGCTGCCCGTGCCGTCAGTCCCGGTTCCGCCGGTCCCCGTGCTCCCGTCCGTCCCCGTGCCGCCGCCCTGGCCCGGGAACTGGTTCGTGCCGCCGCCCTGGCCCGGGAACCGGTTCGTGCCCTGCCCCGGGATCTGGGGCGTCGAGTGCGTCTGGTGCGTGGCGATCGCGTGACCGATCGCGAACCCGACGCCGCCGCCCGCCAGCAGCGCCGCGAGTCCGATCGCGATCGCGATGACCGGCCAGAACCAGGGCGGACGCGGCTTCCCGGTGCGCGGGGACTGTGCCCCGGCGCCGTACCAGGGAGTCGGTCCGACGGGCTGTCCCGGCGCCGGGGCAGGTGCCTGCGTCCACCCGGAGCCGGGCCACTGCGCGGACTGGGTGTGCTGGGCGTGCTGGTCGTGCTGCTGGCTCGTCGAGGTGTCGTCGTTGCGGGTGTCACTCATGGGGGCATTCCAGGTGGCCCGGCTTGGAGGAGCCGATGGTGGACCTGCCGGGTCCCTGCGAGCATCGACTGCGTACTGTCGAGGTGTGCGCGCACTGGTGGAGACGGTCTCGGTGGACGGGATGCCCGTCCGGCTCCGCACGATCGCGCCGGCCGGCCGTCGTCACGACGCGCTCGAGCCGACCGTCGTCCTGGTGCACGGCATCGGCATGTCGCATCGCTCGTTCGGCCGGTCGCAGATCGCCCTGGCCCGGGAACACCGCACCATCACCGTCGACCTGCCCGGCTTCGGTGGCCTGCCCGGCGCCGGACGTCGGCTGGAGATGCCCGAACTCGCCGACCTGGTCATGCGGGCGGTCCGGTCCCGCGGTGTCCACGAGAGCATCCTCGTCGGGCAGTCGATGGGAGCGCAGGTCGTGGTCGAAGCCGCCATCCGCCATCCGGAGGAGGTCGACTCGGTCGTCCTCGTCGGACCGGTCATCGACGACCACAGGAGGACCCTCCTGCAGCAGGCGCTCTCGCTCGGGGTCGACGGCTTCTTCGAGACGGCGCGGATGAACGTCGTCCTCGTGACCGACTACCTCAGGAGCCTCTGCCAGTACCGGTGGCAGCTCCGTCCGATGATGCGGTACCCGATGCGCGAGGCCGTCGGGCGACTCCGGGTGCCGGTCCTCGTCGTACGCGGGCACCGGGACCCCATCGCCAGGAGTGCCTGGACCGCTCGGCTCGCCCAGGTCGCGGAGCGTGGGGCGCTCGCCGAACTGCGGGGCGCGCACCACGTGCAGGAGCACGAACCCGGTGCCTTCGCGGAGCTCGTCGACGAGTTCCGCCGGATGCAGGCACTGGAGGCGACCCGATGAGCGGTGGGCAGGTCCACGCGGGCCGAGCCGAGCCTCCCGTCCGGGTGGGACTGGTGCGACGGGCCTGGTGGGCCGTCCTCGACTGGTGCTACGCGATCCGCTGGCAGGTGCAGAGCTTCGGGCCGACCACGGCTGACGACTACCGGGACGGCGACGGTCAACCGGTCGTGGTGATCCCCGGCGTCTACGAGACCTGGCACTTCATGCGGCCGCTCATGGACGCACTGCACGACCGGGGGCACCCGGTGCACGTGCTCGCGTCGTTGCGGCACAACCTCCGACCGGTCCCGATCTCCGCCGCAGAGGTGATGTCCTCCATCGAGGAACTCGATCTGCGGAACGTCCTGCTCGTCACACACAGCAAGGGCGGGCTGATCGGCAAGTACGCGATGGCGCACCTGGACCACGACGGGCGCCTGGACCGGATGGTCGCGGTGTCCACCCCGTTCGGCGGTTCCGTCTACGCGAACCTCGCGCCGGTGCCGCACCTGCGGGCGTTCCGGGCGGCTGACCCGGTGCTCGCCGGGCTGGCGCGGGAGCTCGACGCGAACCGGCGGATCACCTCGGTGTACGGGGTGTTCGACACGCTCATCCCCGGGGGCAGCGCGCTCGCCGGGGCCACGAACGTGCGGGTGCCCGTCGGGGGCCACTTCCGGATCCTCGGCGATGCCCGGGCCCGCGACGCCGTGCTCGAGGCGGCCGACCTGCGCTGAGCCTGCCTGCTGCTGCTGCTGCGGCGGGGTGTCCGCGGGCTGCCCGGCGGTCTGGTGCGAGGATGACCACCCCGTGTCCGGTCGTGGCGCCGCACCACGTTGGGAAGCTCGCACCAGCCGAGCGCCCGCGCACGGTGCGGGGCTGGCGTGGGCGTCAGGCGCCGAGCGCCCGCGCACGGTGCGGGATCAGCGCCGGGCGACGCTCGCGCGCTCGACGATCCGGTGCGGGATCACGACGGTCGACGGGGGAGCGTCGCGGTCCGCGATCCGTGCCGTCAGCAGGTCGAGGGCGGCGTCCGCGAAGGCCCGTCGGTCGAACGACACCGTGGTCAGCGCGGGGATCGCGAACGCCGCACCGTCGACGTCGTCGAACCCGACGACGCTCACCTGGTCCGGCACGCGGATGCCTCGCGCTGCCAGGACGTGCAGCACGCCGAACGCGATCGAGTCCGTGAACGCGAAGACGGCGTCGGGGAGTGGGGCGTCCCCGAGGGCGTCGAGCCACACGCCGAAGGCCCCGGCTGCGTCTGCTGTCGACCACCCGGGCAGCGGCACCCGGAGCGCGGGGTCGGGGTTGCGGCCGGCGTCCCGCAGGGCGGCGTCGTGTCCGCTGACCCGCCGCTCGCTCGTGGCGGTGACCTGGGCGCCGTCGGCGGCCGGCTCAGGGGCGCCCACCACGGCGATGCGCCGGTGTCCGTGGTCGAGCAGGTAGGTCGTCACCTCGTGCGCTGCGGCACTGCTGTCGACGTGGACCTGGTCGACGTGCTCGGGTTCGACCTCGCCGATGACCACCGTCGGGGGCAGTCCGGCGGTCGACGCGAGCACGCTCGCACTGAGCGACACCGGGTTGAGGATCAGTCCGTCCACCAGGTGTGCCCGGGCGCGGGACACGAGCTGCCGTTCCCGCTCCGGGTCGGCTGCGGTCTGGTCGAGCTGGACGACCCAGTCCCGGTCGCGGGCGAGTTCCACGAACCACCGGGCGAGTTCGGCGGAGTAGGCACTGCTCATCTCGGGCAACGTCAGCGCGATCGCACCCGATCGGCCGTTGCGCAGTCCGCGCGCAGACAGGTTCGGGACGTAGTCGAGCTGCGTCAGGGCCTGCTCGACGCGCTCCCGGGTGTCGGGTCGCACGACCACGCCGCCGTTGATGACGTTGGAGACGGTCTTCGGGGAGACCCCGGCGAGGGCTGCCACGTCCCGCACGGTCGCTCGCATGGAGCAACCGTAGCGCGGCGGCGGTCAGGGGCGGCGGTACCGGTGGACGTGCGTGACGTACGGCACCGGGACCATTGCACGTCCGGCGGTCTCGGGCGTGCGGTCGAGCAGGTCCTCGACCGCACGGAGCAGCGCCTGGCGTTCGTCGGCCGGCATCACGATGACGTAGCTCCGCGAGGCGATCATGTCGAGGAAGTCCGCGCGGGACTGCTCGTCGACCCAGGCGAAGGTCCGATGGGCGCCATCGGTGAAGGGCTCGCCGACGAACGGCCGGTCGTACTGCATGATCCGCGACTCCGGTCGCATGATGAGTGCGCCGAGGTCGGCCGACCAGGCGATGGACTCGTCCCGGATGTTCCACACCAGACCGAGGACTCCGCCCGGTCGGAGGATGCGGGCAGCCTCGAGCGCTCCCGCTGTCGGGTCGACCCAGTGCCATGACTGGGCGAAGGTCACGAGGTCGGCGGTGGCGTCCTCGAGCGGGACCGCCTCGCCGGTGCCCTCGAGTGCTCGGACGCCCGGCAGCACGTGGGTCAGCCGCGCTCGCATGGCCGCGTCCGGATCGACCGCGACCACCTCGGTGGCCCGGGGGAGGAGCGTCCGCGTGAACTTGCCCGTCCCGGCTCCGACGTCGACGGCCAGCGTCACGGGGTCCGGCGCGAGCCACTCCGCGACCGCCGAGGGGTAGCCGGGGCGTCCGCGCTCGTAGGCGTCGGCGGCGGCGCCGAACGAGCGTGCGTGCTGCTCGAAGGTCATGCGCCCACCCTGCCACGCGGTGTCGGCGGAGGTGGGGCCGGCCCATCACCGGACGGGAGGCTCGGGGCGGGCTGGTCACGAGCCTCCCGTCCGCTGGTCGGCCGACACGACCGGCCGGAACCGGCTGAGACCGGCCGGGACCGGCCGGCTGACCGGCTGACTGGGCGATGTGGGCGGCACTCGTAGGGTGGAAGCATGCCGAGTCTGGAGCGTGTCCCTGCCCTCGTGGCCACCGGTTTCCTCGCGATCCCCGTCGCGGAGGCCCTGGTCCGCCTGCCCGCAGATGTCCTGAGCCGGATCCAGGCCGCGCCCATCGATCCCGCCCTGGCCGACACGGCGGCGTTCTCGGAGGCCTACGGCTACCCGCTCGAGGGCGGTGCGAACTGCATCGTCGTCGTCGGCAAGCGTGGCGAGGACCTGACGTACGCAGCGTGCATCGTGCTGGCGTCGACCCGTCTGGACGTGAACCGCACCGTGAAGCAGCTGCTCGGCGCGCGGAAGGCGAGCTTCGCGCCGATGGACGACGCGGTGGCGATGACCGGCATGGAGCACGGCGGCATCACGCCGATCGGGCTGCCGTCGTCGTGGCCGGTGTACGTCGACGCCCGCGTGGCGGAGGTACCCGAGGTCGTCATCGGAGCGGGCGTCCGCGGGGCGAAGCTGTTCGTGCCCGGCGCCGTCCTGGCCGGGTTGCCGCACGTCGAGGTCGTCGAGGGGCTCGCGACCACGACGGCGGACTGACCGGACGGCGGAGGGAGCGGGTCGCACTCCGACCGGCTCGCCCGGCTCTGTGCGTCAGTCCTGGCGGGCCGACCACTCGCGGAACGGCAGGGTGGCGTCCTCGCTCGGCCCCTGCTCCGCGTGCAGGGCGCGCTCGCTGATCGGCTTCGCGTACTCGTCGTAGAAGGTGTCGAGGGTCATGAGCCGGTTGCCGTCCTCGTAGTGCTCGGACTCCTGCTCCCGCGACGCGGCGAACACGACCCGGTCGGGCTGGGCGTAGTAGAGCGCACCGAGGCACATCGGGCACGGGTACGCGGTGACGTAGACGTCCGTGCCGCTGAGGTCGGTGATGCCCATCTCGGCGGCGAGACGGATGGCGGAGATCTCGGCGTGGGCCGTCACGTCACCGGACTGCGCGACCTGGTTCGCGGCTTCGACCAGGACCTTGCCGTCGCGGACGACGAGGCACGCGAAGGGCTTGCCGCCCTCGCGGACGTTCTGGACGGCGCGCTTGACGACGCGCTCGGTGAACCTGGTGTCGATCTCGGTGGTGCTCATGGCAGCGACGATGCCACCGGGGGCTGACCGGCCCGTGCGCGGCGGGGTACGGGCAGCGTCAGTCGGTCGGGTTGATCAGGCAGAAGGGGTGTCCGGCGGGGTCGAGGAACACCCGGAAGCTCTCGATGCCGGCGTTGTCCTTCGCCGCCCCGGTCGCCGTGGCGCCGATCGCGAGGACCGCTGCCTCGCCGACGTCGAGGTCGTCGACCTTGACGTCGATGTGCATCTGCTGGGGGACGTCCTGCCCGGGCCACTCGGGCGCCCGGTAGTGCTCGACCTGCTGGAACGCGAGCAGCGGCCGGTTGCCCTCGATCGGCAGCACGACCTCGGCCCAGTCCTCGTCGTACACCACGACCTCGCCGCCGAGGAGTTCCGCGTAGAACCGAGCGAGCGCGCGGGTGTCTGCGCAGTCGAGGACGAGGACGTCGAAGGTGCCGATCATGCCGGTGAGGGTAGTCCTCAGGTGCTGGCGGCGGACAGGGCCTTCGTGATCCGTTGCAGCGAGACGGTCTCGGCGGTCCCGAGCTCCTGCGCGAAGAGGCTGAGCCGGAACTCCTCGAGCATCCACCTGGCGTGGACGAGCTCCGGGTGTGCGCCGACGGCCGGCGGGAACGTGCCGCCCGCGTCCTCGTACCGGCCGGTCGCGACCGAGACCTCGCGCATCCAGGTGGCGTCACGCCCGGGGTTCTGCAGGAGCTTCGTGACGCGGGCCTCGACCCCCTGCAGGTACACGCGGATCCGGCGGAGGCGGTCGAGCCCGGCCACCGCGACGAAGCCCGGGAACACCAGGCGCTCGAGCTGCTGCCGCATGTCGTTCAGCGCGGGGAGCAACGCCATGGACGTCGCCTGCTTCATCGCGCGTTCGACCTTCCGCTGGGCGGCGAGGACCGCGGCGACCTCCGACACGGCGGTGAACATCGTGTCGACGACCCCGGCGGACACGGAGTCGCGGACGGCTTCGAACGCGGCGCGCGTGTAGAGCAGTCCGTCGGGGTGAGCGGCGCGGATGCCGGCGTCGACCACCGCCGCGAGCACGTCGTCGAACAGCGCCGCCGTCGACGGGTAGGGGCTGGCCGCGAGCGCGAGCTTCTCCTGCGACGTCAGGTGCGACTGGATGTAGGACACCGGCGAGGGCACCGCGAGCATCACCAGGCGCCGGACACCGGCGGGCATGCGCACCGCTCGGTCGGCCGGGGTCGCCAGGAGCTGCACGCCGACGGTGGCCTTCGGGCCGGAGCCCTCCTCGACCAGGGCGGGGTAGGCGCGGATGACGCCACCCGCCTGCCTGGTGTCGAGCACCTCCGGCAGGTCCGCGTCGGGCCAGGCCACGAGCCCGGAGCGTTCGAGCCGGCCGGCGGGAGCGGCGTCTGCGACCTTCGCGGCCCCGGAGCGTCGTCCACCCTGCTGCGTCGCCCGCGCGACGCTCTCCTGCGTGCGGTCCTTGAGCTTGGTCTGCAGGGCCGTGAGGTCCTTGCCGGCCTCGACCCGACGACCGCGCTCGTCGACGACGGCGTAGGTGGGCAGCAGGTGCGCGGGGACCCGCGTCATGTCGAAGTCCTGCTCGGTGACCGGCACGTACGTCATGCGCTGGATGGTCTTGGCGAGGGTCGCCCGGAAGCTCTCGGTCGGTGTCGTGGGGGCGTCGTCCGGCAGCTCGTCGACGATCTTCTCCGCCCAGTCCGCCGCGGGGACGACGTTCTTGCGGATCTGCTTCGGCAGGGCCTTGATCAACGCGTTCACGAGTTCCTTGCGGAGCCCACGGACCTGCCAGTCGAAGCCCTCTTCGCGCATGCGGGGGAGCAGCGCGAGCGGGACCTGCACGCTGACGCCGTCGTCCTCGGCGCCGGGCTCGAAGCGGTACCGGACCGCCAGTCGGTTGTCGCCGGAGCGCCACTGGGTGGGGTACTCGGTGTCGTCCTCGGCGGCGGAGGCTGCCGACTCGTCGAGCAGGTCCTCGCGCCGCATCGTCAGCAGGTCGGGTTGGTCCCGCCGCGTCCGGCGCCACCAGCCCTCGAAGTCGCGGGTGGTCGCGATCTCGGCGGGGATGCGGGCGTCGTAGTACTCGTAGACGGTCTCGTCGTCGAGCAGGATGTCGCGGCGCCGCGTGCGTTCCTCGAGCTGTTCGAGTTCCTTGCGGAGCGTCCGGTTGGCGCGGTCGAAGGCCTGCTGCGAGTCCCACTCGCCCTCGACCAGGGCGTGCCGGATGAAGAGCTCGCGGGAGTGCACGGGGTCGATGCGGGCGTACTGCACCCGTCGACGCTGGACGATGGGCACGCCGAACAGGGTCACCCGCTCGTACGCGACCGCGGCCCCCTGCTTCTTCTCCCAGTGCGGTTCGCCGTAGGTGCGCTTGAGCAGGTCACCGGCGAGCTGTTCGGTCCACAGCGGGTCGATGCGCGCCGCCGTCCGGGCGAACAGCCGACTGGTCTCCACGAGCTCGGCGGCCATCACGGCGTCTGGCTGCTTCTTCGCGAGCACGCTGCCGGGGAACAGCACGAACCGGGTGTTGCGGGAGCCGAGGTAGTCGCGCTTCTCTCGGTCGCGCAGCCCGATCTGGCTGAGGAGCCCCGCGAGGAGTGCGCGGTGGACGGCGTCGGGGTCGTCCCTGCGCTCGTTGTCCACGTGGACGCCGACCTGCTTGGCGGCGCGGGACAGCTGGCGGTACAGGTCCTGCCACTCGCGGATGCGGAGGTAGTTGAGGAACTCGGCCTTGCACAGGCGTCGGAACGCGCTGGAGGACAGCTCGTCCTGCTTGTCCTGGATGTGGTTCCAGAGGCCGAGCAGGGTGAGGAAGTCGCTGGTCGGGTCCGCGAAGCGGGCGTGCAGCTGGTCGGCGTGGGCGCGCTTCTCGAGCGGTCGTTCGCGCGGGTCCTGGATGCTCAGGGCCGAGACGATCGCGATGACCTCCCGGCCGACGCCCTGCTTGCCGGCCTCGAGCACCATCCGACCGAGGCGCGGGTCGATCGGCAGGCGGGTGAGCTGCCGTCCGGACTTCGTGATCGCGCCGCCGGCGTCCACCGCGCGGAGCTCGCGGAGCAGGTCGAGGCCGTCCTTCACCCCGCGGGAGTCGGGCGGCTGCAGGAACGGGAAGGCCTCGATGTCGCCGAAGCCGAGACTGATCATCTGCAGGATCACGGCGGCCAGGTTCGTCCGCAGGATCTCGGGGTCGGTGAACTCCGAGCGGCGGTCGAAGTCGTCCTCCGAGTAGAGCCGGATCGCGATGCCCGCGCTGGTGCGTCCGGCGCGGCCGGAGCGCTGGTTCGCACTGGCCTGCGAGATGGCCTCGATCGGCAGCCGCTGCACCTTGGCGCGCGGCGAGTACCGGGAGATGCGGGCCGTGCCGGTGTCGATGACGTACTTGATGCCGGGGACGGTCAGCGACGTCTCGGCGACGTTCGTGGCGAGCACGACGCGGCGCCGGACGCCCGGGGTGGCGCTGCGCTGGAAGACCCGGTGCTGGTCGGCGGCGGACAACCGCCCGTACAGCGGGAGGACCTCCGTGCCGGGGTAGTGCTTGCCCTCGATGGCGTCCTGGGCGTCGCGGATCTCGTTCTCGCCGGACAGGAACACGAGGACGTCGCCGGGGGCTTCGCGTGCGAGTTCGTCGAGCGCGTCCGTGATGCCGGTGAGCTGGTCACGGTCGTCGGCGCTGCTGCCGGCGTCGGCCGTCCGCGAGTCGGTCTCGTCGTCGTCAGCGTCGGCTGCGGCGTCGGTGTCGGCGGCGGGCTGGTCGGCGACGAGTGGGCGGTACCGGATCTCCACCGGGTAGGTGCGTCCGGAGACCTCGATGATGGGGGCGTCGTCGAAGTGCGCCGAGAAGGACTGCGGGTCGATCGTGGCGCTCGTGATGATGAGCTTGAGGTCAGGGCGCCGGACGAGCAGCCGCTTCAGGTACCCGAGCAGGAAGTCGATCGTCAGCGAGCGCTCGTGGGCCTCGTCGATGATGATCGTGTCGTAGCGCTTCAGGTCGCGGTCGAAGTGGATCTCGTTGAGCAGGATCCCGTCGGTCATCAGCTTGACCCGGGTGTTCGCACTGACCTTGTCGGTGAAGCGGACCTGGTACCCGACCAGGTCGCCGAGCTCGCCGCCGAGCTCCTCGGACACGCGTTCGGCGATCGTGCGGGCGGCGATGCGGCGCGGCTGGGTGTGCCCGATGTGCTCGCGACCGAGTTCGAGGCAGATCTTCGGGAGCTGGGTCGTCTTGCCGGAACCCGTGGCACCGGCGACGATCACGACCTGGTTGTCGCGGATGGCCGCGGCGATGTCGTCCCGCCGCTGCGAGACCGGCAGCTCGGGCGGGTAGGTGATGACGAGCGGCGTGGGAGACATGAGCATTCCAGGATACCGCCCGCGGTCAGCTCGACGCGAGCTGCGCGGTCAGTTCCTCGGTCGAACGGGCCGGCAGGGCGCAGACGTGGTCGTGGCAGACGTACGCCGCGGGGTCGAGCGCGTCGCGGCCGTCGAGCAGCGAGAACCCGGCGTCCGACCAGGCGCGCGCCTGCTCCGGCGTGACGGCGACGACCACGGAGCCGGGGCGTCGCGCGGTGGCCGCGATCGCCCGGAGCTCGCCGAGGACCCGGGTGTCCGCAGCGACCACGACGACCTCCCGTGACGGTCGCTGCAGGCTGAGTGCCACCCCGAGGGCGTCCGCGTGCCCGAGCGGCCGCGTCGTCCCGGTGCGCGCGCGGTCGGCGACCAGACGACCTGCGGCGGAGCGGTAGCGGTCGTCACCGGTGAGCGCACCGAGCAGCACGCTGGCGTTCGCGAGCGCGATCGTCCCCGACCGGAGTGCGGTCTGCGGCTGCTCCCCGGTCGCCGTGCCCGAGGCCGCGAGCACCGGGTCGACGTCGAGGGCGCCCGCGAGCCCGTCGTCGACCAGGGACCGTGCGGCCGACGCGTACCGGTCCTCGCCCGTCACGAGCGCGAGTTCGAGGAGCCCCTCCGCGAGCAGCCCGACGTCCTCGATCGTCGGCGGTGCGCTCGAGACGCCCCGAGGCGTGCTCGACCGGACCACCACGTGGCCGTCCTGCACGTGGGCGGCCAGCACGGCGTCCGCAGCAGCGCGGCCGAGGTCGAGCATCTCGTCGTCCCCGTGCCGGGCACCGGCGATCGCCAGGCCCCGGATCGCCAGGCCGTTCCACCCGGTCAGGACCTGGTCGTCGAGGGGAGGCGGGTCGAACCGCGTGCGCTCGCCGAGGGGCAGTCGGTACCACTCGCCCTCGACCCGGCGGCCGTCGATCGTCGACTCGCTGTCCTGCGCCGCGACGAAGGCGCCGTCCGCACGACGGAGCGTGTCGCGCAGGAAGTCCGCGATGCCCCGCGCCTGGTCTCGTGGGGCGATCGCGAGGAGCCCCGCGTTGTCGTAGAGCATCCGCTCGTAGTGCGGCACGCTCCAGTCGCGTTTGGTCGCGTACCGGAAGACGCCACCGTCGGCATCGGTGAGCTCCGACCGTGCGATCACCAGGAGCGACCGCTCGAGGAGTCCCACCGCGACGTCGTCACCATCGGCGGCGACGTCGGCCAGGAACTCCAGCAACGGCGCGGACGGGAACTTCGGTGCGCCGCCGAATCCACCGTGGACGGGGTCCTCACCCTGGGCGAGTGCGTCCACCACGCCCCGGATCGCGTCGACGGACGGGAGGCTCGGCTCGTCCCCGCCGCGGCCGTCACCACCGTCGTCGGTCGCCGCCGCCGTCCCCTGCCGGATCGCCGTCGCGATCGCCGATGCGTTCGCGTGCACCTCTGTCCGTCGGTCACGCCAGGCGTCGAGCACCGCACCGAGGACCTGACGGAACGCGGGGTGCGCACCCACGGGGGTCGGCGGGTAGTAGGTCCCCGCGAAGAACACGTGGGCGTCGGGGGTCATGAACGCGGTCAGCGGCCACCCGAGCTGGTCGGTGAAGGCCGCGGCCGCCGCCATCGTGCTGGCGTCGACGTCGGGACGTTCTTCACGGTCGACCTTCACCGCGACGAAGTCCTGGCGGAGCAGCTCGGCGATCTCGGGGTCGGCGAAGCTCTCCCGCGCCATCACGTGGCACCAGTGGCAGGTGGCGTACCCGATGGACACCAGGACCGGCACGTCGCGTGCGCGTGCCTCGGCGAAGGCGTCGGGCCCCCACTCGCGCCAGTCCACCGGGTTGTCGGCGTGGAGGCGGAGGTAGGGGCTGACGGCGGAGCCGAGCCGGTTGTCGTTCATGCGTCCAGCGTGCCCGCTCGCCGCTGGGCGGGTTGGGCGGCGTGGCGATGTGGGGAGAGGACGTCGTCGTCCACAGGCATCAGGCGGGGAGCCACCCCGTCAGGGACGCGAGCCGTCGGGCGACGTCGGCGGGGGCCATGGCGTCCGTGTCGATCCGGGTGACGCGGTCCGGGGAAGCCGTGTCGAGCCTCCCGGCCGTCCTGGTGCTGTGCGCGAGCTGGTCCTCCGGGAGCCGACCGCCGGCACGGAGCCGGAGGCGGGACGCCGTCGTCTCGTCCCCGGCGCGGAGGAGCACGGCGACCATGCGCGGGTCGTCGCCCATCGCGGCGGCGAGCCGGTCCGCCTCGAGCACCGACACGGTGTTCGTGTAGACGAGCCGGTGGTGCCCGAGCTGCCGGTAGTTCGCCCAGATCGCGGCGAGGTTCCGCTCGGCGAGCCGCGCCTCCGGGTGCTCGACGTGCGGAGCCGGGTGCGCCAGGTCGAGGACGTCGCCCTCGATCACCGCGTGCCGGACGTCCGCAGCACGAAGGAGGTCGTGGAGCGCCTCGGCGGCGGTCGACTTGCCGACGCCGGAACGTCCGCCGATGAACAGGACCTCGGACCGGGCCACGCTGGTCAGTCCGCGCCCATCGAGAGCAGGACGAGGGCGGCGTCCTCGGGGCCGTAGTCGAACATCCGGTCCCAGAACGGGTCGGACGCCCACGGCACGTCACCGTCGGCGGGGGTTCGGTGGGCGGTCTCGACGAGCCAGTCGAGCTCGGGTCCGACGGCCTGCTCGAACCGCGGCGGCTGCCAGCCGAGCGACCGGGCTGCCGTCGTGTCGAGGACGAACGGCGACGGCGACGACCACGGGGTGACACCGACGAAGGCCGGGGCGTCGGCGTCGAGCAGCACCTCGTCGAAACGGTGGTCGAGGTGCGCGGCGACCGTCCGGACGATCTCCAACGCGCTCGGAGCCGTCTCGTCGGCGACGTTGAGGATGCGACGGTCTGGGGCGTCCGCGACCAGGCGGACGAGCGACGCGATGCCGCTCGCGGCCGTGGTGTGGTCGACGCCACGTCCGTGGTCGGCCAGGAGCACGCGCTCGCGGCCGTCGAGCACCCGTCGGACGACGAACCACTCGCGCGGCCGGCCGATGCCGGGGCCGTACACCTTCGACGGGCGGAGCACGGTGACGGGCGAGCCGTGGTCGAGCAGCAGCTGTTCGGCGGCGACCTTCGAGGCGCCGTAGCCCTCACGGCTGGTGGGGTCGGCGTCTGCGGCGGCCACCGTCGGCTGGATCTCGGTCACCGCTCCGCCGAACACCGGCCGCTCGGACGAGTTGGCGTGGCGGCCCTGCTCGTCGACGTAGACGGCCTTCGACGAGACGAACACCGTCGAGCCGACGTCGGGCAGGTAGGGGAGGAGCTGGGCGGCATCGTCACGGGTGAGCCCGACGGTGTCGACGAGCAGGTCGGCACCGGGGCGGAGGAGCTCACGGAGCACGGTCGTGTCACGGCGGTCCCCGGGGACGAACGTGGCTCCCGTGGCCGTCAGGGCGTCGGCTGCTGGACCCCCGTGGCGTGCGACGACGTCGACCTGCCAGTCGTCGCCGCCTCGGCCGGAGCTGGCACGGAGTTCACGGACGACGGCCGAGCCGATGCCGCCCGTGCCGCCGAGGACCACTGCGCGTCTGGTGCTCATGCCGCCCAACCTAGTGGCGTGCGGGGACCTGGTCGTGCCCGGCCGGGCGGTGGGCGTTCCGGTCAGGAGGCGATGGGCTCCGGCTCGCGGCGCCACCAGTCCGCCAGCGACCCGTCGTACACCTGCACGTGGTCGTGCCCGAGGACCGTCAGGGCCAGGGCGTCCACGCACGCGGCACTGCCGACGCCGCAGTAGGTGACGATCTCGTCGGCGGCGAGCACCGGAGCGAAGACGTCCGCGAGTGCCGCGCGGCGGCGGAGCGCGTTGGAGTCCTGGTCGATGACGTGCCCGAGCGTGATCGGGGTCGTCCCCGGGACCAGCGGCGGGTGGTCCTGCCCGAGGACGGTGTCGTCGGCCGCCAGCACCAGGGCTGCGGGCTGAGAGCCGTCGACCGCACGCTCGACCCGGCCGCGGTCGGCCCAGAGCGGCCGTTCCTCTCCCGCGAAGAACGCGTCGGCGGCGTCCACCGGGCGGTTCTTGAGGCTGCCGATGCGCACCGGACGGCCTTCGTCCCGCCACTTCACGAAGCCGCCGTCGAGCACGGCGACGTCGTCGAAGCCGAACGAGCGGAAGATCCACCAGAGGCGGGCGGACCACTCGCCCACGCTGTCGTCGTAGATCACGACCGTCGCGGTGTTCGTGATGCCGAGGGCCCGTGCCGCGCGCTCGAAGAGCTCCGCCGACGGCCGCGTGAAGGGCAGGTCGGCGTCGGGCGTGGAGAAGTCCGTGACGAGGTCGGCGTACCGGGCGCCGGGGACGTGTCCGTGCTGCTCGTAGGAGTCCTGCGCGGTGCTCCAGGTCATGGCGCGTCCGACCCCCGCGGTGTGCACGGAGGCGTCGAGCACGACGAGCTCGTCCGCCCCGAGGTGGTCTGCGAGCCACTGCGTCGACACGAGCGGGGAGGTCAGGACGGAGGGCATGGGTCCGACGATAATGCGGACCCCTGACGCGACCCCGAGGATCAGCAACAATGCGCAATGCATGGGCTGTGTGGCGCCTGTGGGGGAGTGGGCCGTGGGGCGCGCCACCTGTCGACTCGGAACGACAACATCGCTGTCGTACGACAGCGGTCGTGTCGTGCCGAGTCGGCGATGGGCGGCGGGCGGCGAGTGGCGGGCGGCCGGTGGGCGGACGGCTGCCGAGCGGGCCCTCGACGATTGGACGGCGGCCCACCGCGGGACTTGAGCGACAACGTCGATGTCGTACGACAGCGGTCGTGTCGTTCCGAGTCCGCGATGGGCGGCCCGTGGGCAGACGGAGGCGTGGCGTGGGACTCGAGCGACAACGTCGATGTCGTACGACAGCGGTCGTGTCGTGCCGAGTCGGCGATGGGCGGCCCGTGGGCGGACGGCGGCGTGGCACGGGACTCGAGCGACAACCTCGATGTCGTACGACAGCGCTCGTGTCGTTCCGAGTCGGGCGGGGCGCTGAGTCGGACGCCCCCACACACGGACAGCCCGCCCGACCGGAGTCGAGCGGGCTGTCCGCCGTGCGAGTGGTGCGACCGCTAGTGCGCCGCGACCGGGACGCTGCCCGTGGCGTTCGCGGCGAGGTGCGCGAGCTTCTCGAGGCGGACGCTCTGCCGGTTGATGAGCAGTCCACTGGCGATCGCGACGAGCACGAGCACACCGGCCGAGATGCCGAACGCCGCGTGGTAGCCGTCGAGCGTGGCCTGGGCCTGCTGCAGCTTGGTCGGGGCGGCGGACAGTCCGGTGAGGCTGTTCTTCACGACGTCGGCGAAGATCGTCGACAGCAGCGCGGTGCCGATCGAGCCACCGATCTGCTGCATGGTGTTCACCGTCGCCGAGGCCACGCCGGCGTCGGCGCGGGCCACACCGGTCGTCGCGGTGTTCATCGCGGACGAGAAGATCGTGCCCATGCCGAGCCCGATGACGATGAGCGCCGGCAGGACGGTGCCCGCGTAGGAGCTGTCCAGGTCGGTGCGGAGCAGCAGCAGGAGCCCGGTCGCGGCGACGAGGCCGCCGGCGAAGATCAGGACCTTCGGGCCGACGCGGGGCAGCAGACGGCCACCGATCTGCGTGGCGGAGATCATGATCGACAGCGGCATCGGCAGGAACGCCAGGCCGGTCTGCAGCGCCGAGAAGCCGAGGGTCTGCTCGAGGTAGTAGGTCAGGAACAGGAAGATCCCGAACATGCCGATGGCCACGAGGCCGATCGCGACGAACGAACCGCCGCGGTCACGGTCGAGCACGACGCGCAGGGGCAGCAGCGGGTGCGCGACGCGGGTCTCGATGAAGACGAAGGCCGCGATCAGCACGACACCGACGGCGAGCATCGCGATCGTGACGGGGTCGTCCCAGCCGTTGGTCTCGGCGTTCGAGAAGCCGTAGACGACACCGACCAGCCCGAGGGTGATCGTGACGACGCCGAGGACGTCGATGCGGGGACGGTCGGCCTTCGGGGGCTTCACCATGAAGACCAGCGCGCCGATGACACCGAGGACGGCGAAGACGACGTTGACGTAGAGGCACCAGCGCCACGAGGTGTACTCGGTCAGGACGCCGCCGAGCAGCAGGCCGATGGCCGCACCGGAGCCGGCGATCGAGCCGAAGATGCCGAACGCACGACCGCGCTCCTTCGGGTCACGGAAGGTCGTGGTGAGCATGCCGAGCGCGGACGGGGCCAGCAGTGCACCGAAGGCACCCTGCAGGGCGCGGGCGGCGACGAGCAGGCCGAAGGAGTCGGCGAGCCCGCCGAGCACCGAGGCGACGGCGAAGCCGACCAGCCCGATGATGAAGGTGTTCTTGCGACCGAAGAGGTCACCGAGGCGACCGCCGAGCAGCAGCAGGGAGCCGAACGCGAGCGAGTACGCCGTGACGACCCACTGTCGCTGGTCCGTGCCGAAGCCGAGGTCCTGCTGTGCCGAGGGGAGCGCGATGTTCACGATCGTCGCGTCGAGCACGACCATGAGCTGCGCGAGGGCGATGACCGCCAGGGTGATCCAGCGGTGGTCCTTGCGGGGTGCGGCAGCACCGGGCGTCGCGGGCGCCGAACCGGTGGGTGCGGGCGCTGTCTGTTCTGCCGTCACGGCAGGCCTCCTTCGAGAAGGGGTGGAGGGTGTTCGCAGCGCGCACCGTCGGGCACTGTAATGATGTGGTGGAACCGGATGCCAGGCATCCGGTTCCGCCTACTGTAGACCAAAACGGAGCGAGTGCATCCGCTTGTTCCCAGAAAGTTCAACTACGGTCGAGGACGTGAGCATCACCGATCAGCACGCCGACCTCGAGCGGCCCCTCCGAGCCGACGCGGCACGCAACCGCGAGCTGATCCTGCAGACAGCTCGCAAGTGCTTCGCGGAGCGTGGGCTGTCGGTGACGCTGAACGACATCGCGCACGAAGCCGGCGTCGGCGTCGGCACCGTGTACCGCCGCTTCGCGGACAAGGACTCCCTGATCGAGGCCCTCCTCGCGACGAAGTTCGACGCCATGAACACCGCCGCCGAGCGCGCCGCAGAGGAGATCGACCCGCGTGAGGCGCTCCGCCTGTACCTGATGGGCGTGTTCGAGTTCCGCGCCAGGGACCGAGCCCTCGCCGATGCGATCATCCGCGCCGGCAAGGCACGACCGTCGATCGTGCAGGAGCGCGACCGCCTGGAACGCCAGGTCAGCGCGATCATCGGTCGGGCACGGGATGCCGGCGTCGTCCGGGCCGGCTTCGACTACCGCGACCTGCCGATGCTCACCACAATGATCGGCGCGGTGGCCGACGCAACCCGTGCGCACGACCCCGACGCCTGGCGCCGCTACGCCAAGGTCGTCATCGACGGCGTCCTGCCCCCGACGCACCCGGACGGCATGCTCGGCGATCCGCTCGACCGCGAGACCATCGAGCGCGCGCTGCACGCCCAGTCCTGACTGGTCACGACACACCGCTCATGACCGCCGGCGCCCGCCGCCATCGGGCTCCCGACTGGTCAGGACGCACCGCTCACGTCCGCCGACCGGTCGAGAACCGTCGGCTCAGGCGCGCCGAACCGACGGTTCGTGACCACTCGCGCACAGCGGGCCGGGTGTCGTGACCGCTCGGCACCCGCCGGACTGGGCCCACGCCGCCGGTTCCGGACCGACGCGCCAGCGGCGGGCCGGCCGTGTCGGTGGGGAGAGGCCCGTGGCGGCCTGGCACCGAGCCTCCCGTCCGGTGGTGGTCCGGACCAGCGCGACCAGCACGACCAGCGAGACCAGCCCGCCTACAACCAGCTCGGCAGCCAGTAGTGCGACCGGACGAAGTCCCACGGCACCTGCAGCGCCGTCCACATCGGGTACCAGTACGCCGTGGCGAGCAGCACCACCCCGAGGTACACGCCGATCCACACGATCGCCCTGGTCCGTCGGGGTCGTGGGTCCTCCCGGGACCCGAGCAGCACCCCGATGACGGCGGCCAGGGCCATCACCATGTAGGGCTCGAACGCGATCGTGTAGAACTGGAAGACCGTCCGGTCGACGTAGAGCAGCCAGGGCAGGTACCCGGCGCCGACGCCCATCGCGACGAAGCCGTACTCCCACCGGCGGCGCAGCACGAACAGCACCAGCAGCGCGATCACGGCGGCCACCGACGGGTACCAGATGAACGGGTCCGCGATGCCCGTGATCGCCGCCCCGCAGCGGGTGGTCGCACAGCCGGACTCCCCGGCGTTCGTGCCGACGTAGTACATCGACGTGGGCCGCTGCATGAGCATCCAGAGCAGCGGGTTCGCCTGGTACGAGTGCGGCGTGTGCAGGCCGATGTTGAAGCCGTAGATCTCCGACTGGTAGTGCCACCAGTTCTGCACGCTGTCCGGCACCCACGACAGCACGCCCCGCCATCGCTGCCCGCCGGACGCGATCCACTGGCGGTCCCAGCCGTCCTTCGACACGAACCAGCCGGTCCACGACACGACGTAGGTGACCGCGGCGATCGGCACGGTGAGCAGGAACGACACGGGGGCCTGCTGCAGGAACGCACTCGAGGTCCAGAACTCGATGCCTGCCCGCTTCCGCAGCATCATGTCGACGAGCACGGAGTACACGGCGAAGAACGCCAGGAAGTACATGCCCGTCCACTTCGTGCTGGTCGCGAGCCCGAGCGCCAGCCCCATCGCGAGCAGCCACGGACGCCACCAGAGCACCGGACCCCACAGGGTGTCGCGGCCGGCGGCGACGCGCGCGGCCACCCATCGGTCCAGCCGCCGTTCCGTCCACCGCCGGTCGAGCAGCAGCGCGCCGAAGCCGAGCAGCACGAAGAACGTCACGATGCCGTCGAGCAGCGTCACGCGGGACATCACGATCGCCTGGCCGTCGACCGCCATGAACCCGCCAGCGAGCGTGCCGACGAGCGTCGACCGGAACAACGACCGGGCGATCACGGCGACGAGGAACACGGTGGCGATGCCGAGCACCGCGACGGCGAAGCGCCAGCCGAAGGAGTTGTCCGGGCCGAACAGCAGCATGCCGAGCCCGATGAGGTACTTGCCGAGCGGGGGGTGCGCGATGAACTCCGCGGCACTCGAGAAGATGTCGGTCTGCCCGTCGGTGAACCGCTGGTCGGTCGTCGGGCTCGTCTGATCGGTCGGATTCGCCGGCCAGGTGCCCTCGTAGCCCAGGTGGACGATTGACCAGCCGTCCTTGACGTAGTAGGTCTCGTCGAAGACCAACGCGTGCGGGCGCCCGAGGTCGATCAGGCGCAACAGCGCAGCGAGCACGGTGACCGCGATCGGTCCGCCCCAGCGCCACGCGGCGAGCCGCCAGCCGACCGACAGCAGCCGGCCCCACCAGTCGTCGAGACGCGACCCGCGGGCGACGTCGGGCGCAGAGGAGGGCGCGTCGGCCAGGTCCGTGGTCACCCGCACGATCCTACGGATGCGGCGCATGCGCTCGCTGCGACGACAATGGGGCTGTGATCGTGCTCGCAGCAACTCCCATCGGCAACCTCGGCGACGCGTCGCGCCGACTCGTCGAGACCCTCTCGAACGCCACGGTCGTGGCCGCGGAGGACACCCGCACCGCGATCCACCTGATGCGGGCCCTCGGGATCGAGAACCGCCCGCGGCTCATCCCGCTGCACGAGCACAACGAACGGGCCCGCGCCGCCGAGGTCGTCGAGCTCGCCCGGGACGCCGACGTGGTCGTGCTGACCGACGCCGGCATGCCCGCCATCAGCGACCCGGGATTCCCCCTCGTCGAGGCAGCAGCCGCGGCCGGCGTGACCGTGACCGCGCTCCCGGGTCCCTCGGCGGTGCTCATGGCGCTCGCCGTCTCGGGCCTGCCGACCGACCGCTTCACCTTCGAGGGCTTCCCCACGCGGAAGCAGGGGGAGCGCCGCCGGGTCTTCGAGGCCCTGGCGGGGGAGCAGCGGACCATGGTCTTCTTCGAGTCGCCGCACCGGCTCGCCGACACGCTCGCGGACATGGCCGCCGCGTTCGGGGACGACCGCCGCGGTGTCGTCTGCCGTGAGCTCACGAAGCTCTACGAGGAGGTCAAGCGGGACTCGCTCGCCGGGCTCGCCGCCTGGGCTGCCGAGGGCGTCCGCGGGGAGATCTGCGTCGTCGTCGCCGGTGCGTCCGCCTCGGATGACGTCGTCTCGATCGAGGACGGCGTCCGCCTGGTCCTCGAACGCGTCGCCGCCGGCACCCGCATGAAGGAGGCATCCGCGGCCGTCGCGGACGCGACCGGGCTCTCCAAGCGCGACCTGTACGAAGGCGCGCTCGCCGCGCGGTAGTCGCGAGCACGACCGGACGGGAGGCTCGGTGCGGGCCCGCCACGAGCCTCCCGTCCGACTTCTCCACAGGCCGGTGCCGGTCGCGTCATGCGGGGAGCCCGCGCCCGTAGGATGGTCCGCATGTCCGACGGGTCCTCGTTCAGCATCACCACGCCGATCTTCTACGTGAACGACGTGCCCCACATCGGGCACGCCTACACCGAGGTCGCCGCCGACGTCCTCGCGCGGTGGCACCGCCAGCGCGGCGACGACACCTGGCTGCTCACGGGCACCGACGAGCACGGGCAGAAGATCCTGCGCACCGCCTCGGCGAACGACGTCTCCCCGCAGGAGTGGGCCGACCGCCTGGTCACGGACGCCTGGAAGCCGCTGCTCGACACCGTCGACATCGCCAACGACGACTTCATCCGCACCACCGACGCACGGCACGAGCGCGGCGTGACCGCGTTCCTGCAGAAGCTCCACGACGACGGCTTCATCTACGCCGGCGAGTTCGAGGGCTTCTACTGCGTGGGGTGTGAGGAGTACAAGCAGCCGAGCGACCTGGTGCCCGGCACCGGCGCGTACGAGGGCCAGCAGGTCTGCGCGATCCACTCCATCCCGGTGGAGGTCCTGGCGGAGCGCAACTACTTCTTCCGGATGTCCGACTTCGAGCAGCGGCTGCTCGACCTCTACGAGTCGAACCCCGAGTTCATCCAGCCCGAGAGCGTCCGCAACGAGATCGTCTCCTTCGTCAAGCAGGGCCTGCGCGACCTCTCCATCTCGCGGTCCAGCTTCGACTGGGGCATCAAGATCCCGTGGGACCACGACCACGTGCTCTACGTGTGGTTCGACGCCCTGCTCAACTACGTCACGGCGCTCGGCTACGGCAGCGACGACGACGAGGCCTTCCGGCGCCTGTGGCCGAGCGTGCACGTCGTCGGCAAGGACATCGCCCGGTTCCACGCGGTGATCTGGCCCGCGATGCTCATGGCCGCCGGGCTCCCGGTGCCCAAGCGCGTCTTCGGCCACGGCTGGCTGCTCGTCGGCGGCGAGAAGATGTCGAAGTCGAAGCTCACCGGCATCGCGCCGTCGGAGATCACCGACACGTTCGGGTCCGACGCCTTCCGCTACTACTTCCTCCGCGCCATCACCTTCGGGCAGGACGGCAACTTCTCGTGGGAGGACATCTCCGCCCGCTACCAGGCCGAGCTCGCGAACGGATTCGGCAACCTGGCGTCGCGCATCCTCGCGATGCTGCAGAAGTACTTCGACGGCGCCGTGCCGTCGCGCGGTGCACTCGCTCCGTCCGACGTCGCGATCGACGACCTGGCGCGGTCGGTCACCGAGCGCGCCGACGCGGCGATCGAGTCCTTCGCGCCGCACGACGCCATCGCGACCACATGGGAGCTCGTCGACGCGCTGAACGGGTACATCACCGAGCAGCAGCCATGGGCGCTGGCGAAGGACGATGCCCAGCGGGAGCGCCTCGGCACCGTGCTGACCACCGCCCTGCGCGGTCTCGGGACGGTCGCGGTGCTGGTCTCCCCGGTGATGCCGAAGGCCACCGCGAAGCTCTGGGCCTCCATCGGCGCCGGCGGGACGATCGACGAGCAGCGGGTCGACCGCGCGTTCGACTGGCAGGGCGCCGACCAGGTGACGCCGCTGGAGTCCGGACTCTTCCCGCGCATCGAGCAGGCGGAACAGGGCGCAGCGTGAGCGACGCGCACCTCCGCACGCGCGGCGACGCGGCGGACCCGAAGCGGGACCTGTCCTACCCGCCGATGCCGCAGGCGCTCGTCGTGCCGGTGTACGACAACCACACGCACATGGAGATCGCCGACGGCGGGGACAACGCGCTCGACTACCGGGAGCACCTCGACCGCGCGTCGAGCGTCGGTGTCCGGGGCGTCGTGCAGGTCGGCACCGACCTCGCGACGTCGCAGTGGTCCGCCTCGATCGCCGCCCGCGAACCACGCGTCCTCGCGGCCGTGGCACTGCACCCGAACGAAGCACCCGCGCTCGACGCCCAGGGACTCCTTGACGAGCACCTGGCCGGCATCGCCGAACTCGCCGCGATGCCCCGCGTCCGCGCCATCGGCGAGACGGGCCTCGACTTCTTCCGCACCGGCGACGACGGCCGTGACGCCCAGGTCCGCTCGTTCGAGGAACACATCCGGATCGCCAAGGAGCACGACCTCGCGCTGACGATCCACGACCGTGACGCGCACGACGCCGTGGTCGAGGTCCTCGACCGTGTCGGCGCCCCGGAGAAGACCGTCTTCCACTGCTTCTCCGGCGGCCCTGACCTGGCCAGGCTCTGCGCCGAGCGCGGTTGGTACATGTCCTTCGCGGGCACGGTCACGTTCAAGAACGCGCAGCTCCTCCGCGACGCCCTGCACGTCGCACCCCGGCACCTCGTCATGGTCGAGACCGATGCGCCCTACCTGACGCCCACGCCGTTCCGCGGTCGGCCGAACGCCCCCTACCTGATCCCGCTCACCCTCCGCTCGATGGCGGAGACCCTCGGCACCGACGCCTCGATGCTCGCGGCGCAGATCGCGTCGAACACCGAGCTCGTCTACGGCGCCTGGGATGCCGAGCCGGTGACGGTGGACGAATGAGCGCCCTGCTCGGTCCCGCCGAGATCCGCGACCTCGCCACCCAGCTCGACGTCACCCCGACCAAGAAGCTCGGGCAGAACTTCGTGCACGACGCCAACACTGTGCGGCGCATCGTCGTCGCGGGCGGCGTGACGGCCACGTCCCAGGTGCTCGAAGTCGGTCCGGGCCTCGGATCGCTGACACTCGGGCTCACCGAGACCGGCGCTCCCGTCACAGCGGTGGAGATCGACGGCCGACTCGCAGCCCGACTGCCGGCGACCGTCGCGGCCATGCAGCCCGACGCCCGTCTGACCGTCGTGCACCAGGACGCCCTCCGGCTCTCCGCCGCCGACCTCACGGACGCCCCGACGCACCTGGTCGCGAACCTGCCGTACAACATCTCCGTGCCCGTGCTGCTGCACCTGCTCGCGACCTTCCCGTCGATCGAACGCTCGCTCGTCATGGTGCAGGCCGAGGTCGGGTACCGCCTCGCCGCGGACCCGGGCAGCAAGGTCTACGGGTCCCCGAGCGTCAAGGCCGCCTGGTACGGCTCGTGGCGGATCGCCGGGCAGGTCAGTCGCCAGGTGTTCTGGCCGGTGCCGAACGTCGACAGTGTCCTCGTCGGGTTCGTGCGGCACGACCCGCCGGGTGACGAGGCACTGCGTGCGCAGGTGTTCGCCCTGGTCGACGCCGCCTTCCAGCAGCGTCGCAAGATGCTCCGGCAGGCACTCTCCGGGCTGTTCGGCAGCAGTGCCGGCGCGTCCGAGATGCTCGAGGCCGCCGGGATCGCGCCGACGGCTCGCGGCGAGGAGCTCGGCGTCGACGAGTTCGTGCGCCTCGGTCGGACGGTCCTCGCCGCGGCCTAGCGCCTCGCGTCACCGCCGTTGGACCTGGCGCCCGCACCGGCGCCCGCCCAGTCTCAGGCACCGGCTCCATTCGCGCGGAGTCCCGCGATGACCGCTCCGGGGTCCTCGCACCGGAACGACAGGTCGCGCTTGCCCCGGATCCGGAGGCGGACTCCTGGGCCGTTGTCCATGAGGACACCGGTGCCGGTCCCCAGGCCGAACCGGATGCCCCAGCCGCCCCACTGTGAGCCGCGCAGCTCGACGGGGACCGCTTCCGTGATGGTCGCCGGGTCGATGGTGCGGCGGTACCAGAACGGTGTCATGCGGATGACGAGGGCGTCGTCGACCATGACGGACATCCGCGCGACGGCCATCGCGACACCGAGGACGGCGATGACGACGATCGTGCCGATGGTGATGACGAGGTCGACGGTGCTCGGCTCGGCACCGGGGGACGCCGGCACCGTCAGGAGCGCCACCGTGATGGCGACGCTGCCCAGCACCATCCCGATGCCGAGCAGTCGGAAGAGCCTCGACGTCCCGGTGTGTTCCTCGTGGCGCGCGTTCCCCATGGCTTCCATCCTGGCGAGCATCATCGAACCTGTCGAGTCACATTCTGCATGTTGGGCGAGTGCGGCGTGACGAGTGCACGCGCGGCCGCCGCTAGGCTCTCGACGTGCACCGCCCGAACCGCCTGACGATCACCATCACGCTGCTGTTCGTGCTCGCGGGTCTGGTCGTCGGTGGGATCGCAGTGTCGCGGCTCCTGGCATCGCCGGGGAGCGACGTCGCCTGGGTGTCGGTGGCCCTCGCTGTCGGGATCGTCCTGTGGGGAGCGAACTTCGCCACGCTCGGTGCGCACGACGACCCCGAGGACGACGCTCCCGCCACCGTCTCGACACGTACCGAGCTCCTGACCTCCGCCATCGTCGCCGCGCTCGGGTACGTCCTGCTCCGGACGAGTTCGGACGTCCCACCGCTGCTGTGCCTGCTGGCGGTCGTGGTCGTCGTGGGCCTCGGCATGGCGGAGCGCATCCTCCGTCGCCGGAGGGCGCGACCGACGACGGACTGACGGGCATGACCGACGACGAACTGACGTCCGCGTCCGAGCGTGGCCACGGAGCGCGACCCTGACCGTGCGGAGCATCGCCCCCGGGTTCCCTGGTCGGCATGGCGAAGACGACGAAGACCACGAAGAAGCAGGCCGCGGCGATCGCGAACGGCTCGCTGAAGCCCATCTCCCCGGAGCTGCACGGCCTGATCGACTACGGCTTCGCCGCGTCGAACCTCCTGCTGCCGCGCGTGTTCGGCCTGCGGCCCGGCGCTCGTCGGCTGTTCGCGGTGTTCGGCCTGGCGCAGGGCGGACTCAACGCGGTCACGGCGCAGCCCAACGCCCTGACCCCCGCGGTCTCGTTCGCGAACCACGGTCGGATCGAGAAGAGCAGCGGACTGCTCTACATCGCGCTCTCCGCGGTGTTCGGGGTGCTCGCTGAGCGTCGGGCCCGGCGCTACTGGCTGGCAGCCGGTGCGGCACTGGTCGCGGTCTACAACCTGACCGACTGGAACGCCTCCCGGACCACGAAGAAGCCGAAGCGCCGGCGCTGACCGGGTCGCACGGTGCGCGGTTCCTCAGCCCGTGCGAGGTTGACCACCCCGTGCGGGCCGACAGCCGCGCACGGGGTGGTCAACCTCGGACTGAGCACCCGACCGACCGGCACCGACCGACCGACCAGCCGACCCACCCGCCTCAGTGCCCGGCGAGCCGCTCGATGAGCTGCTGCTGCGTCCCGTCGCGCTCGGCCCACCGGAGCGGCAGGACGTTCTGCACGAGGATCTCCGGCGACGCACCGGACGACAGCAGCGCGATGACCTCGTCGAGGTACGCGGACAGCGGCATCCCGCCGAAGTCCACGCCCTCGCCCTGCAGGTCGGTCGCGACGGCCGGCGGCACGAGTTCGAGCACGGACACCGGGGAGCCGACGAGCTGCTGGCGGAGCGACAGCGTGTACGAGTGCACGGCGGCCTTCATGGCGTTGTAGGTCGGGGTCGCGGCGAGCGGGGTGAAGGCCAGCCCGGACGAGACCGTCATGACGGTGGACGCCGGCTGCGCGAGCAGGTGCGGCAGGAACGCGTCGACGAGCCGCACGGTGCCGAGGAAGTTCGTCGTGACGGTGGCCTCGGCGTCAGCGAGGTGCGCCGACGACCGCAGGTCCTCCTGGCGCATGATCCCCGACATCGTGACGATGGTGTCGAGCGCCGGGTGTGCCTCGGTGACGGAGGCGGCTGCCGCGGTGATCGAGGCCGCGTCGTCGACGTCGATCTGCACGGTGCCGAACCCGTGTTCGGCGGCGAGGGAGTCGAGCAGTGACTGGCGGCGCCCTCCGATGACGACGGTGCTGCCGGCCTGCTGCAGGCGGAGGGCGAGCCCGAGGCCGATGCCCGAGGTCGCGCCGGAGATGAAGACGGTGGAGTTCGAGATGTCCATGACCACCACGATGCTCCGCCGGTCGGCTGCCAGCCAGAGGCCGGACATCGGGGGACCGCCGGTCCCTGGCACCGACGGGCACCGCGCAGGAGACTGGTCCGCATGGACCGTCCCGAACTCGCCGACTTCCTCCGCCGTCGCCGGGAACTCCTCCGCCCGGAGGACGTCGGGCTCGGCACCGGGGCCCGTCGGCGCACGCCCGGCCTCCGGCGGGAGGAAGTGGCCGCCCTCGCCGGGATGTCGGCCGACTACTACACGCGCCTGGAACAGCAGCGCGGCCCGCAGCCGTCCGAGCAGATGGTGGTCGCGATCGCCCGGGCGCTCCGGTGCAGTCTCGACGAGCGCGACCACCTCCTCCGGCTCGCCGGCCACAACGCCCCGGTCCGTGTCCACCGGTCGGACCACGTCGACCCGGCGATCCTCCGCGTGCTCGACCGACTCGAGGACACCCCCGCCATCGTCGTCAGCGACCTCGGCGAGACCCTCGTGGAGAACCGGCTCGGTGCAGCGCTCCTCGGCAGCACCGTGGGTCTCACCGGCAACGACCGGTACCAACCCTGGCGCTGGTTCATGACCGACACCGAACCCGCCCGGTACGCGCCGGAGCAGCACGAGCGACTCGCCCGCGCCCAGGTCGCGGCGCTCCGTGCCGCCGTCGGTGCAGCGGGCCCCGGCGACCGTCGGGCAGCGGCGATCATCGCCGACCTCGACGCGCAGAGCGAGGCGTTCCGCGACCTGTGGGCGCTGCACGAGGTCGCCAGCCGGTGGGAGGACCACAAGACCTTCGTGCACCCGGAACTCGGGCGGATCACCGTCGACTGCCAGGTGCTGCACACGTCGAACCAGGCGCAGGCGCTCCTGCTCTTCACCGCACCCGCCGGCAGCGAGGACGCGCAGAAGCTCGAACTGCTGGGCGTCGTCGGCGAACAGGTCTTCACCGAGTAGTACCGCGTCACACACCTGGCACCCGCCGACCGACCGTGCCTAGGGTGGACGCGTGAGCACTCCGCGCGTGTACGTCATCCACGAGAACCCCGAGTGGTTCCCGCCGCTCGCCGCCGCCTTCGAGGCCGAGGGCGTCCCGGTCGAGGAGATCCTCCTGACCGAGGGGCAGATCGACCTCGGTGCTGAGCCCGACCCCGGCGTGTACTGGTCGCGGATGTCGGCGAGCTCGCACACCCGCGGGCACGAGCACAGCAAGGAGTACACCCGCGCGGTGCTCGGCTGGCTCGAACGTGCCGGACGCCAGGTGGTCGGCGGCAGCCACGTGCTCGAGCTCGAGGTCTCGAAGGTCGCCCAGCACGGACTCCTCCGGCAGGCCGGTCTCGACGTCCCGCGCACCACGGCCGTGTTCGGCACGACGACCCTGAAGCAGGCCGCCCGGACCTTCACCGACGGCCAGGACGTCCCCTTCATCACGAAGCACAACCAGGGCGGCAAGGGCCTCGGCGTGCGTCGCTTCGACTCGCTCGCGGAGTTCGACGCCTACGTCGACAGCCCCGAGTTCGAGGCCCCGGTGGACGGCATCACCCTGCTGCAGGAGTACCTGACGGCGCGCGAGCCCTTCATCACCCGCGTCGAGTTCGTCGGCGGCGAGTTCGTCTACGCCGTCCGCGTCGACACCAGCGCGGGCAGCTTCGAGCTCTGCCCCGCCGACGCGTGCGAGGTCCCGCAGGTCATCGCCGGGGCGGTCTGCGACGTCCCGGGCACCGAGACCGCGGGTGCCCCACCGGCCTTCAGCGTCCGCACCGAGGTCACCGCGACCCACCCGCTCGTGCAGCAGCTCCGCACGTTCCTGGCCGACCAGCGCATCACGATCGCGGGCGTCGAGTTCATGGAGACGACCGACGGCCGCACCGTCGTCTACGACATCAACACGAACACGAACTACAACCCCGCCGTCGAGGAGTCGGCACCGGCCTCCGGCCCGCGCTCCATCGCCCGGTACCTCGGCGGCCTGCTGGACGCTGAGCACGCGACCGCAGCGGCGCGCGTCTGACCTGACCATCCACCGGACGGGAGGCCCGGCTCGCCACCGGCACCGAGCCTCCAGTCCGTCGTCTCCACCATCAAGGAACCCCCGTGCGATTCGGATACTGGACCCCGCTCTTCGGCGGCTGGCTGCGCAACGTCGACGACGAGCAGATGCCGGTCACCTTCGACTACGTCAAGCGCCTGGCGCAGCGCGCGGAGCGGATCGGCTTCGACCTGACGCTCGTGCCGGAGCTGAACCTCAACGACATCAAGGGCGTCGCGGCGCCGAGCCTGGAGGCCTGGGCACTCGCGGCGGCCATCGCGGCGACGACCGACCGGCTCGAGATCATGGCGGCGATGCGGCCCGGCTACCACCTGCCGGCCGTGACGGCGAAGCAGGCGGCGACGATCGACGACATCTCCGGCGGTCGCTTCACCTTCAACGTGGTGAGCGCCTGGTGGGCGGAAGAAGCCCGGCAGTACGGCGGCATCTTCTCCGAGCACGACGACCGCTACAAGCGCACCGCTGAGTTCGTCGAGGTCATGAAGGGGATGTGGCGGGAGACGCCGTACTCGTTCCACGGCGAGTACTACGACGTCGAGAACGCGCACCTCGAACCGAAGCCGCGCATCACCCCGCGCATCTACGCCGGCGGCGAGAGCGAAGCCGGCAAGGCGAGCATCACGCACTACGCCGACGCCTACGTCACCCACGGCGGCACGGTCGAGGAGCTCCGGACGAAGATCGCGGAGATGCGTCGTCGCCGCGAGGACGCCGGTCTGCCGCCGTTCGAGGCGTTCGGCATGGCCGCGTACGCGATCGTCCGCGAGACCGAGGAGGAGGCCCAGGCCGAGCTGGCGCGGATCACCGACGTGCAGCACGGCAAGGCCTACGAGTCCTACCAGGACTTCATCTCGAAGTCGCAGCTCGAGCACGTGCCGTCGCTCGAGGACTACTCCGTGTCGAACCGCGGGCTGCGGCCGCAGTTCGTCGGCACCCCGGAGCAGGTCGCCGCGCGGATCCGCGAGTACGAGGAGGCGGGCGTCGACACGCTGCTGCTGCAGTTCTCGCCGCAGCTGGAGGAGATGGAGCGGTTCGGCGAGCAGGTCATCCCGCTCGTGCGGGCGTCGGTGCCCGACGACGCCGTCTCGTCCGTCGGTGCCGGGCCGGCCGCCTGATGGCGGTCGAGGACGACTGGGCCTTCGAGACCCGGCAGATCCGCGCCGGCTTCAAGTCCGACCCGGGCTTCGGCGGGAACGTGCCGCCCATCGCGCAGACCGCTGCGTTCGTGTACCCGTCGGGTGAGGACGCCGCCGACAGGTTCCTGCTCAACGCGCCGGGGCACACGTACTCGCGGGTGAACAACCCGTCGGCCGCCGCGCTGGAGCGGCGGATCGCCGACCTCGAGGGCGGGGTCGCAGCACTCGCGCTCGCGTCCGGCCAGGCGGCGACGTCGCTCGCGGTGCTCGGGCTCGCCCGGGCCGGTGACCACATCGTGTCGAGTGCCTCGCTGTACGGGGCGACCTACACGCTGTTCGCGTCGACGCTGAAGGACCTCGGCATCGCGTTCACCTTCGTGCAGGACCCCACCGACCTGTCCGAGTGGGCAGCGGCGGTGCGTCCCGAGACCCGTGCGTTCTTCGGGGAGTCGATCCCGAACCCGCGTGGGGACGTCCTCGACTTCGCCGGGGTGGCGGGCGTGGCGCACGACGCCGGCGTCCCGCTCATCGTCGACAACACCATCGCGACGCCGTACCTGGTCCGGCCGATCGAGCACGGTGCGGACATCGTCGTGCACTCGGCGACGAAGTACCTCGCCGGCCACGGCAGTGCCATCGCGGGGCTCATCGTCGACGGCGGCACGTTCGACTGGGCGGCGTACCCGGAGAAGTACCCGCAGCTCGCGACGACCGAGCACTCGGGGTTCTCGGGCACGAACTTCGCCGAGAAGTTCGGACGGCGCGCGTTCATCCAGCGCACCCGGTCGAAGCTGTCGGCGGACCTGGGGCCCGCGATCGCCCCGTTCAACGCCTTCCTGGTGCTGCAGGGCATCCAGACCCTGTCGCTCCGCATGGACCGGCACGTGCAGAACGCCGCCGTCGTGGCCGCGTGGCTCGACGCCCACGCGCAGGTCGAGCACGTGCACTACGCCGGGCTGCCGAGCTCCCCGTGGCACCACCTGCAGCAGCGGTACGTCCCTGCCGGTCCCTCCGCGGTGCTGGCGTTCGACCTGGCCGGCGGTGTCGAGGCCGGGCGGCGGTTCGTCGCGGCCCTGCAGCTGTTCGACCACGTGTCGAACATCGGCGACGTCCGGTCGCTCGTCGTGCACCCGGCGTCGACCACCCACGTGCAGATGACCCCGTCGGAGCGGGCCTCCGCCGGTGTCGGCGAGGGGCTCATCCGGCTGTCGATCGGCCTGGAGCACCCGGACGACATCCTGGCGGACCTGGTGCGGGGGTTCGCGGCCGCGGCCTGAGGTCTGTGCGAGCCGTCGGGCCCGCCGACCAACAGCGGGCGGTCGAGTCGGCCGTCAGCGGTCAGGCGAGGCGCACGAACGCGCGGAGCGGGGGCTCGACGTCGTGGACCTCAGTGAGTCCGTGTGCCTCGTAGAACGCGCGCTGCCCGTCCTCCGCATCCGTCAGGAGCACGACCTGACGGACGTCCGATGCCCGGGTGAGCATCGCGTCGAGGAGGCGCCCGCCGACGCCGGACCGGTGGCGGTCCGGGGCGACCAGGACGTCCTGGACGTACGCGACGGTCGCGCCGTCGGACAGCGCCCGGGCGAACCCGACGAGTCGCCCGTCCTCCCGCGCCGTGACGACCCACGTCGAGCCCGCGATCGCTCGGACCAGCCGGTCCAGGTCGTCGGTGTAGGTCGTCCACCCGACGGACCCGTACAGCTCGGACAGTTCCTGCCTGGTCGGGACGTCGGCCGCGATGATCGTCTCCACGCTGTCGATCCTGACAGAAGTCATGCGGAGGGCAGCGGGAGCCGGGCGGGATAGGTTGGTCGCATGACCTCGCTGGCAGCACCCACGCGCGTTCGGACGCGCGCTCCCGGCAAGATCAACGTCTTCCTCTCCGTCGGCGCCCTGCAGGACGACGGCTACCACGACGTCGCCACGGCGTACCAGGCGGTGTCCCTGTTCGAGGACGTCGTCGCGGAACCGGCCGACGACTTCACCGTGACCTTCACCGGCTCGGTCGACACCTCGGGCGTGCCGGTCGACGACACCAACCTGGCGATCCGGGCCGCGCGGCTCGTCGCCGAGACCGCCGGGTACTCGGGCGGTGTCCGGCTGACGATCGACAAGCGGGTGCCCGTCGCCGGCGGCATGGGTGGGGGCTCGGCGGACGCGGCGGCGACGCTCCTGGCGGTCGACACGCTGTGGGGTACGGCTCTGGGTCGCGACGAACTCCTGCGGCTCGCGGCGGAACTCGGCGCGGACGTGCCGTTCGCCTTCGCCGGCGGGACCGCGGTGGGCACCGGGCGCGGCGACGAGCTGAGTCCCGCGCTGGCGAAGGGCGAGTTCCAGTGGGTGCTCGCGCTCAGTGACGACGGGCTCTCCACGCCTGCGGTCTACCGCGCGCTCGACGAACACCGCGAGCGCTACCGTGCCGACATCGCGCCGGCGCCCTCGATGCCCGTCGTCGAGTCGAACGTGCTGCAGGCCCTGCGCGCCGGTGACCCGGACCTGCTCGCCGACTGCCTGCACAACGACCTGCAGGCTCCGGCGATGCACCTGCAGCCCGGTCTCGCCGCCACACTCGAGGTCGGGGAGCGCTCCGGTGCCCTCGCGGGGCTGGTGTCCGGCAGCGGGCCGACGGTCGCGTTCCTGGTCGCCGACATCGACGCTGCGCTCGAGGTCCAGGTCGCGCTGAGCGCTGCCGGGCTCGTCGCCGTCCGTGCCTCCGGTCCGGTGCACGGCGCGCGCGTCGTCCACTGACGCGTCGCTCGCGGCGCGTTGTCGCGCCCCGAGTCTCGGCGCCGCGGACATGATGCGCGGTCCGGCGGGCGCAAACTGTCCGGGGAGCCGAGTCTCGGCTCAGTCGGCCAGGCGCTGGAACAGGACGTGGTCCTGCCACTCACCCGCGATCCGCAGGTACCGTGGCGCGTACCCGTAGCGCTCGAAGCCGTTCTTCCCGAGGACGCGCTGCGACCGCTCGTTGTGGGGGAGCGTGCCCGCCTCGACACGGTGCAGCCCGAGCCGGTCGAAGGCCATCCGGGTCGCGAGTCCGACGGCCGCCGTCGCGGCACCGTTGCCCGCTGCGTCCTCGGACACCCAGTAGCCGAGGGTCGCGGAGCAGAACGCCCCCATCACGATCGAGTTGAGGTTGATCCGCCCGACGACCACGCCGTCGGTGGTGATCACGAGCGGCATCATCACGCCGTGCTGTCGCCGTCGGATCGCCGACTGGATCTCGGCGCGCTGACCGTCCACCGTGAAGAAGGTCTCCGGGCGGACCGGGTCCCACGGGGCGAGCCAGGCGCGGTTCCGAGCGAGGAGGTCACCGAGCCGTTCGGCGTCGGCGGGCTCGATCGGGCGGACGTCGTGCTGCATGACGGCAGCATGGCACACGGCCCGTCCACGACCTCGGAGGTCAGCGGACGCGCACGTACTCCGTCATGATGACCGTCCCGGTCTTCCAGCGCTGCTCGGCCACGAAGCCGTGGTGCTCGAGCACCTCGGTGGTCTTCGGTTCCTTGTTGCGCGAGGTGCCGCCGACGAACCAGACGGTGTCGATGTCACCGAGGCGTGCCGGCACCGTCGTCGCGACGTCGCCGGTCTGGTTCCACAGCACACCGGTCTCGGCGCCGTTCTTCCGGACGCCGAGGTCGGTCATGCCGGTGAACGCCCACGGGTAGGAGACCCGGATGATGTCGGCGGTGGTGCCGGGGTGCCCGTAGACACTGCCGAACACGACGCCTTCGTCCGCGTCGGGGTGGGCGTCCCGCGCGGCGGCGATGATCGACGCTGCCTTGGCCCAGGTCGAGTCCTGTTTCGCCATCGGCTGCTTGACCGCGAGGGCGGCGGGGATCGAGAGGACGAGGAGGAACGCCACGGCACCCGCCAGCCAGGCCTTCGGGCGCAGGAGCGTGACGGCGAGGGCGATGAGGATCGCGACGAACGGCAGGCTCAGGCTGGCGTACTTCGGGGAGTACAGGTGCTCACCCAGGGCTGTCGCGCCGACGAGCACCGCGGTGGGGACGACCATGAGCGGGAGTGCGACCCGGACGGCCTGCATCCGGAAGAGCGCCCGGACCGTGGGAGAGGGGCGACGGACCTGGACCACGGCGGCCACGACGCCGACGACCATCAGGGTCCAGGCGACGGCAGCCGTGACGTCGTCGGCACCGAACCACGCCGTGGCGAAGACCTGCGCGATGGTGCGGTCGCCGACGGGCGCGATCCACCCGACCTGCTTGGACTGCGACACGACCTCGAGCACGAAGGGGGAGACGACGAACGCGGCGGCGCCGGACGCGATCGCCCAGCGCACGAGCGCGCGGCGCGGGACGAGCGGCGGAGCCAGCTGAGCGCGGACGGACATGGAGGCCCGGCGCAGCTCCGACCTGCGGGCCAGCAGCATCCAGAGCAGGACGACCGCATGGGCGACCACGGCGAGCGACAGGTAGACGTTGAACGTGACCGCGACCAGGGCGAGCAGCCCGTAGGCGATCCACCAGCGCGTGGCGTGGTGTCGGGACCGCGTGCGGCGCATGGCGGTGAGCCCGACCAGGGTCAGGCAGACCGACAGCGTGGTGATCGTGGCGTAGGGACGGCCCTCCGACCCGGCCCACTGCACACGGGGCAGCGCGAGGAAGACGAGGCCGGCGACGATGCCGAGCCGCCGACCGCCGAGGCGACGTCCGAGTGCCACGACGAGGGCCGCGGCGACGCCGATCGCGAGGGCGCTCGGGAAGCGCAGGGTGAACGGCGTGTAGCCGACCAGCCAGAACCACGCGTGCATGAGGGCGTAGTAGAGGCCGTGGACGGCGTCGACGGAGTGCAGTTCGGCCCAGAGCTGGGCCCAGGACCGCTGGGCGCTCGTGACCGTGGCGGCTTCGTCGTACCAGAGCGACGGCACCCACGAGAAGGCGGCGGTGACCAGGACGGCCAGGGCGCCGATGGTGAGTTCCGGGGTCCGCACGACGGCGAGGCCGATCGCACCGGACACGCCGCGCAGCCGCGTCCGCACCTCGGGGGCGGACACCTGACGGGGCACGCCGATCGTGCCGGTACGGGGGGAACTCACGGGGCCGACGGTATCGACGGCCCCTGGGCGGCGACCCGGCGATCTGCCTCGTGCTCCTGAGAATGTCACATTGTGGTTCGGAGCCCTCACAGCATCCGACGGGTCGGGTCCGAGGGCGTCGAGGCCGGCAGAACCGCTAGCATCCGGGGATGAGTCGGTTGCGGGTCAAGGACGCGGCGAGGTACCTCGGGGTGAGCGACGACACGGTTCGACGGCTCGTGGACGCCGGCACCTTCTCGCGTCTTCTGGACGACGCGGGTCGCGCGGTGGTCGACGGCCACGAGCTCGCCGTGCACGCGAAGGCCCACGGCGGAGCGCTGCCCGACCCGGCGTCGTCCGTCAGGAGCTCGGCGCGCAACCGTTTCGTGGGGATCGTGACCGAGGTCGTCGCGGACACCGTGATGGCGCAGGTCGAACTGCAGTGCGGGCCGCACCGGGTCGTCTCGCTCATGAGTGCCGAGGCCGTCCGGGACCTCGGGCTCGAGGTCGGGTCCGTGGCCGTCGCCTCGGTCAAGGCCACGATGGTGACCGTGGAGACCCCCGATGACGACGACTGACGAGACCGCACCGGCGGCAGACGGCGCCGCCCCGACACCTGACGACACGACGCCGTTCCCGCTCACCCCGGCCCGCCGCCGCCTCGGTTCGCGCACCGCTGCGCTCGACGCCGGTGGCGACCGCACGCTCGGACGGCTCGCGGCGGCCCGGGTCCTCGTCGTCGGTGCCGGCGGCCTCGGCGCCCCGGTCGTCGCGTACCTCGCGGGCAGCGGCATCGCCCGCCTGACGATCGTCGACCCCGACGTCGTCGACCCGTCGAACCTCGCACGCCAGACGCTCTTCACCGCGGTGGACGTCGGGCGTCACAAGGCGCAGGTCGCCGCCGAGCGCGCCGCGGCCGTCGACCCCGAGTGCCGGGTCGACGCCGTCGTCGAGCGCTTCCACGCCGGACTCGTCGCCGGGCACGACGTGGTCGTCGACGCCGCTGACTCGCTCCTGGTCACGCGTGCCGTGTCGGACGCCTGCGCGGCGGAGCACGTCCCCTTCGTCTGGGGGAGCGCTCTCGGCTACGACGGCCAGGTCACCGTGTTCGACGACCGGGTCGTCGACTTCCACGACCTGCACCCCGACGTGCAGCCGGACGAGGGCTCGTGTGCGCTCGACGGTGTCCTGCCCGCGCTCTGCGGTGCGGTCGGCTCCGTGATGGCCGCCCAGGTCACGGCCCTGGTCGCCGGACTCGGTGAGCCCCTGCTCGGCAGGGTGCTCAGCGTCGATGCCCGTCGGTGGCGCTGGACCGAGAGCCCCCTGCGCCGCGGCCCCGGATCGCACCGTCCCGCACAGCTCGCCCCGGCCGACGACACCGTGCTCGCGAGGATCGCGCCGTCCGCCCTCGCTGCCAGGATCGCCGACCCGTCGGACGACGTGCTCGTCGTCGACGTCCGGACGCCGGAGGAGCGCGCGCAGGGTGTCGTGTCCGGCGCCGTGCCGCCGGAGGACCTGCCGGCGGACGACGGACGCGACGTCGTCGTGGTGTGCGCCCGCGGACCCCGCGCCGTCGCCTGGGCCACCGCGGCGACCGCCTCCGGCAGGACCGCGGTGGTGCTCGACGGCGGCATGCAGGCGTGGAAACGCGAGGGGCTTCCCACGGTGTGAGGCGCATCTGCGGCTAGTCTGGAGTAGACGAGACGCGCCTGCGTCCGCAGGGAGGGCCCCGTGCTCAGCAGGACCACGACCACGCTCGCCGTTGCCGCCGCCGCGCTGGTGCTCCTCAGCGGCTGCAGCACCGGTGGCACGACCGCGGCGAGCGGCACGAGCACGCCCGACAGCACGAGCCGGGCGACCGCCGGCCCGACCGGCAGCATCACGGTCTTCGCGGCCGCGAGCCTCCAGAAGACGTTCACCACGCTCGGCGCGGACTACGAGCGCGCCCACCCCGGCACGACGGTGACGTTCTCCTTCGCCGGCTCGAGCGACCTCGTCACGCAGATCCAGAACGGTGCCCCGGCGGACGTCTTCGCGAGCGCCGACGAGCCGAACATGGAGAAGCTCACCGCAGCCCACCTGATTGACGGCAGCGCCGAGCCCGTCGCGACGAACACCCTGCAGATCGCCGTCGCTCCCGGCAACCCGAAGCAGGTCCACGACCTCGGCGACCTGACCGCCCCCGGCCTGCAGGTCGTCACGTGTGCCGTCCCGGTGCCCTGCGGCGCGGCGACGCAGAAGGTCGAACAGGCGGCAGGGGTGACGCTCCACCCGGTCAGCGAGGAACAGTCGGTCACCGACGTGCTCGGCAAGGTCGAGTCCGGGCAGGCCGACGCTGGTCTGGTCTACGTCACGGACGTCCGCGGCGCGGGCGGCAAGGTCGACGGGGTCGAGTTCGACGCGGCACGGAAGGTCGTCAACACCTACCCGATCGGTGTGGTGCAGGGGTCCCGGAACACCAGCCTCGCCCGGTCGTTCAGCACGTACGTCCGATCGGACGATGGACAGAAGGTCCTGGCCGCCGCAGGCTTCGGCGCTCCGTGAAGACCCCCTGGTGGCTCCCCGTCCCCGCGGTCCTCGGCGGCCTGTTCGTCGTGGTGCCCGTGCTCGCGATGGTCGGTCGAGTCCAGTGGGGTTCCTTCGCCGCGCTCGTCACGTCCCCGGCGTCGCTGACCGCCCTCGGCCTGAGCCTCGGCACCGCTGCCGCCACGACCGGCATCGCGTTCGTCCTCGGGCTGCCGCTCGCGGTCGTGTTCTCCCGCGTCCGCTCCCGCTGGGTCGGCGTGGCCCGCGCGGTCGTCCTGCTGCCGCTGGTGCTCCCGCCCGTGGTCGGCGGCCTCGCCCTCCTCGCGGCCTTCGGTCGGCTCGGCCCGGTCGGCGGCTTCCTCGACGCGCACGGCGTCCGCATCGCCTTCACGACCGTGGCCGTCGTGATGGCCCAGACGTTCGTCGCGATGCCGTTCCTCGTGACGTCCGTCGAGGGTGCCCTCCGCACCAGCGGCGACCGGTACGAGCGGGTCGCCGCGACCCTCGGTGCGAGTCCGACCCGCGTCCTGCTCACCGTGACGCTCCCGCGGGCCCTCCCGGGCATCGCCTCGGGGCTGGTGCTCTGCTTCGCCCGGGCACTCGGGGAGTTCGGAGCGACCCTGACCTTCGCGGGCAGCCTGCAGGGCGTCACTCGGACGCTGCCGCTGGAGATCTACCTGCAGCGCGAGGTCGACCCGGACACCGCCATCGCCCTCGCGCTCGTCCTCGTGGTGGTCGCGGTCGTCGTGATCGGCGCGACCTCCGTCCGCTCCGGTCTCCGGCCGGTGACGGCATGAGCGGGCTGCGCGCCCACGTCGTCCTGCGGGACCGCGACGTCGACGTCGCCCTCGAGGTCGGGCTCGACGAATGCGTCGCCCTGATCGGGCCGAACGGTGTCGGCAAGTCCTCCGTCGTCGAGGCCGTCGCCGGCCTGGTCACCCTCGACGCCGGCGCCGTGTCGATCGACGGGCGCAGCGTCGACGACGGCCGACACCGGGTGCCGTCGCACCGCCGCCGGGTCGGCCTGGTCGGACAACGCCCGGACCTCTTCCCGCACCTGTCGGTCGCCGCCAACGTCGCCTACGGTCCGCGGGCCTCCGGTGTGCACGGACGGGAGGCCCGGCTCCGCTCCGACGCGGCCCTGACGGTCGTCGACGCGCTCGCCCTGGCACCGCGCGACCCCGGCTCCCTGTCGGGCGGGCAGGCGCAGCGGGTCGCGATCGCACGGGCCCTCGCCGCGGACCCGGCGGTGCTGCTGCTCGACGAACCGACCTCGGCACTCGACGTCGAGGCCCGCGAGCACGTCCGCGCGGCCCTCGCCACCGCGATCACCGGCCGCCCGACCGTCCTCGTCACGCACGACCCGATCGAGGTCGTCGCCCTCGCGTCCCGGGTGGTGGTGCTCGAGCACGGCCGGGTGGTCGAGACCGGCACCACCGCCGAGGTCCTCGGTCGGCCGACCAGTGCCTTCGGCGCGGCGTTCTCCGGACTCGCGCTCGTCCCCGGGACGGCCACGGCCACCGGGATCGCGCTCGACGGCGGGGGCGAGGTGGCGTCGGGGACCGGCACCGAGCCTCCCGGCCGACCGGTCCTGGCCGCGTACCACCCGACGGCCGCCGTCGTCACGCGGGACGGGGCCGGGGTCGCGCGGCAGGTGCGCGCGGTCGAGCCGCGGGACGGACTGGTCCGCGTCCGGGCGGGTGAGCTCGTCGCCGACGTGACCGTGGCCCAGGCGGCGAGACTCGGGCTGGCGAGCGGCGAAACCGTGCGCATCGCGGTGCCGCCGGACGAGGTGGACGTCTACGCACCACGTCGGTGAGCCGGACGGGTCGGTGAGCCGGACGGGTCGGTGAGCCGGACGGGTCGGTGAGCCGGACGGGTCGGTGACAGGATTGCCCGATGACTTCGAGGATCCTCCGGGCCTGGCCGATCGGAACGCCGATCATCGCCGCCCTCGTGCTCGTGCCGGCGTTCATCATGCACGACCTCGGCACGGTGGGGGTCATCGTCGTCGCCGTGGTGCTCGCCGGGACGATCCTCGCCGCGGTGCACCACGCCGAGGTCGTCGCGCACCGGGTGGGGGAGCCGTTCGGGTCGCTCGTGCTCGCCGTCGCGGTCACGGTGATCGAGGTCGCGCTCATCATCACGCTGTCGAGCTCCGGCGGGCCGAAGGCCGAGACGCTCGCGCGGGACACCGTGTTCTCGGCGGTGATGATCACGATGAACGGGCTCGTCGGGCTCGCGATCCTGATCGGGACGCTGCGGCACAACACCGTGCGGTTCAACCAGGAGGGCGCCTCGGCGGCCACGATGACCGTCGCGGCGCTGGCGGTGCTGACGCTCGTGCTGCCGACGTTCACCACCGGCACCGACGACTCGTCGTTCACGACGGCGCAGCTCGTGTTCGTGGCGTTGGCGTCCCTGGCGCTCTACGGCCTGTTCGTCGTCACCCAGACGGTGGCGCACCGGGACTTCTTCCTGCCCGTCAACCGGGCGGGCGGCGTGCTGACCGAGTCCGAGGACGCCCACGCCGACCGACCCACCAGCCGCGCGACGCTGACCTCGCTCGGGCTGCTGCTGCTGGCGCTCGTCGCCGTGGTCGGGCTCGCGAAGGTTGAGTCGCCCGCGATCGAGGCCGGCGTCGCCGCGGTCGGCTTCCCGCCGTCGTTCGTCGGTGTCGTCATCGCGCTGCTGATCCTGCTGCCCGAGGGGATCGCCGCGTCGAAGGCAGCCTCGCGCAACCGCATCCAGACGAGCCTGAACCTGGCGATGGGATCGGCGATGGCGTCGATCGGGCTCACGATCCCGGCGATCGCCGTCGCGTCGTTCTTCACGGACGGGGTACTGCTGCTCGGGCTGGGGTCGGCGCAGATCGTGCTGCTCGCGCTGACGATCGTCGCGGCGGTCCTCACCGTGCTGCCCGGTCGGGCGACGCGGCTGCAGGGTGGCGTGCACCTGGTGATCTTCGCCGCGTTCATCGTCCTGTCGGTCAGCCCGTAGGCGCGGGCGCGGGGCGGCGCGGGCGCTCGGCGGGCGCCCGGTGCGAGCTTGACCACGTGGTGCGAGTTCGTACACGCGCACGGGGTGGTCAACCTCGCACGGGCTGAGGGAGCGCGCACGGTGCGAGGCCGCCCGGCCCGCGGGAACCTCGCACGGGGCGGGGGAGCGCGCACGGTGCGAGTCGGGGCAGCGCCTCAGCCGCCGGCGAAGGGCGGCATCACGTCGACAAGCCCGACCCCGGCGAGCGAGGTCGCCCGGTCGCGGGTGGTCACGCCGTCGACCAGGTACGAGCACCGCTCCTGCAGGGCCGCCCACCGCTCGGCGTCGACCGCGGACACGCTGCCCAGGGCCTCGGCGAGCGTCGGGGCGTCGGACGTGGTCTCGTCCGTGCCGACCGCAGCCCGTGCGGCGGCGAAGAACCGGATCGTGGTCATCGTCATCCTCCGATCGCGGACATGCCCCGCGCCGGGTGCACCATGCCGTCCTGGTCGTCGCCGTGGTCGCGCGGCTTCGCCCACATCGCGAGCCGCCAGGCGTCGAGCACCTCGGCGTCCGAGGCCCCGGCGCGCATCGGCCCGAGCAGGTCGGACTCCTCGTCGGAGAACAGGCAGCTGCGGACGTGGCCCTCGGCGGTCAGGCGCGTGCGGGTGCAGTCGGCGCAGAACGACTCGGTGACGCTGGCGATGATCCCGACGATGCCGAGGTCCTGCCCGGTGGCCCGCGAGACCACCCGGAAGCGCTCGGCCGGTGCACCGTCGCGCGGGGCGGTGTCCGGCGTCAGGACGTACTCGGCGCTGAGGAGCTCGCGGGTCTCGGCGGCGGTGACCATCGAGGTGCCGTCCCACGCGTGCCCGGGGTCGAGCGGCATCTGCTCGATGAAGCGGAGTTCGTGGCCGCGCTCCAGGCACCAGGCGAGCAGCTCCGGCGCCAGGTGGTCGTTCACGCCGCGGAGCAGCACCGCGTTGACCTTGACCCCGAGGCCGGCGTCCGCGGCGGCGGCGATGCCGTCGAGGACCCGGGCGAGGAACGGGCGCCGGGTCACCGTGGCGAAGACGTCCGGGTCGACGGTGTCGAGCGAGACGTTCACCCGCTCGAGTCCGGCGGCACGCAGGTCGGCGGCGCGCGAGGCCAGCCCGATCGCGTTCGTCGTCAGCGAGAGCTCGACCCCGAGTGCGGCGCACCGGGCGATGACGTCGACGAGGTCGGCGCGGAGCAGCGGCTCGCCCCCGGTGAAGCGGACCTTCCGGACGCCGAGGTGGTCGGCCCCCAGGCGCACGAGCCGCTCGATCTCGGCCGCGGTCATGAGCGCGTCGGTCGGGATGACGGGCAGCCCCTCGGCCGGCATGCAGTAGGTGCAGCGGAGGTTGCAGCGCTCGGTCAGCGAGACACGGAGGTCCACCGCACGGCGGCCGAAGCGGTCGACGAGCCCGTCGTCGCCCAGCGGCCGCGGCGGGATCGAGGACTCGGCACGCACGCGGCGGAGCAGCCCGGACGCGGGCAGCACCGAGGACCCGGCCGCAGACCCGGGCGCCAGTGCGGCCCCGGCAGCAAGTGCAGCCCCAGCAGCCCCGGCCACCGGAGCCGCAGCGGGGAGGAGCCCGGTCGACGGGAGCGCGCGGGCGGTCATGGCAGCGATGATACGTGCAGCCGCCGGTCCCGCCCGGGGACCAGCCGGTCCCGCCACCGCACCCAGTCCGACCGCTCGGTGCGGATCAGGGTGACGACGACGATGACGAGCACCGCACCGCCGAGCCACCAGCGGTAGGCGTCGACGTTCGGCCACTCCCCCCGCACGGCGATCGCGAGCGCCAGCGCGGACCACTCCCACCGGCCGGAGAGCGCCACGAACGGGATGAGCAGCAGGGCGTACCAGGGGTAGCGCGGGGTGACGGCGAGGAACGTCACGCCGATCATCAGCACCTCGCCGGACCACGGCCGGCTCGGGTCGGACAGCCGCCAGGCCAGCACAGCCGCCACGAGCACGGCCAGCCCGACGACGACGGTGCCCGCGTCGCCCGGGACGACCAACGACACGAGGGCGAACCGGGAGCCGTCCTCGTAGCCCTCCTCGGTCAGGTAGCCGGGCAGGTACCCGAGGACCTTCGTCCCCGTCGACGCGACGTAGGGCACGTAGAGCAGCCCGAACACCGCGATGCCGACCGGGATCGACCACCAGGCCCGCCACCGCCCGAGGAGTGCCGGGTACACGATCGCCGGGATGAGCTTCGTGCACGTGGCCGCGCCGAGCATGATCCCGCCCCAGATCGGCCGTCCGAACGCGACGAGCACGGCGCCACCGGTGGCGAGCGCGGCGCCGACGACGTCGACGTGGGAGTTCGTGACGGCCTCGGCGGCGACGAGCGGGGACCAGGCCCAGATCGCGGCCCACCACAGCGGGCGTCCAGTGCGGCGCAGCACCAGGAGCAGGCCGACGGTGATCCCGAGCGAGACGACGAGCCCGGCGAGCTGGAACGGCCAGTACTGCGCGGTGGCGGGCACGACCGACCGGACGAGCGCGAACCACATCTCGGCGAACGGCGGGTAGATCGTGGGCACGTCCACGCGGTTGATCGCGACGCAGTGCCCGTCGGCGCCGTCACCGAGCCCGTGCAGCCGCGGTTTCAGGTCCTCGCACGTCCCGTCGACCTTGTCCGGGAACAGCCAGTCGGGCCGCAGGTGGGCCAACGCCTCGGACTGGGGGGTGTGCGCGTAGGGGGAGACACCGGCATGCTGCACGATGCCGTCCCACGAGTACCGCGCCGAGTCGGTGCTCGTGTTCGGTGGCCCGGCCATCGCGGCGATCCCCACCACGAGGGCCCCCGCGAGGACGATGATGGTGACCAGGCGGGCCGGGACGAACCGCAGTGCGATGACCGCGATGACGAAGACCGTCCAAGCGATCAGGGTCCACGCAACGAATGACGTTCGATGACCGGACCGGAGGAACCCCAGATGCGTGACGCCGAAGGCGATGACGCCCGCCAGGGCCAGCACGCCGACGACGGCGAGCACGGTCGAGAGCAGATGGCCGTGACGAAGTCGCATGATCCGTCGAGGCTACCGATGCTCCGCCGTCTGCTGGGCGACAGCCGCGCGGTGCTGGCGTCCCCGAACCGGAACGCCCGCTCAGCGGTGGTCTTCGGGCGCCTGCTCGGCATCGCGTTCGTGATCTGCTTCGGCACCGGGCTGTTCAGCCACTTCCTGCAGGACCCCCTGCCGTGGATGCGGTTCCCGACCCGGCCGACGCAGCTCTACCAGTTCACGCAGGGCCTGCACATCACGGCGGGCATCGCGATCATCCCGCTCCTGTTCGCCAAGCTCAACACCGTCATGCCCGCGCTGCTGCAGGACCCGCCCGTACGCGGCCCGCTGCACCTGCTGGAGCGGCTCTCCATCGCGGTCTTCGTGTCGGCGGCGATCGTGCAGGTCGGCACCGGCCTGGTGAACACGTACCAGTGGTACCCGTGGCCGTTCCCGTTCCGCCAGGTGCACTACGCACTGTCCTACGTGCTCATCGGCTCGCTCGTCATCCACATCGCCACGAAGCTGCCGATCATCGTGCGGTACTGGCGGGCGAAGGACTCCTACGACGCCGAGGGTCGCTTCGTCCGTGACGACACAGTGGGCAGCGAGCTGCCTCCGTACGGCCTGGCGCACCCCGCTCAGCGGGATCGCGCCAGCGATCCGCGGGGTGCGCCGAGCGAGCCTGCGAGCGAGGGTCCCGCGTCCGCCCCGTACCCCCGGGGCGTCGTGGGTCGCGTCCTGCGCTGGGTCGACGGCGCCCCCGCTGCCAGCACGACCGGCGGGGCGGAGCCGTCCCGAGCCTCCCGTCCGGACGACGAGTCTCGGCCCGGCGGACCGGATGCGGCCGGACCCACGCAGGATCCGTCCGCGGAGCCGAGTCTCGGCGCGACCGCGACCGGAGGCTCGCGTGAGCGCGTCGCACGACGTGGGTTCTTCGCCGGCGTCGCGGCGGCCACCGCCGGGGTCGTCGTGCTGACCGTGGGCCAGTCCTCGCGGCTCGGCGAGCCGTTCAACGTCTTCGCACCACGGCAGCGTGGACGCGGTCCGGCCGGTCTGCCGGTGAACCGCACCGCGCGTGCCGCCGGGGTGCTGGCGACCGCGACCGCCGCTGACTGGACCCTCACCGTCGTCGGGCCGCGCCTGACGCGGACGTTCTCGCGTGCGGAGCTCGTCGCGCTCGGCATGACCGAGGTGGCGCTGCCGATCTCGTGCGTCGAGGGCTGGAGCCAGATGGCCAGGTGGAAGGGCATCAGGATGCGGGACCTGCTCGCGGCCGTGCAGGCGGAGCCGTCCTCGGACGTCCGCGTGACGAGCCTGGAACGCCACGGCGGCTACCGGATCATGGACATGGGGCCGGAGTACGCAGCGGACCCGACCACGCTCGTCGCGCTCGAGCTGAACGGTGCGACGCTCGACCTCGACCACGGGTTCCCGGCGCGGATCATCGCTCCCGGACGGCCCGGCGTGCTGCAGACCAAGTGGATCGAGCGGATCGAGGTGCGCTCGTGAGGGCCGCGCGGATCGTGCTCGTCGTCCTCGGCGTGCTGGTGCTGGCGTTCGGCGCGTACGTCCTCGTGACGACCGTCAAGCCGAACCGGATCGGCGGACTCGCGGTCTGGCTGATCGCCGCCGTCATCCTGCACGACGCGATCCTGTCGCCGTTCGTGGTGCTCGTCGGCCTCGGGCTGCGACGGGCCGGTCGGGCGCTGCGCGTCTGGGTGCTCGTCGTCGTGCAGACCGCCGTCGTGCTCGGCAGCGTCCTCGCCCTGGTGGTCGTGCCGGAGATCGCGGCGAAGGCCCACGGGGCGAAGAACCCCACCGTCGTGCCCTTCGACTACACGGGCCGACTGCTGCTGGTCGAGGGCGTGCTGCTCGTCGTCGTGGTGGCAGCGCTCGTGGTCGGGTACGTGACATCACGGAGATCCGCCGGAACAGTGGTTGAAACGACAACCATTTCGTAGGATGGGCTCATGACCGACGAGACGCCCTGGCTGACGCGCGAGCAGCTGCGTGCCTGGATGAAGCTCGTCGCCGTCATGGAGCTCCTGCCGGCGGCGCTCGACCAACAGCTCCAGCGGGACGCCGACCTGACGCACTTCGACTACATGGTCATCGCGATGCTCTCGGAGACCGACACCCGCACGCTCCGGATGTCGGCGCTCGCCTCGGCCACGAACGCCTCGCTGCCGCGGCTGTCCCACGTGGTGTCCCGCCTCGAGAAGCGCGGGCTGGTGTCGCGGTGCCCGTCCGAGGACGACCGCCGGGCCACCGACGTCCGCCTGACCGACGCGGGGTACGCCACCATCGTCGAGGCCGCCCCCGACCACGTCCGCACGGCACGTCGGTTCGTCATCGACGCGCTGTCCGAGGAGCAGGTCGTGCAGCTCGACGGCATCGCGAAGTCCCTGTTGACCACGCTCGACCCCGAGGGGCGGTTCGCCGCGCTGACGTACCCGCGCGACGAGGACGACACCGCGTTGTGCGAGGCGCGGCTCACCGGGCAATAGGCTCGGCGGCATGAGCCAGCCCGAGGTCGAGTCCGACACGTACAGCTACCTCGGACCGGCCGGCACGTTCACCGAGGCGGCCCTGAAGCTCGTCGACGCCGCGGCCGGCAAGCCCTGGCGCAGCGTGAACAACGTCGGGGAGGCCCTCGACGACGTGATGTCGGGCCGCTCGGTCGGTGCCGTCATCGCGATCGAGAACAGCGTCGACGGCGGCGTCAGCGCCACGCAGGACGCCCTCGCCCGGATCCCCGGCGTGCGCATCGTGGGGGAGTACCTGGTCCCCGTGGACTTCGTGCTCGTCGCCCGGCACGGCACCGCGCTCGCCGACGTGCGCACGGTGAACGCCCATCCCGTCGCCTACGCCCAGACGCACCGCTGGCTCGAGGCCAACGTGCCCGGGCACGGCCACATCCCGGCGTCCTCGAACGTCGCCGCCGCCGTGGCGCTGCTCGACGCGGTGCCCACCGCCGACGCCGCCGTCGCCCCGCCCGGCATCACCGACCACCACGACCTGGCCGTGCTCGCGGAGTCGATCGGCGACAACAGCAGCGCGGTGACCCGGTTCGTCCTGGTGTCGAAGACCCTCTCGATCCCCGAGCGCACCGGCTCGGACAAGACGAGCGTCATCGTCGAGCTGCCCGCCGACCACCCCGGTGCCCTCGTCGACATGCTCGAGCAGTTCGCCACCAGGGGCATCAACATGGGGCTGCTGTCCTCGCGGCCCATCGGCGACGAGCTCGGTCGCTACCGGTTCGTCATCGACCTCGACGGCCACGTGCGCGACGAACGGGTCGCCGACGCCCTGCTCGGTCTGCGCCGGTTCAGCCCCCGCGTGACGTTCCTCGGGTCGTACCCGCGGGCCGACCAGCAGGAGACCGAGGTGTCCCTGCGCTACTCGGACGCCGCGTTCGTCGAGGCGCGCGAGTGGCTCCAGGCGATCCTGTCCGGCGAGCCCGACGCGCCCGACGCGGGCTGAGGGGCGCTGCCGCCGGCGAGCTCCGCCTGGTGCGAGGTTGACCACACCGTGCGCCGTCGCCGCGCTGCACGGTGTGGTCAACCTCGCACCACACCCCGCACGCGCCGCCGCCGCACGAGCCGCGCGCCCCCGCACGCGCGCACGCACGAGCGGCCCCGCGCTGCCCTCAGCGGCGGTGCGCGCCCCGCGCCTGCCGCGTCGAGCGCGTCTGGTCCTCGGGTCCGGCGACCTTCACGCGCAGCCCACCGGCGTCGATCTGGGCGCGGAAGGCCACGACCTCGCCCACCGGGTCCCCGTCGATCTCGAACTCGTCCGGACGCTCGAGCCGCGCGGTGAACTCCTCGCCACGCAGGTAGCGCAGCGGGCGCTCCTCGCGGGCACGCGTCGTGATGCGCTTGCCGATCGCCGTCTGGCCGAGGGCGGACCGGCGGAACGACCGCAGGATCGCGTTCTCCCACAGCATCCGTGCGGCGATCCGGACCCAGCCGAAGAACCCGTGCGGGCGCATGACGACGATGTCGAACACGCCGTCGTCGATCTCGGCGTCGGGCAGCAGGGTCGCGCCGGCCTGCAGCGTGCCGCAGTTGCCGACGATGAGGGAGTGCGCGCGCACCGAGCGGTTGCCCTCGCCGTCCAGGCGGTACCGGAACTCGAACGCGTCGGCGTCCCGCAGCGAGCGGATCAACGAGTCGACGTAGGCGAGCCAGCCGACCTTCTTCTTCAGGTCGTCGTTCGTGTTCACGAGCATCCGGGCGTCGAGTCCGAGGCCGGCCATCACCAGGAAGCCGAACTCCTCGCGGGCGCCGTCCGGACGCTCGACCCGCACGGTGCCGAAGTCGATGGCGCGCTCCTCGCCGTGGAAGATCGTGTGCGCACTGGCCTGCAGGTCGTCGATCGGCGCGGGGATGTTGCGCGCGAGCAGGTTGCCCGTGCCGCTCGGCAGCAGGGCGAGGGCCGCGTCGGAGCCGTGCACGACCTCGGCCACGGCGCGCACGGTGCCGTCACCGCCGGCGGCAGCGATGACGTCGGCGCCGGCCTCGAGGGCCTCACGCGTCATCCCGCCGCCCGGGTCCTCCTCCGAGGTCTCGAACCACAGGGTCTCGTTCCAGCCCGCTTCGCGCTGGTGCTGCTCCACCGTCTGCTTCAGCTTCGGCAGGTCCACCTTGACCGGGTTGTAGATGACTGCGGCGGTCTGCCGCTCTGGGGCGAGGGCGTCCGGACGCGTGGACGCGGTCTCCGAGGGCGATGACATGCAACAGACGGTACCGGGCCGGGCCTGTGGAGCGCGCGCCGTCCCGCGGTCTGGACACGGGGCGGACGGGAGGCTCGTGGCGGGCCCCGCCACGAGCCTCCAGTCCGTCTGCTGGTCACCGGGGCCTGGCTAGGATGGACCGGTGATCGACCCACAGCTGCTGCGCGACGAACCCGATGTCATCAAGGCCTCACAGGCTGCGCGCGGCGCCTCCGTCGACGTCGTCGACGAGGCCGTCGCCGCGGACGCCGCCAGGCGGAGCGCGATCACCGCGTACGAGGCCCTGCGTGCCGAGCAGAACGCGTTCGGCAAGACCGTCGCGAAGGCCCCCAAGGACGAGAAGGCCGCGCTCGTGCAGCAGGCCCAGGCGCTCGCCGCCGGCGTGAAAGAGGCGCAGGCCACCGCGACCGCGGCCGAGGAGACCTTCAACCGGGTCGTCCGCGCGATCCCCAACGTCGTCCTGCCCGGTGTCCCCGCTGGCGGCGAGGACGACTTCGTCACGCTGCGCACCGTCGGCACCAAGCCGGAGTTCGCCTTCGAGCCGAAGGACCACGCCGACCTCGGTGAGGCCCTCGACATCATCGACATCGCCCGCGGCGTCAAGGTCTCCGGCTCGCGCTTCTACTTCCTCAAGGGCCTCGGCGCCCGGCTCGAGATCGCGCTCATGTCGCTCGGGCTCGACCGTGCGGTCCAGCACGGGTTCGTCCCGCTCATCACGCCGACGCTCGTGCGCCCCGAGACGATGGCCGGCACCGGCTTCCTCGGCGAGCACGCGGCCGAGGTCTACCGGCTCGAAGCCGATGACCTCTACCTGACCGGCACGAGCGAGGTGGCCCTGGCCGGGTACCACGCCGACGAGATCCTGGCGTTCCCGGAGGGCGACGACCAGGCGCTCCGCTACGCCGGTTGGTCGACCTGCTACCGGCGCGAAGCCGGGTCGGCGGGCCGCGACAACCGCGGGATCCTCCGCGTGCACCAGTTCAACAAGCTCGAGATGTTCTCCTACGTGCACCCGGACCAGGCCGACGCCGAGCACGCGAAGCTCATGGCGTACCAGGAGTCGATGCTGCAGGACCTCGGGCTGCACTACCGCGTGATCGAGACCGCTGCCGGCGACCTCGGCACGAGTGCGGCGCGCAAGTACGACCTCGAGGCCTGGGTCCCCACGCAGGGCACCTTCCGCGAGCTCACCTCGACGTCGAACTGCACCACGTTCCAGGCTCGCCGCCTCGACATCCGCTACCGCACCGAGAGCGGCAAGACGGCCCCGGTCGCCACCCTGAACGGCACGCTCGCCACCACGCGCTGGCTCGTCGCGATCCTCGAGACCCACCAGCAGGCGGACGGCACGGTCGTCGTGCCGGAGGTCCTCCGTCCGTACCTCGGCGGCGTCGAGGTGATCGAACCCCGATGACCAGCACACCCGGATCGGCGTCGTCCCACGGGTCGGCTGCAGCGACGCGCGTCAAGCGCTGGCTCGTCGCCCTCGACATCGACGGCACCGTGATGCGCGAGGACGGCGTCGTCACCCAGGCCACCGTCGACGCGATCCAGGCCGCAGCGGCCGCCGGGCACGAGGTCATGCTCTCCACCGGCCGCAGCGAGGGCATGACCGTGCCCGTGCTCGAGAAGATCGGCATCCGGCCGGAGTACCTGGTCTGTGCCAACGGCGCCGTCACGCTCCGTCGGTCCACCGCCGCGGGTGCGATCGACGGCTACGTCCGCGTCCACGTCGAGACCTTCGACCCGACCGACGTCCTGCAGACCATCCGCGGAGCCCTGGCGAACGGCGCGTACGGCGTCGAGTCGCCCGACGGCCGCTACCTGCTCTCCGGGGAGTTCCCCGACGACGCGATGACCAAGCACGGGTCGCACGTGCCGTTCGAGCAGCTGCTCGGCGTGCAGGCCACCCGGGTCGTGGTGATCTCGCCCGAGCACGGGCTCGAGGAGTTCCTGCAGATCGTCGACCGCATGGGCCTGCACAAGGTCTCGTACAACGTCGGCTGGACCGCGTGGCTCGACATCGCTCCCGAGGGCGTGACGAAGGCCACCGCGATGGAACGCGTCCGCGAGTGGTTCGACATCCCGCGCTCCCGGGTCTTCGCCGCCGGTGACGGCCGCAACGACATCGACATGCTGCGGTGGGCGTCCACGTCCGGCCGCGGCGTCGCGATGGGGCAGGCCCCGTCCGACGTGGTCGAGGCCGCGAGCGAGGTCACCGGGGGCGTCACGGACGACGGCCTGGCGGCTGCGCTCGACACGCTGCCGCGGTAGCGCGGGCGATCGCGCGCGCGGCGCGTGCGCTGTCGGTCGGCGCGCGCGTCGGTCTCCTTCCGATCGGTGCGAGGTTGCGCACTCCGTGCGGGCCGGCCAGCGCGCACGGCGTGGGCAAGCTCGCACCAGAGAACGGAACACGCTGCGCGGCCGGGAGGCCCGATACACTTCCAGGGACACGGTCGCGTGCTGCACGGGGCCGGGTCAGGAGGGTTGTCCGAGCGGCCGATGGAGCCTGTCTTGAAAACAGGTGGGCAGAGATGTCTCGTGGGTTCGAATCCCACACCCTCCGCCAGGTGGCTGGCCGCCGCTCCGAGCGTGTCCGTCCTCAGATGACGCCGTCGAGGCGCTCGCCCCGGTGGATGACGTCCTCGGCGAGTTCCCGGAGCCCACGACCCGCACCGCGAGCGCTCGTCCGGAGGGCCTGGAACGCCTCGTCGATCCCGATGCCCTGACGGTGGGCGAGCGCACCCTTGGCCTGCTCGAGGGTGATCCGGGCGTCCAGGGCGTCCTGGACCTGCTCGTCGAGGGTCTGCATGCGCCCCTGGTCGCGCTGTCGGACGAGCGCGGCGGACGCGGCGTCGGCGAGCAGCTGCATGAGCACGACGTCACGGTCGTCGTGGCCTTCGTCGTGCGTGGCGAAGACGCAGAGGGAACCGATCGTGGTCCGACGGAGCCGGATCGGTTCGGCGAAGGTGCCGACCATGCCGCGCTCGCGCATGGTCTCGACGAACGCGGGCCAGTCGGCAGCGCGGGTCCGGACGTCCGGTACGTCGATCGTCTCCCCGGTGCGGTAGCAGTCCATGCAGGAGCCCTCGTTCGTGCCGAGCTGGGCCTCCTCGGCGTCGGTCGACCGCTCGCTGGTGGACGCGATGACGTGCAGGGTGCCGGACCGGTCGGCGAGCACGATGCCGGCCTCGGTCGCCGACGTGCAGCGGACGCAGGTGTCGATCACGCGGTCCATCGCGTCGAGCACGTCGAGGGACGGGTCGAGCACCGCCTCGAGCTCCGCGGCGAGCCCGTCGAACCGGTCGGGGTGCCTGGTCGAGTCCAGGTGTCGCTGGAAGCGGTTGATCCGTCGGGTGATCTCGGCGACGAACGCGGTGTCCTCGGGTTCGAGCTCGTCGTCCGGGGCGGGTTCGCTCATCACCGCGATCGCCGGACCGAGCAGGAGCCCGACGCTCGCCGCGGCCCCGTGGGCATCGGCCGTGGGGACGTCGACGATGTCGGTCGTGCTGTGCTGTGCGAGGACGACCGAGTAGGCGAGCACCGCATCGGCGATCGAGTCGCCGGTCATGACGCGGTCGGAGCCGTAGACGAGGTACTTCATGGGGTCGATGCAACACGCCCCGTCCCGAGTGCCTCTCCACCCTGGACACGAAACGAACGGACTAGCCAGAGAACGCGCGTTCCCTTTCGGGGGGTTCTCCCCGACACCCTCGACCTGGTTTGCTCTTCGAGTGGCCGGGTGACCGGCTGCCGCAGCCCACGACGACCCTGGTCGGCCGTGACAGCAGGAGCCGTTGGTACCGGCGTCTGCGCATGTGTTGCCGTGTCGATTCGGGTTCGACACGGTGACACACACTGAGTGCGTCGCCGTGTCGATTCGGGTTCGACACGGTGACGCGCTCGTGGTCCGTGCGACGCTCCCGAGGGTCGGAGCGGTCATCTGCCGCCGAGGAGCCCCGCGTAGCGTCGAGGCCATGAGCGACATCATCATCTTCGGCGGCCACGGCAAGGTCGCACTCCTCGCGACGCGCATCCTCAGCGACCGGGGTCACCACGTCACGTCCGTCATCCGCAAGCCCGAGCAGGCCGACGAGGTCCGTGCCCACGGCGGCGACCCGAAGGTCGCCGACGTCCAGGAGCAGACGATCTCCGGGTTCGAGGACCTGGTCCGCGGGCAGGACGCCGTCGTGTGGTCCGCCGGCGCCGGCGGGGGATCCGTGGACCGCACCTGGGCGATCGACCGCGACGCCGCCGTGCTGTCCGTGCAGGCAGCCGCACGCGCGGGCGTCGAGCGGTACGTCATGGTGTCCTGGTCCGGATCGAAGCTCGACCACGGGGTGCCCCAGGACGACGACTTCTTCGCCTACGCGCAGTCCAAGATGACGGCCGACGCCGTCGTGCGCGACTCCGGGCTCGAGTGGACGATCGTCGCACCGAGCACCCTGACCGACGACGAGCCCACCGGGCAGGTCGACTGGGCCGGCGAGGGCACGAACGTTTCCCGCGGCGACGTCGCGCACGTGGTCGCCGACGTGCTCGAGACCGGTGGCACCGCCGGCAGCACGTACCGGTTCAACGCCGGCAGCACCCCGATCGCCGAGTTCCTCCGCGCCGACCAGGCCTGAGCCCGACCGGCACGGGACCCCGGTGCTCTCGGTGTCCCGTGCCGGTAGCGTTGTCGCGTGCATGACGTGGGTGGGGCAGGTCGACGCGACGTGATCGTCGAGGCGGCGGCCGGGGAGTTCGACCGCGACGGCTACGCGACGGCGAGCATCGCCGGCATCGCGCGGGCCGCGGGTGTCAGCCAGGGGGCGTTGCACCGGTCCTTCCCGACCAAGCACGCGGTGGCACTCGCCGTGATCGACGAGCAGAACGCGCGGACCTTCGCCGCGATGAGCGCGGGAGACCCCTCGCCGATCGGGACCCTGGTCCGGGCGTCGCGCGGGATCGCCGACCTGCTGATGCGCGACGTCGTCGTCCGTGCCGGGATCCGGATCTCCCTGGAGCACGGAGTCCTGGCCCGGCAGACGGCGAGCTTCTACGAGCAGTGGATCGCGGGCGTGGTCGACGTGTTCCGACTCGGGATCGCCAGCGGCGAGGTCAGCACGGACCTGACGCCCGAGGCGCTCGGCGGGACCGTCGTGCCGTACTTCACCGGGGTGCAGCTCGTGTCGAACGTGCGGTCCGGGCGGGCGGACCTGCTGCCCGTGGTGGCGACGATGTGGCGGGTCCTCATCCACGCGGTCGTTGATCGAGCCCACCGGGAACGCCTGCTGCGCGTCGTCGACGACGTGTTCGCATGAGGGGCTCGAGGCCGGTCCAGGTCAGACGTCGTGGAGTTCGCGGTCCCGGAACCACCTGAGCAGCCACGCGGCGCTCGTGCGGTCGAACGACGGCGGGAAGTCCATCGAGCCGGCGAGGAACGGGCTGAAGCCCTCGACCTCCTGCAGGTCCGTGTCGTCGAGTCCGCGGAAGGCCATCGACCAGCCGTCGAACCGGCGACGGTCGATGTCCTCGCGGATGAGCGACGTGATCTCGAGGTGCCGGGGATCGCGGGAGATCGCGGCGAAGCGGTCGTCGACGCTCCACGCCGGCCCCTCGAGCAGCTGCATGAACCGACCGCCCTTGGCGACGAGCAGGCCGGAGATGCCCATGGCCTCGTTCCGGAGCCGCGAACCGCGGAGGAGTTCCGCGAGGTCGTCGTCACCGAAGTCGTCGGCAGCGCGACTCATGTAGACGATCGAGACCAGCACAGCACCATCTTGCCGTGTCCTGGACAGGAGATCTCCACGGAGGACGGGAAACGAAGGAAGTCGCTCAGACGTCGGCGCGGCGGACGAACACCCAGCGGCTCATCGCCCAGTACCGGAAGACCATCGCGATCGCGGTGCCGATGACGGGACCGCTCACGAAGTCCGCGATCTCCTGCGTCGCCCGGCTCACGGTGGGGACCTCGAGGCCGAACGCGTACCGCGACAGGTAAAGCGGCGCCGAGTTCAGCCCGATGCCGATGGCGCTGACGATCACGAAGTAGAGCATCTCGAGCCCGGTGTGCCGACCCCCGCGGTCACCGAAGGACCACTTCTTGTTGAGCCAGTACGACACGACGGTCGCCACGACGGTGCCGATGACGAGCGCGGTGACGGGGTGCTGCGGGATGACGAAGAGCTTCAGGCCGTAGTTGATCACCATCGTGATCACGAAGCCGATGCCACCCACGACCAGGAACCGTCCCGCTGAGGGGTACCGGCGGAACAACCGGAGCAGTGCATCCATCGAGATCAGTATGACCATGCCGGGCCCTGTGGAGCGAATCCGCCGCGGCGCCGCGTGAATAGGATCGTGCGCATGGCCACCGTCCTCCTCGTCCGGCACGGACGCACCACCGCCAACGCGACCGGGCTCCTGGCGGGCCGGACCGCGGGCGTCGCGCTCGACTCGGTCGGCAAGCGACAGGCGGCCACGACGGCGGAGCGCATCGGCGCCGTGCCCCTCGCGGCGGTGGTGTCCAGCCCGCTCGAGCGGTGCCGACAGACGGCACGGGCGATCACGGCGTTCCAGCAGGGCGAACCGCAGCAGTTCGTCGAGCGCGGCATCATCGAGGCGGACTACGGCGAGTGGCAGAACCGGAAGATCATCGACCTGGCGAAGGAGCCGCTGTGGCGCGTGGTGCAGGCGAACCCGAGCGCGGTGGTGTTCCCCGGCGGTGAGTCCATGCAGACCATGCAGTCCCGCGCGGTGGCCGCCATCCGACGGCTCGACGCGCAGGTCGAGGCCGAGCACGGCCCGAACGCGGTCTGGGTCGCGGTGAGCCACGGCGACATCATCAAGTCCGTGCTGGCAGACGCCCTCGGCATGCACCTCGACCTGTTCCAGCGGATCACCGTCGGGCCCGCGTCGGTGTCCGTCGTCCGGTACGGCGAGCACCGCCCCGAGGTCGTCGCGACGAACACCGAGTCGGGCGACCTGTCCTGGCTCGCGAAGGCACCGGCCCCGACGGGGGACGCCGCGATCGGCGGCGGCGCGGGCAACCCGGCGCCGGAGGACGGTGCCGCGAGCGCCTGATCGCACCGCCACGAGCCCTCCGTTCGGAGACGGGTTCTGCCAGACCCTGAACGGGCGCAGGCTGGCGCTCCTACAATGCCGGTATGCCCACCATCGTCCACGGATTCGACTGGCCGGATCGTCTCGTCGTCGGCACCATCGGGCGCCCCGGTGAGCGGAGTTTCTACCTGCAGGCGCGCGACGGCCGCCGGGTGGTGAGCGTCGCCCTCGAGAAGGAACAGTCGGCGGTCCTGGCCGAGAAGCTCGACGAGCTCCTCGACGAGGTCGCCACGGTGGAGGAGAACCGCTTCAGCGTCCCGCCCACCGTCCCGCGCGAGCTCCACGACGTGGACCCGCTCGACCAGCCCGTCGAGCCCGAGTTCCGCGCCGGTGCCCTGAGCCTGGGCTTCGACCCCGCCACGGCACAGGTCGTCATCGAGGCCTACCCCATCGAGGACGAGCTCGAGATCGTCGGCGAGGAACCCGGTGAGGACGGCGAGCTCGAGGCCGTCGTCGAGATGCCGGAACCCGCCGAACTGCTGCAGGTGAAGATCCCCGTCGGCACCGCCAGGGCCTTCGTCGAACGGACACGCGAAGTGGTGGCCGCGGGACGGCTGCCCGGCGAGGCATGAGCGAGGCGCCGGACCCCTCCGGCATGACGCTCACGGCCCGCATCCGTGAGGCCTCGAACGCCACGTTCCTCGCGGAGCTCGACGGCCACGAGGTCGTCTACAAGCCGATCGCCGGCGAGAAGCCGCTCTGGGACTTCCCGGACGGCACGTTGGCCGGTCGCGAGTACTCGGCGTTCCTGGTGTCGGAGGCGTTCGGCTGGCGCGTGGTCCCGCCGACGTGGCTCGGGACGGGGCCGCTCGGCCTCGGCATGGTCCAGCGCTGGCAGGACGTCGACCCGGAGCAGGACGCCGTCGACGTGGTCCCCACGGACCAGGCCGAGGCATCCGGGATGAAGACCGTGCTCGAGGCCATCGACGAACACGACCGACCCGTCACCCTGGTGCACGAGGACACCGCGGCACTCCGCCGCATGGCCGTCTTCGACGTCGTGGTCAACAACGCGGACCGCAAGGGCGGACACGTCCTCGCGATGCCGGACGGCCACCGCCACGGCGTCGACCACGGGCTCACCTTCCACGTCGAGCACAAGCTCCGCACGGTCCTCTGGGGCTGGGTGGACGAGCCCCTCGACACAGAGGAGCTCGCCGGGCTGGAACGGGTCACCACAGCCCTGCACGGCGACCTCGGCGAGCAGCTCACCGAGCACCTGACCGTCGACGAGATCGACAACCTCGAGGCCCGGTGCGCCGCACTGGCGGCCGTCGGCCGCTTCCCACCCCCGGCCGGCTACGGCCCCGCGGTGCCCTGGCCCCTGTTCTGAGGCGATCGCCCGCTGGCTCAGCCGCACCGAGTCTCGGCCCGGCGGACACGCTGCGGGCCGCAGCCCTCGCAATCTGCCCGCAGGGCCGAGTCTCGGCGCGCGGACCGGCCGCATGACGGACGGGAGGCTCGGTGCCAGCTGGCACCGAGCCTCCCGTCCGCCGCGCACTCAGCCGAAGCGGCCGAACGCGCCGCCACCGCCCCAGTCGTCGTCGCGGAAGAGCGCACCGCCCTGCCGTGACCCGAGGTACGACCCGACCACGGCCACGCCGAGGTCGTCGTTCTCCGGAGCCGTGACGGTGCCGTCCACGCGCCGGGCCATGCCGTCGATGAACCGGGCGAGCCCCGGGTCGTCGCCGAGGCGGAAGAACGTCGTCTGCGCACCGAGCCGGTGCGCGTTCTCGAGCTCGCGGACGCTCAGCGCGATCGTCATCGGGTCGGGCGGGTAGCTGAAGTACACCTGCCCGTTCGGCTCGAGGTGCGACGTCGGCTCGCCGTCGGTGACGATGAGCAGCACCGGCTGCGCGGTGGGGTGCTTCCGGAAGTGCCGGTTGGCCAGCAGCAGGGCGTGGTGCAGGTTCGTGCCCTTGTCCCACTCGGCGTCGAGCCCGACGAGCTGCTCGACGTCCATCACCTCGGCCTCGCGACCGAAGGCGATGAGCTGCAGGTCGTCGCCGCGGAACCGGGTCGAGATGAGCGTGTGCAGCGCCAGGGCCGTGCGCTTCATCGGGACCCAGCGGTCCTCCATCGCCATCGAGAACGAGGTGTCCACGAGCAGGGCCACGCAGGCCTGCGTGCGGGCCTCGGTCTCCTGGACCTCGACGTCGTCGATCATGAGGCGGACGGCGGCACCGTCCCGGCCGGACGCCGCCGTGCGGGTGACGGCGTTCGTGATGGTGCGGGGGATGTCCCACGGCTCGGTGTCGCCGAACGCCCACTGTCGGGTCGCGCCGGACGGCTCGCCCGAGGCCCCGGACCGGCGGAGGTCCCGCGCACCCTGGCGGCCCGACATCTTCTGGGCGACGTCCTTGAGCAGGCTCTTGCCGAGCTGCCGCATGGCCTTCGGCGTGAGCTTGTACTGGCCGTCGGCACCGCGGCGCATGGTGCCAGAGGTCCGCAGGGCCTTCTCGAGCTGCTGCAGGGTGCGGGCGTCGACCGCGGCGTCGGACCCGAGCTGCCGGGCCAGGGACTCGAGGTCCAGGTCGTCGAGGTCGGACCCGGGGCCGGACTGCGCGAGCTGTTCGGCCAAGGCGTCGAGGTCGGCGATGTCCTGGAACGCGCCGGTGCCGTCACCGAGCCCGAGGCCCTGCTCGCCGTCCATCCGCTCGGAGCCGCCCCAGTCCTCGCCGGGCCGGAGTGCACGGAGGTTGCCGTCGAGCTGCGACAGCGCCCCCATCAGGTCGGGGCTGCCGAAGGCCTGCTGGGCGAGGGCGTCGAGCTCGTCCCGCTGCTCCTGGGTCATCGAGTTCCGCATCCGCTGGGCGGCGGCGGCCCGGGCGGCGAGGTCGTCGAGGAGCTCGTCGACGTTCTTCGGGTCGGACGGGAAGTACTCCCCGTGCTTCGCCATGAACTCGTCGAACTGCTCCTGGGAGTCGGTGCCGGCGCGGTGGTCCTCGAGCAGCTGGTTGAGGTCCTGCATCATCGCCTGGACGTCGGCGCGGTCGTCGTCGTCGGCGTTCTCGAGCGCCTGCTTCATGCCGGCGAAGCGCTGGTCGAGCATCTCCCGCCCGAGCAGGTCCTTGATCTCCTCGTACTTCTGGCGAGCGGTCGGGCTGGTCCAGTCGTAGCCGGCGAGCTCGGTCACCGCCGCGGCGGGCGAGGGCGGCAGGCTGTCGAGCTGCATCTCGGCGAGTGCCCGGTCGCCGTCCTCGAGGTCGACGTTGCGGGCCAGCTCGCCCCGTTCGGCGAGCAGTGCCTCGTCGAGCAGCTGCTTGACCTGTTGCAGCGTGCCGTCGAGGTTGTTCCTGCTCGTCAGGTCGCGACGCTTCTCGGCCACGCGGCGCGCGAGGTCGTCGAGCCCGCGCTGGTCACGGCCGCCGCGGCGCAGGAACTCCCGCATCGCGCGCTCGGGGGAGTACCCCGCCATGACGTCCTGGCCGATGGCGTCGAGCGCCTCGGACAGGTCGGCGGGGGGCGCCAGGGGGTCTGGGCCGCCCTCGTACCGTCCGTACCGGGTGTCCCGCGACAGCCGGCGGTTCTGCCGACTAGCCATAGACGGCTTCGCCCCCGCCGGACTCCTTGCTGATCTTCCGCGCGAGGAACAGGCCCTCGAGCGCGAGCTCGATCGCGCCGGCCCGCTCGCCGTCGTTCGTGGCGCCGAGTCGTTCGCAGATCCGGTCGTAGAGGTCGGACTCCCCGAGGGACGGCAGCCCCTCGAGGAACGCGCGAGCCGAGACCTGCTCGCCGGTGGTCACCATGGTGCCGCCGTCGAGGGCCTCGATGAGCTGTGCCAGGTCGAGCCCGCGCAGCCGCGACCGGACGGTCTCGGCGGTGGCGGTGCGGAGGAGGTGCTCGAGGACCTCGTCTGCACGGTCCTCTTCTCCGGACTCGAACTCGATCTTGCCGCCGAGGACGTCGACCGCGGTCTCGAGGTCGATCGGCCGGGCAACCGGTTCGGACTCACCCTGGCGGGCGGCCCGGTGCACGGCTGCGGCGGAGACGGTCTCGGCACCGGCGATGGAGAACCGGGCGCTGACGCCACTGCGCTGGTCGACGGCGCTCGATGCCCGCAGTGCCCGGGTGAAGCGCGCGAGGATCTCGATCAGGGCGTCCGGCACCTCGGCCGTGAGCTCGGCTTCCTGCCGGATGACGGCGATCTCGTCCTCGAGCTCGATCGGGTAGTGCGTGCGGATCTCAGCGCCGAAGCGGTCCTTCAGCGGCGTGATGATCCGGCCGCGGTTGGTGTAGTCCTCGGGGTTCGCGCTCGCCACGACGAGGACGTCGAGGGGCAGCCGCAGCACGTAGCCGCGGATCTGCACGTCGCGCTCCTCCATCACGTTGAGCATCGCGACCTGGATGCGCTCGGCGAGGTCGGGCAGCTCGTTGATCGCGACGATGCCGCGGTGCGCACGGGGGATCAGCCCGAAGTGGATGGTCTCGGGGTCGCCGAGGCTGCGGCCCTCCGCCACCTTCATCGGGTCGACGTCGCCGATCAGGTCGGCCACGGAGGTGTCCGGGGTCGCGAGCTTCTCGACGTAGCGGCCGTCGCGGTGCCACCAGTCGATGGGGAGTGCGTCGCCGAGCTCCTCGGCGCGGCGGATGCTGGCCGTGGTGATCGGTTCGAAGGGGTGCTCGCCGAGCTCGGACCCGGCGATCACCGGGGTCCACTCGTCGAGCAGGCCCTGCAGCGTGCGGAGCAGTCGGGTCTTGCCCTGGCCGCGTTCGCCGAGCAGGACGACGTCGTGCCCGGCGATCAGGGCACGTTCGAGCTGGGGGACGACGGTGGTCGCGAAGCCGTGCAGGCCGGGCCACGGATCGGTGCCCTCGCGGAGGGCGGTGAGCAGGTTGTCGCGGATCTCGGCGCGGACCGTCTTCTGGACGTGACCAGAGGTGCGGAGCTCGCCGACCGTTCTCATGGTGGGTCGGGTCACGTCGTCGACGTTACGCCGCCCCACTGACGGGAGGATCGTGGCGGGGCCGCCGCGATCCTCCCGTCCGCCGTCGGCGTCAGCCGAAGAGCCGCTTGCTCGCGATCTCGGCACCCTCGGTCAGCGCGCGGAGCTTCGCCCACGCGACGTCCGTCGCGACGAACTCGTAGCTGGCGAACGTGGCGAGGCCGCAGTCGGTCCCGGCGACGATGCGGGTCGGGTCGCCGACGGCCTCCGCGGCCTCGACGATGCGGTTCGCGACGAGCTGCGGGTGCTCCAGGTAGTTCGTCGTCACGTCGATGACACCGGGCACCAGGACGGCACCATCGGGCAGTGGCAGGTCGCGGAACGCGGGGAACTCGTGCGCGTGACGCGGGTTGCCGAACGGGATGCTGAAGGACCCGACCTCGGCGCGGTACAGGTGTGGGAGCAGCACGTCGACGGGCACGTCGTCCTGGTGCGGACCCTGCCAGTTGCCGTAGCAGACGTGCAGGCGGGTCCGCTCCTTGGGGATGTTCCGGAGCGCGTGGTTGAGCGCGTCGACGTGCAGGTCCACCGCTCGGAGGAACTCCTCGGTGCTGGCGTCGACGAAGTGGATGACCCGCTCCATCGCGAGGTCAGGAGCGTCCAGTTGGAGGATGTGCCCGCGGGCGACGATCTCCTCGTACTCCACACGGAGCTGCTCGGCCAGGGCGAAGACGTACTCGCCGTGGTCGGCGTAGTGCGGGTTGGCCTCGTCGAGGAGCAGCGTCGTCGCGACGATGCCGGGCGTCGCCGCGGAGATGAAGGTGCCGGCGGGGGTGCGACCGGCGGCGGCGTTCCTGGCGAGCTCGCGCTCGAAGCCGTCGAGGTCCTCGCGGATGCCGGCGCGTTCCTGGTCGTACTCCAGCAGGCCCTGGGCGAGCGGGGTGTCCCAGACCCGGGCGAACTCGGCGCCCTCGTCGATCTGCTTCGCCTGGAACGCGGCGTAGCCCGGGAACTTGACCGAGTCGAGCGTCGGCTTGCGGTGACCGGTCCCGCCGAACCCGGTCAGGCGCTCGCGGATGTAGGTCGAGAAGCCCACGCGGGGGACCTCGCCGTCGTTCACCACGTCGAGCCCGGCGTCGAGCTGTGCGTCGACGGTGCGCGCGAGGACGGCGGCCGTCTCCGCGCGGAGGGCGGCCTCGTCGTGGGGCTTGCCCTGGTCGCGCGCCACCAGCAGGGCGCTGAGTTCCGGCGTCCGGGGGAGCGATCCGGTGTGGGTGGTCAGGATGCGGTCGGTCGAGTTCTGGAGCGGCACGCTGCAACGCTACTTGCGGGTGGACCGGGGTGGCCGCTGGTGTCCGCCCCGTGCTCCGTGCCGTTCCGGCCCCGAACGACATCGGCCGTCCGGGCGTACGTTCTCCATCTGTGCCGGGCCGCGAGGGCCGGGCGGGTGAGGAGCGAGCCGCGATGACGAATGCGAGCGGACTGCAGGAGGGCCAGGTCAGGAGCCTGGTCCCGGCGCGGATGGACCGACTGCCCTGGACACGGTTCCACTGGAGCGTCGTGGTGGGGCTCGGCATCTCGTGGATCCTGGACGGGCTCGAGATCCAGATCGTCTCGAACGCCGGGTTCCAGGCGGACCTGGACCTGTCGACCCAGCAGGTGACGTCGCTCGGCACCGTGTACCTGGTCGGGCAGGTGGTCGGCGCGATCGTCTTCGGACGGTTGTCGGACCGGCTCGGTCGTCGCAAGCTCTTCATCCTGACGCTCGCCATCTACCTGATCGGCTCCGGCATCGCGGGCTTCGCGCAGGACTACTGGTTCCTCGCCGTGTTCCGCTTCGTCGCGGGCCTGGGCATCGGTGGCGAGTACGCCGCGATCAACTCGGCGATCGACGAGCTGATCCCCGCGAAGTACCGCGGGCACGTCGACATCGCCATCAACGGCACCTACTGGGGCGGCGCCGCGCTCGGCGCGTTCGCCAACATCTACCTGCTCGACACCGCGCACTTCGCCGAGAACATCGGGTGGCGGATCGGGTTCTTCCTCGGCCCGGTGCTCGGCATCGCGATCATCTTCCTGCGCCGCCACATCCCCGAGAGTCCGCGGTGGCTGATGACCCACGGCCGCGAGGAGGAGGCCGACGCGACGGTCTCCCGGATCGAGGCCGAGGTCGAGCGGGAGTCCGGGAAGCCGCTCGAGAAGGTGGACGACTCGAAGGCCATGACCGTCACGCCGATGGACAAGGTCAGCTTCCTGACGATCGTCAAGGTGCTGTTCCAGCAGTACCCCACGCGCACGCTGGTCGGCGCCACGATGATGATCACGCAGGCGTTCCTCTACAACGCGATCTTCTTCACCTACGCGCTCGTGCTGACGAACTTCTTCGGGTTGAAGACGTCCGAGACGGCCGTCTACTTCTTCCCGTTCGCGATCGGCAACCTGCTCGGGCCGATCCTGCTCGGGCGGCTGTTCGACACGTGGGGTCGTCGACAGATGATCTTCTCCACGTACCTGATCTCCGGTCTGGTGCTCGCCGTGTCCGCGTTCCTGTTCCAGGCCGACGCGATCACCGCCACCGTGCAGGTCGTGTTCTGGTGCATCTCGTTCTTCTTCGCCTCGGCGGGGGCGTCGAGCGCGTACCTGACCGTCAGCGAGATCTTCCCGCTCGAGCTCCGGTCGCAGGCGATCTCGTACTTCTTCGCGCTGGCACAGATCTTCGGCGCGATCGCACCGCTCATCTACGGCGCGCTGATCGGCGACGGGTCCTCGCGCGAGCCGCTCTTCTGGGGCTACCTGCTCGGCGCCGGGATCATGGTCATCGGCGGTGTCGTGGCGCTGATCTTCGGCGTGGACGCCGCCCGCAAGGGCCTCGAGGACGTCACGCAGCCGCTCTCGGTCATCGCGGCGAAGGAGGAGTCGAAGCGCTGACCGGCGATATCCGGAATGTTTAGCGACTGAAGGTCGCTCCTGCAACGCTCTCCACATCGACCCCCGACGGGGGTCCCGGACGGCGGGAGTGCAGTGATGCGAGACGGGCACCGTGCCCTCCACAGGGCACCGATCGGCGGACTCGTCCACCGATCACCACGGACCACACTCGGCGGGGTCCGCCGTGCGTGACGGTGGGCTCATGGGGTACGACGACACTGCGACTGCGCCCATCCCGCAGCCGGCTCCGCGGGGACTGCAGACGGACCGCGCGGCGATGTCGGGGCTGGGTGGCCCCGACCCGCTCGGGGTGCGGCGCAGCCTGCTGCGGGACGCGGTCTTCACGTGGCTGCTCGACCGGATCCTCCGGGGGGAGTACCGGCGGGGGCAGCGTCTCCGCCTCGACGCCATCGCCGACGACATGCGGGTCTCCCGGACGCCCGTGCGGGAAGCCCTGGTCCCGCTCGAGTCGCTCCGGCTCGTGTCGGTGCAGCGGTACGTCGGGGTGGTCATCGCGCACTGGTCGCTCGACCAGATGCAGGAGCGGATCCGGCTCGGGTGCACGATGCTCGCGGCCCCGCCGATGCCCGGCGCGCGGTCGGCCGAGCGCTTCGACCCGTTCTGGATCCGCGACTGCATGACCGAGGCCGGGGCCTTCGTCGAGCTCGGGTCCTGGCTGCTCCGGCGGTCCGGCGCCACGGTCAGCGCCGACTGGCTGGCGGTGCAGCGCCCCGTGCTCGACATGTTCTACACCGACGACGTCGCCGCAGCGAACGGCATCGACGCCGTGGTCGACCGACGCCACCGCCTCGACCTGGTCGAGCGTGCGCGTGCGGCGGCCGTGCGGGACGACCTCGACGACTGCGCCAAGGCGGTGCGGGCGCTCGGGGAGTGTCTGATCGCCCTCCCGGACCGGTTCCGAGCAGCGGAGTCCGCATGACGCCGTGAGCGTGGGCCCGGTGATGCCGTGGTGGGAGCATCGCGGGAGCTGACGGGCAGGGGTCCTCTGTGGCCCCCGAACGAGGCACGCCGAGCCGACCCGGGTCCCCGGCGGCGGGCACCTGCTCGGGTATCGTCCCCCGGCGAGCGGCCCGTGCCCGGGGCTGCTCGGAGGGAGCCCACCCGTGACCGATCCCGACGGTCCACAGTCCGCCTTCGACGACGTCCTCGACCCCAGACGCCGTCCGTCCGTCGTCTCCGGACCCGGGTTCCGCGTCAGCGGAGCCCGCCACGGTCGGGGCCGTCGTGACCTCGGCGTCAGTCAGCTGGTCAGCGGCGTCGGCATCGCGGCAGCGGTCGCCGTCATGAGCGCCACGTCACTCTCCGCCTACGCGGCCTACGACGTGGGCCACGGCTTCCAGCAGCGTGCGGTCGACGTCGGCAGCGGCGTGGCATCGACCGAGGGGGCCTTCAACGTGCTGGCGATCGGCGCGGACAACGACCCGTCGCAGGGGACCGCGTACGGCGACCGCGGTGCCACGCTCAACGACTCGAACGTGCTGCTGCACGTCTCCGCCGACCACACCCATGCGGTGGCGATCAGCTTCCCGCGCGACCTGGTCCTCGACCAGCCGGCGTGCAGCGGTGCGCCCGCAGTGCAGGACACCCCGCTCAACCAGGCGTACGGCCGCGGCGGGATGGACTGCGTCGTCTCGACGATCGAGCACACCACGGGCATGGACGTCCCGTACGCAGCCCAGGTCAGCTTCGCCGGGGTGATCCGGATGTCGGACGCCGTCGGCGGGGTGCCGGTGTGCGTCACCGACGCGGTCGACGACCCGTACACCGGGTTGCAGCTCGCGGCGGGGGAGCACACCGTCTCGGGGAAGACCGCCCTCGCGTTCCTCCGCGACCGGCACGGCGTGGGCGACGGCAGTGACCTCTCCCGGATCTCGAGCCTGCAGCAGTTCCTGTCCTCACTGCTCCGCAAGGTCAAGCACGAGGGCACGCTCGGCGACCCCGCGAAGCTCTACGGCCTGGCCAAGGCCGCGTCGCAGAACATCACCCTGTCGACCTCGCTCGCGAAGCCCTCGACGATGGTCGACATCGCCCGCGCCTTCGAGGGCATCGACCTCGGCGACATCACCTTCGTGCAGTACCCGGGCAGTGTGGACGACCCGGCCTTCCCGGGCAAGGTCGTCCCCGACCGGGCGACCGCCGACCGGCTGATCCGCGCGGTCCGTGCTGATCGTCCGTTCAGCCTCGACGCCGGTGCCACCGGACGCGGTGCGACCGAGGAGACCCCCGCCGCGGGGACGGACGCCCCCGCTGCGGCACCGGCGCCATCGGAGCGCACCGCGACGGCACCCCGTGCGGCATCGACCCCCTCGGCGTCACCGCGCGAGATGTCCGGTGTGACCGGGCAGACGGCAGCCCAGAAGACCTGCGCGGTGGCCGCCGGCGGGTGACCCCGGACCACGGACCACCGTCGCCGACGCGGCCGGCGCACACGGAACCGCAAGTCGGGCCTGTGGCAGGCTGTCCCGGTTGCCGAGTCCGCCGACGACAGGAGTGCCCGTGAACGACGTCCGCGACCGATCCCACCGCCTCAACCGGGTGGACGGGATCGCCCGACACGGACGCCTCCGTCGGCACCGGCCGTTCAGCACCGCCGCGAAGGTGCTCGCCGGTGCGGTGGCCGTCGCGCTCGTCAGCACGGCGTCCGTCGCGGCGATCGCGGCGAAGCAGGTCACGGACGACTTCGGCGAGGGCGTGCGCATCCAGGGGCAGTCGGCGGCACCGCGCCCGCAGCAGCAGGCCGGTCCGACGCTCAGTGCCTTCGAGGGCGGGTTCACGATGCTCGTCGTGGGGACCGACAACGACCCCGAGCAGGGCACCCAGTACGGGGAGCGCGACGCGACGCTCAACGACGTGAACATCCTGGTGCACGTGTCCGCGGACCACACGAACGCCACCGCCGTCAGCATCCCGCGGGACCTGGTCACGCCGATCCCGGCATGCGCGAAGCCCGACGGGTCCGGGTCGACGCCGGCCAGGGCCGCAGCACCGATCAACGATGCGTGGGGCGAGGGTGGGCTGAACTGCGTGGTGCAGACCGTGCAGGGACTCACCGGCCTCGACGTGCAGTACTCGGCGGCGGTGTCGTTCAACGGCGTCATCGAGATGTCGAACGCGATCGGCGGCGTTCCGGTCTGCGTCGCCTCGCCGATCCACGACCGCTACACCGGCCTCGACCTGCCCGCGGGGACCACGACACTGCAGGGGTCCCAGGCGCTCGAGTTCCTGCGCACCCGTCACGGCGTGGGCGACGGGTCGGACCTGGGGCGCATCTCGAGCCAGCAGGTCTTCCTGTCCTCGCTGCTCCGCACCGTGCGGGCGAACAGCACCCTGACCTCGCCGACGACGCTGTACAAGCTCGCCCGGGCCGCGGCGTCGAACATGCAGCTGTCCGAGAGCCTGAACGACCCGCGCACCCTGGTCGGGATGGGCCGGGCGCTGCAGGACCTGCCGCTCGAGCGGGTCAACTTCGTGCAGTACCCGGGGACGACCGGTGGCACGGGCGTCTACGAGGGCAAGGTGCAGCCGACGACCGAGCTGGCCGACGAGCTCTTCGCCAGGATCAAGGCGGACGAGTCGTTCTCGTTCGGGGCGGGCAGCACCGGGATCGGCTCCGAGTCGGCCCCGGCCAACCCGAGCCCGGCCGACCCGACTCCGGGTGCCCCGGACCCCACCGCTTCGACCCCGACCGCGCAGCCCCCGGCCGCGCAGACGCCAGCGGCCTCGACACCCGGGACGCCGGCGGCCACCGTCACGCCCGACGCTCCCGCCACGGCCGACACCCTCGACGGCCTGCAGGGGCAGTCGGCGGCGCAGCAGACCTGCTCGAAGGCCTTCGGCTCGTAGCGGTACCCGCCCGGAGGCGCGTGCGTGCCCGCCCGGAACGCAGGAACGGGGACGCGGCCTGGGCCACGTCCCCGTTCCGGTCACGCCCCGACGGGTGCCGGACACTGGGGAGCCGTGCCGGGTCGGGGAGTGATGCTGGGTGCTGTGTCGCGACGACGGGGACGAACCCCGGAATGTGATGCCGCGTCTGGATGAGACTAACGACCGGGGTACGCCCCGACAACCCCGATGCGTCCCCACTTCGGGGGACCGGTGGTCGTGATGCGGATTCCGGCTCAGGACGTGGGGTCGAGCGGCCCCGCGTCCTCCTGTATGGTGGTGTGTGCGTCTGCGAGGGCGCATGGAGACGTCGCATAGTTCGGCCGAGTGCACCACCCTGCTAAGGTGGAGTCCCCTTTAGGGGACCGAGGGTTCAAATCCCTCCGTCTCCGCACTTGAGCAAGACCCGCACGACCCGCACGACGAAACGCCCCCGTCACGACGACGGGGGCGTTTCCACGTTCGTGGAGCGGATCAGCCCGCAGTCGAGTCGATCCAGCGCATCCAGCCCTCGAGCTGCGCCTTCGCGCTGTCGAGCGTGCTGTGCTGGCCGTTGACCTCGCCACCCGTGGAGTGCACGGAGTAGCGGTCCGACCACGACACGACACCGACCAGGTCGGCCCCGGAGGAGCCCTCCCAGCGGCCGTCGTCGGTCTCGGTCCAGAGGATGCCGTCGCGGAGGCTCATCGGGTGCACCTCGGCGAGGACCACGTGGAGCGACCGCAGCACAGCGGTGCCGTCACGGTCCCGACGGGGACGACGTGACTGCGAGTGCGTGTGCACGGTGACTGCATGGGTGCTTCCGGTCTGGCTGCGGACGATGACATCGTTCCGGCGGCCGAGGTCCTGGGTCACCTGGAACTGACGGTAGTCGCCGTACATCCACGACGCACAGGCGACCGACATCCCGCCGGGCGACCGACTTCCCGCCAGGCGACCGACATCCCGCCGGGCGACCGACATCCCGCCGGGCCACCGACACACCGCCGCGGCTGGACGACCGACACCGCTACCGTGACGACGTGTCCCGCCGCGCTGTCCTGGTGTCCTCCGCCGTCGTCCTGGTCGCCGTCGTGCTCGGCGGCGCCCTGGTCGCCCATGCCCGGACCGGCCAGGCGCTCGCGGTCGAGGCCTACGCCGAACCCGGTGGTGCTGCCACCTCCCGGGTGTCCGCCGCCGCGCCGCACGTCGCCACGATCGGCATCGACGGGGTCACGATCGCCGAGGACGGTCGAGGGCTGAACTCACCGCCCGCGGGCATCGCGGCACTGTCCGGGACGGCATCCGGTCGCGGGGCCGCCACCGAGCTCCTCGTGAGCAACTACTCGTCGGCGCTCGGGGACTTCTCCCCGCGCATCGGGACGGCGCTGCTCGGCTCGGCGGCGAACCGGGAGCGGGTCGCCGACGACGTCGCACGCCTCGCCGCACGCACGGGGATGGACGGTGTGCAGATCGACCTCGAGTCGCTGCGCGCCCGCGACCGGCCGGGACTGGTCGCGTTCGCCGCGGCGGTGCGGTCCGCGGTGCACGACCAGCTCGGATCGCAGGCGCGGGTGTCGATGGCCGTGATGGCCTCGACCGACGCCGCCGGGTTCCGCGACACCGGCTACGACCTGCGCGGGCTGACGGAGCACGTCGACCGCTTCGTGCTCATGACGTACGACCAGCACGGCCCGTGGAGCGGAGCGGGACCGGTCGGCGCACTGCCCTGGGCGCGGGAGGTCGTACGGGCGGCGGAGCGCCAGGGGGTACGGCCCTCGACGATCGACCTCGGCATCGCCGGGTACGGCTACGTCTGGGGCGGCGCGGGTGCGGACGCGCAGGTCACGCCCGCCGCGGCCGCGAAGACCGCGGGGGACCGGGCGAGGTGGTCCGACCGGAACGGCGAGTGGTCGGCACGACTCGACGACGGGCGCGTCATGCACTGGTCGGACGCCCGGTCCTTCAACGCGCGGACGGCACTGGCCCGGCAGCTCGGGCTGCACGGCGTCGCGATGTGGTCGCTGGGCACGATGGCGCTGCCCCGCTGAGGGCGCGCGGACCGCGCGGACCGCGCGAACCGGACGGGAGGCACGGCCCGCCGCAGCCGGTCCGCACGGGTGATCCGGGCCTCCCGTCCGGCACCCATCCGCGATCCGCGAGTCGGTGACACATCCCCCGGTCCCTGTCACCGGGCCGATGTAGCATGCGCGGACATCCCAACTCCGAGGAGACCTGCGTGCCGGAAGCCCCCGACCTCGCCTTCCCCGTCGACCGGGTGCGTGACGCCGGCGCCGCGATCATGTCGGCCGTCGCCACCGTCGTCGACGGCAAGACGGACGCGATCCGCACGGCGCTCACCGTGATGCTCGCGCAGGGACACCTGCTCGTCGAGGACGTCCCCGGCGTCGGCAAGACCGTGCTGGCGAAGGCGCTCGGCGCCTCGGTCGGTGGGTCCGTGAACCGCATCCAGTTCACCTCCGACATGCTGCCGTCGGACGTCACCGGCGTGAACATCTTCGACCAGTCGTCCGGCACCTTCCGGTTCTCGCCCGGCCCGGTCTTCGCCAACGTGGTCATCGGCGACGAGATCAACCGCACGAGCCCGAAGACCCAGTCCGCCCTGCTCGAGGCCATGGCCGAGTCCCAGGTCACGGTCGACGGCGTCACCCGGCAGCTCGACTCGCCGTTCATGATCGTCGCGACGCAGAACCCCGTGGACATGGAGGGCACCTACCCGCTGCCCGAGGCCCAGCGCGACCGCTTCATGGCGCGCATCGCGATGGGGTACCCGAGCGTCGACGCCGAACGGCGGATGCTCACCAACCGTGGCGGGCGCGACCCACTCGAGTCCGTGCGGCCCATCGTCGACGTCGGCACCCTCCGGGCGATGACCGAGGCAGTTCACGCGGTCCACATCTCCCCGGACGTCGAGGCCTACATCATCGAGATCACCCGCGCGACGCGGACCCACCCGGACCTGGTGCTCGGCGCGAGCCCGCGGGCCACGCTCCACCTCGCCCAGGCCGCCAGGGCCCACGCCGCGCTGCTCGGTCGGCCGTTCGTGACGCCCGACGACGTCGCCGAGCTGGCGCCGGTCGTGCTGGCCCACCGGCTCGTCCCCGTCGCCCGCGGCCTGGGCGGCTCGACGGAGGACACCGCCCGCGAGATCGTCGTGCGCATCGTCTCCGAGACGTCCGTGCCCTTCACCGCGGCGCCCGTCCGGTCCTGATGTCCCAGGCGTCCTCACCGCTCGCTCGCCGTGCGGGTGCCGCACAGTCGGTGCTCACGCGGTGGACGCGGCGCGGTGCGTCGATGCTCCGGCGCACCCCGTTCCCACGGCCGACCGCCCGAGGCTGGACCGTCATCGCCGTCGGCATCGGGCTGATCGGCGGCGGGCTCGTCGCGACCACGAGCGTCGCCGTGTCCGCGGGGATCCTGCTGCTCGTCCTCGTGGTGCTCGGCGTCGCGATGGCGTTCCTGGTGGCGGCACCGCTCCGGGGGAGCCGGACCGCGCCGCGGGCGATGGTGCAGGTCGGTGAGGTGTACCGCGAGCGGATCACGCTGCGCGGCACCTCGGTCCCGATCGGCCCGCGGTCGACCCTCCTGGTGCGGGAACAGCTCGAGGACGCCTTCGCGAGCGTGTCCGACGCCGAGGCCTTCGTGCAGGTCGGCCCGTCCGTGCCGCCCGCGGTGTTCGACGTCGAGGCCCTCGCGATGCACCGCGGTCGGAGCCTGGTCGGCCCGGTGACGATCCGCGTCGAGGACCCGTTCGGCCTGCTCCGCATCGACCGCCCGGTCGTCCCCGCAGAAGAGGTGGTGGTCGTCCCCGCGTCCACCGCGCTCTCGTCGTTGGACACCGGTGCGCTCGCCGGTGCCGTGTCCGCGGACGAGGGCCGCGTCGGCCAGGGCGGCTCGGCGGACGACAGCGAACTGCGGCCGTACCGCCCCGGTGACCCGATCCGCCGCGTGCACTGGGCGCAGAGTGCCCGCCGCGGCGAGCTCCACGTCCGCCAGACCGCGCAGGCACAGCCGCCCGAGGCCGTCATCGCCCTCGACCTCCGCCGCTCGTCGTACCAGGACCTCGGCCGTGACGACCTCGCGGAGCTGTCGGACCTGGGCGGGGACGCCGCCTTCGAGCACGCGGTCGTCGTCGCGGCGAGCGTCGCACGGGCGCTCGCCGCCAGGACGTCCCGCGTCGTGCTCGTCACCGACGACACCGCCACCCGCCACACCGGGGACGCCGGCGGGCTCACCGACGTGCTCGTCGGGCTCGCCGACGTCCGGGTCCGCAGCGATGCCCGCCCGCTCACCGACGTCCTGCCCGACGTCCGTGGCCGCGACGTCCACGGCATGACGGCCGTCGTGACCGGGCACTGCACGGTCGAGCAGGCGACGGCGCTCGTCGCCTCGACGAACGGGTCCAGCCGCGGCATCCTCGCCACGATCGTGCCGCCGGACCCGGTCGTCCGCGGGATCCTCGACCGCGGCGGGTGGCGCACCATCGTCGTGCCCGTCGCTCGGACCGGGGCGAGCCGATGACCGCGCAGGACGTCCGTCCCGGCGGACGCCCCGACGCCCGGGGCTCCGACCGACGCGTCGACGTGCGCGCGATCCTCGACCGTGCTGACGACCGCCCGGCCCCCACGGCTGCGGTCGTCGCCCTGGCGCCCGTCCCGGTGATGATCGCCGCGCTGGCCTTCCGACCGCTCGTGCAGGGCGTCGCCTGGTGGACTTCCGCCCTGGTGATCGTCGTCGTGCTCGTCGGCGTGATGCTCACCGTGCGTCGTCGACCCGCCGGCGTCCGGTTCATCGCGCTCGTCACCACCCTCGTCGCGACGTCGTGCCTGGCCGCGCTGGTGAACGACATCCAACCGCTCGGGTGGCTGGACGGCGACGGCGCCCTCGGGCAGACCATCGCGGCGATCCGGCTGAACCCGGCGCCGCTGCCACAGACCGACCCGATCCGCCTGGTCGTGACCGTGGCGATCGCGTGGGTGGCAGCCACGTCGCTGTTCCTGGCGACGATCGCGCCGGCGGCAGCGCTCGCCGCGGCTCCGGCGCTCGTGATCCTCATCGTGCCGGGCGTCGTCACGGGCACCCCGGCGAGCACCGGCCTGGTGGTCGTCGTCGGACTGGCGTTCCTCGCCCTGCTCTGGCTGTCGGTCCGTCCGGTGCAGCGGGCGGTGCCGGCGACGGTGGTCGGCGCGGTCGCCCTCGTCGTCGCGGTCGGCCTGCCCTCCGTCGTGCCGTTGAACGCGAGCTGGCTGTCCGGGGTCACCGGGGCGATCCAGTCGCCGATCCTGCCGGGTCGTCCCGGCACGCTCCTCAACCTCGGCCAAGACCTCCGCCGGCCGAACGAGCTCGAGGTCTTCCGGTACCGCACCTCCGACGGGCAGCCGGAGTACCTCAAGCTCGCCGACCTCGACGAGTTCGGCACGGGCGACTGGGTGCCGACGGCGACCGACGTCAGCGGCGCCCCGACCGCCGACCAGCAGCAGTGGGCCGTCGGCGTGAACCCCCGGCTCGCCAGCCGCGGCGACGTCACCGTGCAGATCACCGGCCTGTCGAGCAACTACCTGCCGGTGCCGTCCGGAGCGGTGTCGATCGAGTCGAAGTCGACGAACCTCGAGCTCGACCAGTGGCGGTGGATGAACGGCTCGAACACCGTGCGCTCGACCGGCCCGTCGACCCGCCGGGGTGCGACGTACGAGGTGTACGGCGCCTCGACCTTCGCGAACGCGTACCTCGACGCCGTCAACGCCTCCGGCCGGCTCGCCGCGTTCGACGGCCGCGGGTGGCCCACCCCGTCCGGCGGTGAGCTCCGCGCAGACCGGACGCTGCCCAAGGACCTGCCGAAGAGCATCAGGACCACCGCGGACCGGGTCGCCGGCAGCGGACAGACCGACTACGACAAGGCCCGGGCGCTCGAGCAGTGGTTCCGCAGCGACCTGTTCACGTACTCCGAGACGGCCCCGGTCGAGCAGGGCTACGACGGCGACAGCATGGACGTCGTCGCGAAGTTCCTGCAGGTCCGCCAGGGGTACTGCGTGCACTTCTCCTCCGCGATGGCCGTGATGGCCCGGACCCTCGGCATCCCCTCGCGCATCGCGGTCGGGTACCGGGCAGGCGGTGCCGCGGTCGACGGCGAGTACACGGTGTCGAACCGGCAGCTGCACTCCTGGCCCGAGCTGTACATCAAGGGCGCCGGCTGGGTGGCCTTCGAGCCGACGCCGGACTCCGACGAGGCCGCCACCACCGCCCCGCAGCCCTCCGCCAGCCCGACAGCGGCCAACCCGGAGACCCCGCTGCCCGCGCCGAGCGACCAGGCAACGCCGACGGCCTCGGCGAGCCCCACCCCGAGCGCGTCCGCCCAGGCCGGTGCATCCGGCGGCGCGGGGTCCGGGGGGAACGGCCCGTGGGGCATCGTCCTCGGCATCCTCATCGCCGCGGCCGTCCTGCTCGCCCCCGGACTCGTCCGCGCGGGGCGCCGACACTCCCGCCTCGGTGCCGTCGCCGACGGACGTGCGCCGGCGGTCACCGCGTGGCGCGAACTGCTCGACGACGTCGCCGACCACGGCTACGCGCCGGGAGTCGCGGACGCCGGAGATGCCTCGGCTGCGGCGCGGACGGCGCGGGCGGTCCTCGGACGCCTGCGGTCCAGCGTGCCGGCGTCGGTGCTGCCCCTGCTCGAGTCGGTCGTCGACGCCGTCGACCAGGAGCGCTACGCGCCGTCGGGTGCTGTCGACGGGGCAGCCCTCGTCGCCACCCTCCGGGAGGCCCGGGTCGCCCTCGACGCATCCGTCCGGCTCCCGCAGCGGGTCCGGTCGCGCCTGCTCCCGCCGAGCCTGATGCCCGCGTCGACCTGGTCACACGAGGGTCGCCGCCGCCGTACCGCGTAGCGCGAGGTGCGCGTTGCGCGCTGTGCCTGCTGGCGCGTCCGCGGGCGTGGGCGTGGGTGAGGGTGCCAGGCGCGAGGGTGCTCGTGCGCGGCGGGTTCTCGTGCGAGCTTGACCACACGGTGCGCCGCTGTCGGCCCGCACGGGGTGGTCAACCTCGCACGGGGCGGGGGAGCGCGCACGGTGCGAGGTCGCCTCGGTGCCGCTGGAGCCTCCCGGCCGCAGCGTTGACCGGCGTCGGACCCCGGCTCCTGTCCGCGACGATGACGGATCTGGTTCGCGAATCTCGGGCGCCGAGAACCGGATCCGTCACCGAGCGACGTGGAAACCTCCGCCCGGACAGCGCCGCGCGGGCACCCGCGCCTGGTGCGAGCTTGCCCACGTGGTGCGCCGCTGCGGGCCTGCACGGGGTGGTCAACCTCGCACGGGGCGGGGGAGCGCGCACGGTGCGAGCACGGGCGCCAGCAGCCAGCAGGCAGCCGCCAGCGCCAGCGCCAGCAGCGCGCGCGTCAGCGGCGCCGGATGACCGCCTCGACGAGGGTGGCGACGACCTCGCCCGGGTTCACGTCGTCGAGCGCCGGGGCGTCGAACACGGTGCCGACGTTCGCCGCGATGAGGAGCGTCGTGAAGGTGTCGAGCGGCATCCCCGGGTCGATCTCCGGGTGCGCGCCGAACCACAGCCGCACCAGCCGCGCGACGCCGTCCTGCAGCACCCGGCGCTGGCGGACGAACTCGGGCATGGACTCCGGGTGCCGCAGGGCGTACCCGCGGAACTCCGACAGCAGCGCGAACTGGGCGCTCTGGTCGTGCCGGCCGAACGCGGCGCGGACGACGTCCCCGATGTCCGCCGCCGGGATGTCGGCGTCGACCATGTCCTCCAGGGCGCCGAGCACCAGGTTCGTCGCGCGCTGCATGACCTGCGCGACCAGGTCCTCCTTCGACGAGAAGTTCGAGTAGACCGCGCCCTTGCTGAACCCGGCACGGGCGGCGACGTCGTCGAGCCGGGCCTCGTGCACCCCGCGTTCGGCGATCGCGTCGGCGCCGGCTGCGAGCAACCGCGCTCGGACCTCCGCACGCGGGGTCCTGCTGGTGGCGGGGGTGTCGTCGTCGCTCATCTGGTCCTGGTTCGACGGAGCCCGGAGATCCGGCCGGGCCGATGTGCTGGTGGAACACGTCCATCATGGCGTGAGCGGTGCGGCCCCGGGGGCCTGCCGCACCGCGCGTCTGATCGCGCGCGGCGCGGTGGAGCCCCCATCGGCTGCACACCCCGGACGACGAGACGGCAGTCGGTACCGCCACGTTCGGGTCGTACCGGTACCCGACTCACGGCTGCGTGGCCGGGGCGAGGTGCGCCGGAGAACTCGATCCCCGGCGGTATCGATGGTACGCCGCGCCTCCCGTACCTGACAAGCCTTCAGTGTTCGGGCGTCGGCGTGTCCTCGTCGCGGCGCGCTCGACCGGTCCCGTTCCGCCGGCCCGGGCGTCGCAGCAGACGCACGGCGTCCGGTCGGAGCCCACGCCCACGGCGGAGCAGCGACGCCAGGGTCGACTGCGGCTGCCAGTCGCGGCCGTTCGGCAGGCCCCAACCCCACCGCACAGCACCCCAGCGCAGCAGCAGCGAGAGCACGACGGCGGCGACGATGCCGATCGTGGGGGACCCCAACGCGGACGCGCCGACCATCACGGCCGACGCAGCGACCGCGACCGAGGCGTACAGGGCGTTGCCGCCGAACACCGCCGGTACGCGCCGCAGCAGCAGGTCACGCCCGACCCCGCCGCCGACCGCGGTGATCGTCCCCATGATGATCGCGGCGGGCCACTCCAGCCCGGCGTCGAAGGTGCGCTGGACCCCGACCACCGCCCAGAACCCGATGACGGCGGCGTCGAGGAACGTGAACAGCCGGTCCCACCCGCGCTCGGAGAACGACACGAGGAACGCGACGAGGGCACCGGCCACGGCGACCGGCACGTAGAGCGGGTCGGTGAGCGCGACGGGTGGGCCGTTCTGCAGCAGGACGTCGCGGAGCATGCCGCCGCCGAGGCCCGAGACGAACCCGACGACGAGGAACCCGAACAGGTCGAAGTCCATCGACCGGGCCACCGCGCCGCCCAGCAGCGCCGACGCGAAGACCCCGGCGAGGTCGAGCACGTTCGTCACCGCGGCGAGGCCGTCGACCGAGAGCAGGTTCATGAGAACCATCAAACCCCACGCCGCCGCGCTCGACGGGAGCAGTGAGGTAAGGCTAACCTTGCCTTCGTCATGCTCGCCACACTCGTCATCGGTCTCCGTGAAGGCCTCGAAGCCACGCTCATCGTCGGCATCATCGCCGCGTTCCTGCGCCGCAACCGCGTGCCGCTCGCGCCGATGTGGCTCGGGGTCGGTGTCGCCGTGCTCATGAGCATCGGGGTCGGCGTCGGGCTGCAGGCCGTCGAGCAGGCGCTCCCGCAGGCCCAGCAGGAGGGCATGGAGGCGGTGATCGGCATCGTCGCCGTCGTCTTCGTCACCGGCATGATCGTCTGGATGCGCACCCACGCGCGCACGCTGAGCAGCGACCTCGAGGCCAGCGCCACCGCAGCCCTCGGCCGGGGCACCGCGTGGGCCCTCGCCGGCATGGCCTTCCTCGCGGTCCTCAAGGAGGGCTTCGAGACCTCGGTCTTCCTGCTCGCCACCTTCCAGGCGTCGAGCGACACCGGTCTCGCTGCCCTCGGCGCCCTCATCGGCATCGCCGCGGCGGTCGTCGTCGGCTACGGCATCTACACCGGCGGCGTGCGGCTGAACCTCGCGAAGTTCTTCACCGGCACGGGCGTCTTCCTGGTGTTCGTCGCCGGCGGCCTGGTCCTCACGGTCCTCCGCCGTGCGCACGAGGCCGGTTGGGTCGTCATCGGCCAGCAGCGCACCGTCGACCTCAGCTGGCTCGCCCCGAACGGCTCCGTGCAGGGCGCGCTGGTCACCGGCGTGCTCGGCATCCCGCCGGACCCCCGCGTCATCGAGGTGCTCGCCTGGGTCGTGTACGTCGTGCCCGTCCTGGCGCTCTCGGTCTGGCCGCGCGCCTGGCGTCCGGCTCCGCGGCGCGTCCCCGCCCTGCGCATCGGCGTCGCCGCCGTGCTGGCCGTCGCCGCAGCGGCCCTCGCGGTCGCCGTCCCGACCGGCGGCGCCCACCTGCCCTCGACCGTCCCGGTCTCCGGCGACGCCACGTCCGTCTCCGCCGAGGTCCACGGAGCGACCGCCGTGCTCAACAGCCGGGGCCACGGCCGGGAGGCCCGGGTCGACTTCCCGGCGTCGACCCACCGCACCGTGACCCGCGCTGGTGCGACCGCCGACCGCTGGCGCTCCACCACGAGCGGCGGCACCAGCGGTGAGCCGTCGAGCCTGACGCTCGACGACCTGGTCGGGCTGTTCGGCCGCGTGCCCGTCGGCATCTCCCCGTCGACGAACCCCGGCCCGTTCCGGGCCCACTGGTCCACGTCACAGACGGTCACCCTCTGGAGCGTCGGGGGTGGCGTCCTGGACGCGACCAGCTCGGAACGGTCCGTGCTCACGCTGACAGGTGGGGGCCTCCCGTCCGCTCGCACCACGACGCTCGACCGCAGCGTGTACGCGGTGCCGGCCTCCCGCGTCCGGGCAAGTGCCACCGCCGTGACCAGGGAGGACGCCCGGTCCGCGGAACTGGCGCTCTGGGGCGCCTGGCTGCCGATCGCCCTCGGGATCGCCGCCGCGGCTCAGC
>NZ_JALNUI010000030.1 GCF_026544205.1 Curtobacterium sp. GC_Cur_3
GTACGACCTCGACGGTGTCGCCCCACGCCCCAAGAGCACGGTCCTCAGCGAGGCCACGACAAGCTCGCTGTCGTACGACATCGACGGTGTCACCTGTTCCGTCGCGCGGCTCCACCACAGCCTGGAGGCTCGGCTCGTCATCCACAGATGAACTACGGGCCGCCTCGTGGTCGCCCTGGGAACGCGATCGTGGAGTCATGCATGAACGAGTTCTGGCCGTCCCACTCATCCGAACGGCCCACCACGAGAGCGCCGAACGGCGAGCCCTGCAACGGCGTGCCCGTCGCGGTGAACTGCACGTCGTCCGGCCGGGGGTGTTCGTCCCGGTCGATGCTCTTGAACAGCTCCTCCCGGAAGAACACCACGTCCTCCTGGCCCGGGCATCCGCGCCGTCGGTCCGTCCTCCGCGGAGCTACTCCCACGCGACTGCCGCAGCGATCCACGGGATGCCGTTCGTCGAACCACCACCGAGTCGCCTGCAGGTCAGGGACCCTCGACGCACGCATCCTGACTCGACGACACTCCTGTTCGTGCGACCAGACACACCGGTGACCCAGACGAGTCGGTGGAGCGGACTGGAACCGACGTCGTCGACCACCTTCTGCGGCGCATCGGTCACCTCGCTCGTACGGACGCTCGTCGATGTCGCTGCGACAGCGCCTGCGATCGCGTCGGTGCCGATGATCGACGCAGCACTCGGCCGCAGACTCGTCCTGCCGGAGATGCTCGACGACGAGTTGACCGCCGTGGATCCGAAGGAGCATGCCCGGGCCGATCGAGCGGTCGCGATGGGGTCGCCGCTGTCCGGCTCTCCAGCGGAGTCGATCGGACGCGTGCGCTTCCGCCAGGTCGGAGCGCCGGATCCCGTGCAGCAGCACGAGTTCGCCCGTCCCGGCGAACGGCACGCCGTCGTCGACTTCTGGTTCCCAGACCAGGGCGTCGTGGTCGAGATCGACGGGCGCGCCAAGTACGAGGACCCGGCAATGCTCGGCGGGTCCACGACCGCCGACGCCCACTGGCAGGAGAAGCGGCGCGAGGACTTCCTCCGCTCGTTCCCCGAGGTCAGGTTCGTCGTCCGCTTCAGCTGGTCCGACCTGATGGACCTCGAGACCGTCCGGGCAGCGCTCGTCCGAGTAGGCATCCCATGTCGATGACCAGCCCGCGCCGCCCGGCCTCCGCGACGTCGTCGAGCGCGTGTTCTGGAGCCATCCAGCGACCCTCCCACGTGCTCGGCGTAGCGTTGCGGCATGGCCCCGAAGCAGAACAACCGGTCGGACCAGCGGGACCAGGCGATCATCCCCCTGCCCTCCGCGCCGATCGACCACACCAACCCCAAGCCCGACGTCCCCACCACCACCAAGGGCTGGGCCAAGATGCTCGACCGTGTGATCGACGTCCAGCGCCCCGTCGTCATCGCGCACGTCAACGCCGTACGACGTCGACACCCGAACGCCTCGCCCGCCGAGATCATCCAGATCCTCGAGCGGCAGTACCTCGCGGCGGTGACGACCGGCGGCGCTGCAGTGGGTGCAAGTGCAGTCGTCCCGGGCATCGGCATGGTGGCGAGCTTCGGGCTCAGCGGCGCGGAGACGATCGGCTTCCTCGAGACCACGGCGCTGTTCGCCCAGTCGGTGACCGAGGTGCACGGCATCGCCCTCGACGACCCGGAGCGCTCGCGCACACTCGTCATGGCGATGATCCTCGGCGCGCCGGGCACACAGCTCATCAAGCAGCTCGCGGGCCAGGCAGCCGGCGGGCAGGTCAGGACGGCCTTCTGGGGCGAGATGGTGGCGTCGTCGCTGCCCAAGCAGGCAGTCAGCGGGATCGGCAAGCAGATCCGCGACTCCTTCATCAAGCGCTTCGTGGCCCGTCAGGGCACCTCGATGCTCGGGCGGGCGCTGCCCTTCGGCATCGGAGCAGCGGTCGGCGGCATCGGCAACCACGCACTCGGGCGCAAGGTGATCCAGGCCTCGCGCGAGGGCTTCGGGCTCCCGCCGACGCAGTTCCCGATGATCCTCGACCAGAAGGCCCCGAAGCAGCTCGGCCGCGGACTCCCCTGGCGTCGCAAGGACAAGCAGGACGAGGCCGAGGACACCGGCGACCAGCAGCGGCGGTCCGGCACCGCGCTCTGAGCGCACCCCCGACCGGACGGGAGGCCCGTGGCGGACCCGCCACGCGCCTCCCGTCCGCCGTCAGGTCGGCAGGGCCGACACCAAGCGGGACTGTCAGGTCACCAACACCGGCACGAAGCGCGACCGGCAGCGAGCGGGACCGCTCAGCGCCGCGCCTTCGCGGTCGCCCGCGCGTTGGCCTTCTTGATCGCCTCGACCAGTTCGTCCTTCTTCATGGAGGACCGCCCGCTGATCTCGAGCCGCTTCGCCACGTCCATCAGGTGTGCCTTCGACGCGTTGGCGTCGACTCCGTCCTCGGTCGTGCCGGAGCCGCGCGTGCCGGCAGCACCGGAGTCCGACGGCCCGGCGGACTCCTTCTCCTCCCAGTGGTCGCCGACCTTCTCGTACTCGTGCTTGACGGCCGCGAAGGCGGTGCGGTGCGCCCGCTCCCCCTCGCCGTACGTCTCGTTCGCCGAGTCGAGCGTCTTCGCGTAGATCTCCTGCGCGTGCTCCGGCGACCGCTGCAGGGTGCTCGGGATCTCGTCCTTCGCTGGCATGTGTCCTCCTCGGGTCACCGTCACCGGTACTCGCAGGGCCTGGCAGCGCTCGGAGAGGAGCGGGTAGACCAGACCCATGGACTACACACACCTCGGACGGACAGGGTTGTCGGTGTCACGAGCAGTGCTCGGCACCATGAACTTCGGACCGGAGACCAGCGAGGACGACTCGCACGCGATCATGGACCGGGCCCACGAGCTCGGCGTGAACTTCTTCGACACCGCCAACGGCTACGGCGGCTCGGTGGGCAAGGGCGCCACCGAGGAGATCATCGGCCGCTGGTTCGCCAAGGGCGGTGGCCGCCGCGAGAAGACGGTGCTGGCCACGAAGGTCTACGGCGAGATGATCGAGTGGCCGAACGGCGGCAAGCTCTCGGCGTACAACATCCGGCAGTCGCTGGATGCCAGCCTTCGTCGTCTGCAGACCGACCACATCGACCTCTTCCAGATGCACCACGTCGACCGGGACACCCCGTGGGACGAGATCTGGCAGGCCATGGAGCTCGCCGTCGCCCAGGGCAAGGTGCTCTACGTCGGCTCGTCGAACTTCGCGGGTTGGCACATCGCCCAGGCGCAAGAGGCAGCGAAGCACCGCAACTTCCTCGGCCTCGTCAGCGAGCAGTCGATCTACAACCTCGTCGTCCGCGACGTCGAGCGCGAGGTCCTGCCCTCCGCCCGCCACTACGGCCTCGGCCTGATCCCGTGGTCCCCGCTGCAGGGCGGCCTGCTCGGCGGCATCATCGAGAAGACCGAGCAGGGCTCGCGTCGCCTCAGCGGCCGAAGCGCCGAGTACGTCGAGGGCCACCGCGACCAGCTCACGGCGTACGAGGCCCTCGCGAAGGACCTCGGCCACACCCCGGGCGAGCTCGCGCTGGCCTGGCTGCTGCACCAGCCGGGCGTCACCGCTCCGATCACGGGTCCGCGCACGATGGAGCAGTGGGAGTCGGCCGTCCGTGCGACGGACATCCGCCTCGACGACGCGGCGCTCGCGCGCCTCGACGAGCTGTTCCCCGGCCACAAGACGTCGCCGGAGGACTTCGCCTGGTGACCTGAGGAACCCAGCCTGGAGGCCCGGTGCGCGTCCGACGCGCACCGGGCCTCCGCCATGTGGTCACGCGGACGTCAGAGCGCGGCGACCTGAGCGTCGGACAGGCCGATCTCCCGGAGGTACGCGGCGACGCTCCCCCACCGGTGCTCGACGTGCCTGATGACCGTCGTCATGGTCTCGGGCACGCAGCGTTGCGCCACCGCGGTGGCTTCGGGGTCGGTGCTCACGGCGCGCTCGGCCGCGAACCGGTCGACGAGCGCGGCGCCACTCGCGGCGTAGTCGGTCCCGATGCGCTCGAGCGACGCTCCCCACAGCCGTGCGAGCAGCGCGCTGACGACCCCGGTGCGGTCCTTCCCGGCTGAACAGCAGACGAGCACGTCCCCGTCAGCCGAGCCGATCGCGCCGAGGGCCGCAGCGATGCCGTGCGCGTGTCGGTCGAGCCAGTCGACGTACTGGTCCTCGAGCTGCACTGCCTGAGCGGCGGACTCGACCGTCCACGGGTCGAACAGCGGCACGTTCCGGTACCCGTCCGAGCCGGCGAGGGGGTGCGCGACCGCACGGACCTCGTCCTCGCGGCGGAGGTCGACGACGGCGACCAGCCCCGACGGGTACGCCGACGCCGGCACCCCGGGCTCCGTGGCCGCGCGGTACGCGGTCCGCGCCCGGTGGTCCTGCAACCCGGCGCCGCCGACCTCCCGCAGGTTGAGCACCCTCGACGGCGTCGTCATGCGCCCACCCTCCCACGCGGCGGACGGAGGCACGCGGCGACGACGCACCGAAGCGACGCAGCACCGTGCGCCTCCGCTCAGCCCGTGCGAGCTTCCCCACCCCGTGCGACCTCATGGCCCGGCACGGAGTGCCCAACCTCGCACCACGCACCAGCAACACCCACGCGCGAACACGCCCACGCACCAGCAACACCCACGCACCAGCAGCACCCCCACACGCCGACGGCCCCCACGCCGGAGCGCGGGGGCCGTCGGGCCGAGCGGGGTGGAGCTACCGGACGGAGACCGGGGTGCTGTCCTCCTGGTCGTAGAGGACGTAGCCCTCTTCGCCGTGGACCGCGGTGTCGATGCCGGCGACCTCGTCCTCGGTCTTCACGCGGAAGCCGATCGTCTTCTCGATGACGAAGCCGATGATGAAGGCCAGGACGAACGAGTACGCACCGACGGCACCGGCCGCTGCGGCCTGCTTGCCGAGCTGCGCGAACGAGCCGGAGTAGATCAGGCCGGTGTCGTTGGCGAAGAAGCCGAGGAACAGCGTCCCGAAGATGCCGCCGACCAGGTGCACGCCGACCACGTCGAGCGAGTCGTCGAAGCCGAGGCGGTACTTCCAGTCGATGGCGAAGCAGCAGATGATGCCCGCGAGGAAGCCGAGCACGATGCCCCACCCGGGCGTCAGGTTGGCGCAGGCCGGGGTGATCGCGACGAGGCCGGTGACGGCACCCGAGGCGGCACCGACGGACGTGGCCTTGCCGTCGCGGAGCTTCTCGATGAGCAGCCAGCCGAGGATCGCGGCGGCCGGGGCGGCGAGCGTGTTCACCCAGGCGATGGACGCGATGCCGTCAGCGGCACCCTCGGACCCGGCGTTGAAGCCGAACCAGCCGAACCAGAGGATCGCGGCACCGAGGAGGACGAAGGGCGGGTTGTGCGGCTTGTGCGCACCCTTGGCGAACCCGACGCGCTTGCCGAGGACGATCGCCAGGGCGAGGCCCGCTGCACCGGCGTTGATGTGCACCGCGGTGCCACCGGCGAAGTCGATGACGCCCCACGTGGCAGCCCAGCCGGAGGTCAGGTTGAAGACCCACGAGGCGACGGGGAAGTAGACGACCGTGACCCAGACACCGGCGAAGACCATCCACGCGCCGAACTTGGCACGGTCGGCGATCGCACCGGAGATGAGCGCGACCGTGATGATCGCGAACGTGGCCTGGAAGCCGACGAAGGCCATCGAGGGGTAGGCGGCGTCGATCTTCGAGGCCTTGGCCTCCTCGAACGCCTGGCCGAGGCCGAGCTGGTTCCAGTCGATGCTGAAGAACCCGACGACGCCGGAGATCGCGGTGTGGTCGCCGGGGTTGGCGAACGCGATCGCGTAGCCGTAGAGCACCCAGAGGACGCTCACGAGCGCGATCGCTCCGAAGGACATCATCATCATGCTGATGACGGACTTGGCCTTCACCAGTCCGCCGTAGAAGAACGCCAGGCCTGGTGTCATGAACAACACCAGTGCCGCCATCACCAACACGAACGTCGTGTTGCCCTGATCAAGCATGTCTCACCTCTCGGTTGCAGTGCGGTTTCCACGTCGGCGGTGCTTGCTGTGCAACGGGGACCGACCGTGTCCGCCTCGGGTAGGACAGAGTCTGGCGACGTGGTGTTTCACAGGGGAACGCAGCGTGTTTCGCGGGTGTAACGCGATGCGCCCCCGTGTAAACGTCGTGTTACCGGCAGGCAGGAAAGCGCACCGCACCGGCCGGGAGGCTCCCCCCGGCCCCGCCCCGCCACCGTCCGCAGCGCGGGTCGCTCAGTCCGCAGCGCGGGTCGCTCAGTCCGCAGCGCGCGTGGCTCAGTCCGCGGCGCGGGTCAGGGCGACGACGCGGCTCGCGGCACGCAGGTACTTCTTGCGGTACCCGCCGTCGAGCATCGACTCGGGGTACACCTGATCGAGCGGCGTCCCCGACGCGACGATCCGCACCTGGGCGTCGTACAGCCGGTCGACGAGCGCCACCCAGCGCAGCGCGTCGGTCTGGTCGCGGAACTCGGCCACGTCGGTCAGTCCGACGGCGTCGAGCCCCTCGACCAGCGCGACGTACTTCGAGGGGTGCACCGATGCCAGGTGGGCCACGACGGACCGGAAGTCGTCCTGCGTGACGCGAGCGGGGCCTCCCGGCAGTTCGGCGGCGACGTCGGACACGACGCGAGCCGACTCGTCAACGGCCCGTCGGCGGAAGTCGAGACCGTCGATGCGCATCGTGTCGAACCTGTCGGACATCGCCTGGATCTCGCGGAGGAAGTCCTGCGCGGCGAAGCGGCCCTCGCCGAGGGCGCCGGGCGGCGTGTTCGACGTGGCGGCGAAGCGGGTGCCGGAGTCGCTGAGCTCCCGGATCAGCCGCGTCATCACCATCGTGTCGCCCGGGTCGTCGAGCTCGAACTCGTCGATGCACACGAGCGAGGTCCCGCGGAGCAGGTCCACCGTGCCCTGGAAGCCGAGCGCGCCGACGAGCGCGGTGTACTCGATGAACGTGCCGAACGTCTTGCGCCCGGGCTCCGCGTGGTACGCCGCGGCGAGCAGGTGGGTCTTGCCGACACCGAACCCGCCGTCGAGGTAGACCCCCGACGTCGTCGGCGTCTCCGGCGACGACGAGCGCCGGCGCCCGAACAACCCGCGCTTCGCCGGCTCCGGGCGCGTGGCCACGAACGCGGCGACGGCGTCCCGGACGTCGGCCTGCGACGGGTAGTCCGCGTCCGGGCGGTAGGAGTCGAACGACGCGTCCGTGAACTGGGGCGGGGGCACCAGCGCCGCGGCCATCTGCTGCGGCGACACCTGCGGGTCACGGTCGACGAGGTGCTGGGGCAATGGGTGCCTTCCGGGAAGGGTGTCGTGCGAGGTCACGTTGCACCGGGGTGACAGTACGTCCGCGTACCGTTGCTCCCGACGCCGAGCACCGATCCTAGTCCGGCGCCACCACGCTCAAGGAGGCCCCCCGATGACCGCACCGGTCGACCCGTCCGACACGTTCCGCGACTACGCCCACCCCGAACGGCTGGTCTCGACCGCGTGGCTGCAGGACCAGCTCGACGCCGGAGCCGTCGGCACTGCGGACCTCGTGGTGGTGGAGTCCGACGAGGACGTCCTGCTCTACGAGACCGGCCACGTGCCCGGTTCCGTGAAGATCGACTGGCACACGGACCTCAACGACCCGGTGCAGCGCGACTACATCGACGGCGAGGCCTTCGCCCGTCTCGTCGGCGGCAAGGGGATCGGCCGCGACACCACCGTCGTGATCTACGGCGACAAGAACAACTGGTGGGCCGCCTACGCCCTCTGGGTCTTCACGCTCTTCGGCCACGAGGACGTCCGCCTGCTCGACGGCGGCCGCGCGAAGTGGATCGCCGAGGACCGCCCCGTCACGACCGACCGCTCCGCCGTGACCCCGGCCGAGTACCCCGTCGTCGAGCGTGACGACGCCCCGGTCCGCGCGTTCAAGGAGGACGTCCTCGCGCACCTCGGCGAGCCCCTCATCGACGTCCGGAGCGCCCCGGAGTACAGCGGCGACCGCACCACCGCGCCGGACTACCCGGAAGAAGGCGCCCTGCGCGGCGGTCACATCCCCACCGCGGTGAACATCCCCTGGGCCACCGCGGCGGCACCGGACGGCACGTTCAGGTCCCGAGCCGAGCTCGACGCCGTGTACCGCGAGGGCGCCGGCATCGGTGACGCCGACCAGGTCATCGCGTACTGCCGCATCGGGGAGCGCTCGAGCCACACCTGGTTCGTCCTGCAGCACCTGCTCGGCTACGAGAACGTCCGCAACTACGACGGCTCCTGGACCGAGTGGGGCAGCGCCGTCCGCGTCCCGATCGTGCAGGGCACCGAGCCGGGAGCACTGCCGACCCGATGAGCGACACCACCGAGCTCCCCACCGTCCTCGCCGAGACCCGCGACGACTTCCTCGCGCTGACCCAGGCCGACCGGCTGCAGCTGCTCCTCGAGTTCTCGAACGAGCTCCCCGCACTGCCGGAGCGGCTGCAGGGCCATGAGGACGAACTCGAACGGGTGGAGGAGTGCCAGTCCCCCGTGTTCATCCTCGTCACCGTGGGTGAGGACGGCGACGCACCCGACGTCGTCCGCATGCACGCCACCGCCCCGCGCGAGTCCCCGACCACGCGCGGCTTCGCGTCGATCCTGGCGCAGGGCCTGTCCGGCCTGACCGTTGACCAGGTGCTCGCCGTGCCGGCGGACTACCCGCTCACCATCGGGCTGTCCGAGGCGGTCAGCCCTCTGCGCATCCGCGGCATGGTCGGCATGCTCGGCCGCGTCCAGCGGCAGGTGCGCGCGCTGGGCTGAGCGTTCGCGTCCACGGACTGGAGGCCCGGTGCCAGCTGGCACCGGGCCTCCAGTCCGTCCCGCGGGGACTACCGGGCCGTGGTCGCGCCCTGCGGCCGGACCACCTCGGTCAGCCACGCGAGGATCCTGGTGTCGAACCAGTCGGCGTCGTGGTTCCAGAGCTTGGTGTGCCGGGCCTCGTGCGCGACCTCGAGCCGGACCAGGTCCGGGCGGGCCTCGGCCAGGGCGTGCGACGCGGAGGACGGCACGAAGCCGTCGTCGTCGCTGTGCAGCAGCAGGATCGGCACGGTCAGCTCGTCGGCGCGCGCGACCATGTCGAGCTCGCGGAGGTCGACCGGCTGCGCGAGCCCGGCCAGGCGGTGCAGCACCGGCGTGCGGAGCACCCGCTGCGCGACCTTCCTGACCACCCGCGGCAGGCGCATCGCCCGGCTCTGGGACTTCAGCACCGCGTGCCAGTCGACCACGGCCGACTCGAGCACGACGCCGTCGACCAGGTGTGCGAGCGGCGACCGCACGAGGGTCTGCAGGACGACCGCGCCGCCCATCGACCAGCCCATCAGCACCACGCTCGTCGCACCGTGCGCGGCCACCCAGCGGAGGGCGGAGTCGACGTCCTCCCACTCGGTGGAGCCGAGGCCGTACCGGCCGTCGACGCTCTTCGGCGCGACGCCGTCGTTCCGCCACGAGGCGAGGAGCACCGAGTACCCGGCCGCGCGGAAGACCGGCAGGGCGCGGATGGTCTCGGCGCGGGTGACGCCGCGGCCGTGCACCAGGACGGCCCAGGGTGCTGCAGGGTCGTCGGCGCGGACGACCCACGCGGGCGCAGGGCCGTTCGGGGTCGGGACGTCGACGTCCTCGACCGGGACGTCGAGCTCGCCGGGGGTCAGGTAGAACCAGCCGCCCCACCGGCCGCGGCGGGCGTCGGTCGGGTCGCCGGCGTCGATCGCGATGATGCGCCGCGTGACCGTCGTGGGCGTGGTGGTGAGGACGTCACCGACGCGCATGTGACCGGTGCCGCCGCCGAACCACAGGCTGTAGCGGCCCTGCAGCTCGGTGTCCGGCGTGCGCTCCAGGGTCACGGTGCCGTGGATGCGGTCGACCCCGATGATCGGGACCCGCTCGGTGCGCTTGCGGTCCGGCGTGACGACCATCCGCGCGATCGCGGCGACGAAGCCCCCGACGACGGCGGTGCCCACGGCAGCGGCGGCGAGACCGGTCCCGAGGGCGATGAGTCCGGCGGAGCGCGCGGCACCCTGCGCCGGCTCCACGGCGGGTCGCGCGGAACGGGACATGGTCCGGAGCCTAGTCTGCATTCGTGTCCGACACCCATGAGCCCACGGCCGAACCGGAGGCCTTCGCCGGCCTCCGCGCGTTCGTGTCGACGGGTGGGATCCGCAGCGAGACCACGGTGACCGAGATCCCGTCGCCGTCCCGCCTCGCCCCGTTCTCGATCGCCCTGGCGGCGGACGTGTCCGGCGTGGAGCACGGGGTCGACTCCGATCTCGGCACCGGCCGGTTCATCGCGCTGTACGACCCGTCCGAGCCCGCCGGGTGGGCGGGGGCGTTCCGCATCGTGACGTTCGCGCAGGCGCCCCTCGAGCCGGAGATCGGCGTCGACGAGTTCGTCGCCGACGTGACGTGGAGCTGGCTCGTGGACGCCCTCGCGGCGCACGGGGCCGAGTACGACCACGCGTCGGGCACCGCAACCAAGATCATCTCCCGCGGCTACGGCGACCTCGCGGCCCAGGGCGACGGCGCACAGCTGGAGCTCCGGGCGTCGTGGACGCCGCGCGGCACCGACCTCGTCGCGCACGTCGAGGCCTGGGAGGAGATCGTCGCCATGCTCGCAGGACTCCCGCCGTCGTCGGACGGCGTGACGCTCCTCGGCCCCAGGAGGCTCGCCCGTGACTGACCCCGCTGCTCCCCGCCGCGTCCCGATCGACCCGTTCGCCGTGCCGGAGTCGGTGCGGGCGGCGGCGGACGCGCCGCGGGCTGACGCCCCTGCCGCTGCCGCTGCCGCTGTCCCTGCCGCCACGGCCCCCGCGGACGTCCCGGCCGCCGCTGACGTCCCGGCCGCGGCTGACGTCCCAGCCGCCGCTGACGTCCCGGCCTCCGCTGACGCCACGTCCACGGCCCCGTCCTTCGAGGCGGCCCACGACGCCGTCAAGGTCATCGAGTCGCGCGAGGACTACCTCGCCGCCGTCGAGCGCATCGCCGCCGGGCACGGGCCGGTCGCGGTCGACGCCGAGCGTGCCAGTGGCTACCGCTACTCCCAGCGCGCGTACCTCATCCAGGTGTTCCGCCGCGGTGCCGGTGCCTTCCTGTTCGACCCGATCACCATCCAGGACTTCCGCGAGCTGCAGGACGCGATCGTCGACGAGGAGTGGCTGTTCCACGCCGCGTCGCAGGACCTCCCCTGCCTGCGCGAGGTCGGCCTCGTCCCGACGCGCATCTTCGACACCGAGCTCGGCGCCCGCATCGCCGGGTTCCCGCGCGTCGGCCTCGGTGCCGTCGTCGAGCAGCTCCTCGGGATCACGCTCGCGAAGGCGCACTCGGCCGCCGACTGGTCGACCCGTCCGCTGCCGCAGTCGTGGCTCGTGTACGCATCGCTCGACGTGGAGCTGCTCCCCGACCTCCGCGACGCCCTCGCCGCGCAGCTCGAGGAGGCCGGCAAGACGCAGATCGCCCAGCAGGAGTTCCACGCCGTGCTGAGCCGCGCCCCGAAGCCACCGAAGGCCGAGCCGTGGCGCCGCCTGTCCGGCATGCACGCGCTCCGGGGGCAGCGCGCCCTCGCCATCGCCCGGTCCCTGTGGGAGGCGCGCGACGCCTTCGCCCAGGAGACCGACATCGCCCCGGGTCGCACCATCCCGGACTCCGCCATCGTCGCCGCCGCCGCAGCTGCCCCGGAGTCCCGCAAGGACCTGTCGGCGGTCAAGGCCTTCACCGGCCGCGCGAGCCGCTCCGAACTCGACCGCTGGTGGGCCGCCGTCGAGGCCGGACGCACGACCGAGGACCTCCCGAAGCTCCGCGGCCGTGGCGAGCCGACCCTGCCGCCGCCCCGCGCGTGGGCCGACCGGAACCCCGAGGCCGACCGCCGGTACAAGGCCGCACGTGCGGCCGTCGCCGCGCGGGCCGAGGAGCTCGACATCCCGCTGGAGAACCTCCTCACCCCGGACACGCTCCGGACGGTGGCGTGGGAACCGCCGGCGGACGTCTCGACCGCGGGTGTCGCAGCGGCCCTCGTGGCCCTCGACGCGCGCCCCTGGCAGGTCGAGGAGACCGCCGCCCGCATCGCCGAGGCGTTTGTGGCAGGCGGACAGGACGACGGCGGGGCGACTCCCGCCTCGTCGTAGGAACCGACCAACCGACATGCGGCCCCTCAGCCGCGGGGCATAGCGTCGGGTCGTCGCCGGGGTCTGCCCCGGCCAGGGTCAGGACGCGACCGAGCGCCCTGACTCGATCGATGTGGATCTGTGGAGGCCAGCTTGGCAAAGGCATCAGACGTCGTGTTCGTCGACGGCGTGCGGACACCGTTCGGACGCGCCGGGGAGAAGGGGGTGTTCTGGCGGACCCGCGCCGACGACCTCGCCGTGCACGCGATGCGTGGACTGCTCGACCGGAACAGCTCCCTCGACGGAGCCGCCGTCGACGACGTCGCCGTCGCCGCGACGACCCAGCAGGGCGACCAGGGCCTGACCCTCGGCCGCACCGTGGGCATGCTCGCCGGTCTGCCGAAGTCCGTCCCGGGCTACGCGATCGACCGCATGTGCGCAGGTGCCATGACGAGCGTCACGACGCTCGCGGGTGCGATCGCCTTCGGTGCCGCCGACATCGCCATCGCCGGCGGCGTCGAGCACATGGGCCGCCACCCGATGGGCTTCAACGCGGACCCCAACCCCCGATTCGTCGCGGAGCGCATGGTCTCGAGCGACGCCCTGGTCATGGGTGCCACCGCCGAGCGCCTGCACGACCGCTTCCCCGCCATCACGAAGGACCGCACCGACGCCTTCGCGGTGCAGTCCCAACAGCGCTACGCCGCCGCCTGGGGCGCCGGCAAGCTGCAGCCGGACGTCATCCCGGTCGAGGTCAACACCGGCCAGGGCTGGGACATCGTGTCCTCCGACGAGCCGCCGCGTCCCGGCACCACCCTGGAGGCCCTGGCCGCGCTGAAGACGCCGTTCCGGCCCCACGGACGGGTCACCGCCGGCAACGCCGCGGGCCTCAACGACGGCGCGACGATGAGCCTGCTCGCCTCGTCCGCCGGCGCAGCCGAGCACGGCCTGCCGACGAAGATGCGCATGGTCTCGTTCGCCTTCGCGGGCGTCGAGCCCGAGGTCATGGGCGTCGGCCCGGTGCCCGCCACCGACAAGGCGCTGTCGAAGGCCGGCCTGTCGATCGACGACATCGGCCTGTTCGAGATCAACGAGGCGTTCGCCGTCCAGGTGCTCGCCTTCCTCGACAACTACGGCATCGCGCAGGACTCCCCGAACGTCAACGCCTGGGGTGGCGCGATCGCCGTCGGGCACCCGCTGGCGTCGAGCGGCGTCCGCCTGATGAACCAGCTCGCGGCGCAGTTCGCCGAGCGTCCCGACGTCAAGTACGGCATCACGACGATGTGCATCGGGCTCGGCCAGGGCGGGACCGTCATCTGGGAGAACCCCTCGTTCAGCAAGTCCGCGGCACGGAAGGCGGCCTGACCATGACCATCGCCGAGAACGACCAGCTGACCGCCCTGAGCAAGGACGAGGTCGTCACCCACTCGTACGTCAAGCACGTCGCGCTGCCCTCCGGCGGCACGCTCGCGCTCATCACCCTCGACAACGGCAAGGACTACAAGCGCCCCTCGACGCTCGGTCCGCGCACCCTGCGCGAGCTCTCCGACGTGCTGGACTCCCTGCGCGCTGCGGCGTCGAAGGGCGAGGTCCAGGCCGTCGCGGTCACGGGCAAGGAGTACTGCTTCGCCGCCGGGGCCGACCTGTCCCAGGCGTCGTCGGTGCCCTCGCGCGAGGTCGCCCACGACCTGGCTGCCCTGGGGCACGCGACCCTCCGCAAGTTCTCCGACCTGGGCGTGCCTTCGTTCGCGTTCGTGAACGGCATCGCGCTCGGCGGTGGCCTCGAGGTCGCACTGCACTGCACGTACCGGGTGTTCTCGTCCGCCGCACAGGGCATCGGCCTGCCCGAGGTCTTCCTCGGCATCATCCCCGGCTGGGGCGGTGCGACGCTGCTCCCCCGCCTGATCGGCCCGGAGAAGGCGCTCCGCGTCATCGTCGAGAACCCGCTCAAGAACAACCGCCTGATGGACGGTGCAGCCGCCGTCGACCTCGGCATCGGCGACGCCCTCATCCCGTCGGTGACCTTCCTGCCGTCCGCGGTCGCCTGGGCCGACGGCGTGGTCGCCGGTCGCACCAAGGTCGTCCGGAAGAACGAGCCGGGCATGCTCGAGAAGGCCGCGTGGGGCACGGTCGTCAAGGTCGCACGCTCGCAGGTCGCGTCGAAGATCGGCACCGTGCCGAAGTCGCCGTTCCGTGCGCTCGACCTCGTCGCCGCCGCCAAGTCCGGGTCGCTCGACGAGCGGTTCGCCGGTGAGGACGACGCGCTCGCGGACCTGCTCTCCGGCGACCAGTTCGCTGCGTCGATGTACGCGTTCGACCTCGTGCAGAAGCGTGCGAAACGACCGGTCGGTGCCCCGGAGGGCGTCGAGGCGAAGAAGATCACGAAGGTCGGCGTCCTCGGCGCCGGGCTCATGGCGTCGCAGTTCGCGCTGCTGTTCGCCCGTCGGCTCGGGGTCCCCGTCGTCATCACCGACGTCTCGCAGGAACGCGTCGATGCCGGTGTCGCACGGATCCGCCAGTCCGTCGAGGAGATGCTCGCCAAGGGCCGCGTCTCGCAGGACGATGCGAACCGCATCACCGCGCTCGTCAGCGGTTCGGTGTCGTACGACGCCTTCGCCGACGCCGACTGGGTGATCGAGGCCGTCTTCGAGGAGATGTCCGTCAAGCAGGACGTGTTCCGCAAGATCGAGCAGGTCATCGCTCCCGACGCGATCCTCGCCACGAACACCTCGTCGCTGTCCGTCGACGAGATGGCCTCGGTGCTCCAGCACCCGGAGCGCCTGGTCGGGTTCCACTTCTTCAACCCCGTCGCGGTGATGCCGCTGCTCGAGGTCGTCCGGGCGTCCCAGACGTCCGACGAGGCCGTCGCCACCGCGTTGGCCGTCGCGAAGACCCTGAAGAAGACCGCGATCGTCACGGCGGACCAGCCGGGCTTCGTCGTCAACCGGGTGCTCGCCCGGGTGCTCGGCGAGGCGATGCGTGGCGTCGAGGAGGGCACCCCGTTCGAGACCGTGGCGGAGGGCGCCGCTCCCCTGGGGCTGCCGATGTCGCCGTTCGAGCTGCTCGAGCTCGTCGGCCTGCCCGTCGGTGCGCACGTGCTCGACTCGCACCACGCCGCCTGGCCCGAGCGCTTCTACCCTGGCGACGGGCTGAAGCGGATCGCCGAGCACGGCACGATCCTCACCCGCGACAAGAAGGGCTCGGTGACCGGGTACGACCCCGCTGCCGTGAAGCTCGTCGCACCGTCGAAGAAGGACGCCGCACCGGTGGACGCTGCCGAGATGCAGCGCCGCTTCGAGGACGCCCTCGCCGACGAGGTGCACCGCATGCTCGAGGACGAGGTCGTGCAGCACGTCGAGGAGATCGACCTCGGGCTGATCCTCGGCGCGGGCTACCCGTTCCAGGCCGGTGGCATCAGCCCCTACCTCGACCGGAGTGGTGCGTCCGAGCGCGTCTTCGGCGGAGCGTTCCACGAGCCTCGAATCGTCGGCCCCGCCTCCCGCTGACGGTCGCCCGCTCACAGCACCACACAACGGACACAGCACCACGGGATCCCGTGGTGCTGTGTCCGTTTCCCGGTGCGGTGCGCGCGCTAGCGGTCTGAGGCTGCGGACTCGCGGGACCGCGCCGGCTTCGCCTGGGGCACCTTCGTGCCGACGACCTGGTCGATGACGTCACGGGCGATCGCCTGCGCCGTGAGTCCGGCGTCGTGCAGGATCTGGGAGCGCGTGGCGTGGTCGATGAACTCGTCCGGCAACCCGAGCTCGTTCACCCCGGTGTCGACACCCGCCGCGCGGAGGTCCTGACGCAGGCGCGTGCCCACACCGCCGACGCGGACGCCGTCCTCGATCGTGATCACGAGACGGTGCGAGCGGGACAGCTCGATGAGCGAGGTCGGGATCGGCACGACCCACCGCGGGTCGACGACGGTGACGCCGATGCCCTGGGCCTCGAGCAGCCCGGCGGCTTCGAGCGCGACCGGCACCATCGAGCCGACGGCGACGAACAGGACGTCCTCCGACGTGTCCGACGCGTGCAGCACGTCCACCCCGTCCGAGGTCCGGGACAGCGCGGGGATGTCCGGGCCGACCTGGCCCTTCGACCAGCGCAGCACGGTGGGCGCGTCGTCGATGGCGACGGCCTCGCGGAACTCCTCGCGCAGGGTGGCGGCGTCACGCGGGGCGGCGATGCGGATCCCGGGGACGACCTGCAGCAGCGCGAGGTCCCACATCCCGTGGTGCGACGGGCCGTCGGGACCGGTGACCCCGGCACGGTCGAGCACGAACGTCACGCCGGCACGGTGCAGGGCGACGTCCATGAGGACCTGGTCGAACGCCCGGTTGAGGAACGTGGCGTAGAGGGCGACGACGGGGTGCAGTCCTCCGTACGCCAGGCCGGCGGCGGAGGTGACGGCGTGCTGCTCGGCGATCCCCACGTCGTACACGCGCTCGGGGTGCTGCTCCTGGAAGAGGTGCAGGCCGGTCGGGCGGAGCATGGCTGCGGTGATGGCGACCACCCGCGGGTCCGCAGCACCGACGGCGGCGAGCTCGGCCGCGAAGACGGACGTCCACGACGGACCCGACGCGGTGTCGAGCGACTCGCCCGTCTCCGGGTCGATGTGCCCGACGGCGTGGAACTGGTCGGCCTGGTCGCGCAGGGCCGGCTCGAAGCCGTGGCCCTTCTCCGTGATGGCGTGCACGATCACGGGCGCGCCGTACTCCTTGGCCTGCCGGAGCGCGGCCTCCATCGCCTGCTGGTCGTGTCCGTTGACCGGCCCGATGTACTTGATGTCGAGGTTCGAGTAGAGCGACTCGTTGTTCGTGACGCGCGACAGGAACCCGTGCAGGCCCCCGCGTAGTCCCCGGTACACGGCGCGGCCCGGAGCACCGAAGCGGGCGGCCGCTGCCTGGCTCTTCTCGTAGAGCTCCCGGTACTCGCGGCGGGTGCGCACGGAGTTGAGGAAGCGGGCCATGCCACCGATGGTCGGGGCGTAGGACCGCCCGTTGTCGTTGACGACGATCACGAGCCGGCGGTCGTTGTCGTCGGAGATGTTGTTGAGCGCCTCCCACGTCATGCCGCCCGTGAGCGCGCCGTCCCCGACGACGGCCACGACGGTGCGGTCGGACTGGCCGGTCTGCCGGAAGGCGCGGGAGATCCCGTCCGCCCAGGACAACGAGGAGGACGCGTGCGAGGACTCCACGATGTCGTGCTCGGACTCGCTCCGCTGCGGGTAGCCGGCGATGCCGCCGCGCTCGCGCAGGTGCGAGAAGTCCTGCCGACCCGTCACGATCTTGTGCACGTAGGACTGGTGCCCGGTGTCGAACACGAACGGGTCGTGTGGCGAGTCGAACACCCGGTGCATCGCGAGCGTCAGCTCGACCACCCCGAGATTCGGTCCGAGGTGGCCGCCGGTCTTGGCGACCTCGGCCACGAGGAACTTGCGGATCTCGGCCGACAGTTCGGTCATCTGGGCGTCGGAGAGACGCTTCAGGTCGCGCGGCGACGTGATGCTGGCGAGCAGACTCACGGGCGCTCCTTTCGTGGGGCTGTCGGCCCACTCTATTCGCGGTGACCGACAACGGACGGGAGGCGCGGTGCCAGCTGGCACCGCGCCTCCCGTCCGGTCCTGGTCGCGTCAGCGACCGGTGGTCACGTCACTCAGACGAGCGACCGGAGCACGTACTGCAGGATGCCGCCGTTGCGGTAGTAGTCGGCCTCACCGGGGGTGTCGATGCGGACGACGGCGTCGAACTCGACGGTCTGCTTGCCCTCGGGCGAGTGCGCGCTCGGCTCGGCGGTGACGTGCACCGTCTTCGGCGTGCGGCCCTCGTTCAGCTCGGTGAGCCCGGAGATCGAGACGACCTCGGTGCCGTCGAGCCCGAGGGACTCGATCGTCTCGCCCGCCGGGAACTGCAGCGGGACGACGCCCATGCCGATGAGGTTCGAGCGGTGGATGCGCTCGAAGCTCTCGGTGATGACGGCCTTCACGCCGAGCAGGCTCGTGCCCTTGGCTGCCCAGTCGCGGGACGAGCCGGAGCCGTACTCCTTGCCGCCGAAGACGACGAGCGGGATGCCCTGCTCCTGGTAGTGCTGCGAGGCGTCGTAGATGAACGACTGGTCGCCGTCGGCGGTGGTGAAGTCGCGGGTGTAGCCGCCCTCCACGCCGTCGAGGAGCTGGTTGCGCAGGCGGATGTTCGCGAACGTGCCGCGGATCATCACCTCGTGGTTGCCACGACGCGAGCCGTAGGAGTTGAAGTCCTTGCGGTCGACCGCGTGCTCGGCGAGGTACTTGCCCGCCGGGCTGTCGGCCTTGATCGAACCGGCCGGCGAGATGTGGTCGGTCGTGACCGAGTCACCGAGCTTCGCCAGCACGCGCGCACCCGAGATGTCCGAGACGGCGTCCGGGGTCATCGTCATCCCGTCGAAGTACGGGGGCTTCCGCACGTAGGTCGACTCGGCGTCCCACTCGAAGGTGTCGCCCGTCGGGGTCGGCAGGTTCTTCCAGCGGTCGTCGCCCTCGAACACGGAGCCGTACTCGTGGGTGAACATCGCGGTGTCGATCGACGTGTCGATGACCTGCTGGACCTCGGCCGCGTCAGGCCAGATGTCCGCCAGGTAGACGTCGTTGCCGTCCTGGTCCTGGCCGAGGGCGTCCGTGTCGAAGTCGAAGTGCATCGACCCGGCGAGGGCGTACGCGATGACCAGCGGCGGGCTCGCCAGGTAGTTCATCTTCACGTCGGGGTTGATGCGGCCCTCGAAGTTGCGGTTGCCCGAGAGCACCGCGGTGACGGCGAGGTCGTTGTCCTGCACGGCCTGCGAGATCTCCTCGGGCAGGGGGCCCGAGTTGCCGATGCAGGTGGTGCAGCCGTAGCCGACCGTGTAGAAGCCGAGCTGCTCGAGGTAGGTCGTGAGTCCGGCCTTCTCGTAGTAGTCCGTGACGACCTTGGAGCCGGGCGCGAGGGTGGTCTTCACCCACGGCTTGGCGGTGAGGCCCTTGTTCGCGGCGTTCCGTGCGAGGATGCCGGCGGCCATCATCACCGACGGGTTCGACGTGTTGGTGCACGACGTGATCGCGGCGATCGCGACGGCGCCGTGGTCGATCGTGAACGGCGCACCGTCCGCGATGGCGACCGACGTCGGCTTGGAGACCGTGCCGGGGGCGCTGGAGGCGTGCGCCGGGACCTCCGACGCCGGGGCGTCCTGCAGGTCGTCGACGGCGTGCTCGTCACCGGGGGCGGCGGCGACCGGGTCGGACGCCGGGAAGGTGTCCGCGACGGCCTTGTCCTCTTCGGTGTGGTCGATGCTCGCGTAGTTGGCGAGGTCGACCTCGAACTGGTCCTTCGCCTTGGACAGCTCGATGCGGTCCTGCGGGCGCTTCGGGCCGGAGATGGACGGGACGACCGTGGAGAGGTCGAGCTCCATGTACTCCGAGTAGGCGGGCTCGACGGAGGCGTCGTGCCACAGGCCCTGCTCCTTGGAGTAGGCCTCGACGAGGGCGATCTGGGCCTCGTCGCGACCAGTCAGGCGGAGGTAGTCGAGGGTGACGTCGTCCACCGGGAAGATGGCGGCCGTCGAGCCGAACTCGGGGCTCATGTTGCCGATGGTCGCGCGGTTCGCGAGCGGGACGGCACTGACCCCCTCCCCGTAGAACTCGACGAACTTGCCGACGACGCCGTGCTTGCGGAGCTGCTGCGTGATGGTGAGCACGACGTCGGTCGCGGTCACACCGGCCGGGATCTCGCCGGAGAGCTTGAAGCCGACCACCTTCGGGATGAGCATCGACACGGGCTGGCCGAGCATCGCCGCCTCGGCCTCGATGCCGCCGACGCCCCAGCCGAGCACGCCGAGGCCGTTGACCATCGTCGTGTGGGAGTCGGTGCCGACGAGGGTGTCGGGGTAGGCGTAGGTCTCGCCGTCGAAGTCACGCGTGTAGGTGACCTTCGCCAGGTACTCGATGTTGACCTGGTGGACGATGCCGGTCCCCGGGGGGACGACCTTGAAGTCCTCGAACGCCGTCTGGCCCCAGCGGAGGAACTGGTAGCGCTCACCGTTCCGCTCGTACTCGAGGTCGGTGTTGCGCTGCAGGGCGTCCGTGCTGCCGAACAGGTCGGCGATGACGGAGTGGTCGATGACCATCTCGGCCGGGGACAGCGGGTTGATCTTGTTCGGGTCCCCGCCGATGTCGGCCATCGCCTCGCGCATGGTGGCGAGGTCGACGATGCACGGGACACCGGTGAAGTCCTGCATGACCACGCGGGCCGGGGAGAACTGGATCTCGGTGTCCGGGTGCGCCTCGGGACGCCAGGAGCCGAGCGAACGGATCTGGTCCGCCGTGACGTTCTTGCCGTCCTCGGTGCGGAGGAGGTTCTCGAGCAGCACCTTCAGGCTGTACGGGAGCTTCTCGTGTCCGGGGACGGAGTCGATCCGGTGGATCGCGTAGTCGACACCCCCAACCGAGAGCGTGTCCTTCGAGCCGAAGCTGTTGACTGCAGCCACTGTGCCGCCTCCTGAGTTGATCGATCGTGCCCTCGTCCTCGTGGGCCGTCCCACCAGCACGGTAGACCTCTGCCGCCGGGTGCGATGCCCCGTCAGAGATGTCTTGATGTCGAGAGAACTCTACACGGCAGCCTGGTCCGGCTCGCGCTTGAACACCGTGCGGGTGAGCAGCCACGTCACCCAGAGCAGCGCCGCGTACAGCGGGACGCCCGTGATGAGCTTGATGCCGGCGAGCAGTTCGACCTGGGCCGTCAGGTACAGCGGGATCTCGATGACCAGCCGGAGCGCGAACAGCCCGACCCAGAGCCAGGTCGCGACCGTGAGCACGCGGCGCTTGCCCGGGTCGGCGCGCCAGTCGGTGCCCGTGCCGTCCTCGTCCTGGGGCAGGAGCAGGCCGACGATGAGCCCGATGAGGGGACGACGGATGACGAGCGTCACGAGGAGCACCACCAGGCACACCAGGTTGATCACGATCCCGGGGATGAAGTTGCTCTCCGCCTTGCCCGTGATGAGCGCGAGCCCGGCCGAGATCGCGACGCCGAGGATGCCGGCGAACGACATCGCCAGGGACTGCCGCTGCACCAGCCGGAGCACGACGAAGACGAGCCCGACGAGCACGGGGATCACGACGCTCGGGACGAGTTCCTTCGTGATCGCGTAGACGACCAGGAACGCGAAGCCCGGCAGCACCGACTCGGCGAGGCCACGGACGCCACCGACGGCGGTCACCAGGGCGCGACCGGAGGGGGCTTCTCCCGGTGCCACCTGACCGATGCCGGCGTTCCGGACGGCGTCGCGGAGCTGCGCGTTCAGCGACAGGGGCTCGGGAACGGGCGCGTCAGTGGACGCGACCCCCTCGGGGTCAGCAGGGTCGAGACGGTCCGGCACCGGGCCTCCTGGTCGTCAGATCGCCGACTGCGTCGACTTCGGCATGTGCAGCGGGATCAGGTCGCGCGGCGGCATCGGCGTGGTGCCCCGCACCACCACGACGCTGCGGAAGAGCTCTTCGATCTCCTCGGCGTCCTCGGGCGAGTCGGCGGCCTTGCCGGCGATCACGCCGCGGAGGAACCAGCGGGGTCCGTCGACGCCGATGAAGCGAGCCGGGCGGGCACCGGCGACGCCGCCGTCCCCGTCGACCAGGACCGGGACGCTGGCGCGGAGCTCGGGACCGAACGGGCCGTCGACCTCGGTCACCGTGCCGCCCTGGCGTTCGATCTGGTCGGCGATCTGCGCCCGGATCTCGTGCCAGAGGCCGGTGGAGCGCGGTGCGGCGAACGGCTGGACCTGGAGCGTGGAGTCGTCGTAGTCGAGCCCGACCGCGACGACGCGCTGGGAGCCCTCCTCGACCTCGAGCCGGAGGTGCAGGCCCTCGCGCGGCAGGATCTTCACGCCGCCGAGGTCGACGTAGGGGCGGACCGGGTTGGCCTCGGTCTCGTCGAGGGGGCCCGACTCTTCACGGTCAGCGGGGGCGGACTTGCCGGTCGGCGCGACGGCGTCGACCTCGTCGAGTCCGGCGTCGGCCTCCACCGCGATGTCGACCTCCGGTGAGGTCTCCGCGACCTCGGCGTCGTCGGCGACCGCAGCGGCCACCTCGACCTCGTCGCGCTTGCGTCGGCCGATCCTCATCGCTGCGTTCCTTCCGTCTGGTTCAGGTCAGTCCCTGCGCCCTGTTCGGCGCTCGTGCCACCGTAGCCCGAGGAGCCGAAGCCGCCATGGCCGCGGACGCTGTCGGGGAGTTCGTCGACCCGGGTGAACACCACCGGGGGCACCGGCATGACGATCATCTGCGCGATGCGGTCGCCCACGTGGACCTCGTACGGCTCGGCCTGGTCGGTGTTGAGCAGCGCGACCTTGATCTCACCGCGGTACCCGGAGTCGACCGTGCCGGGGGCGTTCACGATCGTGATGCCGTGCTTCGCCGCGAGGCCGCTCCGCGGGACCACGAAGGCCGCGTGGCCGTCGGGCAGGGCGATCGAGACGCCCGTGCCGACGAGACGACGCTCACCGGGTGCGAGCACGAAGGCCTCGGTCGAGACGAGGTCGGCGCCGGCGTCGCCGGGGTGGGCGTGGACGGGAGCGTTCTCCCCGGTCCAGAGCACGTCGACAGGTTCGGTCACGTGACGAGGGTAGTGCAGCCCGTGACCGTTCCGTGACCTCAGGTGAGTCGTGGTCGAATGGACCCGTGACCCTGTACCGCGAACGTCTCTGGGCGCCGCCGAGCCTGTACCTGGCGACGGCGCTCGTCATCCCCGCGAGCCTCCTCGTGTTCCTGCCGATCAGCATCGTGACGGGGATCATCGTCGCCGCGGCCATGGAGGTCGGGGTGCTCGTGCTCCTCTGGGCCGTCGCACCCGTGGTCGAGGTGACCGACACCGAGTTCCGCGCCGGACGAGCGCACCTGCCGCGCGCGGTGGTGGGCGAGGCCGTGCCGTTCCACGGGGCCGAGGCCACGACCCAGCGCGGGCCGAAGCTCGACGCCCGGGCGTGGACGCTCTTCCGCGGGTACGTCCGGCCCGTCGTGCGCGTCGAGGTCCGCGACGACGCCGACCCCACCCCGTACTGGCTGGTCAGCGTGCGCAACCCGGACAAGGTCGTCGACGCGCTGCGGTCCTGAAGCCCAACGGCGCCGCTCGCGCTGGCAAGTCGGCCGCCGCTGCCGCTGCCACGCGGTCGCCGCTGTCGCCGCCGGTGCCGGTGCCGTTGCCGTTGCCGTTGCCGTTGCCGCGAGACACCCCCGTCTCCGCGACACGCCCCCGTCTCGCGTGACTGCTCGTCCGAGACGCCCCCGTCTCGCGTGACCTTGCGCGCCGAGACGCCGGCGTCTCGACGAAACGCCCCCGAACTCCCGAAACGCCGCCGAAAACCGCGGCGTCTCGCCCGGGACAGGGCGTCTCGCCCGGACACCGGCGTCTCGCGAGCATCGTCCACTGAGACGCCGGCGTCTCGACGAAACGCCCCCGAACTCCCGAAACGCCGCCGAAAACCGCGGCGTCTCGCCCGGGACAGGGCGTCTCGCACAGACACCGGCGTCTCGCGAGCGGTCAGCGCCGAGACACCGGCGTCTCGCGACCGACCGACCCTTCGACGCAGCCCGGACCCACAGCCCCCCCGTCCCCGAAGCAACACCCCACACACGACGGACGGCCCGCACCCCCGAGGGGATGCGGGCCGTCCGACGTTCGCGTGCGTGCCCTAGAGCGCTGCGCACTCCGCGCAGACCGGGCCGAGCTTCGACTCGTGGTCGAGCTGCGACCGGTGCTTCACGAGGAAGCACTCGACGCAGGTGAACTCGTCCACCTGCGGGGGCAGCACGACGACGTCGAGGTCGACGTCGCTGAGGTCCTGTCCGGCGAGTTCGAAGCTGCCGGGGTTGTCGGAGTCGTCATCGACGACTCCGGACATCTTGTCGGGCACGCGCTCCTTGAGGGCCTCGATCGACTCCGAATCGGAGTTGTCGTCGGTCTTCCGGGGGGCGTCGTAATCGGTGGCCATGCCCATCCATTTCTCGTATCGAGAGGTCGTCGCCGGAGATCGGCGGCGACAGTATCCAACACGTGCCGCCTCGATGCAAACTGAGCGGTCAGCGGCTCGTCTGGGCGTGCAACCGGTCGCGCGGTCCGGCCATTCCCGAGGGCCAGGACCAAGCCGCGCCCAGGCCGGGCTCAAGCCCAAGCCCAAGCCGCGCCCAGGCCGGGCCCAAGCCCGAGCCCAGCCCAGCCCCACCACGACACGAAGTACCGCACCGCACCGGAAACGGCACGCCCGTGCGCCTCCCCGGAATCGGCCTCCGGTCCCTGCATACTTCCCGGGTACGACGCAGACCGTACGCAACTGCTCGGAAGGCGGAACCATGCAAGACGTGAGAGTCATCGGAGTGGAGTCCGGGGCACTCCTGCTCGCGACCGACGGCGGCAGCGAGTTCCGGTTGCCCGTCACCTCGGCGCTGCCGGGGCAGGTCCGACAGGCGAACCCCGACGGCATGCCGCAGAAGCGCGTGTCCCCGAAGGACGTCCAGGCCCGGATCCGCAGCGGTGCCGACGCGGCCGACGTCGCCTCGGCGCTCGACGTCGACGTCGAGTACGTCCGTCGCTTCGAGGGTCCCGTCCTCGCCGAGCGTGCCTTCATCCTCGACGCCGCCCGCCGCGTGCCGGTGACGCCGTCCGACGACTCCGCACCCGACGTGTTCGGCGACGCGATAACGGCCCGCCTCGAGTCCGGTGAGGCCACCGACGTCACCTGGTCGAGCTGGAAGCACGTGGAGAACGGCTGGCAGGTGCAGGTCCGCTACACGGCGGGCGAGGTCGAGCACGACGCCCAGTGGACGTTCGACCCGAAGACCTCGACGCTGACGCCGGACACGAGCGACGCGCACCGGCTCTCGCACACCGAGGACGAGGGCCTCGCGCCCCGCCTCCGTGCGGTCGAGTACGACCAGCAGGACACCGACGGCACCCGGTTCGACTCCGGCGCCTTCCGCGTCGACGAGCCGGACGAGGCCGTCACGAACCCCGAGGTCCCCGAGCGTGCTCCCCTCCGCGCGCCGCTCCCCCGCATCGGCACCGCCCAGATCGAGGAGCGTCCGCCGGGCAACGAGACCGCCGACCTGCTCGAGGCACTCCGCCGCCGCCGCGGTGAGCGCGAGTCCGTCACCTTCGCGGACCAGCAGCAGGAGGAGCAGCGCGGCGCGGTCAGCGTGGTCGACATCCCGCTGCACGGCTTCACCGACACGAACGACACCGCTCCGCAGCCGGACGGCCGTCCGTCCTCCGCGCCGGAGTCCGAGGCGCGCCCGGACCGCAAGAAGCGGAACCGCCGCTCGATGCCGAGCTGGGACGAGATCGTGTTCGGGACCCGTCCCGACGACGAGGTCTGAGACCGCACCGTCCAGCCGGGAGGCTCGGAGCAGCCCGTCACGCACCGCGCGTGGCGGGCTGCTCCCGTCCAGGGCCCGGTGCGGGTCGTGCCCGCGGCTCAGCTCGCGAACGCCCCGGCGAGGCGCAGCGGGACGAGCAGCTCGTCATCGGTCATCGCCCCGTGCTGGCCGATCATCCGCTTCGGCACCGCTCCGGGCTTCAGCGCCCGGTCGTCGTTGAACGCCCACGTGCTCCTGGCCACCACGACCACGTCGCCGATGCGCGGCAGCACGTCCTCGGACACGGCGCCGAACCAGCCCGCGGCGATCGCCTCCTCGCGGCTCGCGACGTACGCCCGCTTGCCGTAGGTGGCGCGCCAGGCCTCGGCCAGCCCTGGCACGTCTGTCCCCGGGGCCACGGTGAGCTGGCGGCAGCGTGGGTCCCCCGCGACCCCGACGACGTCCTGGAGCAGGTCGGGGTCGATCGCGATGTTCGTCTCCTCGGGCACGTCGAGGATGCCGTGGTCCGCCGTGACGAGCACCCCGACGTCCCGGGCGACGCCGGCGGCCAGGCGGGCGAGCTCCCCGTCGAGCGACTCCAGCGCCGCCGTCCAGCGGTCGGACTGCCACCCGTGCTTGTGCGCGATCGAGTCGAGCTCGGGGACGTAGAGGTACACGAGCGCCGTGCCGGTGAGCGTGGCCGCGATCGCCGCGTCGACCCGCTGCGCGATGGTGTCGGCGGGGACGTACCGCGCGCCGCTGAGGACGTTCGCGGTCATGCCCGACGACTCGTAGCGCGCCGGACCGACGACCACGGGGTCGACGCCGATGCCCGGTGCCTCGGTGAACAGAGTGGGCGTGCGGAGCCACCCGGCGGGCACCTCGTCGTCCCACCCGCTGAGCAGGTTCACGACCTCCCCGGTGTCCGGGCTCCAGCCGCTGTACCCGACCACGCCGTGGGTGCCGGGCGAGCGGCCGGTCGTCAGGGTCGAGAGCGCCGCGGCGGTCGTCGTCGGGAACCCGCTGCGCAGGCGCTTCCGGGAGCCCGTCAGGAACCGGGCGTGCCCGGCACGCGCGCCGAGCGCGTTCGCGCCGAGGCCGTCGACCAGGACGACGACCGCGGAACGGGCGGGGCGGAGCGGGATCCGAGCCTCCAGGCCCTGTGTGCGCAACCACGTGTCGTCCGCAGCGCCGAGCGCCACGAGGCAACTCGGCAGCACGTCGGCGAGGTTCGCGGTGGCGTCGGGGGCCGTCGGTAGGCTCAGTGTCACCCTCCGATACTCCCAGAAAGGTCCCATGGCACGCACGGACACAGTCGGCCTCCCCGACGGTGAGCGCATCGAGGACGTCGACGTCTCCGAGGAGATGCAGGGCTCGTTCCTCGAGTACGCGTACTCGGTCATCTACTCGCGTGCCCTGCCCGACGCCCGCGACGGCCTCAAGCCCGTGCAGCGCCGGATCCTGTACCAGATGTCGGAGATGGGCCTGCGGCCGGACCGCGGCCACGTGAAGAGCGCCCGCGTCACCGGCGAGGTGATGGGCAAGCTGCACCCGCACGGCGACGGCGCCATCTACGACGCCCTGGTGCGCATGGCCCAGCCGTTCACGATGCGCGTGCCGCTCGTCGACGGCCACGGCAACTTCGGATCGCTCGACGACGGCCCCGCCGCTGCCCGGTACACCGAGGCCCGGCTCGCCGAACCGTCGATGGCCATGACCGAGAACCTCGGCGAGGACGTCGTCGACTTCGTCCCGAACTACGACAACCAGATCATGCAGCCGGGCGTGCTGCCCGCCGCGTTCCCGAACCTGCTGGTCAACGGCGCGTCGGGCATCGCGGTCGGCATGGCGACCAACATGGCGCCGCACAACCTCGGCGAGGTGGTCGAGGCCGCCAAGCACCTGCTCCTGCACCCGAAGGCGTCGCTCGAGGAGCTGATGGAGTACGTGCCGGGGCCGGACCTGCCCTCCGGCGGCACGATCGTCGGGCTGTCGGGCGTGCGCGACGCCTACGCCACCGGGCGTGGCACCTTCCGCACCCGGGCCAAGGTCAGCGTCGAGACCCTCTCGCCCCGCAAGACCGGCCTCGTCGTCACCGAGCTGCCCTACCTCGTCGGCCCCGAGCGCGTGATCGAGAAGATCAAGGACGGCGTCCAGGCGAAGAAGCTCGTCGGCATCTCCGACGTCAACGACCTGACCGACCGCAACCACGTGCTGCGGCTCGTCATCGGCATCAAGTCCGGGTTCAACCCCGCGGCCGTGCTCGAGCAGCTGTACAAGCACACCCCGCTCGAAGAGGGCTTCGGCATCAACAACGTCGCCCTGGTCGGTGGCTCCCCGCGCACGCTCGGCCTGCGCGAGCTGCTCGACGTCTACGTGCAGCACCGCATCGCCGTCGTCACGCGGCGGACCGAGTACCGGCTGGCGCGGCGCCGCGAACGCCTGCACCTGGTCGAGGGCCTGCTCATCGCGATCCTCGACATCGACGAGGTCATCCAGGTCATCCGCACGTCCGACGACTCCGAGGCCGCACGCAGCCGTCTGCGGGACGTGTTCGACCTGTCCGAGGTGCAGGCCGAGTACATCCTCGAACTGCGCCTGCGGCGGCTCACGAAGTTCTCGCGGATGGAGCTCGAGGGCGAGCGGGACCAGCTCCTCGCCGACATCGCCGCGCTGGAGGAACTGCTCGCCTCCGACGACCGTCTCCGTGCCCAGGTCGCGCTCGAGCTCACCGAGGTCTCCGACAAGTTCGCGACGCCGCGCCGCACGCTCCTGACCGAGGCCGACGCCCCGGTGCGCGGCGGCAAGAAGGCCGTCGTCGACCCCGAGGACCTCCAGGTCGCCGACGCCCCGTGCCGCGTGCTGCTGTCGACCACCGGGCGGCTCGTCCGCGTCGACGTCCCGACCGCCGAACTCGGGGTCGTGCGGGTGCCGAAGCGCTCCAAGCACGACGCCGTCCTGTCGAGCGTGCTCAGCACCGTCCGCGGGCAGGTCGGCGCGCTGACCTCCACCGGCCGCATCGTGCGGTTCTCCCCCGTCGACGTGCCGTCCGTCCCGCCCGCCGCCGTCCGGCTCGACGCCGGGGTGCGGGTCCACGAGTACCTCGGCATCCCCCGGGGCGAGTCCGTCGTCGCCGTGGTGGACCTCGGCGCTGCGTCCGAGCACTCCCTGGCGATCGGCACCGCGCAGGGCGTCGTGAAGCGCGTCGTCCCCGGGGCCTGGCCGGACAAACCGGACTTCGTGGCGATCGGGTTGAAGCCCGGCGACCAGGTCGTCGGCGCCACCCAGTCGGCCGAGTCGGACGACCTCGTGTTCATCACCTCGAACGCGCAGCTGCTCCGGTTCGGGGCCGCAGCCGTCCGCGCCCAGGGCCTCCCTGCCGGCGGAGTCGCCGGCGTGGCGCTGGCCTCCGGTGCCTCGGTGATCTGGTTCGGCGCCGTCGCTCCGTCCGAGGACGCCGTCGTCGCCACCGTCTCCACGTCCTCGTCCGCCCTGCCCGGCACGGACACCGGGCGCGCCAAGGTCTCGTCCCTGTCCGAGTTCCCCGCGAAGGGCCGTGCGACGCAGGGTGTCCGGGCGCACGCGTTCCTCAAGGGCGAGGACGGCCTCACCGTGGCGTGGGCCGGCATCGCACCGCCGCACGCGGTCGGGACGGACGGCGCTGCCCGGACCCTGCCCGACTGGATGTCGAAGCGCGACGGGTCGGGTAGTTCGCTCGACAACGTCGTCGGGTCGATCGGCGGCAGCGCCGCGACGCTCGACGGCACGCGCGGCGACGCGTAGCGCGGGCTGCGACGCGTAGCGCGGGCTGCGACGCGTAGCGCGGGCTGCGACGCGTAGCGCGGGCTGCGACGCGTAGCGCGGCCGCGCTGCGACGCGTAGCGCGGCCGCGCTGCGACGCGTAGCGCGGCCGCGCTGCGGCGGCGCGGCCGCCCCCGCTGCCGAGTCTCGGCCCCGCGGACACAACTCGCGCTCCGAACGCGCGAAAGTGTCCGCCCAGCCGAGACTCGGCGCGGCCGAACCGTCCGCCCGGACCGCGCGGCCCAGGTCGCCCGAGACACCCCCGTCTCGGCGACCACGAGGCGTTCCGCACAGACGGGGGCGTCTCACGCCGCTTCATCGACTGTCCCGGACGCGAAACGCCGGCGTTCCGCACAGACGGGGGCGTCTCACGCGGCCTCACCGGCAGTCGCGCACGCGAGACACCGGCGCCCCAAGCAGACGGGGGTGTCTCACAATGTCAGTACCGCGCAGCGGCGCTACACGTCGATGCGGTCGCGGTCCAGACCCTCGCCGGCCAGGATGAACTCCTTGCGCGGCGCGACGTCGTTCCCCATCAGCAGCTCGAAGACCTTCGCAGCGGACTCGGCGTGGGGCACCTGGACCCGGCGAAGGGTGCGGTGCGCACGGTCCATCGTCGTCTCCGCGAGCTGGTCGGCGTCCATCTCGCCGAGCCCCTTGTAGCGCTGGATCGGCTCCTGGTACTTCTTGCCCGACCGCGCCAGCTTCTTCAGCACGGCCTGGAGTTCCTGCTCGGAGTACGTGTAGAGCGTGTCGTTCGGCTTGCCGCGGTTGATCACGACGACCCGGTGCAGCGGCGGCACCGCGGCGAACACCCGACCCTGCTCGATCATCGGCCGCATGTACCGGAAGAAGAGCGTCAGGAGCAGCGTGCGGATGTGGGCGCCGTCGACGTCGGCGTCGGACATGATGATGACCTTGCCGTAGCGGGCCTGGTCGAGCTCGAACGTCCGACCGGACCCGGCGCCGATCACCTGGATGATCGAGGCGCACTCGGCGTTCGAGAGCATGTCCGACACGGACGCCTTCTGCACGTTGAGGATCTTGCCGCGGATGGGCAGGAGCGCCTGGTACTCGCTGTTGCGCGCGAGCTTGGCGGTGCCGAGCGCGGAGTCACCCTCGACGATGAAGAGCTCGGTGCCCTCGACGTCGTTCGAGCGGCAGTCCGCGAGCTTCGTCGGCAGGGAGGAGTTCTCGAGCGCGTTCTTACGGCGCTGGGTCTCCTTGTGCGCCCGGGCCGAGATACGGGTCTTCATCTCCGCGACGACCTTCTCGAGCAGTGCCGCGGCCTGCGCCTTCTCGGTGCGCTGCGTCGACGTGAGGATCTCGGTCATCCGCTTGGAGACGACCGAGTCCACGACACGACGGACCGCGGGCGTCCCGAGGATCTCCTTCGTCTGACCCTCGAACTGCGGTTCCGGCAGCCGGACGGTCAGCACGGCGGTCAGGCCGGCGAGCACGTCGTCCTTCTCGAGCTTGTCCTGCCCGAGCTTGAGCTTGCGGGCGTTGGCCTCGACCTGGGTCCGGACGGCCTTCACCAGCCCGGCCTCGAAGCCCGTCTGGTGGGTACCGCCCTTCGGCGTGGCGATGATGTTGACGAAGCTGCGCAGCACGGTCTCGTAGCCGTCGCCCCAGCGCAGGGCGACGTCGACCTCGCAGGTGCGCTCGACCTCGGTCGACACCATGTGGCCCTTGTCGTCGAGCATCGGCACGGTCTCCTTGAACGTGCCCGAGCCCTGGATGCGCCAGACGTCGGTCTTCGCGCCGTCGACGGCGAGGTGCTCGACGAACTCGCCGATGCCGCCCTCGTACCGGAAGCGCTCGACGACGGGCCCCTCGGCGACCTCGACCCCCGTCGCAGCGGCGCGCTCGGCGGCAGCGGTGATGGCTGCAGGGCGCTCGTCGGTGATGGTGAGCCCGAGGCCTGGCACCAGGAACGCGGTCTGGCGTGCTCGGTTGACCAGGTCGGACATGCTGAAGGCGGCGTCCCTGGTGAAGATCTGCCGGTCGGCCCAGTACCGCACCCGCGACCCGGTGACGCCCTTCTTGACCTTGCCGACCACGCGCAGTTCGCTGCCCGAGGTGAACGGGCTGAAGGGCGCGTCCGGCCCGATGCCGTCCGAGTCGTCGAACAGGCCGGGCTCACCGCGGTGGAACGACATGGCGTAGGTCTTGCCGCCGCGGTCGACCTCGACGTCGAGACGCTCCGACAGCGCGTTGACGACGGAGGCACCGACACCGTGCAGACCGCCGGACGCCGCGTACGACCCCGACCCGAACTTGCCGCCGGCGTGGAGCTTCGTGAAGACGACCTCCACCCCGGTCAGGCCGGTCTTCGGCTCGACGTCGACGGGGATGCCGCGGGCGGTGTCGGTGACCTGGACGGAGCCGTCCGGGAACAACCGCACACCGATCTCGTCACCGTGTCCGGCGAGGGCTTCGTCGACCGAGTTGTCGATGATCTCCCACAGGCAGTGCATGAGGCCACGGGAGTCCGTCGACCCGATGTACATGCCGGGACGCTTCCGGACTGCCTCGAGTCCTTCGAGGACGGAGAGATGCCGTGCGGAGTAGTCGGAGCTCACCTCCCGAGCCTACCCAGCACGACCGACACCACCCGCCTGACACTCGCACTGGGGACGATCGGTCCGCGCTGAGCGAAATGGGCGCACACAATGCCGTACATCCAGGCATCACGTGTTGAAATGGTGCAACCAGGAAGCACCACCTGCAATCCGTGAGGAGCACAGCAATGACCCAGACCGTGCAGGACCTCTCCATCGACGACGTCAGCAACCACCAGCTCACCGCTGCCGACCGGTGTGACAGCTGCGGTGCGCAGGCCTACATCCGAGCCACCATGGCCAGCGGTGAACTGTTCTTCTGCGCCCACCACGGCGCCGAGTTCAAGGACAAGCTCGCCGCCACCGCCATCGAGTGGCACGACGAGAGCAGCCGACTCCGCGAGTCGAAGTAAGCACCACGCACCAGCAACGGGCCCGGATCCACCAGGATCCGGGCCCGTCGTCGTTCACCAGCGCAGACACACCGGCAGCAACGGCCTGGAGGCCCGGCACCGGTCTCGTGGACCGGTGGCGGGCCTCCAGGCGGTCGCCGTCAGCGCGTGGTCAGGCGATGCGCTTGAACGCCTTGTCGACGAACCGGTCGACGGTGGCGCGCGCTTCGCGCGCGTACCGGTCGATGCTCGCCGTGCGGTCGGGGTCCGGTGCGTAGGACCGGCCGACACGCTCCGCGGCCGCGGCCAGGACGGCGTCGGTGAGGGCCGGGTTCAGCGGCAGGAGCGGGCCCTGCGCGTGTGTGCCGAAGGAGGTGCCGCGGACAGCACCCTCGACCGGGGAACCGGCCTGGTTCCCGCCGCCGGACACGACGTCCGCGAACGGGGTGACCCCGGAACCGAGCTCGATCCGCGTGGCGTGGTCCTCGAACGCAGCGAGCCGCTTCGACGCGCCGGCGAGCAGCGGGTAGCGGGTCTCGAGCACGAAGTAGTTGACGCGACGCTCGGCACCGCGGACCGCGCGGGCGTCGAACACACCGAAGCCCTGCACCGGCGCACCGTCGGTCGGGACGACCTCGTTCGTCGCCAGGTCGAAGCCGCCACCGAGTGCGACCACGGGGACACCGGCGGCAGCGAGGTCACGGAGAGGAGCCGCGATCCGGGCGACGTCGGCGCCGAGGGACCGCATCGCGCTGAGCGGACCGTTCCCGATGACGACCACGTCGGCCGCGGTGGGCAGGTCGTCACCCGGGGCGTACTCGACGACCTCCGTCGGGAGGTCGGCGGCGTCGGCACGGCGGGTCAGGGCGACCACGTTGCCGCGGTCCCCCGACACCCCCATCTGCCGCGGGTACACGTGCAGGATGGTCAGGCGATCGGCCGTCATGCGGTCTTCTCCAGGTCCGGGTGGCCGAGGGCCTTCCGGGCGATCATCATGATCTCGTAGTTGACGATGAAGTTCTTCGTGCCGGTGCTCGTCGTGCCGAGGCCCTGCATGAGCCTGATCGCGGCCTCGACGTCGGGTTCGACTCGGCCGATCCGGACTCCGGCGTGCTCGAGGGCGATCGCGATCTGCCAGGCCTTGTCACCGGAGACGACGTCGACGTGGTCGAGCTTGGAGAAGTCGATGTCGTAGATCCACGAGATGTCCGGTGTGCCCTCGTCGATCGCCATGAGCACCTGCTCGGGGTGCTCCGGCAGTGCGTCGAGGTTGAGCTGCAGGCTCGCGGCGTTCTTGAACATCGTGAACTCGGCGGACTCGCCGGCGATGGGCAGGCGTTCACCGCGGCCGTACGCAGGCTTCATCGTCGAGAAGGCCCGGGTGACGGCGTCGGTGCGGAACTGGGCTCCGAGGGCCGCACTGGCCGTCGCGGTGGCCGCTGCGGCGTCGACCGCGTAGTGCAGGCCACGCGCGGGCAGGCGCACGGCGATGTCCGATCCCCCGAAGGCGATCGTCGCGGCGTCACCGGTGTGCTCGGTGACCTCGGCGTCGATGACCGACTGCTCGGCGTCGGCGCGGTCGAAGTCGTCCGCGTTCTGCAGACCGTTCGGGCTGGCGGCCACGATGGCGGCGCTCGCGCCGAAGCGCAGGACCCGCTGGCCGGCGACCGCACTGTAGGCGTCGAGGAACTGGTCGTCGTGGTTCGTGATGACGTTCGCGGTCGACAGTGCCGCCGTGTCGAGCATCATCGTCGCCACGCGCTCGGTCTCGAAGAACCGGTAGAGCTGGTCCACCTGCACGTTGAGCATCGTCACGGTGGACGGCGACAGGATGCCGGCGAGCTCGACGGCGAAGGCCTCGTCGACCTCGAGGATCCCGATGTCCGCCTTGAGCCGCCCGGTGAGCGACACCTCGGACAGGAGCGCCGACGCGATGCCCTGCGGCAGGTTGGCGCCCGACGGGTTGGTGAAGACCCGCAGCCCGTGCGCCCGGACGATGTCCGAGATCATGTGCGTCGTCGTGGACTTGCCGTTCGACCCCAGCACGAAGACGACCCCGTTGGGGAACTGCTTCGTGACGCGCTGCAGGAAGTCCGGCACGAGCTTCAGGACGATGAAGCCCGGGTAGGCGGACCCCCCACCCCGCGCACGTGCGAGGGCGCGGAGGATCCGCCCGATGAGGATCGGGATGAAGAAACGCAACCGTCGGCCTACTCGAGGTAGTCGCGCAGCGACTGCGACCGCGACGGGTGGCGGAGCTTCGCCATCGTCTTGGACTCGATCTGGCGGATGCGCTCACGCGTCACGCCGAACGTGTCACCGATCTGGTCGAGCGTCTTCGGCTGACCGTCGCCCAGGCCGAAGCGCATCCGGATGACACCGGCTTCGCGCTCGGACAGGGAGTCGAGCAGGCTCTCGAGCTGCTTCTGCAGCATCGTGAAGCCCACCGCGTCGGCCGGCACGACCGCCTCGGTGTCCTCGATGAGGTCACCGAACTCGGAGTCGCCGTCTTCACCCAGGGGGGTGTGGAGCGAGATCGGCTCGCGGCCGTACTTCTGGACCTCGACGACCTTCTCCGGGGTCATGTCGAGCTCGCGGGCGAGCTCTTCCGGGGTGGGTTCGCGGCCCAGGTCCTGCAGCATCTGCCGCTGGACGCGGGCGAGCTTGTTGATGACCTCGACCATGTGCACCGGGATGCGGATGGTGCGGGCCTGGTCGGCCATGGCGCGCGTGATGGCCTGACGGATCCACCACGTGGCGTAGGTCGAGAACTTGAAGCCCTTCGTGTAGTCGAACTTCTCGACGGCACGGATGAGGCCCAGGTTGCCCTCCTGGATCAGGTCCAGGAACTGCATGCCACGGCCGGTGTAGCGCTTGGCGAGCGACACGACGAGGCGGAGGTTCGCGCCGAGCAGGTGCGACTTCGCCCGCTGGCCGTCACGAGCGACCCAGCGGAGCTCGCGCTCCTCGGGCTTCGACAGGCCGGTGGTGTGCTGCAGCTTGTCCTCGGCGAACAGGCCGGCCTCGATGCGCATCGCGAGCTCGACCTCTTGTTCAGCGTTCAGCAGGGCGACCTTGCCGATCTGCTTGAGGTAGTCCTTGACCGGGTCAGCGGTCGCGCCGGTGATGGTCGTCGAGTAGACCGGCGCTTCGTCGTCGTCGGACTGCGAGATGACGAGCGCGCCTGCGGCGACCGCGTTGGCGGCCTCCACCGCGGCGGTGCGCGGCTTGTCCTCGGTGTCGTCGTCGGTGTCGTCCGTCGCGTCGACGGCCTCCACGGGCTCGACGGCGTCGTCCTCGTCCTCGTCGGACGCGGCCTTCTTCGTCGCGGGCTTCTTGACCGCGGCCTTCTTCGGGGCGGCCGCCTTCTTGGCGGGGGCCTTCGTCGCGCGCTTCTTCGGCGCAGCGGTGCCGTCGGTCTCGGGGCTCTCGGCCTCGGTCACCGTGTCGGCGTTGTCCTTCGTGGGATCGATCGTCGTGCTCCGGGCAGCCATGCGATCACCTCTCTCGTCGTGCCACGTTCATGGGGTCGTGGCCTTCCCTCTGCACCCAGGGCCGGCGCCGCAGTTCCCCCGCGTCACTGGCCCGTCGCTCTTGGCGGTGCTGCACGTCCAGAGCAGCGACACCACCCGGTCAGGGCAGCGACTCCACGCGTTCGGGGCAGCACTAGGACCCATGTCAAGTCCCCCGACGAAACGCGCGCCCCGAATGGAGCACCTGTACACGGGAGACCCGAACGGGTCCGGTCTTCATTATTGCACGGTCCGCTTCCGCAGGCGTGCAACGAGTGCAACCCAGAGTGGTGCCACCCGTATTCCGTCCTGCGCGTGCATCTGGGCGCGCGTCCGACGGCGGGCGTGCAGCAGCATCCCGACGCCGAACCCGACCACGACGTACTGCACGGTGAGCGCGACCCGGAAGTTCGACCAGGCGAAGACGGTGTCCCCCGTGACCCGGGCGACCGCGTCGAGGAGCACGCCGATGAGGAACATCATCACGAAGGCCGCCAGGAAGCCCCCGACGTTGACGACGCCGTTCGCCGACCCGAGGGAGCCCATCGGGTTGAACGAGCGGGCGAAGTCGAACCCGATGAGCGAGCCGGGCCCTCCGATGCCCATCGCCACGACGAGCAGCACGAGGAGCCAGGTCGGCGGGTGCCCCGGCCAGACGAGCACGAACGTCCACACGACCCCGAGCAGGACGACCACGCCGAGCACCAGGTTCGACCGACGGAGCGGGTACCGGGCACAGAGCACGCCGAGGAGCGGCCCCGCGACGAACCCGACGGCGACGATCACGGTGAGGAAGCCGGCGGCCTCGGTCGAGGAGTACCCGAGCCCGCGGAGCATCGGCACGCCCCACAGCAGGCTGAACACCGTGCCCGAGGACTGGGTGACGTAGTGCGACCAGAACCCGAGCTGCGTGCCGGGGCGGCGGAGTGCGTGCCCGAACGTGTGGAACGCCGCCGACCAGGTGTGCGGCAGCGGGATCGTGTCGGTGCGCACGGGGACGGGGCCGTTCCGCACGAAGACGAACGCCAGGACGAGCCCGACGGCACTCGCCGCTGCGGCCACCCCGAACGCCACCGTCCAGCCGGCGCTGTGCAGCAGCAGCGCGAAGGGGAACGCCGACGCGATCTGGCCGACCTGCCCGAGGTTGCCCGTCCACTGCGAGATCTGCGGCAGGATCCGGCCGCTGAACCACATCGGCAGAAGGCGGATCACCGAGATGAAGGTCATGGCGTCCCCGGCACCGACCAGGACCCGCCCGACCACCGCCGGGCCGATCGTGGGTGACACCGCGACGACGGCCTGCCCGAGCACGAGCAGCAGGGCCCCGAGCAGCACGAGGCGCCGCGGGCCGATCCGGTCGAGGGCGATCCCGACGGGGATCTGCAGCCCCGCGTACACGGCGATCTGCACGACCGCCAGGGTGGACAGGACGGCGGCGGAGACCGCGAAGCGGTCCTGCGCGTCCACGCCGGACACACCGAGCGAGGACCGCTGCACGACCGCCAGGACGTACGCGAGGACCGCGACGCCCCACACGACGAAGGCACGGCGGGAGTTCACCCGACAAGGCTAGCGGCGCGGCCCCGCCGCCAGGACGAGCTGTGGAGGACGCGCGCTGCGTGGACGGCTGTGGAGGGGCCTCCTGGCTGGGTCAGTCGTCGGAGGCGTCCCGGCGGTCCGCCAGGAAGCGCTCCAGCTCGGCCGCGATCGCGTCGGCCGTGGGGACCTCGCCGTCGACGCCGGTGAGGGGCGAGCCGACGGGGTTGCCCTCCATGTAGGTGTCGTGGCGTTCCTCGAGCGCCGCGACGAGGCGCTGCAGCTCGCCGTTGCCGGCGACCTGCTCGTCGACGCGGAGCGCGAACTCGCGACCCTCTTCACGCAGGGCGTCCGTCGGGAAGATCAGCCCGGTCGCGGCGGCGATCCCGGACAGGGCGGCCACCGCGGCGTCGGGGTACTCCGTGTCGGAGAGGTAGTGCGGGACGAGGAGCACCAGGCCCGTCACCTGGCGCTCGAGCTCGGTGAGACGGTGCTCGACGAGGTGCAGGACGTTCGCCGGCGCCTGGGTCTCCGGCTTCCAGACGCTCATCGACTCGATGAGGTCGGCGCGCGTGCCCGACACGGTGAGGCTGACGGGGCGGGTGTGCGGCACGGGCATCGGGATCGACTGCACCCACGTCGTGTCCACGACCTGGAGCTCGGCGGCGAGGTCGGTCACCGCGCGGACGAACCGGTTCCACTGGAAGTCGGGTTCGTAGCCGGAGAGGAAGAGGAAGGGCTGCCCGATCTCGTCGCGCACCAGGTGCAGGGCGAGCCGCGGCGGTTCGATGTCGGTGATGTGGTCGTGCTCGAACGTGATCACCGGGCGACGGGCACGCCAGTCGAGCAGCGCGTCCGGGTCGAACTCGGCGACGAGCCGGGTGTCCAGCCGCTCGAGGATCGAGGTGGTCACCTGGGCGACCGCCGAGCCGGCGTCCGCGAACCCGGTGAGTCCGGCGACCAGGTGCAGGCCGGTGGGGACCGTCGGGGCGGACTCGTCGAACGTGTAGAGGTCCTCGGGGCGGTTCACCGTCCCAATGCTAGGCGGGGGTGCAGACACCACCGGCCACGACGCCCACGCCGACAGCGAACAGTGCCTGGATAGGGTTGGAGCATGGTCCGACCGACGCTCTCCACTGACTCCGCCTCCCCCTCCTCGATCGACGCCGACGTCCTCGTCGTCGGCGTCCGCCCCGGCTCTGACGGCGCTCCCGCGACGATCGTCCCGCCCGCGACGACGCCGTTCTCCGAGCTCGATGACCTCGACCTCGCGGCGATCGGCGTGACGGGGGCGAAGGACCAGCTCGTTCGCCTGCCGGGCACCGGTGTCAGCGCCGGCAGCATCGCGCTCATCGGCCTCGGCTCCGGCAGCGGCGTCGCCGCCGTCCGCTCGGCCGCGGGCAGCGCCGTCCGGCAGCTCCCGCACGTGTCCTCGATCGCGCTCGCTCTGCCGACCGACTCCGACGAGCTCGTGGACGCCGCCCTCGAGGGTGCGGCACTCGGGTCCTACTCGTTCACCCGGCACAGGGGCACCGGCAGCACCGGACCGGTGCGGGGCGACCAGCGCGTCGTCGTGCTCACCCCGTCAGCCGTCGCCGACGCGACCGTGCGCCCGGCGATCGTCGCGGACGCCGCCGCCCTGGTGCGCGACCTCGTGAACACCGCCGCGCTCGACCTCGGCCCCTCGGACGTCGCGGACGTGGCCACCGGGCTCGCCGGGGACCTGCCGCTGACCGTCGAGGTGCTCGACGAGACCGCGCTCGAGGCCCAGGGCTTCGGCGGCATCCTCGGCGTCGGGGCCGGGTCCGTCCGTCCCCCGCGCCTGGTCGTCGTCCGGTACGCGCCGGAGTCCGCGACGAAGCACCTCGCCCTCGTCGGCAAGGGCATCACGTTCGACTCGGGCGGGCTCTCGCTCAAGCCGGCCGCCTCGATGCTCGGCATGAAGACCGACATGACCGGCGCTGCGACCGTGCTCGCCGCGACCGTCGCCGCCGCTCGACTCGGCCTGGACGTCAAGGTCACCGCGTGGCTCTGCCTGGCCGAGAACATGCCGTCCGGGTCGGCGATCCGTCCCGGTGACGTCCTGACGCTGAAGAACGGCAAGACCGTGGAGGTCACGAACACCGACGCCGAGGGCCGTCTGGTCCTCGGTGACGGCCTCGCTGCGGCCTCGCTCGAGCAGCCCGACGCGGTCGTCGACGTCGCCACCCTCACCGGCGCCCAGGTCGTCGCGCTCGGCGACCGCACCACCGGCCTGATGGGCACCGACGACCTCGTGGCCCGTGTCCGCGCCCTCGCCGAGTCCGTCGCCGAGCCGATCTGGCCGATGCCCCTCCCCGAGGAGCTCGACGCCCGGCTCGCCAGCGACGTCGCCGACATGGTGAACGCCACGGTGGGCAACCCGGCCGGCGGCATGCTGCTCGCGGGCAAGTTCCTGGAGCGCTTCGTGGGCGAGGGTGTCCCCTGGGCGCACCTCGACATCGCGGGCCCCTCGGAGAACAAGGGCGGCGGCTACGGGTGGCTGGGCAAGGGACCGACCGGTGCGATGGTCCGCACGCTCATCTCGCTCGCAGAAGACCTCCAGTCCAAGTAGTAGGTTGGTTCCGGTGGGGCGGGCGTCTCGACGCCACCCACCGGAACGACACGGGACGGGACCGGAACCATGCGGTCCGACCGTCGGACACCGCCGCGGTGGTGTCCATGTGCGGGCCCGACCGGCCCCGACATGCACGAGGGAGTTGCACCAGGTGACGGAACAGACTTACGACGTCGTGGTCCTCGGTGGCGGGAGTGGCGGGTACGCCGCTGCGCTCCGGGCAGCCGAGCTCGGGATGAGCGTCGCGCTCATCGAGGGCGACAAGCTCGGAGGGACCTGCCTGCACCGCGGCTGCATCCCGACGAAGGCGCTGCTGCACTCCGCCGAGATCGCCGACGGCGCCCGTGACGCCGAGAAGTACGGCGTCCTCGCCGAGTTCGCTGGTGTCGACGTGCCCAAGGTCATCGAGTACCAGCAGGGCGTCATCAACTCCAAGTACAAGGGCCTGCAGGGCCTCATCAAGGCCCGCGGCATCACCGTCGTCGAGGGCTGGGGCCGCCTGACCTCGCAGAACACCGTGCAGGTCGGCGACCAGACCGTCACCGGCAAGAACGTCGTGCTGGCGACCGGGTCCTACTCGAAGTCCCTCCCCGGGCTCGAGATCGGCGGCCGGGTCATCACCTCCGAGACCGCCCTCCGCATGGACTACGTCCCGAACAAGGTCGTCATCCTGGGCGGCGGCGTGATCGGTGTCGAGTTCGCCAGCGTCTGGAAGTCCTTCGGCGCCGACGTCACCATCGTCGAGGGCCTCCCCCACCTGGTCCCCGCCGAGGACGAGTCCATGTCGAAGCAGCTCGAGCGCGCGTTCCGCAAGCGCGGCATCGGGTTCTCGCTCGGCACCCGGTTCCAGGGCGTCGAGCAGCACGAGAACGGTGTCGTCGTCACGCTCGAAGACGGCACGACCTTCGACGGTGACGTCCTGCTCGTCGCCGTCGGCCGTGGCCCCGTCACGCAGAACGTCGGCTACGACGAGGTCGGCATCACGATGGACCGCGGCTTCGTCATCACGAACGAGCGCCTCGCCACGAACGTCCCGAACGTCTACGCCGTCGGCGACATCGTCCCCGGCCTGCAGCTCGCGCACCGCGGCTTCCAGCAGGGCATCTTCGTCGCCGAGGAGATCGCCGGGCTCAACCCGGTGGTCATCGAGGACAAGAACATCCCCAAGGTCACCTACTCCGACCCCGAGGTCGCCTCCGTCGGTCTCTCGCAGTCGAAGGCCGAGGAGCAGTACGGCGCCGACAAGGTCGACTCGTACGAGTACAACCTCGCCGGCAACGGCAAGAGCCACATCATCGGCACGTCCGGTGCGGTCAAGGTCGTGCGGGTCGTCGACGGCCCCGTCGTCGGCATCAGCATGATCGGCGCCCGCGTCGGCGAACTCATCGCGGAGGCTCAGCTCGCCGTGAACTGGGAAGCCCACCCCGAGGACGTCGCGCCGCTCATCCACGCGCACCCGACCCAGAGCGAAGCCCTCGGCGAAGCGCTGATGCACCTCGCCGGCAAGCCGCTCCACGCCCTGTGAGCCAGCGCACGATGACATCGACAACCACCACGATCCACCCCTGCGAAGAGGAGTCCACCCGATGAGCGAATCCGTCAACCTCCCGGCGCTCGGCGAGAGCGTCACCGAGGGCACGGTGACCCGATGGCTGAAGAACGTCGGTGACCGGGTCGAGGTCGACGAGCCGCTGCTCGAGGTCTCGACCGACAAGGTCGACACCGAGATCCCGTCGCCGATCGCCGGCGTGGTCGAGGAGATCCTGGTCCAGGAGGACGAGACCGTCGAGGTCGGCACTCCGCTGGTGAAGATCGGCGACGGCACGGGCTCCTCCGACGGCGACTCCGGTTCGTCGGACTCGGCGTCGGACTCGAACGAGGCCGCTGCCGACCAGGCAGCGCCCGAGGCCGAGCCGAGCACCGAGCAGGACACCGAGGCCAAGGCCCCGGAGCCGACCGAGCCCGAGCCGGCCCCGGCCGGACAGACCC
>NZ_JALNUI010000031.1 GCF_026544205.1 Curtobacterium sp. GC_Cur_3
CAGGACGCCGTCGCCCGCGGCGGCCACCACCCGTTCCTCGTGGATCTCGTTCAGCCGGGCGGTCAGGCGTTCGGCCAACCGCCGCGAGTTCGCGAACACGATCGTCGAGCGGTGCTCCTCGATCAGGTCGACCACGCGCTCTTCCACGTGGGGCCAGATCGACCCGTTCGACGGCGCGTCCGAGGAGTCCGACCCGACGGGCGGCGACCCGAGCTCGGACATGTCGTCGACCGGCACGACCACGCGGAGGTCGAAGGTCTTCTGCGCCGGCGGGGCGATGATCTCGACCGGGGCACGGCCGCCGAGGAACCGGGCGACCTCCTCCGCCGGACGCACGGTGGCGGACAGGCCGATGCGCTGTACCGGCTTGTCGAGCAGGTCGTCGAGCCGTTCGAGCGAGACGGCCAGGTGCGCCCCGCGCTTGGACGACGCGACGGCGTGGACCTCGTCGACGATGACGGTGTCGACGTTCAGCAGGGTCTCCCGCGCCTTCGACGTCAGCATCAGGTAGAGCGACTCGGGCGTGGTGATGAGGATGTCCGGGGGCAGCCGGAGCAGCTTCTGCCGGTCGGACGACGGGGTGTCACCGCTCCGGACGCCGACCGTGACGTCCGGCGGTTCGAGCCCGAGCCGCCGAGCCGTCTGCGTGATGCCGACGAGCGGGCTGCGGAGGTTCCGCTCGACGTCGACGCCGAGGGCCTTCAGCGGCGAGATGTAGAGCACCCGCGTGCGCTGCTTCGGTTCGGGGTGGTCGGTGGAGCTGATCAGCCGGTCGATCGACCACAGGAACGAGGCGAGCGTCTTGCCGGAACCGGTCGGGGCGACGACGAGCGCGTGCCGCCCGGTCGAGATGGCGTCCCACGCACCGGACTGCGCCGCGGTCGGGGCGCTGAACGCACCGCGGAACCACGCGGCGGTGGCGGGGGAGAAGCGCTCGAGGACGTCCGTCATGGTCAGCCCATCCTGCCCGCCGCCACCGACAAGACCCCGACAAGCAGCAGCGCTTGACACAGCGATAGTTACCGATCTATCGTTACTACATCGCGACAGTGCCGGAACAGTCCGGAACGGATCGCGAGCCCACGTCACCACGACCCTCGAGAGGAGTCACCATGCACCCCATGGACGGCCACGAGAACATGCACGACCACCGCCACGACCAGCGTGGCTCCGGACCGCGCGGCCCCCGCTTCGGCGGCGGACGCGCCCACCACGGCGTCGGCTTCCCCGGCCGCGACCGCGGCGAGCACGGCGGGCGCGGCGGCTTCGGCCCCGGCCCGATGGGCTTCGGCAGCCGCGGCGGCTTCGGACCCGGCATGGGCTTCGGCCCCGGGTTCGGCGGTCCCGGCTTCGGCCGGGAGCGCCGCCGTCGCGGCGACGTCCGCCTCGCCATCCTCGGCCTGCTGGCCGAGGGCCCCCAGAACGGCTACGCCGTGATCAAGACGATCGCCGAGCGCACCGGTGGCGCCTGGAAGCCGAGCCCCGGCTCGGTCTACCCGACGCTCCAGCAGCTCGTCGACGAGGACCTCGTCGTCTCGACCGGCGACGGCCGCAAGACGCTCTTCGAGCTCACCGACGCCGGCCGTGCCGAGGCAGAGGCCAAGGCCGACGAGATCGCCGCCGCGTGGGAGTCCACGCCCGGCATGCCGGACTCGCAGCGCGAGTTCGTCGAGGCGCTCCGCAAGACCATGGGCGTCCTGCACATGTACCGCACGAGCGCGACCGACGAGCAGGTCAAGGCCGCCTCGGCCAAGGTCGACCAGCTCCGCAAGGACCTCCTGCAGATCCTCGCTGACTGAGCCGGGCCACCCCACGGACGGGAGGCTCCCCACCAGCTGGTGGGGAGCCTCCCGTCCGTTCTGTGGTCGCGACGCCGTCAGCCGCCGATGAAGGCCGCCACGTCCGCCAGCTCCGCGGCCGACACCGCGTGCGGCAGCCCTTCGTAGGCACGGACGGTCACGTCCGTGTGCTCCGCTGCCCACACCGCCGTGCGCGCCGTGGCGTCAGCGGGGATCACCGGGTCGAAGTCACCGTGACCGAGGAACACGCGGGGCCGGACGGCCGCGACCGCCTCGTCCCGGGAGTCGGTGACGCCCGGCACGACGAAGCCCGACAGCGACACCGCGAACGCGAAGCCCGCCGGTCGGGCGCGCAGGAGCTGCAGCGCCATCGACCCGCCCTGCGAGAACCCGAGCAGCCCGATGCGCGGGTGGTCGGCCGCGACGCCGTCGACCCAGTCGAGGACCTCCCCGACCGCCGCGTCGACGGGTCCGAGCTCCGGCGACCCCGGCGTGCCGAGCGGGTACCAGCTGTGTCCGCCACCCCACGGCAGCGGAGCACGCAGCGAGGCGATCGTCCACGCGGGCGGCAGGGCCGGCGCGAGCGCGAGCAGGTCGTGCTCGTCGGAGCCGACGCCGTGCAGCGCGACGAGCAGGGGTGTGCCGGCGCGGTCACCGGTCGGGCGGGTCCACTGGACGAGGTCGGGGTCGATCATGCTGCCGACAGTAGCGACGCGCACCCCGCGTCCCTCCACGACCCCGTGCCCTTCCACCTGCTTCGCCCCGCCGCCTGGTAGACACGGAGCATGGCCTCGACTCGCACCCCCGATCCCGACCCCGACTCCGGCTGGCTGTCCGACGAGGAGCTCGCGATGGTCCGCCGTCGCCTGCCGATCTGCTACGTCGAAGCCATCCCCGTGCGCACCGACGGCCTCGGCGTCGTGACCGAGGTCGGCGTGCTGCTCCGCGTGGCCCCGAGCGGGTCGATCGCGCGCACGCTCGTGTCCGGCCGCGTGATGTTCGGCGAGTCGATCCGCACCGCGCTGTTCCGGCACCTCGAGAAGGACCTCGGGCCGATGGCGTTCCCGCAGCTGCCCTCGAACCCGGCGCCGTTCACCGTGGCGGAGTACTTCCCGCTCCCCGGTGCCTCGGTCTACACCGACGAGCGCCAGCACGCGATCTCCCTGGCGTACGTCGTCCCCGTCACCGGGACGTGCGAGCCGCGGCAGGACGCCCTCGAGCTGACGTGGATGAGCCCGATGGAGGCCGCCTCGATCGCGGTGTCCGAGGAGATGGAGGGTGGCCGCGGCGCCCTGATGCGCGCCGGGCTCGCCTCGGTCGGCGCCCTGCTCTAGCGGCCCCCCGCACGACGAAGCCCCCGGGACCGATGGTCCCGGGGGCTTCGCAGCACGGTCTGTCGAGACCGGCTTGGTCCTACTTGTGGTCCTTGAAGCTGTCGGCCACGCCGTGCGCGGCGTCCTTGACGTCGGTCGCACCCTGCTTGGTCGAGGCCTTGGCCTGGTCGGTCTGACCCTCGGCCTTCAGGCGGTCGTTGTCGGTCGTGTTGCCGACACCTTCCTTGACCTTGCCGGCCGCTTTCTCAGCGGCGTTCTTGATGTCGTCGATGCCTGCCATGTGGCGGCTCCTTCCGTCGTCGGACAAAACCACCGGTGGTCGCTTGCGCGGCCGCCGATGACCAGGAACCTACGCGCCCCGCGGGCGCCCCTGTGCAGTCCCCACCCAGGTTCGACCAGGCCCTCCAAGCTGAACACCGGTGTTCAGCAGTCGCGCCGCGGAGATCCGCGGCGCGACCACCGAACACCGGTGTTTCGCGGGGGCTGGACGCCCCGACAGAGCGGCGGGGGCTGGACGCCCCGACAGAGCGTCGGTCAGCGGCCGGTGCCGGCCGGACGGGAGGCGCGGCGCGAGCCACCACGGCGGTTGGCGCTGGACTCGGTGCCGGCTGCGCGACCGGGGGCGTAGCCACCGTCGGAGGACCAGACCTGTGCGGAGCCGCCACGGGGCGAGTCGCTGCCCGCGCGACGCGGGGCGCCACCGGAACGACGCTGCCCGGTCGAGCCGGCGGACGAGGCGGACGCGCCCTCGGCGGCACGGCCACCGCGGCGGCCCGAACCCGAGCCGTTGCCGGCGGAGCTGGACTGCGCGGCCGGAGCCGAGCCTCCCGAGCGGCCACCGCGGCCACGGCCACGACCTGCGGACGACGAGCCGGCGGAGGACTGCTGCCGGCGCTGCGGCTGCTGCTGCTGGACGGCGGCGGGGTCCTCGTGACGGAGCGGGGCGATCTCGCCGACGAGCTCGAGCACCGGCGCGGACCGCGGGGTGACCTGCTGCGGCGCGACGGAGATCGCGGCCTTGCGCATCATCTGTGCGACGTCGCGACGCTCGGCGGGCATCACCACGGTGACGACGTCACCGGACGAACCGGCACGGGCGGTACGGCCCGAGCGGTGCAGGTACGCCTTGTGCTCGGTCGGCGGGTCGACGTGCACGACGAGCTCGACGTTGTCGACGTGCACACCGCGGGCGGCGACGTCGGTGGCGACGAGGACGAGGGCCTCACCGGCGGAGAACTTGGCGAGGTTGCGCTCACGGGCGCCCTGCGACAGGTTGCCCTGCAGGTCCACCGCGGGGATGCCCTGCGAGGAGAGCTGCTTCGCCAGGCGCTTGGCGTGGTGCTTCGTGCGCATGAAGAGGATGCGGCGACCGGTGCCCGAGGCGAGGGTCTGGACGAGGTCCTTCTTGCCGTCGGCGTCGGCGACCTCGAACACGTGGTGGGTCATCGCCTCGACGGGGCTGGACTCGTCGTCGACGGAGTGCATCACCGGGTCGTGCAGGAACTTCTTGACGAGCTTGTCCACGCCGTTGTCGAGCGTCGCGGAGAACAGCATGCGCTGCCCGCGCTCCGGGGTGGCCTGCATGATCTTCGTCACGCCGGGCAGGAAGCCCATGTCGGCCATGTGGTCGGCCTCGTCGAGGACGGTGACGTCGATCGCGTCGAGGTGGGCGTGGCCCTGCTGCATGAGGTCGGCGAGGCGGCCCGGGCAGGCGACGACGATGTCGACGCCGGTGCGGAGCGCGTCGACCTGACGGCCCTGTGAGACGCCGCCGAAGATCGTCGTGGTGGTGAGGCCCATCGCCTTGGCGAGGGGGGCGAGCACGGCGTCGATCTGCGTCGCGAGCTCACGGGTGGGGGCGAGGACCAGGGCGCGGGGACGACCCGGGCGACGCTTCTGCGGGTTCGCCGCGAGACGGGCGACGAGGGGGATCGCGAACGCGATGGTCTTGCCGGAGCCGGTGCGACCGCGGCCGAGCACGTCCTTGCCCTTGAGGGAGTCGGGGAGCGTGTCCGCCTGGATCGGGAAGGCGTTCTCCTTGCCCTGGCTGACGAGCACGTCGACCATGGGGGCGGGGACGCCGAGGTCGGAGAAACGGGTGTCTTCGATGGGGTTGGTCATGACGACCTTTCGGGCCGGTTTCGGCCGTGGTGCGCGCTCGATCGGCGCGCGGGCGGGAGCATGTCCGCGTCCGTCGTCCGCTCGGGGAGCGGACGTGTCCTCTGCTGGAGAGGACGTGGAGGTGCGGGCACTGTCGCCGCAGCAGAGAGCCTGGCACCGGTGTCCCACCCGGACGGGTTCCGGGGGAGCGGTGGTGCGCGATACGCATCGGTCGAGTTCGACCGGGAGGTTTCGGGGGCGTCCGTACGACGCACGAGGCGATCGGCGCCTCGAGTACGGCCAGTGTAGCGCTCCGACGGGACCCGGCGGAAGAGCAGGCCCCGCATGGGACCCTGGTCGGCGTGCGTCTCCGTTGCCTCCTCCTCCCCGCCGTCCTGCTCGTCACCCTGGTCGGCGCCGCCGGGTGCGCGGCCGACACCGGCACCGCCGCAGGTGACGGTCACCGGGCCCTCCCGACCTCGGGCGTGCCGGACTACCAGCTCGGCGGGGCGTACACACCACCGTCCGGCGTGACCGTCGTCGAGCGGGACAGCACCGAGCGCCCGGCGAAGGGCACCTACGGCATCTGCTACGTCAACGGCTTCCAGACGCAGCCCGGCGACGCTGCCATGTGGAAGCAGGCGCACCCGTCCGCGATCCTGCGCACCGCTGCCGGCAAGCCCGTGTCCGACCCGGGGTGGCCGGACGAGATGCTCCTCGACACCCGCACCGCGGCGAAGCGTGCGGTGATCACGGAGGTCATCGGCAAGGCCGTCGCCCGGTGCGCCGACCGGGGCTTCGACGCCGTCGAGTTCGACAACCTCGACTCGTGGACGCGCTCGCACGGCGCCCTGACCCGGGCGGACAACGTCGCGCTGGCGACGTCCCTCGTCGCCGAGGCACACCGCGACGGGATGGCGGCGGCGCAGAAGAACACCCCGCAGCTCGGCACGGCCGGCAAGCGCACCGCCGGGTTCGACTTCGCCGTCGCCGAGGAGTGCGTGCAGTACGAGGAGTGCTCGGCCTACACAGACGTCTACGGCAAGCGGGTCATCGACGTCGAGTACGCAGACACGCTCAAGCCGTCGTGGTCGTCCGTGTGCGCGACGCGGGACCGACCGGCGATGACGATCCTGCGTGACCGCGACCTGGTGCCGAAGGGCGACCCGGCGTACGTGTTCGACCACTGCTGAGCGCAGCAGCGGACCTGGTCCCTACGCGGGCCAGGCGTCCCGGAGCGCCGCAGCCGCCTGGTCGGCGGAGAGCCCGGCTGCACGGGCCTCGGTGACCACGCCGCGGATCGCCACGGCGACCTCGTCGGGCACCGCTGCCGGCCGGACCACGCGGGTGCCGGCTCCTCGTGCGGTCTGCACGAGCCCGGACTCCTCGAGCAGCTGGTACGCCTTCGCGACCGTGCCGGGCGCGAGCTTGAGGTCGTCCGCCAGCGACCGCACGCTCGGCAGCCGCTGGCCGTCGACCAGGTAGCCGGCGGTGATCTGCGCCGCGATCTGGGAGCGCACCTGTTCGAACGGCGGGATGCGGCCGCCGGGGTCGAGTGCCACGAGGCTCGTCGTCGACATGTCCGGAGCTCCTAGAAGTCGTACTGCTCGCCGACGGGGATCGGCACCGCGACGGTGTTGCCGGGGGGCGCGAGCGGGCACGCCCACGCCGGGTCGTACGCGCACGAGGGGTTGTACGCGAAGTTGAAGTCGAGCACGAGTTCGCCGTCGTCGCCACCCAGGTCGGCACCCTTGATCGTGTCGAGCAGGTAGCGCCCACCGCCGTACGTGCCGCGCGCCTTCCCGGCGCTGGCGTCCTTGACGGGCACGAAGACGCCGCCCGCGTAGCCGCCGTGCGACCACACGTCGAGGGTGCCGATGCCGGGCAGGGAGACCACGCCGAGGCGGTCGAAGTGCACGATGCCGTCGGTGCCCGTCTCGACGTCGAGCACCTGCGGCTCGGCGGTCTCGATGCGGGCCCGGAAGCGCCACTCCGGGTCGTAGGCCGGCACGGGGAGCTCCTCGAAGTCGCGGGCGTCCTCGTCGAGGAGCGGACTGGCGGGGTGCTCCGCGAACATCGCGTCGCGGGTCTCGCGCCACATCGCGTGCGCCGTCTCCGGGTCGGCTGTCGCGCGGACCCGGCGGTACAGGTCGAACGTCATGCGCCGCCAGTCCACGGTCGCCATCGTGCTGTGCACGCGGTCGTCGGTCGTCGGCTCCTGGGGGCGCGTCTGGCTCACAGGGACGAGGCTACGCCCGTCGCGTTCCCGGGCACCAGGGCGGGCGGGAGGCCCGGGTCCGGTCGGCGTGTCCGGTCCTGTCCGACAGGTGGCCGGGCTGGTCCGGCACGGTCCGAGGCCAGCGGCGGTCTCTGGCCAGCGCCGGTCTCTGGCCAGCGCCGGTCTCAGGCGAGCGCAGGTCTCAGGCCGGCGGCCAGGACGGTGCCTGCGCCCGCATCCGGATCGCCCGCCACTGCCAGATGACCCACATGCCGGGCCAGAGCGCGATGCCGAGCACGGCCGGGCGCATCCGGTAGTCCAGCCGGTCGACGAACAGGGTCTTCCCGTCGGGGAGCTCCGTCGCGGCCATCCGGTGCCGCATGTCCATCCGGGCGAACAGGCCGCTCGTGCCGCCGCCGTTGTCGCGCTGCACGGGGACGCCGTCGACCTCGTACCGGTCGATGTCCACGTGGCTCGCACCGCTCGGCACGACACCGAAGGCGCTCGCGGCGATCGGGTGCGGTTGCCCTGGGGTCCAGCGGCGCGGGAAGCCCTCGGGAGCGAGCGAGCGGTAGACCAGGAACGGCTTGGTCACCCCGACCATCACCGCCGGGGCCATCAGGGCGTCGCGGACGGACGCGACCGGGGCGTCGAGGACGAGGCGGAGACCGACGTGCATGTCGCCGACCGTACGCCGCGGCGCTGCCGCCGGGCCGTGCAGGTCAGGCGCGCCGAGCGGGTCAGCCGGGCCGTGCGGGTCAGGCGTGCCGGGCCGACCGGCGGCGGGAGCCCTCGGCGCGGTCGTGCTGACGGAGACGCTCGGCCAGGGACAACCGGACGGTGGGCCACTCGGACGCGGTGATCGAGAAGACCACGGTGTCGCGGAGGGTGCCGTCCCGCCCGATCTGGTGGTTGCGCAGGACACCGTCCTGCTTGGCGCCGAGCCGGGCGATCGCGGCACGGGACTGCTGGTTGTGCCAGTGCGTGCGGAACTCGACCGCGATGCACTGCCAGACCTCGAACGCCTGCGAGAGCATCAGCAGCTTCGACTCGGTGTTGATCCCGGACCGCTGCGCCGACTGCGCCAGGAAGGTCGACCCGATCTCCACCCGGCGGTTGGCGGTGTCGACCGCCATGAACGTCGTCGAGCCCACCACGCGTCCGGTGGGTCGGTCGCGCACGGCGAACGGCACCATCCGGCCGGCGGTCTGCTCGGCCAGGCGCCGCTCGATCTCGTCGTCGACCTGCGCCGGGGAGGGGATCGCGGTGTACCAGGTGCGCCAGAGGTCCCCGTCGGCGACCGCCGCGCGGAGGTCGTCCGCGTGCTCCGGGCCGAGGGGCTCGAGCGTGACGCGGTCACCGGTCAGGGTCGGTGCGGGGGCGATCTCCATGGGAGTCGATCGTACTGGCGGCCCTCCCGGCGAACGGTGCCAGAGCGGAGCACCTGTGGAAAAGGACAGGTCCTCCACAGCGGTTATCGTGACGAGGTGCGTGAACGAGGCCAGCAGCAGTACCAGGTCCGATTCGGGTGGGGCATCGCCGATGCCCGTCGAGTGACCGTCGGGGCACACCTGGTCGTCTGGACGGACGTCCTGCCCTGGCCGGGCGCCGACGACGACGCCGCCCACCGGGCCGTGCGCCGCGCGGTGCCGGCCGGGGCCGAGGTCGTGCTCGGCCACCTCGGGAACGCGACGGCCGTGGCGGACCGCGTGACGAGCCTCCAGGCCGCACTGGGCGACCGCTGCGTCGTCGCGGTGATCGCCGCCGGCACCGCGCCGACGCCCGTCGGGGACGACGCTGCCGAGGCAGCCGGGGAGTCCGTCGACGTGCCGGAGGCTCCCGGGTTCGCCGTCGAGGACCTGCTCGGCGCCGGCGCCGTCGTGGACGCGCTGACGGCGGTCGGCATCGACCACTGCTCGCCGGAGGCCGCGGCCGCGAGCGCCGCGTTCACCGGACTCCGACGGGCCGTCCGCCACCTGGTGTCCGCGTCCGAGGCCGCACGGGAGCTCGGACCGGAGCGGGTGCACGCGGCGCTCGCCGCGGGGCCGGAGCTCCTGAGCGTCCGACCCGGGGAACACACCGGCCGGGCGTAGCGTTCCAGCCATCACGCCAGCGGTCACCGGATCGCGGGCACGGCACGAGGAGCACATCATGAAGGCAGTCGTCGGCGACACCGTCATCGCAGAGGCATCCGAGGACGACCTCATCAAGATCGAGGGCAACTGGTACTTCCCGCCGTCGAGCGTGAAGACCGAGCTCTTCACCGAGACCGACACCCAGTACCACTGCCCGTGGAAGGGCGACACGCAGTACTACACGGTGAACGTCGACGGGCAGTCGCTCAAGGACAACGCCTGGTCGTACCCGACCCCGATCCCGTCGTCCTTCGACCGCGTCGGCAAGGACTACAGCGGCTACGTGGCGTTCTGGAAGGGCGTCCGCGTCGTCGAGTAGCCCCGGCTCACTCGGTGAACGTGAGCACCACCAGGGCCACGTTCAACGCGACGATCACCGCCGCGATCACCCACGCCACGACGCGGGTGGTCGCGGCGTTGACGTCCGTGCCCATGACGCTCCGCCGGGACGTGTAGACCACGAGCGGGACGAGTGCGAAGGCGATGCCGAAGCTCAGCACGACCTGGCTCACGACGAGCAGCATCGTCGGGTCGGCACCGACGGCGAGCAGCACGAGCGCCGGCACCAGGGTCACCAGGCGCCGTGCGAGCAGCGGGACCCGCACGTGGAGCAGGCCGTGCATGATCTCCGCGCCGGCCATGCAGCCGACCGAGGTCGATGCCAGCCCCGACGCCAGCAGCCCCACGGCGAAGAGCACCCCGACGACCGGCCCGACGTTCGCGGTGATCGCGGCCTGGGCGCCCGGGATCGTGTCGGTGCCAGGCACCCCCGGCAGCGTCGCCGCGGCGAGCACGAGCATGCACACGTTGACGCCGCCCGCGACGATGAGCGCGAGGGCCACGTCCCACCGCGTCGCGACGAGGACCCGCTGGCGCTCCGGCCCAGCGGGGGTGTCGCCGTGGCGGTCGCGGGCGAGGGCCGAGTGCAGGTACACCGCGTGCGGCATCACCGTCGCCCCGAGCATCGACGCGGCGAGCATCACCGACTGCGTGCCCTCGAAGCGCGGGACCAGGCCGGACACCAGCTCGCCCGGGGACACCTGCGCGAAGAGCAGGCCAGCGCAGAAGCCCACGGTCAGGATCGCGAGCATCGACGTGACGACGACCTCGAACGTGCGGGCGCCCCGCCGGTTCTGCAGCACGAGGATCGCCATCGAGACGACCCCGGTGATGACGCCCCCGACGACGAGCGGCAGGCCGAACAGCAGGTGCAGGGCCAACGCCCCACCGATGACCTCGGCCACGTCGGTCGCGGCGGCCACCACCTCGGCCTGCGCCCAGAACAGCAGCCGCGGGGTCCTGCGCATCTTCAGCCCGAGCAGCTCCGGCAGCGACCGTCCGGTGACCACCCCGAGCTTGGCGGAGAGGTACTGCACCACGACCGCGCTGGCGTTGGCGGCGACGAGGACCCAGAGCAGCAGGTAGCCGTACCGCGCCCCCGCCGTGAGGTTCGCGGCGACGTTGCCCGGGTCGACGTAGGCGATCGCGGCGACGAACGCCGGCCCGAGGAGCGTCAGGCCGGCCGCACGCCTCCGCGGGCCGCCGACGGGGGCGGGGCGCGGGGTGACGATGTCGGTCATGATGCCGAGCATGCCAGAGGATTCGGGAGGCCGAATCCAGGTGTTCGGGTGGTCGCAACCCGACGGACAGCCGAGCATCCGTCGGCGACGTGCCCCGGGCCTCACGGCTGACTACCGTGGACGACCATGCAGGGGACCGCAGGACGACTGACCACGGCGGGCGTGCTCGCCATCGCCGCCGCCATCACGCTCACGGGGTGCGCGCAGGGCGGCCACGACATCGGCGACTCCGTGACCACGAAGCTCAACGGCTCCGCGTTCCACGGGCAGCTCGACATCCGGGCCACGAAGGTGGAGCGCGTGACCGCCCGCGCGATGGACCAGTTCGGGCTGGACCCGAAGGGGGACGACGCCTACCTCGCCCACTTCACCGTCCGCACCGAACGCGGCACCTTCGACCGGGACGCCGTCGGCGACCTGGCGAACGACGCCTGGGGACTCCGCGCCGCAGACCGGCTGCAGGCGGGCCCCGAGCTCGACGCCGCCGACCGGAACGCCGTCCTGCGGGACGCCTGCCCGTTCGACCGCGCCGCGATCGCCAAGGCCCTCACCTCCGACGGCACGGCCGACGTCTGCGCGGTCCTCCTCGCCCCGGAGGGCAGCACCGTCGAGGCGGTCAGCTACCTGCGCGCAGCACCGGTCGACGAGGGCGCGGAGGGCGACGCGACGATCACCTGGCGCGCACCCGACGCGTAGGCGTCAGGCGGCCGCGCGACGGGCCCGGTGCGCGCGCACCTTGGCCCGGTTGCCGCAGCGCTGCATCGCGCACCACCGGCGTGTGCCGCCGCGCGAGGAGTCGTAGAACACCAGCCCGCAGTCCGGCGCCGAGCAACGGCTCAGCCGGGTGGGTCGGCCGTCGGCCTCGACGTCGTCGAAGCCGACCTCGGTGAACAGGGCGACGGCGTCACGGGCGACGCTCGACAGGGCCTGGGTGAGCCGCACCCGGTTGGCGCCGGCTCGGCGTCGTCCACCCGGGAGGCTCGGGGGCACGTCCGGCAGGGCGGCGAACAGGTTGACGGTGTCGATGTCGTCGGGCGCGGGGCGCGTCCGGCCGGTGCCGGCGCGGAGCCCGGCGGCCACGGCGGCCCGCTCCGCCGCGGACGGGGCCGGTCCCGGGGCGGCCGCCACCGCGAGGCGGCCGATCGCCGCGCGGAGCGCACGGGCGTCCTGGAGCTCGCGCGCGTTCGCGCCGACGTCGATGGGCTCGGTGTGCTCGCTGAGCCACTCGTCCAGGTCGGCGGGCGTCATCAGGAGCTCGCCGAGCCGTGACCGGGGGCGTCGGCCGTCGGGGTCGTCGGCGAACCCGCCGGTGTGCGCGAAGTCGAGCGCGATCCGTCCGGCGTCGAAGAACCACGACGAGCCCGAGTCCGTGCGGATGTGCTGCCCCGTGTGCATCCGGCCAGGCTAATGGGTGACCTGCGGATCGTGCTGCCGGGTCCGGAAGGGGTGCATCCGGCCAGGCTAATGGGTGACCGTCTCTGCGTGCTCGTGCTCGTGCTCGTGCTCGTGCACGTGCTGGCGACGCCACGCGATGAGGTGGCGCTCGTCGAACCGGCGGGAGCACTTCGCGCAGGCCAGCGGCCGGGTCGGCGTCCGGTAGCGGTAGTGCTCGTGGCCGGCGGGGCAGGTCCCCACCCACGGCGCGAGCTCGCTGGCGATCGGCCCGTCGTGCAGCCGCGACCCGGTGTACCCGATCGACCGGGCCGTCCGCCGCCAGGCCGGTCCGTGCCCGGCACGGGCACCGCTCAGCGCATGTGCGACCTCGTGCAGCAGGACCTGCTCGACGTCCTCGTCCGAGAACCGTGCCGCCAGGTGCCGACTGACCGTGATCCGGCGCTTCGCGAAGTCGCACTGTCCGGCGCGGGTCTTCGCGTGGTCGAAGCCGAACGACCACGAACCACCACCGAGGTGCAGGCGCAGCAGTTCCTCGGCCCGGTCGCGGACCTGGTCGAGCGAGGTCACCGGTCGGTGTCGGTGGGGCGTGAGCGGTCCGAGCGGCCGGTCAGCTTGCCCCAGATGCTGTCGCCCTCGGTGCGGGCCGCGTCGGGGGCACCGAGGACCCGTCGACGGATCGGCGGGACCTCCTTCACCGGCTCGGCCACCCGGGTGACGGGGTCGGTCTCGCGGCGGGCAGCGAGCTCGCGTGCCGTCCGGGGACGGTCGGCGGCGTCACGGTCCTGCGTGCTGGGCGCGGCCGGCTGGGCGATCGACGCGCGCATGGCGGCCTCGACCGCGGTGCGCAGGGCGTCCGTGCGCTCCGACGGGGCCCCGGCGGCGCGGAAGGCCTCGTACGAGCGGGCCAGGACCTCGCGCGCCTCGTCGAAGCGGGACAGCTCGAACAGGGACCAGCCCTCGATCTCGGCGGCGGCGCCCTCGAGCTCCGGCCACTCCTCGGTCGTGGCGGTGTCACGGGCCATGGCGGCCTCGCTCGCGGCGCGCTCGTGCCGACCCAGGTCGTGCAGGACGTGCGCGCGGCGGATCCGGGCGGCGACCTTGTCGGAGCGTTCCCCCGTGAACATCGTCAGGCGGAAGACCTCCTCGGCCAGGACGAGCGCCTCGTCGAGGCGGCCAAGCAGCCGCATCAGCTCGGCGCGCTCGGCGAGGGCGTCGGTGCTGCGGCTCTGGCCGAGGTCACGGAGGCGGTCCTGCACGGCCTGCACGTCCACGGCGGGGCGCAGACTGATGGGCGCGAAGGTGCTGCCGGGGCTGACGCTCGGGCTTCCGGGGGCCGCGTGACGCGGTTCCCGGGCGCGGTCGTCCCGGTCGAGGTGCTGGCGGTCTTCGGGCGGGTTGGACATCAGGGTCGAGGGTAACCGGGCTCACCCGGGAGTGACCGCTGCCACACGCCGAAGGCCCGCCTCGCGCAGTGCGGGACGGGCCTTCGAGGACGTGTGGTGGTCAGGAGGCGGAGACCGCGACCCCGATGTACACGATGAACGCGACGAGGAACGCGACGACGGCGAGGATGATCGCGAACACACCCCAGCGACGGCCGCGCTTGGTGGCGATCGCGACGATGCCCTGCACGATGCCCCACACGCCGAACAGCGTGGCGACCCACATGAAGACGCTGCCCACGGCGAACTGACCGCCGTTCGCGGAGTTCATCAGCGAGTCCTGGAGCTGCCGCTGGAGCTCCTGCTGGTCACTCGCGCTCCCGCTGCCGCCGCTCTGCATGAGGTCGCGGATGACGCCGGTCGCACCGAGCGCGGTCCCGAGGACGTACCCGCCGATGACGCCGAGCACGAGCGCGACGACCGAGGCGACGAAGGCGATGCGGCCGACGGTCGGCTTCTTGGCGACGGGTTCGTGGTGCTGCTGCCACGCCGGGCCGCCCGAGGACGCCGCGGACCCGTACTGCTGCTGGTGGTGCTGCGGCTGGTGCTGCTGGCCACCCCACGAGGGGGCGTCCGACTGCTGGCCCTGCTGCTGCCCGTACTGGTCACCCTGCTGCTGCTGCCCGTACTGCTGGCCGTACTGCTGACCCTGCTGCTGGCCGTACTGCTGCTGCTGCTCGCCGTACTGCGGCGTCGAGTCCGGCGTGATGCGCTCGCCGTAGCGAGGCCGGTCGTCGTTGCTCCGGTCGTCGTTCGTCATGAGGGCTTCCCCGTCTCGTTCGGTCGCGCACCTGCGCGGTCGTCCAGCGTCCATCCTGGCAGCGCGACCGTCCCGTTGCCCGAGAGCGCCGCGCTGGCTACGCCCCGAACACCGACCGGTTCGGCTCCGGCGACGCGACCGCCGTGGCGTCCGTGACGATGGGTGCCCCGGCGATGAACGCCCGCAGCTCGGCCCCGTGCACGACCTTCGCCGGCATCGGGTCCGAGGAGTACCTGCGCGGCATCTCGGCCACGGGCAGGTCCGTCGGGGACCCGAGGAGCACGATGTTGCCGAAGCGCCGGCCCTTGAGCATGCCGGTGTCCGCCACCGCCGCGACCGACGGCAGCACGGACTGCAGCGTCGACGCCTGCCCCCGGGCGAACGCGAGACCGGCACCGTCGGCGACGTTCACCGCGACGATCCCGGTGGGGGAGAGGAAGGCGGCGACCTCCCGGTAGAACTCGACACTCGTCACGTGCGCCGGGATCCGCGACCCGCCGAAGACGTCCACGACGGCGAGGTCGACCGTGCCGTGCAGCCCGTTCGGCAGCTTGCCCAGGACCTCCCGGGCGTCGCCGTACCGCACGCGGATCGAGGCGCCGCGGGGGAACGGCAGCACCTCGCGCACCTGGTCGACGAGGTCGCGCTCGAGCTCGACGACCTGCTGGCGGGAGCCCGGCCGGGTCACCGCGACGTAACGGGGGAGCGTGAGGGCACCAGCACCGAGGTGCAGCGCGGTGATCGGCCCGGGCGGCAGCAGGTCGATGGCGTGCCCGATCCGCCGGATGTACTCGAACGCCAGGTGCGTCGGGTCCTCCAGGTCCACGTGGGACTGGGGCGTGCCGTCGACCACCAGCGTGAAGGACCCCGGCCGGTGCCGGTCGGGCTCGATCACCGAGAACCCCGCACCGAGCTTGAACCCGTCGAACGCATCACCCATGGGTCCATGGAACACCACCGGGATCACCACCCCGGTCACCACCCCTGGGTGGTGGGGCCGCGGACCCGTCCGTCCGACGATGGGACCACCGGCCGGGAACCCCCGCCGGACACCCGGGAAAGGCGCACACCATGTCGGCTCAACTCCTCGCGAACATCGTCATCGGCCTGGCACTCGTGGGCTTCCTCGCGTACCGCCAGGCGACGTGGCAGTACCTCGACCCGACCCGCATCTGGCGCATGCCGCTCGTGATGGCCGGCGTCGGGATCGTCGTCCTCGCCCAGTCCACGGCGACGATCGGCACGACCGACGTCGTGTTCCTCGGCATCGAGGCACTCGTGTCCGTCGGCCTCGGCCTCGCGATGGGCAGCCTGACCCGCTTCCGCACGGTCGCCGCCCCCGACGACAAGGGCCGGACGCTCCAGTCCCGCACCGGTGCGGCCGGGGCCGTGCTGTGGATCGTGCTCATCGTCGTCCGGATCGGCATCGACGTCCTCGGCGGCCACCTCGGCGCGCACCTGCTCAGCTCGACCGGCGCGATCCTGCTCATGCTCGCGGTCAACCGGGCTGCCCGGGCACTCGTCGTCGACCAGCGCATCCCGTCCCGCACCAGCGGCATGATGGTCCGGTGACCCTCCTCTCCGGTGTCGAGCCGGCCGACCTCGCCCGGGGCCGGCCGCGTTCGCGTCTCGGCTGGTGGCTCACCGCCGTCGGGGTCGTCGCCGTCGTGTTCTGGTTCGTGCACAACGGCCTCGCCGTGCACCACCCCGTGTGGGTGTGGGTCGTCGGGAGTGTGGCGCTCGCCGCGTGGGTCGCGCGGGAGGTCGTGCGGTCCGGCCGCGCCGGGTTCGCCGTCGCGGTCGTGATGGTCGTCGCCGGCGCGCTCGTCGCCGTGCCCACGGACGCGCTGCTGCTCGTGCCGGTCATCATCGGCATCGTCGCCCTGCAGGCCAGCGCCGACCTGCCCGTCTGGACCGGCACCGTCGCGGTCCTCGTCGCGATCGTCGAGATCGCCGGCGTCGCCGCACTCGAGCGGGCCCCCGTGGCGCTCGTCCTCGCGGCGTGCGGTGGGCTCGTGCTCGGCGTCCTGGTCGGCTTCAGCCGCCGACAGGTCCGACTCACCGAGCTCCAGGCGCGCCAGGCCGAGCGGGACCAGCAGCGTGCCGAGCTCCTCGCCGACCGCGCCCGGGCGGCCAGGGACGTCCACGACGTCCTCGCGCACTCCCTCGGTGGGCTCGTGCTGCAGCTCGACGCGGTCGAGGCCCTGCTTGAGGCCGGCCGTGTCGACGACGCCACCCGCCGGGCAGCTGACGCCCGCGTCCTCGCCGCTGACGGTCTCGCCGAGGCGCGCCGCGCGGTCCGCGCCCTGCGTGAGGACGACCCGGCACCCGCCGCGACCGACCTGCCGGGGGCGCACCGAGCCTCCCGGCCGGGGACGACCACCGCGACCGCCGCCGCCGGTCTCGCGCCCCTCGTCGACGCCCACCGGTCCTTCGGCGGCGACCTGCACGTCGACGGCGACGTCACCCTGGCCGGACTCGACCCGGCCCACCGTGCCGCAGTGGTCGCCGTCACCCGCGAGGCCCTCAGCAACGCCCGGCGGCACGCGCCCGGCCGACCCGTGACGCTCACCGTCGAGCGGACCGGACCGAGCGGACCCGTCGACGTCGTCGTCACGAACCCCCTGGCGGACCCGGGGCACGGGTTGGTGGGCATGCGCGAGCGCTTCGCCGAGCTCGGCGGTGACGCCACGATCCGTGCCGAGCGCACCGACGACGCGTTCGTCGTCGCGATGCACGTGCCCGCATCGCCCTCCGGGACCGGGGGGACCACGTGAGCATCCGTGTGCTCGTCGTCGACGACCAGGCCATCGTCCGTGACGGCCTGGTGACGGTGCTGTCGCTCGTGCCGGACCTCGAGGTCGTGGGCGAGGCCGCCGACGGTGCCGAGGCGGTCGCCCTCGTGGCCGAGCGCACGCCGGACGTCGTCCTCATGGACCTGCGCATGCCGGTGGTCGACGGCCCGACCGCCACGGCGCGGATCACGGCGGCGCACCCCGGGGTCGCGGTCCTGGTGCTGACGACCTTCGCCGACGACGACTCGATCACGACCGCCCTCCGCGCCGGCGCCCGGGGGTACCTGACGAAGGACGCGGGCCGGGTGGAGATCGCCACCGCGATCCGGGCGGTGGCCTCTGGTCAGTCGACCTTCGACGCCGCGGTCGGGGCCCGGCTCGTCGCTGCGCTCGGGACGCCGGCCCTCTCGACACCCCCGACGCCGGTGTCGCTCCGCGAGCGCTTCCCTGAACTCACCCCGCGCGAGGCCGACGTGCTCGAGCGCATCGCCGACGGCCGGACGAACCCGGAGATCGCCGCGGAGCTGTTCCTGACGGTGCCGACCGTGAAGTCCTACGTGAACCAGCTGTTCCAGAAGCTCGGGGTGCGGTCCCGCGCGGAGGCCGTCGCCCTCGTCCTGCGCTGACGCCGCCGCGTTTCGCGGTCGCGCGTCCCCCGCTCTGGGGTGAATGCGTACACATGAACGGACAGTGAACGCCAAGGCACGCGACGTACCGTCGACGGGTCGTCCGCCGAGCGCGTCGACCTCCGGAGCCCTCGTGCTCCTGGCGGGTCCGCATCCGGCAGACCGTGGCGCGCACCCCACTGCCGCCACCCACGGGTCGCGCCGCAGCACCCGCGCCGTCGGCGCGCCCCAGTGCGCTCCGACCTCGAACACACCGCGTCCGGGTGCCCCACGCTCCGGACCGCACGCACCAGGAGACCCACTTGTCCGCCGACACCATGAGCATCCAGACGCCGTGCCGCGTCGTCGCGAGCCGACCGACCGGGCCGAGTCGAGCCTCCCGTCCATTCCACGCCGACCGCGAGGCGGCGCCGCTCTGGATGCGCGCGATCGGTGCAGCGCTCCTGGGTGCCGGAACCGCCCTGTCGGCGGCCGTCCTCGCCTGGCCGGGGGATGCGCCGGAGGTGGCACTCCTGGTACCGGGCTTCCTCGGCATGGCCGTCGGCCTGCTGCTCCTGCTCGCGCGTGCCGGGTTCACCGTCACCGAGCGGCACGTGACGCTGCACTTCCGCCCGCTGCCGCCGCGCCGCATCCAGCGGAGCCGGATCGTCCAGGCGCGCCTGGTCGAGGCCGACGCGACCACCTACGGCGGCATCGGCCTGCGCGTCGGTCGCGGGGTGCGGGCGCTCCTGCTCTCACCGGGTCTGGGCATCGAGCTCACCGACGACCGTGGCCGGACCACCTTCGTCCGGACGCGTCGTCCGGAGGACGCGTTCCGTGCGCTGGCTGGTCTGGCCGGTCAGCCGGGAGGCTCGGTGCACGCCGAGCGCGAACGCCTCGGCTGACCGGCTGGTCGCCGCTCGATCCGCAGCGGGACGGGGATCGCGGGGGAGCGACCGGCGGGAGCAGTGACCCGGCCGTCGTGCTTATACACGGCTCCGGCGAACTTGGTCAAGCCAGGACTGGACAGCACGTGCGACCACTGCATATGATGACTGTTCGCGCTCCCTGGCATCCGCGTCGTCATATTGCGGTCGACCGAAAGTCCTCGAAGGACTCCGCCTGGTGCAGCCGGACCCGCACATGTCGGCAGGTCCCGCTCACCACGATCATCGCACATGCAACTCCTCCACCCGGATGGTGCATGACCGCGTGTTCTCGTGGGGTCGTCGGCGTTCAATCCACTCACCTACATGCTGCCCGTCAGTATCGGCCCGACGGGGCCAACCGGAGGTCAAACCCTTGGCTGCTGCGCTCAACGCATCCACCAACACCCCCAAGAACGGTCGCAACCACTCGCGACTCTCGTTCGCCAAGATCACGGACACCCTCACGGTTCCTGATCTGCTCGCTCTCCAGACGGAGAGCTTCGACTGGCTCGTCGGCAACGACGTTTGGAAGGCCCGACTGGCCGAGGGGCAGGAGCAGGGTCGCACCGACCTCGCGCTGCACTCCGGCCTCGAGGAGATCTTCGAGGAGATCTCCCCGATCGAGGACCTCGGCGAGACGATGCAGCTCTCGTTCACGTCCCCGGAGCTCGAGGACCCGAAGTACTCGATCGACGACTGCAAGGAACGCGGCAAGACCTACGCCGCCCCGCTGTACGTCAACGCCGAGTTCATGAACCACATGACCGGTGAGATCAAGACGCAGACGGTCTTCATGGGCGACTTCCCGCTCATGACCGAGCGCGGCACGTTCATCATCAACGGCACCGAGCGCGTCGTCGTCTCGCAGCTCGTCCGCTCGCCGGGCGTGTACTTCGAGCGTCAGCAGGAGAAGACGTCCGACAAGGACATCTACTCCGCTCGCGTCATCCCGTCCCGCGGTGCCTGGCTCGAGTTCGAGATCGACAAGCGCGACCAGGTGGGCGTGCGCATCGACCGCAAGCGCAAGCAGTCGGTCACGGTCTTCCTCAAGGCGCTCGGCATGACGAGCGAGGAGATCCTCGAGGAGTTCCAGGGCTTCGCCTCCATCGAGTCGACCCTCGAGAAGGACGCCATCCTCACGAAGGAAGAGGCGCTCAAGGACATCTACCGCAAGCTGCGCCCGGGCGAGCAGGTCGCTGCCGAGGCCGCGCGTGCGCTCCTCGACAACTTCTACTTCAACTCCAAGCGCTACGACCTGGCGAAGGTGGGCCGGTACAAGCTCAACCGCAAGCTCGGCATCGACGCGCAGCTGAGCGACTCGGTCCTGACCGTGCAGGACATCGTCCGCACGATCAAGTACCTCGTCTCCCTGCACGCCGAGAAGACGAACCTCGACGGCGTCCGCGACGGCGAGCCGGTGCAGCTGCGCCTCGACGTGGACGACATCGACCACTTCGGCAACCGTCGCATCCGCGCCGTCGGTGAGCTCATCCAGAACCAGGTCCGCACGGGTCTGTCCCGCATGGAGCGCGTCGTCCGCGAGCGCATGACCACGCAGGACATCGAGGCCATCACCCCGCAGACCCTGATCAACGTGCGCCCCGTCGTCGCCGCGATCAAGGAGTTCTTCGGCACCTCGCAGCTGTCGCAGTTCATGGACCAGAACAACCCGCTCGCGGGCCTGACGCACAAGCGGCGTCTGTCGGCCCTCGGCCCGGGTGGTCTGTCCCGTGAGCGTGCCGGCGTCGAGGTCCGTGACGTCCACCCGTCGCACTACGGCCGCATGTGCCCGATCGAGACCCCGGAAGGCCCGAACATCGGCCTGATCGGCTCGCTCGCGTCCTTCGGTCGGATCAACTCGTTCGGCTTCATCGAGACCCCGTACCGTCGCGTCGTCGACGGCGAGGTCACGAAGACCATCGACTACCTGACCGCTTCGGAAGAGGACGAGTTCGTCGTCGCGCAGGCCAACGCCCCGCTGACCAACGACTTCCACTTCGCCGACGACAAGGTGCTCGTCCGCAAGAAGGGCGGCGAGGTCGAGCTCGTCGGCCGCGGCGAGGTCGACTACATGGACGTCTCCCCGCGCCAGATGGTGTCGGTCGCGACGTCGCTCATCCCGTTCCTCGAGCACGACGACGCGAACCGCGCGCTCATGGGTGCGAACATGCAGCGCCAGGCCGTGCCGCTCCTCCGCTCCGAGTCGCCGCTCGTCGGCACCGGCATGGAGGGCTACACCGCCATCGACGCCGGCGACGTGATCATCGCCGACAAGGCCGGTGTGGTCTCCGAAGTCTCGGCCGACGCCGTGACCCTGCAGCTCGACGACGGCGGCACGCAGTCGTTCTACCTGCGCAAGTTCGACCGCTCGAACCAGGGCACCAGCTACAACCACCGCGTGATCGTCAGCGCCGGTGAGCGTGTGGAGCAGGGCGAGGTCATCGCCGACGGCCCCGCGACGGAGAACGGCGAGCTCGCGCTCGGCAAGAACCTCCTCGTCGCGTTCATGCCGTGGGAGGGCTACAACTACGAGGACGCGATGATCCTGTCGCAGAACCTCGTGAAGGACGACACCCTCTCCTCGATCCACATCGAGGAGTACGAGGTCGACGCCCGCGACACCAAGCTCGGCAAGGAAGAGATCACCCGCGACCTGCCGAACGTCAGCCCGGACCTCCTGGCCGACCTCGACGAGCGCGGCATCATCCGCATCGGTGCCGAGGTCCGCCCCGGCGACATCCTGGTCGGCAAGGTCACGCCGAAGGGCGAGACCGAGCTCTCCGCCGAGGAGCGCCTGCTCCGCGCGATCTTCAACGAGAAGTCGCGCGAGGTGCGCGACACCTCGCTGAAGGTGCCCCACGGTGAAGAGGGCACGATCATCGGCGTCAAGGTGTTCGACTCGCAGGACGGCGACGACGAGCTCGGCTCGGGCGTCAACCAGCGCGTGGTCGTCTACATCGCCCAGAAGCGCAAGATCACCGCGGGCGACAAGCTCGCCGGTCGTCACGGCAACAAGGGCGTCATCTCGACGATCCTGCCGGTCGAGGACATGCCGTTCCTGGCGGACGGCACCCCGGTCGACATCGTGCTGAACCCGCTCGGCGTCCCCGGCCGCATGAACTTCGGTCAGGTGCTCGAGATCCACCTCGGGTGGCTCGCGAAGCAGGGCTGGAAGGTCGACGGCATCCAGGAGTGGGCTTCGGCTCTCCCCGAGGCCGCCCACAGTGCGGAGCCCGGCACCAAGGTCGCCACCCCGGTGTTCGACGGCGCCTACGAGCGTGAGATCGAGGGCCTCCTCGACTCGACGCTCCCGAACCGTGACGGCGAGCGCCTGATCGGTTCCTCCGGCAAGGCCCAGCTCTTCGACGGCCGCTCCGGCGAGCCGTTCCCGGAGCCCGTGTCGGTCGGCTACATGTACATCCTGAAGCTCCACCACCTGGTCGACGACAAGATCCACGCCCGTTCGACCGGTCCGTACTCGATGATCACGCAGCAGCCGCTGGGTGGCAAGGCGCAGTTCGGTGGACAGCGTTTCGGCGAGATGGAGGTGTGGGCGCTCGAGGCATACGGCGCGGCCTACGCCCTCCAGGAGCTCCTGACGATCAAGTCCGACGACATCCTCGGCCGCGTGAAGGTCTACGAGGCGATCGTCAAGGGCGAGAACATCCAGGAGCCCGGCATCCCGGAGAGCTTCAAGGTCCTCATGAAGGAGATGCAGTCGCTCTGCCTGAACGTCGAGGTCCTCTCGGCCGACGGCCAGGCGGTCAGCCTCCGCGACACGGACGACGAGGTCTTCCGTGCCGCTGAAGAGCTCGGCATCAACATCTCCTCGCGGTTCGAGTCGTCCTCCGTCGACGACATCTGATCCCGCCCCGCCCGACAACGTTTCGAATTCAGCAAGAGAGAAGAACATTGCTCGAAGCAACTTCCTTTGACGCACTGCGGATCGGCCTCGCCACGGCCGAGGACATCCGCCAGTGGTCGTACGGCGAGGTCAAGAAGCCGGAGACCATCAACTACCGCACCCTGAAGCCCGAGAAGGACGGTCTGTTCGGCGAACAGATCTTCGGTCCTTCCCGCGACTGGGAGTGCGCCTGCGGCAAGTACAAGCGAGTCCGGTTCAAGGGCATCGTCTGCGAGCGCTGCGGCGTCGAGGTCACCAAGTCCTCGGTCCGCCGTGAGCGCATGGGCCACATCGAGCTCGCCGCGCCCGTCACGCACATCTGGTACTTCAAGGGCGTCCCGTCGCGCCTGGGCTACCTGCTGGACATGGCGCCGAAGGACCTCGAGAAGGTCATCTACTTCGCCGCCTACATGATCATCAGCATCGACGAAGAGGGCCGGCACGCTGACATGCCGGGTCTCGAGAACGAGATGCGCCTCGAGATCAAGAACCTCGAGAACCAGCGCGACTCGATCATCGCCGACCGCCTCAAGAAGCTCGAGGACGACCTCGCCGCTCTTGAGGAAGAGGGCGCCAAGGCCGACATCAAGCGCCGGACCAAGGACACCGCCGAGAAGGAGATGGCCCAGGTCCGCAAGTCCTTCGACGAGGACATCACCCGTCTCGAGCGTGTGTGGGAGGACTTCCGCAACCTCAAGGTGGGCGACCTCAAGCCCGAGGACGCCGTCTTCCACGAGCTGCAGGACCGCTTCGGGATCTACTTCGACGCCTACATGGGCGCCGAGGCGATCAAGCTGCGGCTCGAGGCCTTCGACCTGACCGCCGAGGCCGAGGCGCTGCGTCTGCAGATCGCCGAGGGCAAGGGCCAGAAGAAGATCCGCGCGATCAAGCGTCTGCGCGTCGTCAGCTCCTTCCTCGCCACCGGCAACTCGCCGGCAGCGATGGTGCTCGGCGTCGTGCCGGTCATCCCGCCGGAGCTCCGCCCGATGGTGCAGCTCGACGGTGGCCGCTTCGCCACCTCGGACCTCAACGACCTCTACCGTCGTGTGATCAACCGCAACAACCGTCTCCGCCGCCTGCTCGACCTCGGTGCCCCCGAGATCATCGTGAACAACGAGAAGCGCATGCTGCAGGAAGCGGTCGACGCGCTGTTCGACAACGGTCGTCGTGGACGTCCGGTCACGGGTACCGGCAACCGCGCCCTGAAGTCCCTGAGCGACATGCTCAAGGGCAAGCAGGGTCGTTTCCGCCAGAACCTGCTCGGCAAGCGCGTCGACTACTCGGGCCGTTCGGTCATCATCGTCGGCCCGCAGCTCAAGCTCCACCAGTGCGGTCTGCCCAAGCAGATGGCGCTCGAGCTGTTCAAGCCGTTCGTCATCAAGCGCCTGATCGACCTGTCGCACGCGCAGAACATCAAGTCGGCCAAGCGCATGGTCGAGCGTTCGCGTCCGCAGGTGTGGGACGTGCTCGAGGAGATCATCCGCGAGCGCCCCGTCCTGCTGAACCGTGCGCCGACGCTGCACCGCCTGGGCATCCAGGCGTTCGAGCCGCAGCTCGTCGAGGGCAAGGCCATCCAGCTCCACCCGCTCGTGTGTGCCGCGTTCAACGCGGACTTCGACGGTGACCAGATGGCGGTGCACCTGCCGCTGTCGGTCGAGGCCCAGGCCGAGGCCCGCATCCTGATGCTCGCCTCGAACAACATCCTCAAGCCGTCCGACGGCCGCCCGGTGACCCTGCCCGCACAGGACATGATCATCGGTCTGCACCACCTGACGACCGTCCGCGAGGGCGCCGTCGGTGAGGGCCGTTCGTTCTCCTCGGTCGCCGAGGCGATCATGGCGAAGGACCAGAACACGCTGCACCTCAACGCGACCGTGAAGATCCGCATGTCGGGTGTCCACTTCGCCGAGGGTGAAGCACCCGAGGGCTACGAGCTCGGTCAGTCGATCCTGCTCGAGACCACCCTCGGTCGCGCGCTCTTCAACGAGACCCTGCCGGCGGACTACCCGTTCGTGCAGAAGGTCACCGACAAGGGCACCCTCTCCGCGATCGTCAACGACCTCGCCGAGCGCTACTCCAAGACCGAGACGGCCGCCGCGCTGGACCGGATCAAGGACGCGGGCTTCTACTGGGGCACGCGCTCCGGTGTGACCGTGGCGCTCTCCGACGTCGTGACGCCTCCTCGCAAGAAGGAGATCATCGCGGGCTACGAGGTCCAGGCCGCCAAGGTGCAGGGCGAGTTCGACAAGGGTCTGATCACCGACTCCGAGCGTCGCGCCGACCTGATCAAGATCTGGACCGAGGCCACCAACGAGATCGCCCAGGAGATGCGGGACAACTTCCCCATCGACAACACGATCAACCGCATGGTGTCCTCCGGCGCCCGAGGCAACTGGCTGCAGGTCCGCAACATCGCCGGTATGCGTGGTCTGGTGAGCAACCCGAAGGGCGACATCATCGCCCGCCCGATCATCAACTCGTACCGCGAGGGCCTGACCGTGGCGGAGTACTTCATCGCCACCCACGGTGCTCGCAAGGGTCTTGCCGACACCGCGCTGCGCACCGCGGACTCCGGGTACCTCACCCGTCGTCTCGTGGACGTCTCGCAGGACGTCATCATCCGCGAGGACGACTGCGGCACGACGCGTGGCCTCGAGCTGCCGATCGCGACCGTGGACGCTGACGGCAAGCTGGTCCGCGACCCCCGCGTCGAGAACACCGTGTACTCCCGCACCCTCGCCACCGCGGCGTCGGACGCGTCGGGCACGGTCGTCGCCGAGGGTGGCGAGGACGTCGGTGACGTCCTCCTGGACACGCTGCTCGCTGCCGGTGTCGAGAGCATCAAGGTGCGGTCGGTCCTGACCTGCGAGTCGGCCGTCGGTGTCTGCGCGCAGTGCTACGGCCGCTCGCTCGCCACGGGCAACCTCGTCGACATCGGCGAGGCGGTCGGCATCATCGCCGCCCAGTCCATCGGTGAGCCCGGTACCCAGCTGACGATGCGTACCTTCCACACGGGTGGTTCGGCCTCGGCCGACGACATCACCCAGGGTCTGCCCCGTGTCACCGAGCTCTTCGAGGCTCGTACCCCCAAGGGCGCGTCCCCGATCGCCGAGGCCCCCGGCCGCGTCGTCGTCGAGGACACGGACAAGGGCCGTCGGATCATCCTGACGCCGGACAACGGCGACGAGCCGTTCATCTACCCGGTGCTCAAGCGTGCAACGCTCCTCATCGAGGACAACCAGCACGTCGAGCTCGGCGAGCAGTTCATCGCCGGCACCGTCGACCCGAAGGAAGTCCTCCGGGTCAAGGGTGTCCGAGAGGTCCAGAAGCACCTGGTCAACGGTGTGCAGGACGTCTACGGCTCGCAGGGTGTGCCGATCCACGACAAGCACATCGAGGTCATCGTCCGTCAGATGCTCCGCAAGGTGACGGTCGTCGACCACGCCGACACGGACCTGCTGCCGGGTGAGCTCGTCGACCGGTCGCGCTACAACGCGATCAACCGTGCGGCGCTGCAGGAGGGTCGCAAGACCGCCTCGGCTCGCCAGGAGGTCATGGGCATCACGAAGGCGTCCCTCGCGACCGAGTCGTGGCTGTCCGCCGCGTCCTTCCAGGAGACCACCCGCGTGCTCACGCAGGCGGCCATGGAGGGCAAGCAGGACCACCTCGTCGGCCTCAAGGAGAACGTCATCATCGGCAAGCTCATCCCCGCGGGGACGGGTCTCAGCCGGTACCGCGACGTGGACGTGAACGCGACGGAAGAGGCGAAGGCAGAGCGGTACCCCAACCGCATCTTCGCTGACGACTCGTCGTTCTCGGACGCCGACCTGAGCTTCGTCGACTTCGACAGCTTCTCGTCGGACGACTTCACGCCGGGTACCTACAACTGAGCAGGCGCAGGCGGCTGGACACCAGCCTCCTGAGCCGGTCGGTCTGACGGAAGGGCCCCGCATCCACCTGGATGCGGGGCCCTTCCTGCGTCGGGTGGGTGCGCTAGAGCGAACGCCCCGCGTCGCTGTCCTGGCCGCCGTGTCCACGGCCCGTCTCGTCCGCGAGCGAGTACAGGCTGAGGACGTTGCCGTCGGGATCACGGACGTCGAACCAGTCGACGGCTCCGTCGACGTGTTCCACGGGGCCGACGTCGATGCCGAGTGCGGCGATCCTGCGGTGCTGTGCGGCCACGTCGTCGACGCCGAAGCGCACCAGGACGGCGTTCTCCTCGGCGCCCGGGTCCTCGACCAGCTGGATCCAGATCCCGCCGATCTCGTACTCCGCGACGCCCTCGGCGGGTTCGAGGTCGGGGTCGACCCGTTCGAACACGGCGCCGTACCAGAGGCAGGACGCCTCGAGGTCGGTGACGGGCAGCCCCACGGTCACGCTCGTGATCTCCATGCCTCATCATGTCCTCTGGGTGCTCGCCCCGTCGAGGGGATCCGCGGGCTGGGCTCGCGTTGATCCCGGTGCTGAGGTGTTCCTCCACAGGTGGCCGCTGAGGCAGAACTGTCCACGCACCCCTGTTCTGGGTGCACCTGGACCCCCTCGCCCCCTCATTCTGGGACTGCGGCACCGACCGGTGCCGGACGTAGCGTTGTCGAGCGTCGAGCCCCCTGGTCGGCGCTTCGACCCCACCCGCTTGCGCGCGACACCGAGGAGGCTCCGAGACCCATGGCGACGCTCTCCGAGATCCTGATCCTGAACGGCGCTCTCCCGATCGAGCACCTCGACTCCCTGACCGGAGACGAGGACATCGACGAACGCTCGATCCGCTCCCTGGTCACGCAGGGCGTGGTGAGCGAGGCGCAGTTCATCACCGCGCGGGCCGCGTCGAACAACTCGAAGACGGTGCCCCTGACCGACTACCCGGTCGACGGCACCGCGGTGTCGATGCTGCCGGCAGCCCTGTGCCGGCGTCACGGCGTGCTCGGCGTCGGGTTCGAGGGCGAGATCCTGGTCCTCGCGATGGTGAACCCGTCGAACGTGCTGGCGATCGACGACGCCCGTGCCGCCTCCGGCCGCACCATCAAGCCGCTGCAGGTGGACGAGCGCGACCTCGCCACCGCGTTCGACCGCTACCTGCGCGCTGACGACGAGCTGAACGACCTGACCTCCTCGCTCGAGGAAGAGGCGGGCCGCAGCACCGAGCAGCAGGTCGACCTCGCCGACGGGTCGCTCGACGACGTCCCGATCGTCCGCTTCGTGAACCTGCTCGTCTCGCAGGCCATCCAGGACCACGCCTCGGACATCCACATCGAGCCCGGCGAGCACGAGGTCCGCGTCCGGTACCGCATCGACGGCGTGCTGCACGAGATGGCGCCAGCGCCGAAGAACATCCAGAACGGCGTGATCAGCCGCCTGAAGATCATGAGCGACATCGACATCGCCGAGCGACGCAAGCCGCAGGACGGCCGCATGTCGGTGCGTCACGGCGGTCGGCAGATCGACCTCCGCGTGGCGACGCTGCCGACGGTGTGGGGCGAGAAGGTCGTCATGCGCATCCTCGACAACACGAACACGTCGCTGACGCTCAAGGACCTCAACCTGCTCGACCGGAACGCCGCCGCGTACCAGCGCTCCTACTCCAAGCCGTACGGGATGATCCTGGTCACGGGCCCCACCGGCTCGGGCAAGTCGACCACGCTGTACACGACCCTCAACGCGGTCGCCAAGCCGGAGATCAACGTCATCACGGTCGAGGACCCGGTCGAGTACCGCATGGCCGGGGTCAACCAGGTGCAGGTCAACCCGAAGGCCGGTCTGACGTTCGCGTCCGCGCTGCGCAGCATCCTCCGCTCCGACCCCGACGTCGTGCTCCTCGGTGAGATCCGCGACCACGAGACCGCGCAGATCGCCATCGAGGCCTCGCTCACCGGTCACCTCGTGCTCTCCACCCTCCACACGAACGACGCCCCCTCGGCCATCACGCGCCTGACCGAGATGGACATCGAGCCCTTCCTGGTCGGTTCCGCGCTCGACTGCGTCGTCGCCCAGCGTCTGGCTCGCAAGCTCTGCGACCGGTGCAAGGCGCCCGCGATCTACGAACCCGAGCAGCTCCGCGCCCTCGGGTTCATCGACGGGGAGGACGTCCCCGCGTTCTTCGCCCCGATCGGCTGCGCGGTCTGCTCGAACACCGGGTACCGCGGCCGCATCGCCCTGCACGAGGTCATGACCGTGTCGGAGGAGATCGAGCGGCTCGCCGTCGCCCGGGCCTCGAGCGCCGCCATCAGCCGCGTCGCGCAGGACCAGGGCATGCTCACCCTCCGGCAGGACGGGTGGGAGAAGGTCAAGCTCGGCATGACGAGCATCGACGAGATCATGCGCGTGGTCGCGTAGCGAGGGCAGGGGACGATCATCATGAGCGACTCGGTGTACGACATCACCACCGCCGGCAACGAGCCCGTCGCCGGCTGGCACCCCGGCCGCCCGGGCCACGAGATCGGTTCGCGCCGCGCTGCCCGGATGGCGCAGACCGGCACGCAGCCGACCGTCGCCCCGGCCCAGCCGGTGCCGGACGTCCCCGTGTACGACGTCGCCGTGCACGACGTCCCCGTGTACGACGTCCCCGTGTACGACCTCGGCGACGACGTCGCCGGGTGGCCCGCACCGTCCGGCTCACCCGTCGCCGTGCCGGTGGCGCAGCCGCACGCCGCCCCGGCGACCCCGCCGGCTGCGGTCCCGCCGTCGACGGCCAGCTACGGCTACCCCGACGCGGTGACCCAGCACCTGCCGGTCGTCCCTGTGCAGCCGACCACGAGCCTCCAGGTCCTGCCCGGCTCGGACAGCTCGGAGATCCACTTCACCCACCACGCGCGGGAGGTCGCCGACCCGGACCTGCTGACCGCGCTCGCGCAGGTCGTCTACCAGGGGGCCTCGGACCTCCACCTGACCGCCGATGCCGCACCGACGGTGCGCGTCGACGGCGCCCTGCGCCCGGCGGTCCCGGGTGGGCCGTGGGCGCGGAACAAGGTGGTGGCGGCGCTCACGACGTTGCTGTCCGCCGAGCAGGCCGCTCAGTTCGACCAGGACCAGGAACTCGACTTCGCCTACTCGCTGTCGCCGGAGTACCGCTTCCGGGTGAACTACTACCAGCAGCGCGGCAACTGGGGCGCGGCCTTCCGCATCATCCCCACCAAGATCAAGACGCTCAAGCAGCTCGGCATCCCGGCGCACGTGTCGGAGTTCGCCAAGCTGCCGCGTGGGCTCGTGCTCGTGACCGGTCCCACCGGGTCCGGCAAGTCGACCACCCTCGCCGCGCTCATCGACCTCGTCAACGAGACCCGTGCTGACCACATCGTGACGGTCGAGGACCCGATCGAGTTCATGCACGACCACAAGAAGGCGATCATCAACCAGCGCGAGGTCGGTGCGGACACCCACTCGTTCGCCGCCGCCCTGAAGCACGTCCTGCGGCAGGACCCCGACGTGATCCTGATCGGCGAGCTCCGCGACCTCGAGACCATCTCGGTCGCGCTGACCGCGGCCGAGACCGGGCACCTGGTGTTCGCGACCCTGCACACGCAGAGCGCTCCGGGCACGATCGACCGCATCATCGACGTCTTCCCGCCGCACCAGCAGGGGCAGATCCGGACGCAGCTGGCCACGACGCTCGAGGGCGTCGTCTGCCAGACGCTCGTGCCGAAGGCGAACGGCTCCGGTCGCGTCGTCGCCACGGAGATCATGAAGACCACCCCCGCCATCGCCAACCTGGTCCGCGAGGGCAAGACGTACCAGATCACCTCGGCCATGCAGGCCGGGCGTGACGCCGGCATGCACACCATGGACCAGGACCTCGCCGAGCTCGTCAACGTCGGCACCGTCACCCGTGCCGCGGCGATGGAGAAGGTCCACGACCACGACGGCTTCGACCGGCTCGTCCAGCGCGTCGAGTCCCCCTCCGACTCGTCCGCCGCGGCCATCGCCGCGAGCGAGATCGACTTCGGCGACAAGTTCTCCGGAGGCCACTGATGTCACTCGCATTCGACTACCGCGGGCGGGACGTCGCCGGCAAGCTCGTGAAGGGGCGGCTCGACGCTGCGTCCGAGGGTGCCGTCGTCGCCCGGCTGCGCGGGATGGGCGTCTCGCCGATCGACATCAGCGAGGCCAAAACGGGCACCGGGCTGCAGACCGAGATCAAGATCCCGGGGTTCGAGAAGGGCGTCGGGCTCAAGGACCTGGCGATCATGGCGCGGCAGGCATCGACGATGCTGTCGTCGGGGTTGTCGCTGCTGCGCGCGCTGACGATCCTCACCGACCAGACCGACAACAAGAAGCTCAAGGGCGTGCTCGCGAAGGTCCGCGACGAGGTCGAGCACGGTGTCTCCTTCTCGGACGCGGTGTCGAGGTACCCGGTCGACTTCCCGCCGATCATGATCAACATGATCCGGGCGGGGGAGACGGGCGGCTTCCTGGACCAGGCGATGGACTCGATCGCCACCAACTTCGAGAAGGAGCACAAGCTCCGCTCGACCATCAAGTCCGCGATGACCTACCCGGTCGTCGTGCTGTGCATGTCGCTCGCCGCTGTTGTCATCATGCTCGTGTTCATCGTCCCGATCTTCCAGGACATGTTCTCCAGCCTCGGTGGCAAGCTCCCCCTGCCGACGATGATGCTCGTCTACCTGTCGCACGCGATGGTCTACGTCGGGCCGGTCCTCGCCGTGGCGATCATCCTCGGGTGGTTCTGGTGGCGCGCGAACAAGAACACCGACCGGGTCCGTGCCTTCGTCGACCCGCTCAAGCTGAAGCTCCCGGTGTTCGGGCAGCTCAACCGCAAGATCGTGATGGCCCGGTTCTCCCGGAACCTGTCGAACATGATCGGTGCCGGGGTGCCCATCCTCGAGGCGCTGAGCATCGCCGGTCAGGTGTCGAACAACTTCGTCGTCGAGAAAGCGCTGAACCGCGTTTCCGAATCGGTCCGGAAAGGCGAATCGATCGCCGCTCCACTGGAACGCGAAACGGTTTTCCCGACAATGGTCTCGCAGATGATCGCCGTCGGTGAAGACGCCGGTTCCATGGAATTGATGTTGGAACGCATCGCGACCTTCTACGACAATGAAGTGGAATCCACCACCGAGGCATTGACGTCACTCATCGAGCCGCTGCTCATCGCGTTCCTCGGCGTGGTCGTCGGTGGCATGATCGTCGCGCTCTACCTGCCGATCTTCCAGATCTCCACGCTCATCAAGTAACGAGGACCCCTCATGGCGGACCACCCCCTCGCGGGGGTGGTCCGTTTGGTCGTCACCCCTGGTACTGGGGGCATTTCGCACTCGTGTGCCCCCCGTTCTCGGGATTATGCCCGGAAACCAGCGTGAATACGCTCGACACCGGCGGCAGAGCTAGCCCCCGAACCCTTTCCGAAATCATTCCCGAAAGAATGGAAGAGCACATGTACTCCGCTCTCATGGGCAAGCTGAACGCTCGCCGCAACGGCCTCGTCGAGAACAACGACAAGGGCTTCACCCTGATCGAGCTCCTGGTCGTCGTGATCATCATCGGCATCCTCGCCGCGATCGCCATCCCGGTGTACCTCGGCATCCAGAACAACGCGAAGGACTCGGGCGCGCAGTCCGACCTGTCGAACACGAAGACGGCGATCATCGCCGTGCAGACCCAGGCCAACGCGTCGACCTTCCCCACCACCGCGCCGAGCTTCACGACCGACCCTTACAAGGCGGCCGGCGCGACGAGCAACAGCTCCGACACGCTCACCTACACGGCGAACTCGGGCGGCACGGCGTTCTGCATCCAGGCCAAGAGCAAGTCGGGAACGAACTTCGGCATCACCGACAACAGTGGTGCCGCCAAGGGCACCTGCTCGGCCGGGGTCTTCACCGCGGCCACCTCGTAGTCGACCTGACGGGGACGGGCGGGTCGAGCGATCGACCCGCCCGGTCCGTACACCGACACCACACGGGCACGACCGAGAGGAGCAGCGCGTGATCACCGCAATCGCACGTCGTCTCCGGGCGGCACGGGAGTCCGACGAGGGCTTCTCGATCATCGAGGTCATGGTCGCGATGACCATCTTCGCGATCATCGCCGCCGGGGTCGCGATGGGCATCGCGTCGACGCTGTTCCTCACCCAGGACAACCGCTCCCGTGAAGCGGCGCTGAACCTCGCGAACCAGGCGCTCGACGCCGCGCGCAGCACCAAGGACGTGTTCACGCTCGACGACGACACGTCCCAGCAGGCGATCGGTGCCCAGAACTACACGATCACGCGCACCACCAACTGGATCAACTCCGACGGCACCGACAACTCCTGTGGCGCCGGCAGCGGGGTGCTCGCCTACAAGCGCGTGGCCGTCACGGTGTCGTGGTCGAGCCACTCCTCGCCGAAGCAGAAGCGTGTCGTCATCGACTCGCTCATCGCACCGTCCTCGGCGGTCTCGAGTGCGACGGCCTCGACCATCGTCGTCGGCGTGCAGACCGCCACCGGCGGCCCGAACCAGGGCGTCAACGTCGCGATCACCGCCCGTTCGGACGGCGCCAAGAGCCTCCCGGCCCAACCGGCGGCGACCGATGCCAACGGCTGCAGCTACGCCCTCGGCGTCACGCCGGGCACGTACCGGATCACGATCACGAAGGCCGGCAACATCGACCCAGACGGGGCGCCTGCGCCGTACTTCGACGTGACGACCTCCACCGGTGGCGTCGGCAACAAGACCTTCACGTACGACCAGGGCATCAACGTCACGGTCGGAGCGCCGCTGAACGCCAACGGCAAGGCGGTCAAGCTCCCGACGTCCATGACGACGAGCTTCCAGAACGCCAGTGCGGTGAAGACGATCTCGACGACCTCCACGACCCTGTTCCCCTACTCCGACGGCTGGAACGTCGTTGCGGGCAGCTACACCTCGACCTGCACCGACGTCGACCCGACCGCGTGGAGCACGCCGACCGCGAGCAAGCTCGTCGTGTCACCGTTCGTCTTCACCGACTCGAACACGTCGCTGGGGACACCGGGCTTCAACCCGACGAGTGCGACCGCGGCCACCGCCCGCGCGCCGATGGGCATCGTCGACGTGAAGCTGAGCGGCCTCGACACCGTGCTGGTCGCGACGGTCAAGAACACGAGCCCGGCGGGCGGGGACCCCGGGTGCTCCCCGGCCACGACGTACTCGTTCACCGGGCTGAACAGCCTGACGCCGACCACCATCGCGCTGCCGTACGGCTCGTGGACGCTCCGCGGCAGCACTGCGCTCGGCGGACTGCTCAGCTCGAACAGCCAGACCGTGGGAGCGACGCCCGGTGTCCTGAACGTCAACACCTCGGTGAACGGCAACGTCGTCACCCTCGACCCGAGGACGGTGCCGACACCGTGATGACGCGACTGCAGCGCCTCCTGGCGCGGGCCCGGGGCGAGGAGCGCGGCCTCACGCTGTCCGAGCTCATCATCGCGATGTCGCTCTCGGTCCTGATCCTGACGGTGGCGGGTTCGTTCCTGGTGTCCTCGCAGAAGGCTGCGAAGGTCGCGAGTTCCGTCAGCGCCAACACCCGCGTCGCCGCGACCGTGATGAACGAGGTCGGCCGCAACCTGCGGGCAGCGACGGACAACCCGGTCTCCACCGGCGACGACTCGCAGTTCGCCTTCCAGTACGCGAGCGCCACCTCGGTCCGGTTCTTCGCCTACGTCAACCTCGACTCCAGCCTGTCGAAGGCGGTCGAGGTCCAGCTCACCCTGGACACGACCCGCAAGGTGATCACCGAGACCAAGTGGAACGGCACGGCGGTCGCCGGGAACTCCTCGTACTACTCCTTCCCGCTGGCGACCGGGTCGCTGCTGTCCGCGGCACCGAGCTCGACCCGCACGCTGGCGACGTCCGTGACGAGCACGTCCCTCTTCGCGTTCTCGGACGCGGCCGACACCCCGCTCGGCTCGTTGACGGCACCCGTCGCGGCCGTCGACCTCCCCGACATCCGCGCGGTCGACGTCAGCGTCACCATCGGCGCGAGCGCGACGGACCCGAACGCCGTGTCCCTGACCAACACGGCCAGCATGCCGAACATCGTGATGGGAGCCTCCTCGTGATCCGTCTCCTCCGGGCGATCCGCGCACGCGACGACGAACGTGGCGTTGCCTTGGCCGTGGTCGTCCTCATCGGCATGGTCGTGATGCTCCTCGTCGCGACGATGGTCGCCGTCGCGACGAGCGGCGCGCGCGTGACCTCCACCGACACGGCGTGGAACCGCGCGATCGCAGCGGCCTACTCGGGCGTCGCGGACTACCAGTCACGCCTCAACGCCGACAACACGTACGGCAACTACGGCCAGCCGAACGCGCCGTTCAGTGCCGCCAGCGGCACCAGCAGCTTCCCGAAGGGCACCGGCGGGAACCAGGCGTTCAACTACCAGTCGGGCACCGCGTGGGTGTCCGTCCCGACGGCGGACGGTTCGGCCAGCGACGCGTCCTTCCGGTACGCCGTGGACAACAGCAAGCTGTCGTCGCAGGGTGTCATCCGCCTGCAGTCGACGGGGCGCGCGGGCAACACGACCAGGACCGTGGTCGCGAACGTGCGTCCGGACGGCTTCTCCAACTACCTGTACTTCACGAACTACGAGTCCGGGGACCCGACCGTCACGAACGAGAAGGGCATCGGGACGGCGCCCTGCACGAGTGCGTACCGGCCCGCGGCGACGAGCACGACCTGCGACCAGATCCAGTTCGGGCAGAACGACACGCTCGAGGGGCCGGTCCGGTCGAACGACCAGATCAAGGCCTGCGGGGCGACGTTCAAGAGCACCTTCCAGAGCGTCTACGGCTGGACGAGTGCGAACTGTGGGACCGCCGCCGCCAAGTTCGCCTCGAACCCGGCGACCGTCTCGACGCTCACGCCCCCGTCGACGATCGGGGACCTGCGCGACTCGATGCGGTCTGACCTGCCGGCGACCACGGACACCGTGGAGGGCACCGGGTGCCTGTACACCGGCCCGACGAAGATCACCTTCAACGGCAACGGCACCATGACGGTCCTGTCCCCGCTGACGATCCGGAGCAACGTGACCGGAGCGACGGCGACGCCCGGAGCGCTGATCACCGGTGCACCGACGCAGCCGGACAAGTGCGGCCGACTCGCCGACCTCCGGAGCTCGGCCGGGGCAACGGTCCCGATCCCGAAGAACAACATGGTCTTCGTGCAGAACGAACCAGCGGCGCGGGCTGCCGGGACGGCTCAGGACCCGAACTACTGGAAGGGCAACGCCGAGACGAAGACCATCCCGACGGCCTGCGACACCGCGGGGACGGCCAGCCAGTGGACCAGCTCGAAGGCGAACGGCGTCGGGTACCCGTCCGTCGGGAACTCGTCGACGACGTCCGAGGCCGACCCGACGGCCGGTGCCGGTGCCAACGTCGTCACGCCCTACGGCTGCGACCGCGGTGACGTCTTCGTCCAGGGGACCGTCGACAAGGCCGTGACCGTCGCCGCGGAGAACTACGTCTACGTGACCGGCGACGTCAAGTACCCCTCCACCCGGTCGCCGTCGACGGTGCTGGGGCTCATCGGCCAGCGGGCGGTCTGGGTGTGGAACCCCGTGAACGCGGCTGGGAACCCCCTCCTGCCCGCCAACCGCGAGGTCGACGCGGCGATCCTGTCGAACCTCGGGACCTTCGTCGTCCAGAACTGGACGCGAGGGCCGACGGCCGGGCGCGGCACGCTGACGGTCAGCGGCTCGATCGCACAGAACTTCCGCGGTGCGGTCGGTCTCGCCAGCGGACAGGGCTTCGACAAGAGCTACCGGTTCGACCCCAGCCTGGCGACGTACACGCCGCCGAAGTTCCCGCAGCCGACGGTGACGACCTACCGCGTCGCGACCCAGGTGGAGTCGAAGACGGCGTACGACGTGAACGGAGCACCCGTCCCGTGACCGGGTCCGTGCTGTCCCTCGCGGCGATGGTCCTCGGCTTCGGCGGCGTGCTGGGCCTGGCGATCGGGTCGTTCCTCAACGTCGTGGTGCACCGCGTGCCGGCCGGTCTGTCGGTCGTCACGCCACCGTCGTCATGCCCGAAGTGCGGCAGCGGCATCCGCGGTGTCGACAACGTGCCCGTGCTCTCGTGGCTGCTGCTGCGCGGTCGCTGCCGAGACTGCGCGGCGCCGATCTCGGTCCGGTACCCCCTGGTGGAGGTCGGGACCGCCGCCTTCTTCGTCGTGGTCGCCCTGCGGTTCCTGCCGGACGGTGCTGCCGACGGCGCGACGGCGGCCGGGCAGACGGTGCTCCTCCTCGCGCTCCTCTACCTGGCAGCAGTCAGCGTCGCGCTCGCGCTCATCGACCTCGAGACGCAGCGGCTGCCGAACGCGATCGTGCTCCCGATGTACCCGGTCCTGGGCGTCCTGCTGGCCGGCGCCAGCGTCCTGACGGGCGACTGGGCGGCGCTGGTCCGCGGCCTCGGCGGGCTCGCCGTGCTCGGGGGCGTCTACCTGCTGCTGGCCATAGCGGTCCCGCGCGGGATGGGCATGGGCGACGTGAAGCTCGCCGGCGCACTCGGGCTCGTCCTCGCGTACCTCGGATGGGGCCCCCTCGCAGTGGGTGCTTTCGGAGCCTTCCTCCTCGGCGGTACCTTCGGCATCGTCCTCATGCTCGTGCGTCGCACCGGCCGGGGGGTCGGTATCCCGTTCGGCCCCTGGATGCTCCTGGGTGCGTGGACCGGGGCCTTCGCCGGCGAACCCGTCTGGCACGCCTACCTCGCACTCCTCGGTCTGGCCTGACGGCCGACCCACGCTCAGCACGGACCCGGAAGGAACACGACATGGCGAAGAACATCGTCGGCATCGACATCGGCGCGGACGTCATCCGCGCGGTCGAGGTCGCCGACGTCGACAAGCCGCAGCCGACGATCCTCCGGTTCGCCGAGATCGCGGCGCCCGAGGAGTCGACCAAGCACGGCGAGGTGCTCCAGGCGAACACCGTCGCCGGCGCGCTGAAGTCGCTGTGGGCGCTCGGCAGGTTCAAGAGCAAGGACGTCGTCCTCGGCATGGGCAACCAGCGGGTGCTCTCGCGCGACCTGACGGTGCCGAAGGCCCCCATCGCGCAGATCCGCGAGTCGCTGCCGTTCCAGGTGCAGGACATGCTGCCCGTCCCGGTGGGCGAGGCGATCCTCGACTTCTACCCGACGTCCGAGGGCACCGGTGAGAGCGGCCCCGTCGTGCACGGGCTCCTCGTCGCCGCGATCAAGGACGCGGTCCTCGCGAACGTCAACGCGGTGCAGCTCGCCGGGCTCAACCCCGTCGCCGTGGACCTGATCCCGTTCGCACTGACCCGCGTGTTGGCGCCCCGCGTCGCCGGCGCGGGGACCGTCGCGATCGTCGACTGCGGTGCGACCACCACCTCCGTCGTCATCGCGACGGACGGCATCCCCAAGTTCGTCCGGATCATCCCGACCGGGGGAGCGGACGTGACGAAGTCGATCGCCGCGCGCCTGGACATCGGCGTGCCCGAGGCCGAAGCGGTCAAGCGCCACTTCGGCCTGTCGGGTGTCACCCGCACCACGGACGACGTCCGCGCGGTCGCCGTCACACGTGAGGCCGTCGGGGAGCTCCTGCAGAGCATCCGCAACACCGTCAACTACTTCGCGAACACCCGGCCGGAGGAACCGGTCCGCGGGATCCTCCTGGTCGGCGGCGGTGCGGCCATGCCCGGACTCCGCGAGGGTCTCGGCGACTCCTCGGGTCTCCCGGTCGCCCTCGGCGACCCCTTCATCTCCGCTCGCGCCGGTCGGGGCATCGGATCCGACGTGCTCCGCGAGCGCGGCGGTGCCATCGCCGTCGCCTGGAGCCTCGCAGTCGGGAGCCGAGCAGCATGACCGAGATCATCGACGCACCGCCGACCGAGAGCGGGAAGCCACCTCGCCGGGCACGTGCCACCAAGGGGACGGCGCCTGCCGTCGCCCAGACCGACGTGGGGTCCGGCCGACGCCGGGGCCGGCAGCAGGTCGTCATCGGCGCGGCTCCCCGCGCGGACCTGCTCCCGAGCGAGGTCCACGTCCACCGACGCCAGCGCGCGACGGTCCGGCGGGCATGGGCCGGTGTCGTGGTCGTCGCGCTCGCGGTCGGACTCGGCGCGGCCGGAGCCGGCATGACGAAGAGCGCCGCAGACACCGAGCTCGCGGCCGCACAGAACGAGACGGTGAGCCTGCTCCAGCAGCAGCGCCAGTTCAGCGACGTCCGGTCGACGGAGAGCGCCACGGGGCTGCTCGAGGCGGCCCAGCAGGTGGGCGGCTCGACGGAGATCGACTGGTCCCCGATGCTCGGCTCGGTGCAGTCGAAGCTGCCCGCCGGTGTCCGGATCAGCGGTGTGACGGTGGACTCGGCGTCGGCGACCGTGGCGTACGCGCAGTCGGTCGACCCGCTGCAGGGCCAGCGCGTCGCGACGCTGACGATCGACGCCAAGACGACCGCCCTGCCCTCGGTGCCGGAGTGGCTCGACGCGGTGGGCACCGTGACCGGGTTCGTGGACGCCACGGCCAACTCCGTGACCCGCGACGACGCCTCCGGCGAGTACACGGTGAACCTCACGATCCACCTCGACGAGAAGGCGTTCGACGGCCGGTTCGCCGCGGACTCCGAGAAGAAGGACTGACCGATGTCACGCAACCGTCTCAGTCTGCTGCTCGCCGTCGTCGCGATGGCGGTGGTCGCCGTTGGGGGCTTCTTCCTCGCCGTCCAGCCGCAGCTCGCCCAGGCGTCGGCAGCGCAGACGCAGACGACCAACGTCGAGACGACGAACCACGCGAGCCGGGTCGAACTGGCGCGACTGCGCGAGCAGGCAGCCAAGCTGCCCGCGATGCGTCAGGAGCTCGAACAGCTGTCGGCGTCCGTCCCGGACGGTGCCGACCTGTCCTCCTTCATCGGGGACCTCGACGGGATCGCCTCCGCGTCCGGCATGGAGGTGTCCTCGTACACGACGAGTGACGCCGTCGCGTACGCCCCGGCCGCTCCCGCGGTGGCACCGTCCTCGACCCCGAGCGCATCACCCTCACCGTCGGCTTCCGCGTCGGCCGCTCCCGCCGCGACCGTGCCGTCCGCGCCTGCCGCGCCGGCCGTCGTGACCAACGGCGCGATCACCGGGGCGAACTTCTCCGTCATCCCGGTGACCGTCGCGGTCGACGGGACCTTCGAACAGGCGCTCGCGTTCCTCAACGGAGTGCAGCACGGCAAGCGGTTGTTCCTCGTCACGAGCATCGCCTCGGCGGAGAAGAGCGGCGAGGACGGAACGGCGTCGGACCAGTCGACCTGGACGTTCGGCGGCTCCATCTACGTCCTCGCCCGCTCGACCCCCACCGCTGCTGCCGCCCCCGCCGGCGGCTGACCCACCCCTCCACAGGGCGCCCTCCAACTGGGGCCCTCCACACCACGCCGAGGCCTCTTCCGCGACGGTCGTCGTCCTGCCTACGATGTTCCTGTCGCCGTGTCCTCGGCGCATCCCACCCCTCGGACGGTCGGCACGAATCGGCCGCCCCCCGTCGTGCCCGGAGTCGCGCGTGTTGTCTGGAATCGTGGAGTTCCTCGGATGGTTCGGAGCCATCACCGTCCTGTCCGGCTACATCCTGTTCTCGACGGGCAAGCTGCCGAACGGCCCGGTCTACCAGCTGTTCAATCTCGTCGGCGGGGTCGCCGTGGCCGTCAACGTCGCCGCCCACCACGCCGTGCCGTCGACCATCGTCAACGGCATCTGGGCGATCGTGGCCGTCGTCGTCCTGGTGCGGATGGGGCGGGCACGTCGCTCCGCCCGCCGGTCCGGGCTCCAGCCGCACCACGAGCTGACGACGGAACCGCCGGCCACCACCGCGGTGCTGCCCGTGATCGGTCCGGCCGTCCGCGACCACGAGTCCGGCGTGAGCGGCGACGGGCACGCGACCCCGAGCCTCCCGACGGCGACGGCGACGCCGACCCCGCCGGCAGCCACCCCCGCGCGACCGGCCGCACCGATGACCGAGAGCATCCCCGTCATCACCGCGACCATCGCCCTCGCCCTCGTGAGCGCCGCCCAGCAGCAGCACCCTGCGCAGGGCGGACTCGCCCGCACCGACCCGCACACCTCCTGAGCTCCCCCGACGCTACGATCGCTGCATGTCCCGATGGCTCGTGGCGACGATGACGTCCGTCCTGTTCGTCGCCCTCGTGATCGCCGTGACCGGTTTCGAGTCCCTGCTCGCGAACGTCGAGGTGATCGCCCAGTCCGACGCGACCCCGTACCTCGGCCCGGCCATGGTCGTCGGGGGAGCGGTCGTCGTCCTGTTCTCGACCGCGCTCGGCATCCGCGACGGCAACCCGGGCGTCACCGGACTCGTCGCGGCGGCCACCGCCTACCTGGTCATGCTCGGCATCGGGGCGGTCGGCTACGCGCTCATCCGGCACGACGTCGCGCAGCTCCTGGTCTTCCCCGCCGGGTACGCGCTCGGCCCGTTCGTCGTGAGCTCGGTCGTCGTCGCGCTCCTCTGTGTGGTCGGCGGGATCACCCTCGCGCGGCACCAGGCCAAGCAGTCGCAGTGACGTCGGTCGCCGGTAGGCTCGATGCTGCCGGAGGACCGAACCGGCAGTGACGACGGGGGATCCATGACCGACCAGCCGACCGCGCCCGGCCAGCCCGAGGACGGCCAGCCCGACGGCCACGTCGAGAACAGCCAGGCCGAGAACGTCCAGGCCGAGATCGGCCACCCCGACACCGTCCAGCCCGAGACCGGCTGGACCTCCGTTCCCCGGGTGGCCGACATCAGCGGC
>NZ_JALNUI010000032.1 GCF_026544205.1 Curtobacterium sp. GC_Cur_3
CCCGTCGGACCTGCTCGCGAGACACCCCCGTCTGCGCGAGACGCCCCTGTCCGCGCGAGACACCCCTGTCTCGTCGACACGTGTTCCCGAATGCCCGTCGGACCTGCTCGCGAGACACTCCCGTCTGCGCGAGACACCGCTCCCCTGCCGAGACGCCGCCGAAAACTGCGGCGTCTCGGTGTCGAGGGGGCGTCTCACCGAGACACCGGCGTCTCAGCTGCCCCACGCGCCCGACCACCGGCGTCGCGGCGCTGCTCGCCCGGGATGCCCGTCGGACCTGCTCGCGAGACACCCCTGTCTGCGCGAGACACCGCTCCCCTGCCGAGACACCTCCGAAAACTGCGGCGTCTCGAGGTCGAGGGGGCGTCTCACCGAGACACCGGCGTCTCGCGTCACGCACCCACCGAGACACCGGCGTCTCGGCAGCCGCACTCACACGCGCCGAGACACGCGGCCAGACACGCGCCGAAGCACCCGCCGAAGCACGCGCCGGAGCGCCCGCCGAGGACTCAGGCCGAGCGCCAGTCGTCCGACGTGATGTGCGACCCGCCGTGCGGCCCCATCTGCAGCATGCCGCCGTCCACGGGCAGCGACACCCCCGTGATGTACGACGACGCGGGCGAGGCCAGGAACGCCACAGCGGCCGCGATCTCCCACGCGTTCCCCGGTCGGCCGAGCGGAACGCCGGGGCGGGAGATCGTCTGCGGGTCCTCGTCCTCGGCGCCGGTCATCCGCGTGGCGATCTCGCCCGGTGCGACCGCGTTCGACGTGATCCCGTACTGGGCGAGTTCGATCGCGATGGTCTTCAGCAGGCCGCCGAGTCCGTGCTTCGCGGCGTCGTATGCGCTCGACCCATACCGCGGCTGGTGCTCGTGCACGCTCGTGATGCCGATGATCCGCCCTCCCGTGCCCTGCTCCACCATCCGGCGAGCGGCGGCCTGGATCGTGACGAACGCCCCGTCCAGGTCGGTGGACACCGTGTGGCGCCACTGGTCGAGCGTCATCTCGAGGAACGGCGCGTTGTCGCCGGTGCCGGCGTCGGCGACGATCACGTCGACGCCGCCGAGCTGCTCGACGAGGCGGTCGATCACGGCTGCGGCGCTCGCGAGGTCGCTGACGTCGATCTGCTCGACGAAGGCCTGGCGTCCGGCGGCGCGGACCTCCTCGGCGGTCTCGTTCGCACGGTCGGGCTCGGACAGGTAGGTGATGCCGACGTCCATCCCCGCTGCGGCGAGCGCGACGGCGGTGGCGCGACCGATGCCGGATTCGGAACCGGTGACGATTGCTCTGGTGGGCTGGTAGTCGCTCATGCCTGCGGAACGTACGCCGAGCCTCCAGGGCGCCCTGCCGGACCATCCGCCCGGCGCAACCAGCCCGAAGACCGGACCATCCGCCCAGCGCAGACCGCGCACTCAGCCCCGCAGCCCGACCCCGAACGTCCCCACAGCCTTCGTCACGGCTTCGTAACGAAACACTTTCCGTACCACCCCGTCACACGGGCGAAACACTCAGACCCTACTTTTGCTCGCATCCCCACGTGGAGGTGCCGCACTCGACCCGATGCGGCAACGGCCTCCGCGCACAGAAAGGGTTCCACGGATGATCAGAACCACCCGCGTCACCACGGCGCTGGCACTGGCGGGAGCGGCTGCGGTCCTGCTCGCGGCGTGCTCCACCTCCGGCAGCACCAGCCCGTCCTCGTCGGCCTCGGCCGCCAAGAAGGACCCGGCCTCGAGCTGCAAGGCGCCGTCGTCGCCCGGCACCGACGCGCTGAAGATCGGCACGATCCTGCCCCTCACCGGATCGCTCGCCTACCTCAACCCGCCCGCCGAGTCGGGTGTCGGCCTGGCCGTCGAGGACATCAACTCCGCTGGTGGGGTGCTCGACAAGGACGTCGCCATCTCCCCGCAGACCGACTCCGGTGACAGCACCGACATGACCGTGTCGAGCTCCGCGGCGACGAAGCTCGTCAACGCGAAGGTCCCGGTCGCGATCGGCGCCGAGTCCTCGTCCGTGACGCTGAACGTCGTCGACCAGCTCACCAGCAACTGCATCGTCGAGATCTCGCCCGCGAACACCGCGTCCGACCTCTCGGGCTACTCGTCGTACTACTACCGGACCGCTCCGCCGGACTCGGTGCAAGGTTCGGCGCTCGGCCAGCTCGTCACCGGTGACGGCAACGCCAAGGTCGCGTTCCTCGTCTTCAACGACACCTACGGCACCGGCCTGCGCAACTCCGTGCAGGCGGCCGTCGAGGCCTCCGGTGGCCAGGTCGTCTACGGCGGCAAGGGCAAGGGCCAGGAGTTCCCGCCCGGACAGACCACGTTCTCGTCCGAGGTGACCGCCGCGCTCGCGACCAAGCCGGACGCGATCGTCGTGCTGGCGTTCGACGAGACCAAGTCGATCATCCCCGAGCTCAAGTCGCAGAACGCCGACATGGCGAAGATCTACATGTCGGACGGCAACACGGCCGACTACTCGAAGGACTTCGACCCGGGCACCCTCGAGGGCGCGCAGGGCACCATCCCCGGTGCCTCGCCGAAGGACGACCTGAAGCAGCGCCTCGCCGAGTACTACAAGAAGTCCTCCGGCAAGGACCTCGCCGACTACTCGTACGCGGCGGAGTCCTACGACGCCACGACCCTCGCCGCCCTCGCAGCGGTGAAGGGCAAGGGCACCGACTCCGGGACCATCCAGGCCAACATGGACAAGGTCTCCGGCGTCGACGGCGGCACCGAGTGCGCCACGTTCAAGGACTGCAAGACGCTCCTCGACGGTGGCAAGGACATCCACTACACGGGCCCGTCCGGCATCGGTCCGTTCGATGCGAACAACGACCCGTCCACCGCCTACATCGGCATCTACAAGTTCGACGGCGACAACAAGCCCGTCTACCAGAGCGCCATCCAGGGCGCCGTCAAGAAGTAGCACCGCACCATCACCGAACGGCCCCGGGAGCTCGGCTCCTGGGGCCGTTCCGCGTTCCGGCAGGGCGGACGGGAGGCTCGGCTGACGTCCGTCAGGCCGCCTGACGCGGGAGCAGGGTGCGGCGGGCGCGGTGCGCGGCCACCAGGGAGTCGGTGGTCAGGACCAGCAGGGCGACCCAGACGATCCCGAAGCCGATCCAGCGCGAGGCCGACATCGCCTCGTGCTGGACCACCACGCCGACGACGAGCTGCAGCACGGGCGTGAGGTACTGCGTCAGCCCGAGCGTCGAGAGGGACAGCCGGCGGGCCGAGGACGCGAACAGGAGCAGCGGCACGGCGGTGGCTGGACCGGCACCGAGCATCAGGAGCACGTGCACCCAGCCCTCGGACCCGAAGGTGATCCCGCCCGCGACGCCCGTCACCCCGAGCACGACGAGGGCGATGACCGCGAGCGGCGTCAGCCACATCGTCTCGATCGTCAGCCCGCTGAGCGCGTCGACCGTCCCGCCGACCCGCTTCTTCACCAGGCCGTAGAGCCCGAAGGAGAACGCCAACGCGAGCGAGATCCACGGCATCTGGCCGTACCCGACGGCGATCACCACCACGGCCACGACGCTGAGCCCGACCGCTGCCCACTGCACCGGACGCAGCCGCTCGTGGAGCAGGACCACGCCGAGTGCGATCGTCACCAGCGGGTTGATGAAGTACCCGAGCGCGGCCTCGACCGTGTGGCCCGTCGTCGTCGCGAGGACGTACACGGTCCAGTTCACGAGGATGAGCACGGCGGCGATCGCCATCACGCCCATCACCCGGCGCTGCGCGATGAGGGACCTGGTCCGGAGCCACGACCGGGTGAGCGCGATCCCGACCAGGCAGAAGACCAGTCCGACGACGATCCGCCAGGCCACGATCTCGAACGCGCTGGCGGGTGCCATGGCCACGAAGAGCAGCGGCATCAGTCCCCAGAGCCCGTACGCGATGACCGCCTGCAGGACCCCGACCGACGCCTCGCTCCGCACCACGCGCTCTGTCACGCACCAATGCTACGGATGCAGGCCATCGTGGCGGACCCAGGGGGAGCCTCCCGGCCGGCCTGGACCGTCCGCGGAACGCACGAACGCCCCGTCAGCGCAGGGCTGACGGGGCGTTCGAGGAGTGGAGCTGTCTCAGTGCTCGATGACCGCGAGAACGTCGCGGGCGGAGAGGACCAGCAGGTCCTCGCCCGAGTACTTGACCTCGGTTCCGCCGTACTTCGAGTAGATGACCTTGTCGCCGACGGCGACGTCGAGGGGGACGCGGTTGCCGTTGTCGTCGATGCGACCCGGACCCACGGCCACGACCTCGCCCTCCTGCGGCTTCTCCTTCGCGGTGTCCGGGATGACGAGACCGGAGGCAGTGGTCTGCTCCGCCTCGACCTGACGGATGACGATGCGATCTTCGAGCGGCTTGATGGTGACGGCCACGGTGACCTCTTCTTTCTCGGTACTGACTGGTACAGATGAAAACCGGTTGGCACTACGCGCACGAGAGTGCCAGGTCCAACTGTAGGGGGCGGCTGGCACTCGGTCAATCCGAGTGCCAGGTCTCCTGGTGATGACAGGATCGTCTCATGGACGCTGCCGAACTCGCTCAGCTGCTGACCCCGGACGGCATGGCGCTGCTCGACCGCACGCCGGCGGTCTCCGACGGCGGGGAGATCGTCCGCGTGGTGTCCCGACTGCGCGCCGAGGGCCACGACCCAGGACTCGTCGCAGCGGTGCTGACGCAGGCGAAGCTCCGCCAGAAGGCACGGGGCAAGTTCGGCGACTTCGCGAGCCGGATGCTCTTCACCGAGGCCGGGCTCGAGCAGGCCACACGGCTGTCCGTCGCCGCGCAGCACGCCGGACGCTTCGCCGCCGCCGGGCTGCGGCGGGTCGCGGACCTCGGCTGCGGCATCGGCGGGGACGCGATGGCGATGGCGGCGCTCGACCTCGACGTCACGGCGGTCGACCGCGACGAGGTCACGGCGGCGGTCGCGACGCACAACCTCGCGCTCTGGCCGGACGCCCGCGTCGAACTCGGGGACGCCGCGGCATTCGACCTGTCCCGGGTCGACGGTGTCTGGATGGATCCCGCACGGCGCACGACCGGGCACACCAACACCCGTCGACTGGCTGATCCCGACGACTGGTCGCCGTCGCTCGACACCGTGTTCGCCGCCGCGACGACCACACCGACGGGCGTGAAGCTCGGGCCGGGCATCGACCGCGACCTGGTCCCCGACACCGCCGAGGCGCAGTGGACGTCCGTCGACCGCGAGGTCGTGGAGCTCGCCCTGTGGTTCGGCCCGCTCGCGCGACCCGGCATCCGGCGTGCGGCGACGGTCATCGGGGCGCACGGCATCGCGGAGCTGACCGCCGACGGCGACACCGAGGACGTCGACACCGGGCCGCTCGGCGAGTACCTCTACGAGCCCGACGGTGCCGTGATCCGCGCGCGGTTGATCGGCGACCTCGCACGGCAGCTCGACGGGCGGATGCTCTCCGAGGGCATCGCGTACGTCAGCGCCGACCGTGCCGTGACGACGCCGTTCGCGCAGGGGTTCCGCGTGCTCGACACGATGCCGCTCGACGTGAAGAAGCTCGCCGCACGTCTGGCCGCCGACGGCGTGGGCACCGTCGAGATCAAGAAGCGGGGCGTCGACGTCGACCCCGCCGAGTTCCGGAAGCGCCTGCGGCTGCGCGGTGGGACGGGCCGGATGACGCTCGTGCTCACCCGGCTCGAGGGCCGGCACACGGCGGTGCTCTGCGAGCGGCTCTGACGCAGCGGCTCCCGCGGCGTCAGCGTCGTCAGCGGATGAACGCACCCGAGTCGTAGTCGCCGTAGTCGGTGTACCCACCGCCGGCGTGGGCGCCGATCAGCACGATGAACACGATCCACAGCACGGTGAACAGCGCGGCGGCCCAACCGGTGATGATGCCGGTGAGTGCGAGACCGCGGCCGTTCTCGCCGGTCCGCTTGATCTTGCCGAGGGCGATGTGGCCCATCACAGCGCCGGCGACACCCGTGGCGAGACCGACGAAGATGAACACGAACAGCAGCGAGCCGATGCCGAAGATGATCGACAGGATCGCGAGCACGTTCGTCTTCGGTCGCTGCCCGTACGGCTGGTAGCCGGTGGTGGCGTAGGCACCGGGCTGGGCGTAGGGGTTCGACGCCGCGTACGGGTTGGACGCGGCGTAGGGGTTCTGCGGGGCGCCGTACTGGGGCTGCTGGCCGTACTGGCCCTGGCCGTACTGCTGCTGGCCCTGCCCGTACTGCCCCGGCTGCTGGCCGTACTGCTGCTGCTGGCCGTACTGCTGCTGGCTCTGGCCGTACTGCCCCTGACCGCCCTGGCCGTACTGCCCGGGCTGCTGGTACGGGTTCGCCTGGGGCTGGCCCGGCTGCCGGTAGGGGTCCTGCTGCCGCGGGGCGTCCTGCCCGTACCCACCGGGCTCGGCCGCGGATCCGGGTGCTGGGGCCGACGCGTCCGGCTGCTGTCCGTCCGGCCGCTGCTCGCCCGGCTTCGGCCACTGGTTCTGATCGGACACGATGCACCCCTCCCGACGACCCGTGCGGCCGTCGCCTGCAAGCCTGCCACAGGCGTGGACCCGCCGACCCAGCCCTGTTCGGGGCGGAACAGGGGCGGAACAGCGGCTGAGGCCGGTGCTCAGACCTGGACGGTCGTCACCGGCAGCGTGGAGTCCGCCGCGATCCCGAGGTCGCTCGGTGCGTGCCCCTCGGCGACGAGCCGCGCCCCCACGGCCGCGATCATGGCGCCGTTGTCGGTGCACAGGTCGAGCGGGGGGATGCGGAGCGCGACGCCGGCCTCGGCGCAGCGGGCCTCGGCCACGGCGCGCAGGCGGGCGTTCGCAACGACGCCACCACCGAGGAGGAGCCGGTCGACGCCGGTGTCCCGGCAGGCGTTCAGGGCCTTGGTCAGCAGCACGTCGACCACGGCCTCGCGGAAGCTGGCGGCGACGTCGGCGACGGGGACCTCACGGCCCTCGTCGCGGCAGCGCTCCACCCAGCGCGCGACGGCGGTCTTCAGCCCGGAGAAGGAGAAGTCGTACCGGTGCGCGGCCATGTCCTTCGGCAGGGTCAGCCCGCGGGGGAACCGGATGGCGGTCGGGTCGCCGTCGGCAGCGGCGCGGTCGATCTGCGGCCCGCCCGGGTACGGCAGCCCCAGGAGTCGTGCGACCTTGTCGAACGCTTCGCCCGCGGCGTCGTCGATGGTCTCGCCGAGGAGCTCGACGTCGCCGACCAGGTCCCGCACGAGGAGCAGCGACGTGTGCCCGCCGGACACCAGCAGCGCCACGGTCGGGAGTTCGATCTCGCTGCCGTCCGTACGCAGGACGTCCGCCCCGACGTGGCCGACCAGGTGGTTGACGCCGTAGAGCGGCTTGCCGGTGGCCACGGCGAGCGCCTTCGCCGCCCCGACCCCGACCATGAGCGCGCCGGCGAGCCCCGGGCCTGCGGTGACCGCGACGGCGTCGAGCTCGTCGAGGGTGACACCGGCCTCGGCGAGCGCCTGGGTGAGCGTGGGCGTCATCGCCTCGAGGTGCGCGCGTGCGGCGACCTCGGGCACGACGCCGCCGTAGCGCGCGTGCTCGTCCATGCTCGACGCGATGACGTTCGCGAGCAGGGTGGTGCCGCGGACGATGCCGACGCCCGTCTCGTCGCACGAGGTCTCGATGCCGAGCACCAGGGGTTCACGCATCGAGGGTCTCCTGTCCGATCGGGCCGGGCCCGGTCCGCGGCGGTGTGGTCGACACCGGCGGCAGCTCCGCGCGCATCACCCAGGCGTCGACCCCGTCCGGCTGGTAGTAGCGGGGGCGGACGGCGATCTGCTCGAACCCGAACCCGGTGTACATGGCCTGGGCGACGGGATTGTCGGCGCGGACCTCGAGGAAGACCTCGTGCACGCCACGACGCCTGGCCTCGTCGAGGAGCTCGGTGAACAGCGTCCGGCCGATGCCCTGCCCGCGGTGCTCCGCTGACACGGCGATGGTCTGCACGTCGGCCACGGGGTTGCCGGGCAACGAGGAGAGCCCCGCGTACCCGACGACCGTCGGCGCACCCTCGCCGGTGGTCTCGACGACGACGTAGTACCCGTGCGGCGAGTACAGCTCGCCGGACATCTGCGAGGCCGACCAGGCGTCCGTCGGGAACGAGGCGTGCTCGAGCCACATCACGTCGTCGAGGTCCTGAGGATGAGCGCGCCGCAGGCGCAGCCCGTCGGGCAGCGTCACCGTGCGACCCGCTTCGGAGCGCCCGGGACGGTCACGTCGGGCTCGCGGAGGTAGAGGGGGGTGTCCTCGGCGAAGGGCGCACCGGAGGCGAGCCGGTCCGCGGCGAGCACCCCGAGCCTCCCGGCGGGGACGGTGGCCGCGGTGATCCGCCGGAGCGCCCTGGAGGCTCCCAGCACGTCGTCCAGGTCGGCCGGCTTGGCGAGTCCAGGCCCCGCGGTGCGCGTGCCGGCCTGGTCGTGGACGCTCCAGTACACCTCGCGTCGGCGTGCGTCCGTCAGGACGACGAACGGGCCGGCGTCTGCGAGGTCAGTCGCGGCGACGTCCGCCGCGACCGCGTCGTGGCTGACGAGCGGCAGGAACGGGACGGCTCGCGCGGCCGCGAACGTGCGGGCGGCGGCGATGCCGACGCGCAGTCCGGTGAAGGGGCCGGGGCCCATGCCCGCGACGACGCCCGTGACGTCAGCCGGCGTGATGCCGGCGGAGTCGAGGGCATCGGCGAGGAAGGGGCCGATGACCTCGGCGTGCCGGCGGGTGTCCTCCGTCGAGCGCTCGGCGAGGACCCGACGGCTCGCGGGGTCGACGACGGCGACGGAGGTCCCGGCGGAGGTGTCGATCGCGAGCAGCACCCGTCCATCGTAGGCGGCTCGGCAGCCCCGTCGGCGTCTAGGCCGCAGGCTGTGGACGGAGCGTGCCGGGTCCCACGGGCAGCACGCCGGCGCGGTACTCGTACCCCTGGTCAGCGGGGGCGACGGTGATGCTCGCGGCCCCGAACCGCCACGCGCGGTTGTAGCAGTAGACGCCGATCTCGGTGTCGCCGTCCGGCACCGCCCAGGTACCGACGCCCCACTGGGCGGGCTGACCGACGCCGTTGACCGTGACGGTCGGACGGGCGAACCACGTCAGCAGCGGGCGGGTGATCCGGAGTTCGACACGGCGTCGTGTCGTCCCCGAGGGCAGTGTCGAGTCCACCGCCGAAGCATACGGGCCACGCCTCCTCCTTTCGGACGATGTCCAAGACCTCCTCCTTCCTCCGGTCGTCCCAGGCGACGGCGCTTCCTAGCGTCGTGGTGTGACCGATCGACGGTTGCGGATCGACACGGAGGACACCATGACCACCATCACCCCGACCAGGGCGACGCCCGACACGGGGGGTGCCCCGAACCTCATCAGGCGCCACCCGCTCGTCGCGTTCGCGGTCCTCGCGTGCGGCCTGAGCTGGCTCGCATGGCTCCCGTACATCCTGTCCCCGCACGGCCTCGGCGTGTGGGACTTCCACGTGCCGGAGATGCTCGGCTCGGCGCAGCTCGCCGGTGTCCTGCCCGGTGCGCTCCTCGGCCCGCTCGGCGCCGCGTTCCTGGTCACCGCGGTCACCGACGGCCGCGCCGGACTCCGCACCTGGGTCGGCCGGCTCTGGAAGTGGCGGGTCGCGTGGCAGTGGTACGTGCTCGCGCTCGTCGCGGTGCCGCTCGTGGTGGTGGCCGCCGGTGCGATCGCGTCCGGCGGGGTCATCCACCCGCCGTCGCTGCTGGCACTCGCCACGATCGTCCCAGCGCTCGCGCTGCAGATGGTGACGACCGGCCTGTCCGAGGAGCCGGGCTGGCGTGACTTCGCGCTCCCCCGCCTCCAGCGCCGCTTCGGCCCGCTCGGTGCCGCCGCCGTCCTCGGTCCGCTCTGGGCGCTGTGGCACATGCCGCTCTTCCTCAGCGACTGGGGCGGATGGCCCGACGCGCACTGGACCGCGCCGCTGGTCTTCGCCGGCTTCACGATCACCTTCAACGTCGTGATGGCGTGGGTGTTCAACCGCACGGGGCAGAGCCTGCCGCTGTCGATGCTCCTGCACGTCGGCGTGAACAACACCGTCTCCGTGCTCTGGACCGACATGTACCCGGGCATCGACGGTGACCGCGGCGTGCTCGTGCTCTTCATCGGGGCCACGGTCGCTGCCCTGGCGATCATCATCGGCACCCGCGGACGACTCGGCTACACCGGCGAGCTCGACGGGACCAGCACCGGTGACCGTGGCGACACCGTCGTGCACGGCTCCGACCAGCGCTTCGTAGACTCGGCTCATGGCCACCGCTGACGCCCGGACGAGCGCCGACGTGTCCATCCGTCGCCGTGACGTCGTCGTCGCCGCCGTGACCGCAGTGGTCTCGATCGGGCTCCTGCTCTCCCTGCCCGCGATCGACGCCGCCGACCCCGACGGCTCCTCGCTCGGCGTCCCCCTCGGCACGGACGTGGGTTCCGGCGGCTGGTGGCTGCTCCTCGTCGTGCTGCTCGTGCAGTCCGCCGCGCTCCTGCCCGTTCGTCGCCTGCCGGGGTCCGTCCTCGTCGCCACGGCGGCACTGGCCGTCGTCCCCGCGGCGGTCGCGGGTGCCCTGTACGGCCTCAGCGCCCTCCCCGTCGGGGTCGCCGTCGTGCTCCTCGTGCTCACCGTCCCGCCGCTCCGGCGCTGGCCGGCCCTGGCGGCCGCGGCAGCGCTGGTGGCGACCGGCGTCACGATCAGCACGGACATCGTCTTCGGCGCGCGGCTGGCCGCCGCGGTCGGCCAGGGACTCCTGCAGGCGGTCGGCGTCGTCGCCCTCCCCCTGCTCGCCGCCCTCGTCGTCCGGTCCCGCCGCGAGGTCGGCACCGCTCGCCGCGACGAACAGCGTGCCCTGGTCGGCGAACGCGAGGCCATGGTCGACGCCACCCTCGCTCGCGAACGCGCCGCGATGGCCCGTGAACTCCACGACATCGCCGCGCACCACCTGTCCGGCATCGCCCTGATGGCCGGCGTCGTCGACCGACAGATCGACACCGACCCGGAGCAGGCCCACGCCGGCGTCCGCCAGGTGCGCGACCAGAGCAGCGCGGTGCTCGACGACCTGCGCCGACTCGTCGGGCTGCTCCGAGACGAGTCCGCTGCCGCCGAACGCTCCGTCGAGACGTTCGTCACGCTGCCCGAACTGGTCGCGCGGACACCGGGCGACGTCGGCTTCTCGGTCCTCCGCCCGCAGGGCTCCGACGACGGACCGTTCGGCGCCGGGGTCGGCCCACTCGCACAGCTGGCCGCGTACCGCACCGTCCAGGAGGCCCTGGCCAACGCCGCCATGCACGCTCCTGGCACCGCGTGCTCCGTCCAGGTCGACGACCGGTCAGCAGAGCAGGTCACGGTCGCCGTCCACAACGACCCGCCGTCGGCGGCGCCGGTCGCGCGGTCCTCGGCGGGCGGGTTCGGGTTGCTCGGCATGCGCGAGCGAGCGGAACTCGTCGGAGCCACCGTGAGTGTCGGACCCGCTGCGGACGGCGGCTGGGACGTCCGCCTGGTGCTCCCGCGCGAGGGGTCCTCCCGGTGATCCGCGTGCTCGTCGCCGACGACCAGGCCCTCGTCCGTGCCGGCATCTCGGCGCTGCTCGGCGCCGAGGAGGACATCGAGGTCGTCGGTGTCGCGTCGGACGGCATCGAAGCGCTGGCGCTGGCGAGGAGCACGCGCCCGGACGTGGCGTGCCTGGACATCCGGATGCCCGGCCTGGACGGCATCGAGGTCGCACGCGCGCTGTGCGGCCCCGATGCCGACCCCGCCGTGCCCGCGCTGATGCTCACCACGTTCGACCTCGACTCCACCGTCTTCGGCGCCCTCGAGGCCGGCGCGTCCGGGTTCCTGCTCAAGGACGCCGACCCGGACACGATCATCGGCGCCGTCCGCCAGGTCGCAGCGGGCAACGGCACGCTCGACCACCAGCTGACCAAGCGTGTGCTCCGCGAGTTCGTCGAACGTCGGCAACTGCAGCCGGTGACCGGGGCGCGGGCGGACGACCTGCTCACCGCCCGGGAGCACGACGTGCTGCTGCTCCTGGCGCAGGGGCTGTCGAACGAGGACATCGCGGCGGAGCTCGTCGTCGAGCTGTCCACGGTGAAGTCCCACGTCGCGCGGATCCTGCCGAAGCTCGGAGTCCGGTCGCGCCTGCAGGCCGTGGTCTGGGCCTACCAGAACCGCGTCGTCCTGCCGCCGGACGCCTAGAGGCTGACGCCGTCCCAGCGGGTGCCGGTCGCGGTCACGACGACACGGCGCGGTTCGTCGGGGACGTCATCCGGGTCGAGGTCATCGGCTGCCGCACCGGCGTCGGCACCGGTCGCGCGGGTGATCTCGACGTCGAGCACGGCGTCGCTGATCCCGTCGACCATGCCGCGACCCCACTCGACGACGACGATCGCACCGTCCCAGTCGAGGTCGAGGTCGTCGAGCTCGACCGGGTCGCTCAGACGGTAGGCGTCGACGTGCACCAGGTCCGGCCCGGCCGTCGTGGGGTGGGTCCGGGCGAGCACGAACGTCGGGCTCGACACCTGGCCCCGGGCGCCGAGCGCCGCTCCGAGGCCCCGGGTCAGCGTGGTCTTGCCGGCACCGAGCGGCCCCGTCAGCACGACGAGGTCCCCGGCGCGCAGCACCGCGGCCAGTCGAGCCCCGAGTGCACCCATCTCCGCCGTGCTCAGGACGCTGGTGTCCAGGAGCGTCCTCACGCGTGCTCTCCGCGCAGGTACTCGCCGACACGGCCCTCGACAGAGTGGCCCGAGTAGACGCGGGGGACCCGGGCGCCGATCCGGCAGACGATCTCCTCGCCGATGGTGTCGAGCGCGGCGCCCCACTCCAGCACGGTCATCTCGTCGCGCTCCCCCGTGCCGAACAGCACGACCGTGTCGCCGACCTGGACGTCGTCGTCGCCCACGTCGACCAGGAACTGGTCCATCGCCACGCGACCGGCGATCGGGTACCGCTTGCCGTTGATCGCGACCTCGACGCGTCCCTGCGCCGAGCGCGGCACCCCGTCCGCGTAGCCGAACGGCACGAGCGCCAGGGTCGTCTCGTCGTCCGTCCGGTAGGTGTAGTCGTACGAGACGCCGGTGCCGACGGGCACGCGCTTCGTCTTCGCGACCGAGGCCGTCACCGTCATCACGGGCTCGAGCCCGAGGTCCGCCGCGGAGACACCGTCCGCGCCGGGGATGCCGTAGAGGTTCGCCCCCATCCGGACCATGTCCTTGCGGAACTCCTTGCGTTCGAGCCCGGCGAGCGACGCGGCGACGTGCTCCATCGGGACGTCGACACCGAGGTCCTCGGCACGTTCGATCGCGGCCTCGAACAGGGACACCGATGCGGCGTCGTCGTCGTCCGAGGACTCCGCCAGGTGCGTGTACGCGGCGACGACCTCGATGCGACCGGCGCGCTGGGCGTCCCGGGCGGCTTCGACGAGCGCGGGCAAGTCGTCGATCGAGGACCCGTCGCGGTGCAGGCCCGTGTCGACGCCGAGGTGCACGCGTGCTGGACGCTGGTCGACGGCCTCCACGATCCGCTGCAGTTCGGCGACGTTCGAGACCCCGAGATCCACCGCGGAGTCGATCGCGTCGCGGAAGTCGAGCGCCGGGTCGTGCTGCCACGTGAACAGGTGCACGTCCTCGCCGACGCCGATCGCCCGGAGCCGCAGGGCCGCGGGGACCGTCAGCACCCCGATCCACCGGATGCCGGCGTCGACCGCGGCGAGCGCGATCGGCTCGAGGCCGTGCCCGTACGCGTCGGCCTTCATGATCGCCATCACCTCGACCGGGTGCATCCACCCGCGCACCCGCTCGAGGTTGGCGCGGTAGGCGTCGAGGTCGATCTCGGCCTGACGCAGGGGCGCGCTCACGTCGTCCTCCGTTCGATGCTCCGGCCGAGCCGGGCCACCACCTCGTAGTTGATCGTGCCGACAGCCGACGCCCAGTCCTCGACGGCCGGGTCGCCGTTCGCCGGGTCGCCCCAGAGCACGACCTCGTCCCCGACGGCGACGTCCGCGTCCCCGATGGCGATGTGCATCGCGTTCATGGCCACCCGTCCGACGACCGGGAACCGCCGGTCACCGATCCGCACGGAGACGTGGTTGCCGAACCCGCGGTCGAAGCCGTCCGCGTAGCCCAGGCCGATGACCGCCAGGCGCGTGTCCGTCTCGGCACGCCACGTGTAGCCGTAGCTCACGCCGTCGCCCGCCGGCACGACCACGGTGCGGAGGACCGAGGCGGTGAGGCGCATCGCGGGGCGCAGGCCGAGGTCGGCCGACGTCCGGTCGGGGAAGGGGCTGAGTCCGTAGAGGGCGATGCCGACGCGGGCCAGGTCGCGTCGGGTCTCCGGCAGGGCGAGGCTCGCGGCACTCGCGGCCAGGTGCACCATGTCCGGCACGATCCCCCGCGCGCGCAGGCCGTCGAGGGCCCGCTGCAGCGAGGCGTCCTGGTCGAGGTCGTCGGTGCGCGAGGCGTTCGACAGGTGCGACATCACGCCCTCGATCCGCGTGCGGGCACCACCGCGGGCGAGCGACGCCGCACGGTCGAAGAGCTCGGGCCACTCGGACTCGACGGCACCGTTCCGGCTGAGCCCGGTGTCGACACAGATGTGCACGGCGGGCACCTCGGCGTCAGCGGCGCTGGAGAGCTGCTCGACGCTGGACACCGCGGGGGTGATGCCGAACTGGGCCGCACGACGGAAGTCCTCGTCCGGGGCGTGCAGCCACGCGAGGATCCGGACGCCCTCGTCGATGCCCGCCTGCCGCAGCGCGATGCCCTCGTCGATGTCCGCCACGCCGAGCCACTCCGCGCCCGCGTCCACGAACGCCTGCGCGGCGTCAGCCGCGCCGTGGCCGTACCCGTTCGCCTTGACGACCGGGATGACGCCAGACGGTGCCACCTGGTCGGCGACGGTCGCGTAGTTGGCGATGAGGGCCTCCCGGTCGACCGTGATCCCCGTGAACGCACTCAAGCCGGTTCCCCTGTTCCTTCCAGCACCACGAACGCCGTGGCGATGCCCCCATCATGCGAGAGCGACAGGTGCACGGAGACGACGCCACGCGCGTCCGCGACCTGGCGCGCCTGCCGGTGCAGTGTGAGCGACGGGTTCCGCTGGTCGTCGGAGACGACCTCGAGGTCCTGCCAGCTCAGCCCGGCGCTCGACCCGAACGCCTTGATCAGTGACTCCTTGGCGGCGAACCGCGCCGCGAGCGACGCGATCGCACGGGGCTCCCCGTCGCGCACGAGCTCGGACGCCGTGAACAGGCGCGACCGCATGGCGGGCGTCCTGGTGAGGGTGCGCTCGAACCGCTCCAGGTCGACCACGTCGACCCCGATGCCGATGATCATCGCCGTCTACTCGACGGTGACCGACTTCGCGAGGTTGCGCGGCTGGTCCACGTCGAGCCCCTTCGCGGCCGCGAGCTCCATGCCGAACATGTGCAGCGGCGCGACGGCCAGCAGCGGCTCGAACAGCGGCGTCGCCAGCGGGATCCGGAGGACCTCGTCGGCGAAGGGCAGCACCGCGGCGTCGCCCTCCTCGGCGATGGCGATCACCCGGGCACCGCGAGCGCGGATCTCCTGGATGTTCGACACGACCTTCGGGTGCAGCGACCGGGCGTCACGCGGCGAGGGCACGATCACGAAGACGATCTGCCCCGGCTCGATGAGCGCGATCGGGCCGTGCTTGAGCTCGCCGGCGGCGAACCCCTCAGCGTGGATGTACGCGAGCTCCTTGAGCTTGAGCGCGCCCTCGAGCGCGATCGGGTACCCGACGTGGCGGCCGAGGAACAGGACACTGCGGGTGTCAGCCATCCACTTCGCCAGCTCGGCGACCCCCGAGGCGTCCTCGATCGTCTGCTGCAGCTTGGCGGGCAGGCCCTCGAGCTCGGCGACCTGTTCCGCGACCTGCTCGGTCGTCAGCGTGCCGCGGAGCGTGGCGAGGTGCAGCCCCAGCAGGTACAGCGCGACGCCCTGCGCGAGGAACGCCTTCGTCGACGCCACCGCGACCTCGGGCCCGGCGTGCGTGTAGATCACGGCGTCGGACTCGCGCGGGATCGTGGCTCCCTGGGTGTTGCAGATCGAGAGGACCTGCGCGCCCTGCTCCCTGGCGTACTTCACGGCCATCAGCGTGTCCATCGTCTCACCCGACTGGCTGATCGAGACGACGAGCGTGCGGTCGTTCAACACCGGGTCGCGGTACCGGAACTCGTGGGCGAGCTCGACCTCGACGGGCACGCGTGCCCACTGCTCGATGGCGTACTTGCCGAGCATGCCGGCGTAGGCCGCGGTGCCGCAGGCGATGACGACGACGCGGTCGACCTGCTGCAGGCGCTCCGCGATCGGGTCGAGGTCGGTCAGCGTGACCGCACCCTCGTGCACGCGACCGAGGATGGTCTTCGCGACGGCCTCGGGCTCCTCGCTGATCTCCTTCGCCATGAACGAGGACCAGCCGCCCTTGTCCGCGGCCGAGGCGTCCCAGTTCACCTCGAACTCGCTCGGGGTGGCGGGGGTGCCGTCGAAGTGAATGACGTCCACGCCGTCGGGGCGGATCGTGGCGATCTCGTCCTGGCCGATCGACAGCGCACGCTGCGTGTAGGCGACGAACGCGGCGACGTCCGAGCCCATGAAGTTCTCGCCGTCGCCGAGGCCGACCACGAGGGGCGAGTTCCGCCGGGCCCCGACGACGACGCCGGGCTGGTCCGCGTGCACGACGAGGAGCGTGAACGCACCGTCGAGTCGCTGCACGGCCTGCTGCATCGCGGTCGTCAGGTCGCCGGTCTCGCGGAAGGCCCGGGCGACGAGGTGTGCGGCGACCTCGGAGTCGGTCTCGCTGAGGAACTCGACGCCCTCGGCGGTCAGCTCGGCACGCAGCGCGGAGAAGTTCTCGATGATGCCGTTGTGGATGAGCGCGAGCTTGCCGCCGTCGGCGAGGTGCGGGTGCGCGTTCTCGTCGGTCGGGCCGCCGTGGGTCGCCCAGCGGGTGTGGCCGATGCCGGTGCCGCCGTCGGGGATCGGGCGTGCGTCGAGCTCGTCGACGAGGGCCTGGAGCTTGCCCGCCTTCTTCGCCGAGGTCATGTCCCCGGAGGGGTCGATGACCGCGATCCCGGCGGAGTCGTACCCCCGGTACTCGAGCCGACGGAGACCACCGAGGAGCACGTCCGTGCTGCTGTTGCTGCCGACGTAGCCGACGATTCCACACATGGCCACGATCCTACGATGTGGCGGAGTCCGCTCCCTGCGAAGGAGCAGACCACGGGGCTACCGTGACCCACATGGGACGTTTCGACGAGATCGCCATCACCACCCTGCGCGGCGAGCAGACCACCTTCGGGGCGTTCGGGGACAAGGCGGTGCTCGTCGTGAACGTGGCATCGCGCTGCGGCCTCGCGCCCCAGTACGAACAGCTCGAGGAACTCCAGAAGACCTACGGCCCGCGCGGCTTCACCGTCCTCGGCTTCCCCAGCAACCAGTTCCTGCAGGAGCTCGGTTCCGCCGAGGCGATCGACGAGTACTGCTCCGCCACGTGGGGCGTGACGTTCCCGATGTCGGAGAAGGTCAAGGTCAACGGCATGGGCGCGCACCCGCTGTACAAGGAGCTGAAGCAGACCCCGGACGCGGGCGGCAAGGCCGGTCGGGTCATCTGGAACTTCGAGAAGTTCCTCGTGGCGCCGGACGGCACCGTCTCGCGCTTCCGCCCGACGACGAAGCCGGACGCCCCGGAGGTCATCGCGGCCATCGAGGCGGCACTGCCCGCCTGAGCGGTCACGCCCGGCGCGAGCCGGGCAACGGCCGGGAGGCCCGGATCACCTGCGCCGATCGGCGAACGTGATCCGGGCCTCCCGTCTGTACGCTCGGACGCATGCCGATCACGGAGACCACCGTCGCGCACCCCTCCCCCTTCGTGGAGATCCCGCGCGCGGAGTGGTCGCAGCTCGCTCCCAAGGAGCACCTGTCCCTGACCGAGACGGAGATCGTCCAGCTCCGGGGCCTGGGTGACCGCCTCGACATGCAGGAGGTGCAGGAGGTCTACCTCCCCCTCTCCCGCCTGCTGACGCTCTACGCCGCCGGGGCGAAGGACCTCCACGCCGAGACGAGTCGCTTCCTGGGGGAGCGTGCCCGGCGCACGCCGTTCGTCATCGGGGTGGCCGGATCCGTGGCGGTCGGCAAGTCCACCGTCGCCCGACTGCTCCGTGAACTCACGAAGCGCTGGCCGGACACTCCCCGCGTCGAGCTCGTGACGACCGACGGGTTCCTGTACCCGAACGCGGAGCTCGAGCGACGCGGGATCATGGACCGGAAGGGCTTCCCGGAGTCCTACGACCGCCGGTCCCTGCTGCGCTTCGTCAGCCAGGTGAAGAGCGGTGCGGCCGAGGTCCGGGCGCCGTACTACTCGCACCTCGTCTACGACATCGTCGAGGACGCCGAGATCGTCGTCCGACAGCCGGACATCCTCATCGTCGAGGGGCTCAACGTGCTCGCGCCGCCGCTGCACGGTCGGCTGGCGCTGTCCGACCTCTTCGACTTCACCATCTACGTCGACGCCAAGACCCGCGACATCGAGTCCTGGTACGTCGACCGGTTCCTGGCCCTGCAGGAAGAGGCGTTCTCGAGCCCGGACTCGTTCTTCCACCGGTTCGCGAGCCTCTCCCGCGAGGACGCCGTGCGCACCGCGACCGAGGTCTGGCACGCGATCAACGAGCCGAACCTGGTCGAGAACGTCCTGCCGACGCGTTCCCGGGCCACCCTCGTGCTGAAGAAGGGCCCGAACCACAAGGTGAGTTCGGTCCTGCTCCGCAAGATCTGACGCGGTCCCGGGACGGGCGCGGTGTCTCCGCACCGAACCGCGAAACGGACACAGCACCACGGGATCCCGTGGTGCTGTGTCCGTTTCGTGGTGCTCTGTGCGGCTCCTACGCGGCGTCGAGAGCCAGGCGCTCCTCGACGACCGCGGCCAGCTCCTCGGCGACGCGCTGGGCGGTCTCCTGTGAAGCAGCCTCGACCATCACGCGCACGACCGGCTCGGTGCCCGACGGACGCAGCAGCACGCGGCCGGTGTCACCGAGCGACGCGGTGGCAGCGGCGACGGCGTCCTGCACGCCCTGGTCGGCGAGGCCGTGGCGATCGACCCCGCGCACGTTGAGCAGCACCTGCGGGAACACGGTCATGCACGACGCGAGCTCCTGCAGCGACCTGCCCGTGCGCGCCATCTCGGCGACGAGGTGCAGCCCGGTGAGGATGCCGTCGCCCGTGGTGGCGTACTCCTGGAAGATGATGTGGCCGGACTGCTCGCCGCCGAGCGAGTAGCCGCCCTCGTTCATCTTCTCGAGCACGTAGCGGTCGCCCACGCCGGCCTCGATCATCGTGATGCCCGCGTCGGCCATGGCCCGCTTGAGCCCGAGGTTCGACATGATCGTCGCGACGAGGGTGTCCGACTTGAGGTGTCCGCGCTCCTGCAGCGACAGCGCGAGGATCGCCATGATCTGGTCGCCGTCGATGGCGTTGCCCGCGGCGTCCACGGCCAGGCACCGGTCGGCGTCGCCGTCGTGGGCGATCCCGACGTCGGCGCCGGCTTCGAGCACGGCACGAGCGAGGTTGTCGATGTGGGTCGACCCGACACCGTCGTTGATGTTCCAGCCGTCGGGGTCGGCCCCGATGAGCGTGACCTTCGCCCCGGCGTTCACGAAGACCTCGGGCGAGACGCCCGCGGCGGCCCCGTTGGCGCAGTCGAGCACCACGTGGATCCCATCGAGCCGGTGCGGGAGCGTGCCGAGCAGGTGGACGACGTAGCGGTCCTCGGCATCGGCGAACCGCGTGATCCGCCCGACGTCGATGCCGGTGGGGGTCGGCGCGGACTGGTCGTGCATGGCGGCTTCGATGCGGTCCTCGACCTCGTCGGGGAGCTTGCGCCCGCCCGCGGCGAAGAACTTGATGCCGTTGTCCGGCGCCGGGTTGTGCGACGCGGAGATCATCACGCCGAAGTCAGCGTCGATGTCAGCGACCAGGAAGGCGGCCGCGGGAGTGGGGATGACCCCGGCGTCGAGGACGTCGACGCCGGCGGAGGCGAGCCCGGCTGCGACCGCAGCACCGAGGAACTCGCCGGAGACGCGCGGGTCGCGCGCCAGGACCGCGCGGGGGCGCGGTCGGCCGGACGCCCGCCGGGCGTCCGCATGGTGTCCGTGTGTGAGGACGGCCGCGCTCGCCTGGGCAAGACCCAGTGCGAGCGCGGCCGTCAGCTCGCCATTGGCGAGACCACGAACCCCGTCGGTACCGAACAGACGCGGCATGGTGATCGTCAGCCGGTGACGATCAGCGCTTCGAGAACTGCGACGCCTTGCGGGCCTTCTTGAGACCGGCCTTCTTGCGCTCGATGACGCGGGCGTCACGGGTGAGGAAGCCAGCCTTCTTGAGGGCCGCGCGGTTGTTCTCGCGGTCGATCTCGTTCAGGGTGCGGGCGATCGCGAGGCGGACGGCGCCGGCCTGGCCGGAGGGGCCACCACCGGTGACGCGGGCGACGACGTCGTACGAGCCGAGGAGCTCGAGGATCTTGAACGGGTCGTTGATGAGCTGCTGGTGCAGCTTGTTCGGGAAGTAGTCCTCGAGCGTGCGGCCGTTCACCACGAAGGTGCCGGAGCCGGGGACGAGGCGCACGCGGGCGATGGCCTCCTTGCGGCGCCCGACGGCACCGCCGGAGACGTTGAGGATCTGACGGGGAGCGGCCTCGGCAGCGGCGGGTGCGCTCTCCGTGGTGAAGCTCTCCGGGGTCTGGTCGAGGGAGTCAGCGATCTGAGCCATGAGTTTTCTCTAGTCCTTGGAAGTCGTCGTGGCCGCTGGTTACTGCGAGACCTGGTCGAAGATGTACGTCTTGGGCTGCTGCGCGGCGTGGGGGTGCTCGGGACCCGCGTACACCTTGAGCTTCTTGAGCTGCTCGCGGCCCAGCGTGTTCTTCGGGAGCATGCCGCGGATCGCCTTCTCGACGGCGCGGGTCGGGTGCTTCTCGAGCATCTCCGGGTAGGAGGTCGCCGTGAGGCCGCCCGGGTAGCCCGAGTGACGGTAGTAGACCTTCTTCGCGAGCTTGGAACCGGTCAGGGCGACCTTGTCCGCGTTCACGATGATGACGAAGTCACCCATGTCCATGTGCTGGGCGAAGGTGGCCTTGTGCTTGCCGCGGAGGAGGGCGGCGACGTGCGAGGCGAGACGGCCGAGGACGACGTCGGTGGCGTCGATGACGATCCAGTCGTGCTGGACGTCTGCCGGCTTCGGTGAGAACGTGCGAGTCACAGGAGTGCTGCTTTCGTGTCGAGGTGAGGAGTCCGTGAATCCCGCTCCGGTGAGGTGTTCTGGCGGGTGACACCCGCTGAACGCCCCGGTGGAGGGCCCATCTGACTGTCTGGCGCACAACGGCGCGCAGACCAAGGTGGGAGCCTACCGGACACGCCGCGCGCGGGTCAAACCCACGCGAGCTCCTGTGCCCCGCTCCCCGCTCCCCGCTGCCGCTCCCCGCGAGCGGAATCGGGCCTAGCAAGCGGAATCGCGCGTTGCGGGTCAGGAGTTCCGACCTGCTCCGCGCGATCTCGCCTGCCATCGCGGGCGTTGTGGGAAGAACGGACAGGAGGCTCGGTGCCAGCTGGCACGGAGCCTCCCGTCCGGTCGTGGTCGCGTGGACTACGCGGCGAGCGCCGCGCGACGTCGCCGCACCACGAGCAGGCCGGCGCCCGCTGCCAGGAGCAACAGCGCTGCGACGATGCCGCCGGTCAGCTCCGCTCCCGTGAAGGCGAGCGCCGAGGCGGCACCGGTGGCGGGGTCCACCGTGACGACCAGCGTCACGGTGCCCGTCGTCGGCCCGGTCACCACCAGGGTGTGGGTGCCGGCGGTGACCGACGACGGCACCGTGAACGTGCCGGACAGATGACCGGACGCGTCGGCGGTCAGCGTGCCGAGGGTGGCCGGCTCGGAGTGCAGCTCGACCGTGGTCCGCTCGCTGGCGGCGAAGCCGGCGCCCGTCAGGCGGAACGACGCTCCGACGCGGAGGTGGCCGTCGACGGCCAGGGCCGCTGCCTCGTCGCCGGGCTGCGGAGCAGGGACCGGCGTCGGGGTCGGGGTCGGGGTCGGGGTCGGGGTGGGGGTCCCACCGTCGCCGGGGGGCGTCGTACCGCCGTCACCGGGAGGCGTCGTCGCGCCGATGCCCGGCAGGTCGATGCCGACCAGGATCGGGTCGTGGTCGCTCGCCCGGTACACGTCGTCGGTGTAGAGGTTCGTCGCGTTGTAGTTGTAGCGGCTGTACTCCAGGCCCACCGACTCGACCGAGTTGATGTTCCAGATGTCCACGCCGGTGACGTCGGCGAGCGCGGTGGGCGAAGCGAGCACGTGGTCGAGCGACCCGCTCAGGCCGCTGAAGACGTACGACCACTCGTCGGCGTCCTCCGTCGGCCCGAGGTCGGTGTAGCCGGCGTCGTCGAGGACCACCATCGGGTCCTCCTTGCTGTAGGCGTTGAAGTCGCCGAGCATGAACACCTTGTCCGTGCCGTACTGCGTCTGCATGGCGGTGGAGAACGTCACCAGGGCCTTCGCCTGGGCGACCCGGTCCGCGTTCGACGCCCCCTGGCCGTCCCCCTGGTCCGCGTTCGCACCGGTGCCGGAGCCCTTCGACTTGAAGTGGTTCGCGATCACCAGGAACTCGTCGTCCGTGGTGCCGCCGATCGGCCGGAACGCATCGGCGACGGGCTGGCGGGCGTTCGTGAACGCGGTGTCCTGCAGGATCGTCGACGCTCCGGTGGGCGCGACGCGGTCCTTCTTGTAGATCAGGGCCAGGCGGATGACGTCCTCGCTCGCCGGCACCACGGCCGGGGACGGGACGTACGCCCAAGTGTCGGCGCCGGTCGCGGCGTTGAGTGCCCCGACGAGGGTCGCGACCGCAGCGTCACGCGGCTGGCCGAAGCGTGCGGAGTTCTCGATCTCCTCGAGCGAGACGACGTCGGCACCGAGGCCGTTGATCGCCTTCACGATCTTGACCTGCTGGCGCTCGAGGTCCTCCTGCTCGGCGGCACCACGGGCGTCACAGCCGGAGTTCACCGTGACGGGGTCGCCGTCGCGGTCGGTGTAGTACGTGCAGCCGGTGAGCTCGTCACCCGTCGTGGGGAAGTAGTTCAGCACGTTGAAGCCGGCGAGCTTGAGGTCCCCGCCGACGTCCTCGGGCTTGGCGGTGCGCACGTCCGAGAACGCGACGGGCAGGTCGGCTGCCGGTGTCGCGCCGGTGATCGGCGCGGTCGGCTGGAACTTCCACGCGTTGTTGCGGTAGTCGAGCACGACCGGGGCGTCGAACGTGGCAGCCGCACCGACGGTGACCGGGCCCTGCGTCAGCCACGACACCGGGATGCCCTGGTTGGCCTTGGTGAGGAAGTTGGTGCTGGCACCGTCGTCGAGCGTGATCCTGCGCGCGGCGTTGTCGGCGGTGACCGCCGCTGCCTCCGGGGTGCCGGGGCGTGCGACCTCGGTCGGCTGGAGGAGTCGCTCGGTGCCCGAGGCCAGGACGACCTCGCCGTACTGGTTCGTCGTGTAGTTGTCCGCGACCGTGTACCGGCCCTGCGGCGCGACGAGCATGCTCTCGAGCGACTCACGCTGCGCGTCCGTCCGCGGGAAGGCGACGGCCGCCGCCTGCGGGGCGGGCACCGTGTCGGACAGCGTGCGCAGCCCTGCAGCGCTCGACACCGTGAGCTCGGTCAGGCCGTTGAACTCGGAGACGCCACCGGTGACCTCCACGTGCTGGCCCGCCGTGACGGACGACGCCGTCGCGGACGAGTACACGAAGACGGCGTCCGACGCGGTGTGCGTGGTCAGGTCGACCGCGCCGCCGGTGCCCGGCGTCTGGATCGTGTAGCCGCTGAAACCGCCGGTGGCGTACACCGCGGTGACGACACCCGTCGTGACGACGTTCCTGCCCGCGTACGGCGACGTGTCCGTCGTTCCCTGGAGCTGCGCGATCGAGACGGCCTCGGCCGGAGCTGGGTCGGCCGGCGGGGTCGGGTCCGTCGGCGGCGTGGGGGTCGTGCCGCCGCCTGCCGTCTGCCCGGCCGCGTTCGTCGGGGTCGGCGTCGTGGTGTTCGAGAAGTCCGTGGCGTTGACGTCGGTGTCGGTCGTGCCCGCACGGACGAGTCCGTTCGGCACGGTGTTCCCACCGTCGACCGGGCGCACCGCACCCTCGAAGGTGTTCGACGCGCCGTAGCCGAGCAGGTCGACGACGCCGGGCGTCCCCGCGGCCACCGCACCGGCGGGCAGGGTCAGCGCCGTCGTGCGGTCCGCGAGGACGAGCGTCCCCGTCGTGCCGGACGGGTTGAGCGTCGCCTCGTCGTCTGCCGTGGGGAGGTCGGCGCCGACGGGGGCGGAGCCGTTGCCCGCCATCGACACCAGGAACGTGCCGCCGGCGGGGACGGTGCCCTCGAGTGCGCTCGTGCTGAACGGGCCGACGCTCGTCGCCGATCGGTACTGCAGCGACCACCCGGTGACCGAGACCGGGGCGGCGGTCGGGTTGCCGATCTCGACGAACTTGTGGTTGTAGGGGGCGCCCGCGCTGCCGCCCTTCAGGTACGCCTCACGGATGACCAGGCCGGTGCCGGCGGGGTCCGCCGAGGCGGTGGTGGCGGAGACGAGCGGTGCGGCGAGGAGTGTCGCGGCGACCGTGGCGCACAGCAGGGTGCGTCGGATGTGCTGGGGCATGGGGACCTTCGGTGCGGGGTCGTGGACCCTCGCACGTTACCGATCTGCGGAGGCGTTCAGGTTTCGACGAGGTGAACCCTTCGGTCTACTGCACTCAGGACTCGGTCACGACGCGCAGCAGCGCGACCGCCACCGTGATCACGAACCAGCCCAGGACGTTGCCGCGGTTCCTCGCCAGCGCCAGCGAGCCCGCCATCGCAGTGAGCGCCACGACGGCGGCAACCGCTCGGATCGTTCCGTCCTGATGCGTGACGCCGACGATCCAGCAGCTCAGAGTCGCCATGACCACGAGCAGCCCGACGCTGAAACGTCGAGCCTTCCCGGCGCGAACAGGTCGAGGAGGTTCAGTCATGTCGCGACCTTTCGTGTCCGTACCCATCCGGCCACCACCGGGAGCACGATCCAGAGCAGACCCGACGTGATGGCTGGAAGGACATCTGCCTCTCCCGTCATCCCGCTCTGAACCGTTCCGAACCGCACATAGGCAGTCCACGAGCCGAGGAACGCGAGCGCCACGTCGAGCACGAGCATCACTCCGAGCACGCTCACCAGCCCGAGCGCCAACGAGCGGGACGTCGCTCCGATCCCGAATCCGAAGGCCGCCGAGGAGAAGGACAGCGCAGCCACCTGCAGGACGGACGGAACGACGCCCGTCGATGCAACGTGCCCTCCGAGTACCACGGCCACCACGGCGCCGACGCCCCCGACGATGCCGGTGAACAGGACCACGGCCGCGATGATGACGCCGCACGCTGCGAACCTCGCGATGTAGATCACGTTCCTCGTCAGTCCGGCCAACACGCCGTCACGCTCGCCACCGCATGAGGCGTCGCCCACGCCGATCACGACACCGACGATCGAAGCCGCCAGTGCGGCGGGCAGCCCGGCGGTCACGATCACCTCCCCGACGCCGAAGCTCGCGGCCTTGGTGACGAGCGAGACACTGAGCACGCAGCACATGACGACGAGCAACGACAGAACTCCGAACCCGGCCGCAGCGCTCCTTGTGTCGACACGCTTGCGCACCTCGAGCCTCGTGACGTCAACGAATGCGATCACCGGACGACCTCCGATTCGAACTCCGCTGTGGAGACCTCGTCGTACAGTGCTTCCAGGGACCGTCCCGCGGGTCCCGCCGACAGCACGTCCACTCCGATGTCCACCGCCACGCGTACAGCGTCAGCCGCGCTCGTGCCGAGCTGGATCCGACCGCCTCGCTCGGTAGCCGGGATTCCCCGCTGCGCGGCCGCCGCCAGGAGCCTCGCCGGGTCGTTGACCTGGACTTCGCAGGCGTCGGTCTGGGCGATGCCCACGGGCTCGGAGCGGACGATCCTTCCCTGGCTGACGATGACGACGTCGTCGATCATCGTCTCCAGTTCACCGAGCAGGTGGCTCGAGACGATGACCGTCACCCCGGAGCTCCGGAGATCGGACACCATCCCCCGCATCCATGCGATGCCGTTGGGATCGAGGCCGTTCATGGGCTCGTCGAGCAGGACGAGGGACGGCGATCCCAGGAGCGCCACACCGATCGCGAGACGCATCCTCATGCCGAGTGACAGGGAGCCGACTCGGCGCCTGAGGACGGCACCGAGTCCGACGCGATGCGCCATCGCGTCGACAGAAGGACGATCAGAACCGACGAGGCCAGCTCGGAGCAGCAGCGTCTCCCGAACGGTCCTGCCACGGTGCATGTCGACGTCGTTGAACACTGCGCCGACGGCTTGACCCCGTTGCCACGGCAGTCCGACGAGCGAGCCCCGATCAGGGCGCACCAACCCAGCGAGGACCGAGAGGAGCGTGGACTTCCCTGCCCCGTTGGGCCCGATCAACCCGTACACCCGTCCCGCCTGGAACGCGACGGAGACGTCCTGCAGACGAGGTCGGCCGCGCCCACGCAGACCGACGTCCTGGAGTTGGATCATTGGTCGTCCCTTCCGACGATGTGGAGCGGACCGGCTGAGCCGGTCCGCTCCACGACGGCTCTGATCAACCGAAGAAGTGGTCCCAGAGCGCGCTGAACATCTCTTCGACGGTCATCTGCGCGATCGCGTTGATGCCCGCGCGGATCCATGCCGCAAGTCCGTTCCACCAGTTCTTGAAGGCGTTGAGGCTGTTCCTGAGCGCAGTCTTGAGCGCTGGGATGACGGATGAAGCGTTGCTCTTGAGCCAATCGACGATCGGCTTGATCGGGATGCGATCAGTCGACGAATCGCCCGTCGGTGCAGTCGGCCCCGTCGTCGGCGAGATCGGCATCGTCCGAGCGGTGGTCGAGTACCCGGGGACACTCGTCGGGCTCACGGTGACCGGATGCGCTGAAGCTGCGGTCGCCCCGACCGTGCTCAGCATCGCCCCGGTGACGATCGCTCCGATGATCCCGACAGTGCGGACGTTCCTCATGGTGGTTCCCCCTTCCTTCTGCAGCGTCGTCGCTGGAGAACCACCATGTCAGATTGACCGTTGAAATACCAGTGTCGGGTTCGAGGTCTTCATGGTCCCTCTTGACGGCTTGCCTTCGACTTCACGACCCGACCGGCACCCACTCCCGCCCCACCCGGTGCACCGCCGGCCCGTGCCCCGGCAGCACGATCTCGGGGATCGGCAGAGCCCGCGCCGACTCGAGCGCCGTCGCCTGGTCCGCCGTGAAGAACGGCGTGATCATGCGGGGCCGAGGGGGCCACGACGCCGGCTGCGTGTCGTGGTGGGAGACGACGGCGTCCCCGGTGACGATCGCGTCGGCGGCGGGCAGCAGGTACGCGGTGGACCCGGAAGTGTGCCCCTCGGCGGGGAACGGCGTGATCGCCCGTCCCTCGAAGTCCGCGCCGGTGAAGGCCCTGGCGGTGGGCACCGAGACGGGCCGCAGGGCGTCGGACCGGATCGCCCGGCCGAGCCAGCGGAGCACCCGCGCCGAGGCCAGCCGGCCGCCGATCTCCGCCGGGGTCACCTGCTGTCGGTCAGGTCCGCGGACGTTGTCGAGCTCGGCGGCGTGGGCGAGCACCTCGACGTGCGGGTGGCGCTCGAGGATCCCGGGGATGCCCCCGACGTGGTCGACGTGCCCGTGCGTGACGTAGATGCGGCGAAGGTCGCCGAGGTCGTGTCCGGCGTAGCGGATGGTGTCGAGCACCAGGTCGCTGTCGGCCGGGTAGCCCGCGTCGATCAGCGCGACGCCGTCCTCCTCCGCCAGCACGACCCAGTTCGAGACGGGCCCCTCGACGAAGACCACACCGGGGGCGACGGAGACGACGGACCGGGGTTCGCGGGAGCTCATCCCTCGACGGTAGCCGAGACCGTGGCCGAGTCCGTGTCGGCGGTCCCGTCCACGGATCGCCGGGCGCGCGTCTGCTCCGCCCGCGCCGCGAGCTCCGCGTCCGCCGGGTAGCCCACCTCGGTCAGCGTGAGCCCCTTCGCCGGCGCCACCTTGAACGCGCTGGTCCGCTCCCCCGCCAGACGCAGCTCCTCGAGCCGCTCGGGCCCGAAGCGCCCCTCGCCGACGGCGATGGTCGCCCCCACCATCGCGCGCACCATGGAGTGACAGAACGCATCGGCCTGGAGGCTCGCCACCAGCACGCCGTCCGGCTCGCGGTCCCAGCGGAACTCCTGGAGCATCCGGATGGTCGTCGCCCCCTCGCGCGGCTTGCAGAACGCCGCGAAGTCGTGCAGCCCCAACAGCGTCAGCGCACCGCGCTCCATCGCTGCCGGGTCGAGACGCCCCGGGTACCAGAGGGTGTGCCCACGACGTCGTGGATCGCGGGGGGCGTCGACGTCCGCGACCCGGTACTGGTAGCGCCGCCAGAGCGGGGAGAACCGGGCGTCGAACCCGTCCGGCGCGATCGAGGCCCGCGTGACGACCACGTCGCCGTCGACCCCGGCGATGCCGTTCACCCGCTTCACGAGACCGTCGAGCGGGTCGCGCCCGCTCCCGTCACGCCCGCCCCCGTCAGGCGCGGCGCGTCGGGGCCGTGCCAGCGCTGCCCACTGCGCGGCGTCCAGGTCGAGGTGCGCCACCTGCCCGACGGCGTGCACCCCTGCGTCGGTGCGCCCCGCGACGGTCAGCAGCGGCGGCGAGCCCCAGCGGGTGAAGACGGTCGCGAGCGCGGTCTCGAGCGCACCCTGCACGGTCCGGAGCCCCGGCTGCCTGGCCCACCCGGAGAACGCGGCGCCGTCGTACGCGACGTCGAGCCGGAGCCGCACGCCGCCGTCGACAGCGGCCGACGCCGACGCCTGCACCTGGGCCTCGTCCGTCTCGCTCACACCACCACGGTACCGATGTCAGCGCCGCGTCAGTGCCGCGTGAGCGCCGGCCGACACCATCGTCCTCGACGTCGACGCGACCGCCGACGCCCCATCGGAGAAAGGAACCGACGATGACCACGACACCCCTCGCGGTCGAGGCCGTCGGCCTCGTGAAGACCTTCGGGCAGAACCGCGCCGTGGACGGTGTCGACCTCCGCGTCGAGGCCGGCACGGTGTACGGCGTGCTCGGCCCGAACGGCGCCGGCAAGACCACGACGATCAGCATGCTCGCGACGCTGCTGCAGGCGGACGCCGGCGAGGCCAGGGTCTTCGGCCACGACGTCCGCCGCGAAGCACAGGAGGTCCGCCGGCTCATCGGCGTGACCGGACAGTACGCCAGCGTCGACGAGACCCTCAGCGCGACCGAGAACCTGGTGGTCTTCTCCCGCCTGCTCGGGCTGGGACGGGCGGAGTCGAAGCGGAAGTCCGCGGAGCTCCTCGAGCGCTTCGGCCTGACCGAGGCGGCGACCCGTCCGCTCAAGAAGTTCTCCGGCGGGATGCGCCGTCGCCTCGACCTGGCGGCGAGCCTCATCGCGCAGCCGCCGCTGATCTTCCTCGACGAGCCGACCACCGGCCTCGACCCCCGCACCCGGGCGCAGATGTGGGACACGATCCGCGAGCTCGTCGCGACGGGCTCCACCGTGCTGCTCACCACGCAGTACCTCGACGAGGCCGACCAGCTCGCCGACCGCATCGCCGTGATCGACCACGGCCGGGTCGTCGCCGAGGGCACCGGCGACGAGCTCAAGGCGTCGATCGGCACCGCGTCACTGCAGCTCCGGCTCGCCGACGCGTCCACCGAGACCCTCGCGACGGCGTCCGACCTCGTCGCCCGGGTCCTCGGCACCCCCGCGGTCGTCAGCCCGGAGGGGTCGCGCCTGACCGCTCCGATGACGGACCCCGACCGCGTCACCGACCTGCTCGTGTCGTTCCGCGACGCGGGCATCTCCCTCGCCGAGATGAGCGTGCAGAAGCCGACGCTCGACGAGGTCTTCCTGACCATCACCGGCAACCCGGTCGCCGACGACACCGCCGACCAGCACGACCACGCGCTCGAAGGGAGCAACGCATGACCACGCTCACCACACCCGACCTGGCGTCCACCGGCACGACCGGCGCCAGGAGCACCCCGCGACCCGGGGTCGGCGGCACCGGGCTCGGTGCGACGATCCGCCAGTCCTTCACGATGGCGTACCGCGGCCTCATCAAGGTCCGTCGGACGCCCGAGCAGCTGTTCGACGTGACGCTCATGCCGATCGTCTTCACCGTGATGTTCACGTACATCTTCGGCGGCGCGATCTCCGGCAACGTGGCGGCCTACCTGCCGATCATCATCCCGGGCATCCTCGTGCAGACGAACATCACGTCCTCGATCGTCACCGGCGTCCAGCTCCGCGAGGACATGGACAAGGGCGTCTTCGACCGCTTCAAGTCCCTGCCGATCGCCCGCATCGCCCCGCTCGCCGGAGCACTGCTCGCCGACACCGTGCGGTACGCCATCGCGACGACGATCACCTTCGTCACGGGCTTCGCGATGGGGCTCCGTCCCGAGGGCGGCTTCGGAGCCGTCGTCCTGGCGGGCCTGCTCGTCATCGTGGTCGCCTGGGCGATCAGTTGGGTCTTCGCCTACTTCGGCGTCGTGGCCCGCACCGCGTCGAGCGTCTCGGGCATCTCGAACCTCGTGCTGTTCCCGCTGACGTTCCTCTCGAACGCCTTCGTCCCGGCGGACACCCTGCCGGACTGGCTGCGCTGGTTCTCCGAGGTCAACCCGGTGTCACACCTCATCACCGCGGTCCGCGAGCTCGTCAACCACGGCCAGGTGGGCGGGGACCTCTGGCTCTCGCTCCTCGGTGCCGCGGTCGTCGTCGCCGTGTTCGCCCCGCTCACGGTGCGCGCGTACATGCGGAAGGCCTGACGCAGCAGGGTTCACGCGACGGTGCGCAGCTCCTCGAGCAGTGCCCGCAACGCCGTCACGGCCTCGGTCCGGTCCCATCCGGCCGAGGCCGTCTCGGCGTCCACCACCACGTCCGCTCCGACCACGTCGACCAGCAACGGACGCAGCCGTCGGTGGGCGAGCACCGCGAAGTCCTGCCGCGAGCCGAACCGCCTGGCCAGGCCCCAGCACCTGGCAGCCTCGGCGTGCATCCCCCGACGCAGCGCGACGAGTGCGATCCCGATGAGCGCGGTGCCGATGACCGGCAGGTCGAGCCACCACGGGTGCAGGCGCAGCATCACCAGGGCGCCGATCCGCAGGTGGCGCGCGATCGCCTGCTGATCGGCCTGGAGGCCCGGCTCGGCCCCGCCGGACCGGCTCGCGCCCGCCTCGTCCTCCGCCACGATCCGCGCGGCCCCCGCCATCAGCCACCAGTTCTGGGTGCGCTTGCGCCGGGGCACGACGAAGTCCCATGCGCGGCGCCACCGCTCGACGGCGCCGTCGAGGTCGCCGTCCGCGCGGCTGCACTCGGCGTCGATCGCGATGACGATCACCCCGACCTGGACGGCGTCGTCCTCGAAGCCGCCGCGGTTCGCCACGGGCTGGTTGCCGAGGTCGGCGGCGATCGACCTGGCGAGGTCGACGTCGGCGGTGGCCGCGGCGCAGAGCCCGACCGTCCAACCGATCTCGTACAGGTCGTCCTCGGCGCCGAACACCTCGAGCCGTTCCCGCGCGACGGCCGCCGCGGCGAGCGCTTCAGCGTGCTGCCCGTTCTGCGCGAGGAGCTGTGCCAGCGTCACGGCGCCGGAGCCCAGCGCCCAGGCGTCGTCGACCCGTTCGGCGAGCTCCCCGGCGCGGCGGGCGTACCGGAGCGCGTCGTCGAACGCCCCGTCGTTCTCGGCGATCGGCGCGCTGAGCAGGAACGCGAGACAGGCGACGCCCTCGTCGTCGCCGTCCCGGTAGCGCGCGAGCAGGGCCATGCCGTCGGCAGGACGCCCGAGGGTGAGCAGCAGGGTCGCCTGGGCGTCGAGCGTCGCTGCACCCGTGGGGCCGAGCCGGACCACCCGGCGGAGCGCGGAGATCGCCCACGCAGCGGTCCGACGGTCGGTGAAGACGGACGTCGACCCGATCAGGACCAGCCCGAGCACGACGGCGGCGCGGTCCTCCGGCAGTGGCGGGGTCCGGCGGAGCAGCGGCAGCAGGTCCGGGGCGATCGTGACCACCTCGCCGTGGGCACCGCGGAGGGTCCAGTACCCGCCGAGCGCCGCGAAGACGTGGGCGACCGTGCGGTGGTCGCCGTCGCGGAGCCCCCACCGGAGCAGCGTGACCAGGTTGTCGGCCTCGTGCCCGACCTCCCGGAACCACCGGCGCTGGCGCTCGCCCGTCGCCGTGAACATGTTCCTGGCCGCCGAGAAGTCCCGTGCCCAGCGGAGCATGGCGGCGCGGACCGCGTCGGTGGTGCCGCGCTCGGCCAGCCGGGCGGCCCCGAACTCCCGCACGGTCTCGAGCAGGCGGTACCGCACCGGCTCGCCCTCGTGCTCGACGAGCTGCACGAGGGACTGCTCGACGAGCTCGGCCAGGTCGTCGAGGGCGTCGTCGTGCCGGGCGGGGTCGGCGACGGCCTCGACCGCGTCGACCGCCAGCCCGTCCGGGAAGAGCGCGAGGCGGGTGAGCAGGTCGCGGGCCCCGTCGTCGAGCAGACGCCAGCTCCACTCGATCACGGCGAGCAGCGTCCGGTGCCGTTCGGGCGCGCTGCGGTCGCCGCCGCGGAGCAGGGCGAACCGGTCATCGAGCCGCCGTTCGATCTCCTCGGCGCTCATGCCCCGGATGCGCGCCGCCGCGAGCTCGATCGCGAGCGGTGACCCGTCGAGCCGCGTGCAGATGCTCCGGACGGTGTCGACGGGCAGCACGGCACCGGGGCGTGCGGCCCGTGCCCGTTCGGTGAACAGCCGGACCGCTGACCCGTCGGCCTCGACGGGCAGCGGTGCGAGCGCCGCGACGACCTCGCCGGCGATCGCGAGCGGCGCCCTCGACGTGGTCAGCACGCGCAGTGACGGCAGGACGGCGAGCAGGTCGGCGGTGAACGCGGCGGCGGCCTCGACCAGGTGCTCACAGTTGTCCAGCACGAGCACGGTCGGTTCCTCGGCGAGTGCCCGGACGACCCGACCCCACAGGTCGGAGACGACCGCGTCCCGCAGCGACCGCGCACCACGGACCTCCGCGATCCCGAGCAGTGCGCCGAGTGCGGGGACGATGTCCTCGCCGGCGGTCAGCGGCGCGAGTTCGAGCACCACCACGCCGCGGTCCCGGGCGACCGTGGCGGCGACCGCCTGCGCCAGGCGGGTCTTGCCGAGCCCACCCGCACCGAGGATCGTCACCAGCCGCCCGTGGGACAGCAGCTCCGTGACGGCGGCGAGGTCGGCCTCCCGTCCGACCAGCGTGTTCGGCGATGCCCGCAGGCCGACCCGGCGGAGTGCACCCGGACCGGACGGCGCGCGGCGGAGCAGCTCGGCGTTCAGCCGCACGAGCTCGGCGGACGGATCGGCGCCGAGCCCGTCGGCCAGGCGTTCCCGGTGGGCCGCGAACGCTGCCAGTGCCTCGGCGGTGCGCCCCGCGGCGTCGAGTGCGCGCATCGAGCCGGCGACGGCGACCTCGTCGAACGGGTCGACCTCGGCCTGCTCGCGCCAGACGGCCACGGCGCCGTCCGCGTCCCCGGCGTCGAGCAGGGCCGAGCCGAGTGCTCGGCGGAGGGCGCGGCGGGCGACGTCCGCACGGTGGGCGAGGGCCTGCCCGAGGTCCCCCTCGACGTCGTCGCCCGGCTCGCCGCGCCAGGTCGCGAGTGCCGTCCGGAGCACGGCGTCCGCCCGGGTGCCCGCTGCGGCGAGCTGTTCGGCGCAGGCCAGGTCGACGTCCTCAGGACGGACCCCGAGCGCGTAGCCGGTCGCCGTCGACACGACCAGGCCGTCGGTGGTGCTCCGCCGGAGCCGCGAGACGAGGGTCTGGAGCGCTGCCCGAGCGCCCCTCGGCGGGGCGTCGCCCCAGAGTTCGTCGATGAGCGCGTCGGTCGTCATGGCGTGCCCACGAGCGAGGACCAGGGCGGTCACGAAGGCCCGTGCGAGCGCTCCGGGCACGGGCGCCGGGACGCCCGTCGGGTCCTCGACCAGGACCGGTCCGAGGACGGCGATGCGGGGGTGCGCTGCCACGGTGCGAGTCTAGGTCGGCCGATGCGGGATCGTGATCAGCGCGCGGATCGGGGCGGGTCCACCGACGCTACCCTGAGCAGATGCACACCTTCACGAGGGGGATCGTGAGCGTCGCGCTCCTCTCCACCGCTGCCCTCGCCTTGGCCGGCTGCTCCCCCACCACGAGCGCCGACCCGACCGTCTCCGCGGGGCCCTCCGAGTCCTCCTCCGCAGCGACCACGACGACTCCGTCCGCGTCCCCGATCGCGTTCGGCACCGCCCCGAGTCGTGCCGGGATCCCGGCGTGCGACGCGCTCCTGCCCGCCGACCTGGTCCAGGCCCTCGTGCCCGGCGCGAAGCCCGTCGACACCCTGGTGGACACCCCGGACATCGCCGGTGCGTGGGCGTTCGCGGCGACGGCCGGTGGCACCGACTGCGAGAGCGCGAACAGCGTCTCCGCCATCGACGAGGTCCTGCCGACCACGAAGGACGACCCCGCGTACCAGGGCGTCCGGCTCACCGTGCTCCCCGACGCCGCCGCGGACTTCGTGGACGCCCAGACGAGCGCCACCAGCCCGGAGGTCGCCGCGACGACCGTGCGGTGCGACGCGAGCGACTCGGCCCGCGTCTACTGCGGCGGCGCCGTGCGTGCCGGCACCGCCTGGGTCGACATCCGCTCGGTCCGGTTGCAGGACACCGTCGATGCGACGCCTGAGGTGTCGGAGCCGGCGTTCAAGTCCTTGCTCGCCGCGACGGCGGCAGCGGTGGAGGGCAGCGCCCTCGGCTCGGCCACCACCGAACACGGTGCCCCCGACGGCTCGTACACGACGTGCGACGCCACCAACGTGAACGCGGTCGCGTCGAAGGACCTCGCCGACCCGGACACCCGTGGTGGTGACGCCTCGGCCGGCCTCCAGCAGTACGCGATGAACCGGCTCGGCGGGTCGAGCTGCGTGTTCGAGGCCCAGGGCGCCGGCGAGCAGCCGTACGCGATCACCGGGGCGGTGTACTCCGTGGTCCCCGGCGGCGGATGGGTCGTGGAGCGTCGACTCGACGCGGGGACGATCGACCGCGCCGACCGCGTCGAGCTCGACGGCCTCCCCGCGGGTGCCGCCGCGTGGCGCAGCTGCACCGACCTCGCGTGCTCGGTCGACGTCGTGGACGACGGCGACTGGACCCACTTCGTGCTCTACGAGCGGGTGGCCGACGAGCCCTCCGACGGTGTCGTCCGCTGGGCCGAGGCGTCCCTGGCTGGCTGACGCACCGTCAGCGCGACGTGGTCCGGGCGGAGCCGAACGGCCCGGTCTTCGTGTCGGTGTCGACCGTGGCCCGGCGTTCGGACTCGACGATGCCCCGCAGCGCCACGAGCGCGGCGGACGTGACGGCGACGTGCGAGGGGTTCTCCCGCGACGCGTCGAGCGCCTTCTCCACCGCGGCGATGGCCGTGTCGGCGTCGTGGTCGGGGCTCGTGCCACGGATCACGGCGGCGATCTGGTCCAACGCCGCAGCGAGGGGTTCCGCGAACGCCGGGTCCGGGCGACCGATGCCCTCCGACACCGGCCCGGACCGTGCCACCAGCTCGGTGAGGTCGGTCGTGTACCAGGCCACCCGCTCCAGCGCGCGGAAGCGTGCCCCGTCCTCCTGCAGCCGAGCCCGTGAGCCCCGCAGTGCACCCCGGGGGTTGATCCGCCGGCTCTCGTGCGCGATCGACACCCGCGACCGGACGTCCGCGATCGCCCGGTCCAGCCGGTCCTGCTGCCGGTCCCACGCGGCGACGTCGCGCTTGCCCTCGCGGAGCACCGCCGCGAGTCCGTCGAGGTGGTCGGCGAGGACCCCGTTGACGGCGTCGATGCGGTGCTCGGCGTCCCAGAAGTGCAGCGGCGGGAACACGAGGAAGTTCACCAGCAGGCCGACGACCACGCCGACGGCCATCTGCACGAGGTAGCCGAGCGAGTACCCCTCGGCGTGCGCACCCCCGACGAGCAGCACGAACAGCGCTGCCGTGGACACCCACGAGCTGCCCTCCCCGAGGATCCGGAACCCGCCCACCAGCACGCCGATGCCGACCGCCAGCGCGACCGCCAGCACGCCAGGGTCACCGACCCACATCGTGAACCCTGCGACCGCGATGCCGAGCGCGATCCCGACGAGCGTCTGGATGCCGCTCCGCAGGCCCGCGAACACCGTGGTCTGCATCGCGATGACGGCACCGAGCGGCGCGTAGTAGGGGTAGTCGGACGCGACACCAGGGACGTGGCGCGCCACGACCCACGCGAGCGCGGCCGCTCCCGCCGCCTTGCCGGCGTGCAGCAGGCGTGGCTGCGTGCCGGACGTCCGGCTCCATCGCCAGATCCTGGTCCCCACCCCCGTGACGTGTTCGAATCCCATGGGTCCTCCGCGGTGCCGGTGCTGATCACGGACAGGAGGCTCGTGGCGGCGCCGCCACGAGCCTCCTGTCCGTCTGGTGCAGTGTGCTCGGAACACGAGACGGCCCCCGCAGCATGCGCTGCGGGGGCCGTCTCGTGGTGGTGCGGGGACCTACTTGGCGTCATCCGCAGCGTCGTCCGACTTCGTGGCGGCGTCGGCCTCGACCTCGGCAGCAGCTGCGTCCTCGGTCTCGGGCTCGACCGGAGCCGACTCCTCGGTGGTCTCGGTCGTCTCGACCGGGAGCTCCTCGGCGCTGTCAGCGTCGGCGTCGTCCGTCACGGTGGTGTCCGCGACCGGGGCAGCGGCGGCCGTGGCCGTGTTGCGGGTCACGGGAGCCGGGCTGCTCGACAGCGGCTCGAGGACGAGCTCGATCGAGGCGAGGGGCGCGTTGTCGCCCTTGCGGAAGCCGAGCTTCGTGATGCGGGTGTAGCCGCCCTGGCGGTCGGACACCTGCGGCGCGATCTCCGTGAACAGCGTGTGCACGACGGTCTTGTCGCGGAGGGCCGCGATGACCCGACGACGAGCGTGCAGGTCGCCGCGCTTCGCGAACGTGATCAGACGCTCGGCGACCGGACGGAGGCGCTTGGCCTTCGTCTCGGTGGTCGTGATCCGACCGTGCGTGAAGAGGGCGTTGGCGAGGTTGCTCAGGAGCAGGCGCTCGTGAGCGGGACCGCCACCGAGGCGGGGGCCCTTGGTGGGCTTCGGCATGTCAGTTCTCCAGTGGTGAAAGAGGGGTGCGCGCCATGACGACGTGCGTGCGCATCAGCGCGAGGTCAGTTGCTGGACTCTTCTTCGTCGTACCCGCTGTAGAAGTGGGCGCCGTCGAATCCGGGGACGGTGTCCTTGAGGGACAGGCCGAGCTCGGTGAGCTTGTCCTTGACCTCGTCCACCGACTTCTGACCGAAGTTGCGGATGTTCATGAGCTGCGTCTCCGAGAGGGCGACGAGCTCGGACACCGTGTTGATGCCCTCGCGCTTCAGGCAGTTGTAGCTGCGCACCGACAGGTCGAGGTCCTCGATCGGGGTCTGCAGTTCGTTCGAGAGCACGGCGTCGACCGGCGCGGGGCCGATCTCGATGCCCTCGGCCGCGGTGTTCAGCTCGCGGGCGAGACCGAACAGCTCGACGAGCGTCCGACCGGCCGACGCGATGGCGTCGCGCGGCGTGATGGCCGGCTTCGACTCGACGTCGACGACCAGACGGTCGAAGTCCGTGCGCTCACCGGCACGCGTCGCCTCGACGCGGTAGGTGACCTTGAGGACCGGGGAGTAGATCGAGTCGATCGGGATCTGACCGGCCTCGCTGAACTCCGAGCGGTTCTGCGTCGCCGAGACGTAGCCACGGCCACGCTCGATCGTGAGCTCGAGCTCGAAGCGCGCGGTGTCGTTCAGGGTCGCGATGACGAGGTCCGGGTTGTGGATCTCGACGCCGGCCGGAGCGGAGATGTCCGCTGCGGTGACCTGACCGGCACCCTGCTTGCGCAGGTACGCCGTGATGGGCTCGTCGTGCTCGCTGGAGACGACCAGGCTCTTGATGTTGAGGATGATCTCCGTGACGTCTTCCTTGACACCGGCGACGGTGCTGAACTCATGGAGGACGCCGTCGATGCGGATGCTCGTGACGGCAGCACCGGGGATCGAGGAGAGGAGCGTGCGGCGCAGCGAGTTCCCGAGGGTGTAGCCGAAGCCGGGCTCGAGCGGCTCGATGACGAATCGCGAGCGGTGCTCGGAGATCGGCTCCTCGGTGAGGGTGGGGCGCTGTGCAATGAGCACTGTGGGATTCCTTTCGGCGAAGTGTCCGCTATATGACACTTGGCGGTACGACGGGGCCAGCCGGGCCCCGACGGGTCTGTTGAGTTGTGATCACGCGCACCGATGTGCGCGATCGAACGACCAGGAATGGCCGTCCCTGCTCGGACCCGCTAGGGAACGAGCAGGGGACGGCCGGTTGCTCCTCGCGTCAGACGCGGCGGCGCTTGGGCGGACGGCACCCGTTGTGCGCCTGCGGCGTGACGTCGTTGATCGAACCGACCTCGAGGCCTGCGGCCTGGAGGGAGCGGATCGCGGTCTCACGACCCGAACCCGGGCCCTTCACGAAGACGTCGACCTTCTTGACGCCGTGCTCCTGCGCCTGACGCGCAGCGGACTCGGCGGCGAGCTGCGCCGCGAACGGCGTCGACTTGCGCGAGCCCTTGAAGCCGACGGCCCCGGAGGACGCCCAGCTCAGGACGGCACCCGACGGGTCGGTGATGCTGACGATCGTGTTGTTGAACGTGCTCTTGATGTGGGCCTGGCCCACGGCGACGTTCTTCTTCTCTTTGCGGCGCGGCTTGCGCGCGGCGGTCTTGGGAGTAGCCATGGTGATCTCCTATCGGGCCTTCTTCTTGCCTGCCACGGTGCGCTTCGGGCCCTTGCGGGTACGCGCGTTGGTCTTCGTGCGCTGACCGCGCACGGGGAGACCACGGCGGTGCCGGATGCCCTCGTAGCTGCCGATCTCGACCTTGCGGCGGATGTCGGCTGCCACTTCGCGGCGGAGGTCACCCTCGACCTTGTAGTTGCCCTCGATGTAGTCACGGAGGGCGACCAGCTGGTCGTCGGTGAGGTCCTTGACGCGGATGTCACCGGAGATACCGGTGTCCGCGAGCGTCTTGACCGCGCGAGTGCGGCCGACGCCGTAGATGTACGTGAGTGCGATCTCCACGCGCTTCTCGCGCGGGATGTCGACGCCTGCTAGACGTGCCATGTGCTGGCTGCTCCTGTTGTCGGTGGAGGTGTGGAGCAGTACCGGTGCTCGGGCCTCCGACCCGAGGTGTCCCCGCTCGCGCGGTTCTTGGTACTGCGTTCGATGTTCAGTTGTGGTTCCTGCGCAGGCCGCCCGAGGGCGATCCGCGTCAGAGCACCGGGGCTAGCCCTGGCGCTGCTTGTGACGCGGGTTGCTCTTGCAGATCACCATGACGCGGCCCTTGCGGCGGATGACACGGCAGTGCTCGCACATGGGCTTGACGCTGGGGTTGACCTTCATTGCTGATTCCTCGTGCTCGCTGGCTTCGTGCTCGGCGGGTTCGCCGAGTCGTTCCTTTCCAGCTCGCGGATCACTTGTAGCGGTAGACGATCCGGCCGCGGGTCAGGTCGTACGGGCTCAGCTCCACGATCACGCGGTCCTCGGGGAGGATGCGGATGTAGTGCTGGCGCATCTTCCCGGAGATGTGCGCGAGGACCTTGTGCCCGTTCGTCAGCTCAACGCGGAACATCGCGTTGGGCAGAGCTTCGAGCACCGAGCCTTCGATCTCGATGACGCCGTCTTTCTTGGCCATAGCCTCACTGTCGCTTGGTTGGATTACCGGTGTGATCCCCGAGCCGGTCTGCGGGTCGGGCGCCACACCCGAGAGGGCATGGCACACCAAAGATCGATCTTATGGGACAGCTGGCCGAATGCCAAGCCCGGGCGCGTCGGGGTCCCCAGTCCGAGGGTGATCCTGTGTGCCTGGCCCTGGTTCCACAGTCGATCCCCGGCGTGCTCCTGGATGACGGGCGGTCTGCACCCCTACGGTGACTCCCGAGCCCACGA
>NZ_JALNUI010000033.1 GCF_026544205.1 Curtobacterium sp. GC_Cur_3
GAGCGGAAGCTCGCACCGGGCGGACGACTCCGCACCGTGCGAGGGCGCGGAGGGCCCGGTCCGTTCCCGGGCACGCGCGGCCGGGAGGCTCGCCCCGCGCCCGCCACGCCTCCTCCGCCCGGTGGTGCGAGGTTGGGCACCCCGTGCGGCGACGGGGCGGCGCACGGGGCGCGCAAGCTCGCACCGAGCGCAGGATCCCGCACCGTGCGAGGGCGCGGAGGGCGCAGTTCCTCGCCGGGCACGCGCGGCCGGGAGGCGCGCCCCGCGCCCGCCACGCCTCCCCCGCCACGGCTGGTGCGAGGTTGGGCACCCCGTGCGGCGACGGGGCGGCGCACGGGGGCGCGCAAGCTTGCACCGGACGCAAGACCCCGCACCGTGCGAGCGGCGGACCTGTCCCCAGCTGAGATCGCAGTCCGTGTCGGCTCCGCCGCCCCGGTCACGACACGAAGTGCGATCTCAGCGGCCGGGAGGCTCGCCCCGCGACCGCCCCGCCGCCTCCGCCCGATGGTGCGAGGTTGGGCACCCCGTGCGGCCGCGTCGCGGCGCACGGGGAACGCAAGCTCGCACCGGGCGGAGGACTCCGCACCGTGCGAGGGCGCGGAGGGCCCGGTCCGTCCCCGGGCACGCGCGGCCGGGAGGCTCGCCCTGCGCCCGCCCCACCGCCTCCGCCGCGCGGCGGTGCGAGGTTGGCCCCCCCGTGCGGCCCCGTCCCGGCGCACGGGGCGCGCAAGCTCGCACCGGGCGGAGGACTCCGCACCGTGCGAGCGGCGAGCCCGGCGAGCCCGGCGTGACTACGCGGACTCGGCGTCGGCGCGCAGGCGCATCCGCTGCGCGTCGAGGTCGACGAGCTGGCGCTGAATCTCCCCGCGGCGGTCGGACTGCTCGTTCGGGTCGGCGCGCTGCAGCTGCCCGAGGAGCGAGGCCTTGCGCGCGAGCAGGTCCCGCTCGACGAGCGCCACGACGATCCCGCGGCAGTAGATCGCGAGGTCCTCGTCGGTGCGGGCGGGGATCGGCGCCAGTGCGAGCTCGGACACGAGGCCGCGGACCGGCGCCGGCACGTCCGAGGTCAGGCGGTCGAGCCAGTCCAACGCGCCGAGGGCATCGACGTTGGCGACGACGGCGTCCCGCACCACGGCGAGCATCGGCGCGGAGAAGGTGGCGGCTGCGGCGAGGCCGAGCAGCGGCGCCCCGACCGACGTCGGCTGCTGCACCATCGCCATCACGGCGTCGCGCTCCATCCGGGTGATGAGGTCGTTCGGCAGCGACCGGAGTCCGGCGACGGGCTCGTCGAGCGGCGCGACGAGCTGCCCGCCCGGACCGGCCTGGCCGACGGGGACGGAGCTGTGCGAGCGGGCGTCGGCGGCAGCGCGGGACCGAGCGCCCTCGACGGCGCGACTCACCTCGCCCATCTCGAGGCCGAGCCACCCGGCGAGTTCGCGGACGTAGCCCTGGGTGAGCGAGCGGTCGCGGATGCCGGCGAGCACGGGCGCTGCCGACCGGAGTGCGGCGACGCGGCCCTCCACGGTCTCGAGGTCGTGGCCGTCGAGCGTGCGACGGATCATGAACTCGAACATCGGGCGCTTGTTCGTCACCAGACGGCGGATCGCGTCGTCGCCCCGCGCCAGGCGGAGGTCGCACGGGTCGAGGCCGCCGGGGGCCACCGCGACGAAGGTCTGCGCGGCGAAGCGCTGCTCCTCGGCGAAGGCCCTCGACGCGGCGCGTTGACCGGCTTCGTCCGGGTCGAAGGTGAACACGACCTCGCCGTTGGCGTTCGGGTCGCCGCCGCTGACGTCCCCGAGCATCGGCCGCAGCACCTTGATGTGGTCGACACCGAAGGACGTGCCGCACGTGGCGACCGCGGTGGTGATGCCGGCGAGGTGGCAGGCCATGACGTCGGTGTAGCCCTCGACGATGACGACCTGCTTCTGCTTCGAGATGTCGCGGCGTGCGAGGTCGAGCCCGTAGAGCACGTGGCTCTTGTGGTAGATCGGGGTCTCCGGGGTGTTGAGGTACTTCGGGCCCTTGTCGTCGTCGAGCAGCCGCCGGGCGCCGAACCCGATCGTGGCGCCGGTGACGTCGCGGATCGGCCACATCAGGCGGCCACGGAAGCGGTCGTACGGGGAACGGTCACCCTGGCTGACGAGCCCGGCCGACGTGAGTTCCTCGATCGTGAAGCCCTGCCCCTTGAGGTGGTCCTTGAGCGCGTCGAACGACTTCGGGGCGAACCCGACGCCGAAGTGCGCCGCGGCGGCCGGGTCGAAGCCACGCTCCCCCAGGAAGCGTCGGGCGGGCTCGGCCTGGGGCGTGGTGAGCTGCGCGACGTAGTACTGCGCCGCGGCCTCGTTCGCCGCGATGAGCCGCGCACGGGTGTTGTAGTCGGTGCGGGGCCCGTCGCCCTCCTCGTAGTGGAGGGTGAAGCCGATCTTGGCGGCCATCCGCTCGACGGCCTCGGAGAACGTGGTGTGGTCCTGCTTCATGATGAAGCTGAAGACGTCGCCGTCCTCCCCGCAGCCGAAGCAGTGGTACCGACCGACCTGCGGGCGGACGTGGAACGACGGGGAGCGCTCGTCGTGGAAGGGGCAGAGGCCCTTCAGCGAGCCCACGCCGGCGGACTTGAGCGTGACGAAGTCACCGACGACGTCGGCGATGTTCACGCGTGCGCGGACCTCGTCGATGTCGTTCCGCGCGATGAGTCCAGCCACCCCTCGATCCTAGTTCGCGGGGCTGACCACGCCGACCGCTCAGACGGGGATGTGGACGGTCTCTCGTTCGCCGACGACGAGACGACGGTGCCACGCGAGCGCGCCCTGGTCGGTGAGGTTCGCGACCTGGTCCACGACGGCCCGCAGTCGACCGGTGTCGTCGTCGGCCTGGCGCCAGTCGGCGGCGAACCCGGGTTCGAGGGCGTCGTCGCCGCGGTCGGCCAGCACGTCGAGGAGTTCGGTCAGCACGCGGCGCTGGTCTTCGTACACGGGCTGCCGGTTGCCCTGGGTCATCACGAAGGCCGCGACGATGCCCTTGAGCACCGCGATCTCGCCGATGATCTCCGGCGGGGTGACGACCGACGCAGCGAAGCGCACGAGCGACCCCGAGGCGTACGCGTCCCGCGTGGCAGTGGTGGCCGTACGGGCGAACCGGCCGATGAGCTGCGAGGTGAGGTTCTTCAGCCGGGCGGAGTCCTGCCGGGAGCCGTCGTAGGACGTCATCCAGAGCGGCAGCGCCCGGAGTCGGTCGAAGGCCTCGAGCAGCTCGTCGCGGCTGAGGTCGTCCCCGACCCACGCGTGCATGGCCGACACGATGTCGTTCTCGCCGACCCGGTCCCCCAGCGCGGCGACGTCGATGAACCCGGCGACGACGGCGTCCTCGAAGTCGTGCACCGAGTACGCGATGTCGTCGGAGAGGTCCATCACCTGGGCCTCGATGCAGCGCTGGCGTCGGGGAGCCCCGGCACGGAGCCACTCGAAGGCGTCGTGGTCGTCGTCGTAGAACCCGAACTTCGTGCGCCCGGACGATGCTTCGCCGACACCCTGCGACGCCGGCCACGGGTACTTGCACGAGGCGTCGAGCGATGCCCGGGTCAGGTTGAGGCCGTAGGCCCGGTCCTGGTCCGGCCCGGAGCCGTAGACCTTCGGCTCCAGCCGGGTGAGCAGCCGCAGGGTCTGCGCGTTGCCCTCGAACCCGCCGATCCCAGCGGCCCAGGCGTTCACGGCTGTCTCGCCGTTGTGGCCGAAGGGCGGGTGGCCGATGTCGTGCGCCAGGCAGGCGGTGTCCACGACGTCGGGGTCGAGCCCGAGCGAGTCGGCGAGCTCGCGGCCGACCTGGGCGACCTCGAGCGAGTGCGTCAGGCGGTTCCGGGCGAAGTCGAGTCCGGTCGTCGGGCTGAGCACCTGGGTCTTGGCCGCCAGGCGCCGGAGCGCGCTGGAGTGCAGCAGGCGGGCGCGGTCACGGGCAAAATCGGAGCGGCGGTTGCCGTGCTCCTCGGGCAGCCAGCGCTCGGCGTCGGCGGGCCCGTACGAGGCGGTGGCGCTCATCCGCCGCTGTGGTGCATCTCGGCGGCGGCGAGGACCTTGCGGAACTCGGCGTCGACGTCGTGCGACTCGAGCCAGCGGTCGGGTAGTGCCGTGCGCTTCGGGTTGCCGGCACGACCGCGAGGCCCCTCAGCATCAGCACCCGGGTAGGGCGCTGCCGCGTCGAGCTGGCCGAGCAGGTCGTCGATCTCCTGCAGGCTCGACGCCATCGCGAGCCCGGAGCGGACGTCCCCGCCGATCGGGTAGCCCTTGAAGTACCAGGCCACGTGCTTGCGGATGTCCCGGCAGCCGTGCTCCTCGGACTCGAAGAACTCGACGAGCAGTTCGGCGTGCCGACGGAAGCCCTGGGCGACCTCGCCGAGGGACGGCATGTAGCGCAGGCCCTCTCCGCGGAAGGCAGCGGCCAGGTCGCCGAACAGCCACGGCCGCCCGAGGCACCCGCGCCCGACCACCACGCCGTCCGCGCCGGTCTGCTCGACCATGCGGAGGGCGTCGGCGGCGGACCAGACGTCCCCGTTGCCGAGCACGGGGATGTCGGTGACGGCTTCCTTCAGCGTCGCGATCGCGGACCAGTCGGCGTGCCCGGAGTAGTGCTCGTTCGCGGTGCGCGCGTGCAGCGAGACCGCGGCGACGCCGGCGTCCCGCGCGATGCGGGCGGCGTCGAGGTACGTGAGGTGGTCGGCGTCGATGCCCTTGCGCATCTTCACCGTGACGGGGACGTCCCCGGCGGCGCGGACGGCCTTCGTCACGAGGTCGCGGAACAGGTCCGTCTTCCACGGCAGGGCGGCGCCACCGCCCTTGCGCGTGACCTTCGGCACCGGGCACCCGAAGTTCAGGTCGATGTGGTCGGCGCGGTCCTCCGACACGAGCATCGTGACGGCTTCGGCCACGGTGTTCGGCTCGACGCCGTAGAGCTGGATCGACCGCGGGGTCTCGGACTCGTGGTGCTGGATGAGCCGCATCGACTCCGGCGTGCGCTCGACCAGGGCGCGGGACGTGATCATCTCGCAGACGTAGAGCCCGGCGCCGTACTCGCGGCAGAGCCGTCGGTAGGCCATGTTCGTGATCCCGGCCATCGGCGCGAGCACGACGGGCACGTCGACCTGGATCGGGCCGATGCGCAGCGGCTTCGACGGGACCCGCAGCGGGGTGCCGGCATGCGTGTCAACGGGTGCGTGTGTGATCGTCATACTCCTCCATTGTCCCATGCCCCTCGCGATCCCCGCGGAAGCGCGGACAGCTGTGGAGAACTAGCGTTGTCCCCATGACGACGACCGACCCCATCACCCGCTTCGACGCCGACGCCGCCGCCCGCGGGCTGCACGTCGAGGTCGTCGACCGTCCCGCCGCCGACTCCCTGGCGCAGGCCGCCGAGCTCCTCGGCATCACCGCGGGCGACGTCGTGAAGACCCTCGTCGTGAAGCGCCACGACGGCGACTTCGTGCTCGCGCTCGTCCCCGGCGGCCGCAGCATCGCCTGGAAGAAGCTGCGCGCGGTCGTCGGCGTGAACAAGCTCTCGATGCCCGACGCCGCCACGGCCCTGGCCGCGTCCGGCTACGAACGCGGCACCATCACGCCGATCGGCGCGACCGGGAACCTGCCCGTCTACGCCGACGAGCGCATCGTCGGCCGCCGGGTGGCCCTCGGCGCCGGTCGACACGGCGCGAGCGCCTTCGTCGACGCCGACGACCTCATCACCGCGTACGGCGCCACCGTCGCCGACATCACCGACGAGGAACCGCAGCGCTGAAGCGCTGCGGAACCCCGGCGTGGGCCAGGGACGCCCTCAGTCCGGTACCTCGCTCCAGTCCCCCTCGGCGCCGGGCACGAAGCACGTGTCACCCTCGCAGACCGGCGCCCCACCGGGCGTGACGAGCGTCAGGAGCGCAGGCCGAGCCTCTCCCCACGAGCTCGGCCGTGCCGCCGCTTCGCGACGCCCCGGTACCGGCTCGCGTGGGCCCAGACCGGCCGGGAGGCCCGACCCACCACCCACAGGCGCGCCGCGGCCCGTCATCGGGTCGCCGCCACGTCGGCGCTCGCGTCGTCCGTCGCACGCTCGGTCGCCGAGGCGACCTCCTCCGGCGTCGTGCCGCGGAGCGCGACGACCTGCTGCAGCACCTGCTCGAACGCCGCCGGGTCCTGGGCACCCGAGACGCCGTACTTGCCGTCGATGACGAAGAACGGCACACCGTTGATGCCGAACGCCTGCGCCTGGGCCTGGTCGGCGCACACGGCGGCGAGCTGGGTGTCGTCGCGGAGGGTGCGGAGCACCTCGTCCCGGTCGAGCCCCACCTCGGCGCCGAGGTCGGCCAGCGAGTCGTCCTGTCCGACGTGCTCACCGCGCTCGAAGTAGGCGGTGAAGAGCCGCTCGACCATCTCCAGCTGCTTGCCGTGCTGCTTGGCGAGGTGGATGACCTGGTGCGCCTTCACGGTGTTGGTGTGGCGGAGGGCGTCGTAGTCGTAGTGCAGGTCGACCGACTCGGCGATGCCGGCGACCCGGTCGATCATCTCCTGGGCCTGCTGCACCGGGAGTCCCTTGTGCTGGGAGAGGAACTCGGCCTCGGTCCCCTCGAAGTCCACCGGGGTGTCGGGGCTCAGCTCGAACGAGTGGTACTCGACCTCCACGGGGCCGCCGAACGCGGCGACGCCGGCCTCGAACTTGCGCTTGCCGATGTAGCACCAGGGGCAGGCGATGTCGGACCAGACGTCCACCTTCACAGAGTCGCTCATGCTGAACGACAACGCGGCGGTGGTGCTCCTATTCCTGCACCACACCGCGCAACGGACACAGCACCACGACGATGCGCGGTGCTGTGTCCGTTCCGTGATGCCGTGGCGCCGTGGTGGTGCCGGCTACGCCCCGAGCAGGCGCTCGGCGAGGTAGCCCTGCAGGCGGTCGAGGCCCACGCGCTCCTGGCTCATCGTGTCGCGCTCGCGCACGGTGACGGCCTGGTCCTCCAGCGTGTCGAAGTCGACGGTGATGCAGAACGGCGTACCGATCTCGTCGTGGCGACGGTAGCGACGACCGATCGCACCGGCGTCGTCGAAGTCCACGTTCCAGACCTTGCGCAGGTCGTCGGCCAGGCCGCGGGCGACGGGCGAGAGCTGCTCGTTGCGGGACAGCGGCAGGACGGCGGCCTTGACGGGCGCCAGGCGCGGGTCGAGGCGCAGCACGGTGCGCTTGTCCACGCCGCCCTTCGCGTTGGGGGCCTCGTCCTCGTGGTACGCGTCGAGCAGGAAGGCCATGAGCGCGCGGGTCAGGCCGAACGACGGCTCGATGACGTAGGGCACGTACTTCTCGTTCGCGGCCTGGTCGAAGAAGCGGAGGTCCTTGCCCGACGACTCGATGTGGTTGTTGAGGTCGAAGTCCGTGCGGTTCGCGACGCCCATGAGCTCGCCCCACTCGGTGCCCTGGAACCCGAAGCGGTACTCGATGTCCGCGGTGGCGTCGGAGTAGTGCGCGCGCTCGCCGTCCGGCACGTCGAAGCGGCGGAGGTTCTCCGGGTCGATGCCGAGGTCGGTGAACCAGGCGACCGAGTCGGCGATCCACTGCTCGTAGTGCTCCCCCGCGGTGGCCGGCGGGACGAAGTACTCGATCTCCATCTGCTCGAACTCGCGCGTGCGGAAGATGAAGTTGCCGGGTGTGATCTCGTTGCGGAACGCCTTGCCGACCTGGCCGATGCCGAACGGGGGCTTCATGCGGCTGGTCGTGACGACCTGGGCGAAGTCGACGAAGATGCCCTGGGCGGTCTCCGGGCGGAGGAAGTTCAGGCCCTCCTCCGACTCGACCGGGCCGAGGTACGTCTTGAGCATGCCGGAGAACTCGCGGGGCTCGGTCCACTGGCCGCGGGTGCCGCAGTTCGAGCAGGCGATCTCCGCCATGCCGCCCTCGGGTGCGCGCCCCTTCTTGGCCTCGAAGGCCTCGATGAGGTGGTCCTCGCGGAAGCGGTGGTGGCAGTGCAGGCACTCGACGAGCGGGTCGGTGAACGTGGCGACGTGCCCGGAGGCCTCCCACACCTTGCGGGGCAGGATGACGGCGGAGTCGAGCCCGACCATGTCCCCGCGTCCGCGGACGAACCGCTGCCACCACTGGCGCTTGATGTTCTCCTTCAGCTCGACACCGAGGGGCCCGTAGTCCCACGCGGAGCGCGAACCGCCGTAGATCTCACCCGACTGGAAGACGAAGCCGCGGCCTTTCGCGAGGGCGATGACCGAGTCGAGACGGGAGGGCTGAGCCAAGGAGAACTCCATCAGTGTCGCCGAGCTGGGTGCTCGGGGCGGGGAAGGGACCGGGCAAGCCTAACGGGCGAGCACCCGCGCCACCGCGTCCACGTCCGACTCGTCGTTCCAGTGGTGGAAGGCGAGCCGGAGCCGCCCCGCACGGCCCGACGCGGTGATCCCCGCCGCCCGCAGCGCCGCCAGCGCGGAGCCGGACGCATCGGGCATCGTCACGATCGCCTGCGTCTGCCGGGCCGACCCGAGGGCGTCCGACAGCCGGTCCGCGAGGCCGGTGGCGTGCCTCCAGGCCGAGGCCGTGTCGAGGGACGCGACGTGCCGCAGGGCGGCGACCGCCCCGGGCCAGGCCTGCCAGGCCGGCGAGACGTCGAAGCGGCGGGCGTCGTCGGCGAGCCGCATGGCCGGTCCGTAGCAGGAGGCCCAGACGTCCGCGCCCGCGTACCAGCCGGCCTGCGTCGGGCGGAGCCAACCGAGCGCGTCGTCCGAGAGGGTCATGAAGGCGACGCCGCGCGGCGCGCAGAGCCACTTGTAGGCGTGGGTGATCGTCACGTCGTAGGGCTCGGCGGACACCGGCAGCACCCCGGCCGCCTGGGTGAGGTCGCAGAGCGTCCGGGCACCCACCGAACGTGCCGCCGCCACGACGGCCGCCGAGTCCGCGACGACGCCGGTGGCCGACTGCACGGCGGACCACGCGACGAGCGCGGTGTCGGACCGCAGGCTGGTGGCGAGGGCGTCGAGCGGGACGCTGCGGACACGGACGCCGCGGTGCGCCTGGGCGAGGAACGGGAACACGATCGAGCTGAAGTCGCCGTCGGGGACGACCACCTCGGCGCCGTCGGGCAGCGCCGCCGCGACCACCGCCGTCATCGTCGAGGTCTGCGAGCCGGTCGCGATCCGTTCCGCGGGCACGCCGACGACCTGGCCGAAGAGCTCGCGGCCCGCCTCGACGAGGCCGCCGTAGCGGACCGGGTCCACGTGGCCGCCTGCCCAGAGGTCGAGGTCGGCCCGCATCGCGGCGAGCGTCCCCCGCGTCGGGAGCCCGGCGGTGCAGGCGGCGAGGTAGCCGTGGCCGTCGACGAAGGAGTCCATGGTCGCCATCGTCGTGCGGGCCCCCCTCATCACACCAGGACAACTTGCTTCGCCCTGCCATAACATCCTGTTGTGGACGACCTCGACCCGCAGCTGCTCAGGACCCTCCGTGCCGTCGCTGACGCCGGCTCCATCACCGGTGCCGCGGCGTCCCTCGGGTACAGCCAGCCCGCCGTCAGCCAGCTGCTCCAGCGCGCGGAGCAGCGACTCGGCCACGCACTCGTGCTCCGTGGCGCCCGCGGGGTGAGCCTGACCGAGGCCGGGCAGGTCCTCGCCGACCACGCGCTGCACGTGCAGGCAGCGCTGACCGCCGCCCGCGAGGACCTCGACGCCGTCGGCGGCCTCACGCGCGGGCGGGTCCGGATCGCCGGGTTCCCGAGCGCGTCGTCCACGCTCGTCCCGGCGGTCCTCGCCTGGCTCGCCGACCGCGTGCCGGGTGTCACGACGACCTACGTCGAGGTCGAGCCGCCCGAGGCGCTCGCGATGCTGCGGCGCGGGGAGGCCGACGTCGCGCTCACCTTCACCTACGTGGGCGACGAGGTCGGCGCGGTGCCGGACCCGGGGCTGCTGACGCGGACGATCGGGCGGGACCCGTTGGCGCTGGTCACGCCGGTGGCGGCGGGTGCGGGTGCGGGTGCGGAGTCGGCGGTCCGGTCGGGAGGCTCGGATCGCGGTGGTCCCGTCGGTTCACGTGCCGCCGTGGCTGGTTCCGGCACCGTGGACCTCGCGTCGCAGCGTGGTGCGCGGTGGATCGGGGGCTGCCCGCGCTGCCGGGGGCACCTGCTCGCATCGTGCGCGAGTGCCGGGTTCACGCCGGACATCGTGCTCGAGACGGACAACGCCGCGGCGGTCGTGGGGCTCGTCGCCGCGGGACTCGGGGTGGCGCTGCTCCCCCGCCTGGCACTCGCGACGACGGTCATCCCGGCCGGGGTGTCGGTCGACCCCGTGGACGAGGACCTGGCCCGCCGCGTCGAGGTCGTCGTCGCGCGCGGGGCCGAGCGCGTGCCGAGCGTCCGCGCGACGCTCGAGGCAGTGCGCGCGGCCGCGGCCCTGCTGGCCTGAGCCGCGGCGGGCGCGGCGCGCGGTCCGCGGGCGCGTGTCCGCGGCGCGGGTTCGCGGCGCCGAGTCTCGGCTGTGCGGACATCGTGCGGCTTCCGGAACGCGCACGGTGTCCGCGGAGGCGAGACTCGGGCCCGCCTGCGTCGCGCGGGTCAGGCGGTCGGGACGTCGACCGCGCCGCCGAAGCGCCGGTCGCGGCGGGCGTACTCCTCCACCGCGCCCCAGAGGTCCGTGCGCCGGAAGTCCGGCCAGAGCCGGTCGAGGAACACCATCTCCGCGTACGCCGACTGCCACAGCAGGAAGTTGCTGGTCCGCTGTTCGCCCGAGCTCCGCAGGAACAGGTCGACGTCGGGCATGTCCGGCACGTAGAGGCGGCGGGCGAGGGCCTTCTCGGTCACCTGGCTCGGCTTGAGCTTCCCGGCGGCGACGTCCTCGGCGATGGACCGGACGGCGTCGGCGATCTCGTTCCGGCCGCCGTAGTTGACGCACATCGTCAGGGTCAGCACGTCGTTGCCCGCCGTCATCCGTTCAGCGGTCTCGAGCTCGTCGATGACGCTCCGCCACAGCCGAGGATGCCGACCGGCCCACCGCACCCGCACGCCCCACTCGTTCAGCTGGTCGCGCCGACGCCGGATCACGTCCCGGTTGAAGCCCATCAGGAAGCGCACCTCCTCGGGGGAGCGCTTCCAGTTCTCCGTCGAGAACGCGTACGCGGAGATGTGCTTGACGCCGATCTGGATCCCGCCGGCGACGACGTCGAGCAGCGACGCCTCGCCCGCCTTGTGGCCCTCGATCCGCGTGAGCCCGCGCCCGTTGGCCCACCGACCGTTGCCGTCCATCACGATCGCCACGTGCTCGGGGACGAACCGCTGCGGGATCGCCGGGGGCGTCTCGCCTGTCCAGTCGACCGGACGGAAGGGCTCGGGAGCGTCGGTGCGGCGGGGGCTCATGCGGTGCTGGTTCCTTCGTGGACGTCGGGGAGTGCCGGGGCCGGCGTCGCAGCGACCGCCCGTGCCGTCGCCGCCGGACCGTCGTGGGAGACCGGCACCGGAGCGGGGTGCTCGGTGCGGTCGACGTGCGGCAGTGACTTGAGCGATCGTTCCAGGTGCCACTGGGCGTAGGCGGCGACCACGCCGGAGGCCCGCGACCTGGTCCGCTCGTCCGCCGCGTCCACCGCGGCCCAGTCCCCCGCGAGCAGCGACCCGAGGATCCCGAGCGTCGTGACGTCGAGCCGCGGCGATCCGGGCGGCGCAGCACCGTCGGCCACGACGCCGCCGAGCTGGACGACGAACGCCGAGTGCGGGCCCGGCTCACCCGTGACCGCGCAGTCCGAGAACGAGGGCGCCCACCCCGCGATGCTCATCGCCCGCAGCAGGTAGGAGTCGAGCGTGGCGGACGGCACGTGCTCGCCGCGGGACAGCGACCGGAGGGCCCCGACCAGGAGCAGGTACTGCTGCAGGCCGGCGTCCGCCTCGCTCAGACGGTCGGCGGTCTCGACCATGGCGCTGGCGGCGGTGTAGGCGCTGTAGTCGGCCACGATCTGCGCGCCGTACGCCCCGAGGGACTCGGCCTGCGTGACGATGTCGAGCGAGCGGCCCTCGTAGAACTGGGCGTCGACGACCATGAACGGTTCGAGCCGGCTGCCGAACTTCGACGCTGTCCGCCGCACGCCCTTCGCGACGGCACGGATCTTGCCGTGCTGGCGGCTGAGCATGGTGACGATGCGGTCCGCCTCGCCGAGCTTGTGGGTGCGGAGCACGACGCACTCGTCCCGGTACAGCGGCATGCCCCCAGTATCCCCCGCCGCACCGACAGCCCGCCTCAGGGGTGGGACCGCGCGTGGCCGGCCCTTCCGCGCGTGGCAGGTCCTCTCGCGCGTCGCAGGTCCTTCCGCGCGTGGAAGGTCCGCTCGCGCGTCGCAGGTCACTTCTTCCGACCCGCAACGCGCGGAACCACCTGCCATCGCGCCCGACATGGGTGGGAACGCACCACGGCCGGGAGGCGCGGTGCGGGTCGGACCCGCACCGCGCCTCCCGGCCGTGGTCGCGTCGTCACCAGATCGGCCCGCTGAGATCGCACTTCGTGTCGGGTCATTGCGCCTCGAAGCGACACGAAGTGCGATCTCACCGCAGGGGCGCGCTCCCGCGGGCCCGCAGGGCTGCGGGCCCGCGATGGCGAGGTGCTAGGCGGTGACGAGCTCCGGCGACGCCGCACCGGAGGCCGCGCCCGCGCGGACCGCGCGGTTCACGGCGGAGACGATCGCCTTGAGCGACGCGGTCGCGATGTCGGCGTCGATGCCGACGCCCCACAGCCGCACGCCGTCGACGTCGAGCTCGACGTAGGAGGCCGCCTTGGCGTCACCCGAGGCGCTCATGGTGTGCTCGGAGTAGTCGTACAGCGTCACCCCGACGCCCTGCTCCCGCATCACGGTGAGGAAGGCGTCGATCGGACCGGTGCCGACGGCCTCGGCGGTGACGCTGCCGTCATCGACGCGCATCGCGACCGACAGGTTCGTCGTGCCGTCGAAGTCGCTCGAGGTCGCCGTCTTCGTGATCTCGTAGCGGCCCCACTTGTCCTCGTCGACGGGTGCCGGCAGGTACTCGTCGCGGAACAGGTCCCAGATCTTGTCCGAGCTGAACTCGCCGCCCTCGGTGTCGGTGCGCTGCTGCACGACCCCGGAGAACTCGATCTGCAGCTTGCGGGGCAGGTCGATCGCGTGGTCGGTCTTGAGCAGGTAGGCGACCCCGCCCTTGCCCGACTGGGAGTTCACGCGGATGACGGCCTCGTACGACCGGCCGATGTCCTTCGGGTCGACGGGCAGGTAGGGAACGGCCCACTCGACCTCGTCGATGGACTTGCCCGCGGCTGCGGCCTTCGCCTTCATCGCGTCGAAGCCCTTGTTGATGGCGTCCTGGTGTGAGCCGCTGAAGGCCGTGTAGACGAGGTCGCCCGCCCAGGGCTGGCGCTCCGGCACGGGCAGCTGGTTGCAGTACTCGACGGTCCGCTTGACCTGGTCGATGTCCGAGAAGGAGATCTCCGGGTCGATGCCCTGCGTGAACAGGTTCATGCCGAGGGCGACCAGGTCGACGTTGCCGGTGCGCTCCCCGTTGCCGAACAGGCAGCCCTCGATGCGGTCCGCGCCGGCCAGGTAGCCGAGCTCGGCGGCGGCGACGGCGGTGCCGCGGTCGTTGTGCGGGTGCAGCGAGAGGATGACGTCCTCACGGTGTGCCAGGCGGCGGGACATCCACTCGATCGAGTCGGCGTAGACGTTCGGCGTCGCCATCTCGACCGTGGCGGGCAGGTTGATGATGACCTTGCGGTCGGGAGTGGGCTCGAAGACCTCGAGCACGGCGTTGCAGATCTGCAGCGCGACCTCGAGCTCGGTGCCCGTGTACGACTCCGGCGAGTACTCGTAGTAGACCGTCGTGTCGTGCTGCAGGGATGCCTCGGCCGCCTTGCACAGCTTCGCCCCGGCGACGGCGATGTCCACGACTCCCTGCACGTCGGTGCGGAAGACGACCTCGCGCTGCACGATCGACGTCGAATTGTAGAGGTGCACGATGGCCTGCTTGGCGCCGTCGATCGCCTCGTACGTGCGGTTGATGAGGTGCTCGCGGGCCTGGGTCAGCACCTGGATCGTGACGTCGTCGGGGATGGCGCCCTCGTCGATCAGGCTGCGGACGAAGTCGAAGTCCGTCTGCGAGGCGCTCGGGAACCCGACCTCGATCTCCTTGTAGCCCATGCGGACCAGCAGGTCGAACATCGCGCGCTTGCGCTCGGCGTCCATCGGGTCGATGAGTGCCTGGTTGCCGTCGCGCAGGTCGACGGCACACCAGCGGGGGGCCTTCTCGATGCGCTTCGTCGGCCAGGTGCGGTCCGGGAGCTCGACGGCGATCTGCTCGTGGAAGGGGACGTACTTGTGGATCGGCATCCCGGAGGGGCGCTGCGTGTTCTGCATCGTTTCGTCGCTTTCGTCGTTGCGCTGGTGATCAGCACTCGCGTGTGTGCGGCCACGACGGACTCCGCGACGAGGTGGGCCGTTGAGTCAGGCCTCGTCGCGGCAGCGAAGGAGGAGGAGCGCCGAGTACATCGCCTTCACCGTAGCACCGCACGTCGCCCGTGTGACAGCGCGGTCGAGCGACGGGCGGTGCGGGCAGCGCGGTGCCGGGCGGCACCGCACCGCGCGTCAGTCGAACGCGAGTGCCTCGGTCGGCGAGACCTGCATCGCCCGGCGGACCGGGGCGACGGTGGCGGCGACCGCCAGGACGAGTGCCCCGACCACCACGATGACGATCGTCAGCGGTGGCAGCACGGGTGCTCCCGGCGACCCCATCGACCCGAGCAGCGTCTGCCCGCCGACCCAGCCGTACACCGTGCCGAGCACCAGCCCGGTGACCACGGCGGCGACCACCATCTGGACGGCCTCGGTGATGATCATCCGACGGACCTGCGCCCCGGTGAGCCCAAGCACCCGCAGGAGCCCGAGCTCCCGACGCCGCTGCAGCACCCCGAGCGCGAGGGCGTTGACGACCCCGACCGCGGCGATCACGGCGGAGAAACCGACGATGACGCTGACCACGCCGTTGACCTGCACGAAGACGTCACGGAGCTGCTCGACCTGCTGCTTGCCGCCGCCGCCGAACTGCGCGCGGAGCTGCTCCTCCATCAGGTGCTGCATCATCCCGAGGGCGACCGCGAACGTGACCAGCAGCGTGACGCCGATGACCAGCCCGATGGTCGCTCGCGAGGCACGACCCGGCGCCCGCAACGCGTTCCGGCCGGCGAGGAGCACGACCGGGTCCTTCGCCCCGATCCGCCCGATGAGGGACAACACCGGCGGCATCACGATCGTCGCCCCGACGGCGACCCCGGCGAACGAGATGAACCCGCCGAGGGCCGCGGGGAACACGGCGACCGGGCTGCTGGAGCTGACGAGGAGTCCCATCAGCATCAGGGCACCGCCGCCGCCCATGAGCAGGATCGCCCAGACCTTCCGCGCCCGCCCGGACCGGACGTCGTCGTGACTCGGTTCGACGACGGAGGACAGCGCCTGCAGTGGCGTGACGGTCAGCACGCGGCGCGACCCCACCGCGAAGGCACCCCAGGTGGCCAGCACGACGGCGATCACCGGGAGCACGAGCTGCCACGGCACGAGCGTGTACGAGGTGTCCGGCAGGAAACCGTTGCCGCGCAGCACCGCCACGAAGAGCGCGGACAGGCCGGTGCCGACGACGACGCCGATCAGCCCGCCGATCACCCCGACCACCAGACCGGCGCGGGTGATGCGGGAGCGCAGGGTGGCCCCCGTGGCGCCCACGAGCCGCTGGAGCGCGATGACCCGGGTCTGTCCGGCAATGAGGGTGGCGCACGTGTTGGCGGTGACGATCGCCCCGACGTAGAGGGCGATGCCGAGGAAGAGCCACCCGACGACGTCGAGCACCGACTTGACCGAGGCGACATCGGACAGGCCTGCTGCCCGGAGCGCCTCGGTCACGATGCCCGGGGCGATGACGAGTGCGGAGCCGAACGTGGTGCCGAGGGCGGCGACCAGGATGGTGGGCGAGAAGTCGCGGACGGCGTTCATGCTGCGGCCTCCATCCCGAGCATCGTGGTGGAGATGTCAGCGGCGCTCATCGCGGGCCGGTCGCCCACGATGCGGCCGTCGGCGAGGAACAGGATGCGGTCCGCGTTGGCGGCGGCGACCGGGTCGTGGGTGACCGTGACGACGCTCTGGCCCCACTCGGCCACCGCGCCGCGGAGGATCCCGAGCACGTCACGCCCGGTGCGGGAGTCGAGGGCCCCGGTCGGTTCGTCGGCCACCACGACGGCGGGGCGGGACGCCAGTGCGCGGGCGATCGCGACGCGCTGCTGCTGGCCGCCGGACAGCTGGTGCGGACGGTGCGAGAGCCGGTTGCCGAGCCCGAGCATGTCGACGAGCCGGTCGATCCAGGCGTTCTCCTCGGTGGACGTCCGGTGGCCGCCGAGCAGGAACGGCAGCCGGATGTTCTCGCTGACGTCGAGCGTCGGCACGAGGTTGAAGGACTGGAACACGAACCCGAGCCGCCGACGACGGAGCTCGGTGAGGTCCTTGTCGCCGAGGTCGGTGATGTCCACGCCGTCGATCTGGATGCGGCCGGCCGACACGGCGTCGAGCCCGGCGGCGACGTGCATGAGCGTGGACTTGCCGGAACCCGACGGGCCCATCACCGCGGTGAACTCACCCGCGCCGATGTCGACGCTGACGTCGTCGAGGGCGGTGACGCGGCGGGCAGCGTCCCCGAAGTGCTTGGAGACGTGGTCGAGCCGGATGATGGGAGCGTGGCTGGTGGTCATGCTCCAACGATGACGGCCGGGAGGCCCTCCCCGCGTCCGCCGGTCGGCTCCTGTGGATGGACCGCTCGGTGCACTTCCCGGTGGAGGACTCATCCGCTCGGATGACGCCGCGACGCCGCCACGCCGGCACGCCGCGACCCCGCGCCGCGCAGCGCGGCTCGGCTCGGCTGGGCTCGGCGGTCAGTCCTTCGTGACGAGCCCGTGCTCGTGCGCGAAGACGACCAGGCGGACCCGGTCGCGCAGGCCGAGCTTGCTGAGGACCCGGGAGATGTGGGTCTTCACCGTCGCCTCGCTCACGAACTCGTGCTGCGCGATCTCGCTGTTGCTGAAGCCGCGGGCTGCGAGGTCGAAGATCTCCCGCTCCCGCGGCGTGAGGTCGTTGACGGCCGCCGGGACGTTCGCGGCTCGCTCGGCGGTGTCGTCGTACCGACGCAGGAGCTCCCGCGTCGCCGATGCCGCGAAGACGGCCGTGCCCGCGTGGACGGTGCGGATCGCTGCGAGCAGGAACTCGGGGTCAGCGTCCTTGAGCACGAACCCGCTGGCGCCGGCGCGGATGGCCTTCGCCGCGGCCTCGTCGAAGTCGAAGGTCGTCAGCACGAGGACCTTCGCGCCGTCCGTGCCGGAGTCCTCGACGATGCGCGCGGTGGCGGTGATGCCGTCCATCACGGGCATGCGGACGTCCATCAGCACGACGTCGGGTCGGCCCTGCCGGACGAGCTCGACGCCCTCGGCACCGTTGCCGGCCTCCCCGACGAAGCGCAGGTCCGGCTGGGAGTCGATGAGCATCCGGATGCCGGTGCGGAAGAGCGCCTGGTCGTCGACGAGGGCGACGCGGATGGGGGTGTCGGTCATGGCGCGGTGCGCTCCTGGTCGGTCGAGGTGAAGAGTCCGCGGGGCATCTGCCCGGTGGCGGGGTGTGCCGGCATGCGGACGGCGACGGCGAAGTCCTGTCCGCGCGGACCGGCGGTCATCGTGCCACCGGACAGGGTCGCACGCTCCCGCATCCCGACGAGTCCGTGGCCGGTGCCGGGTCCGGCGCGGCCGTCGTCCGAGCGACGGTTCACGACGTCGATCTCGACCGTGTCGGGACGGTAGGTCAGGGACGCGTGCACCGGCGTCCCGCGTTCGCCGTGCTTGTAGGCGTTCGTCAGGCTCTCCTGCACGATCCGGTACACCGCGAGCTGCGTGCTCGTCGGCAGGCTGCTCGGGTCGCCGTTCCGTTCGATGTCGACCTCGAGGCCGACCTCGCGCATCTCCCCGACGAGCCGCTCGATGTCGTCGACGTCCGGCGTGGGCGTGGTGCCCTGCTCGTGCCGGAGCGCGCCCAGGAGTTCGCGCACGTCGCCGAGCGCTCGCCTGGCCGTGCTCGAGATCGTGCCGAGCGCCTGGTCGGCCACGGCCGGGTCGGCCTTCAACGCGTACCGGGCGCCGTCGGCCTGCGCGATGACCACCGCGAGGGAGTGCGCGACGATGTCGTGCATGTCCCGGGCGATGCTGACGCGCTCCTGCTCGACGGCGACGGCGCGGTCGGCCCGGGCGGCGTCGCGCTCGGCGAGCAGCTGGGCCTCTCGGCTCATGCGGGCCGTCTGCTGCGTGCGGGCCACCACGCCACCCAGCCACGGCAGCAGCAGCAGGGCGAGGACGACGATCAGGACCGCGCCGACGACCTTCCCGGACTCGACCACGGGGCCGTACTCGGTCGGCTCGTTCGACCGGGTGATGAAGTCCGGGATGCCGACGTACAGGGCAGCCGTCACGGCCCCGACGATCGCCGAGACCAGGCCGGCCAGCCGGACGCGACGACTGCCGTACGCGCTCGTCGTGTACATGACCCCGGCGATGAGGATGTTCGACGGGTCCGGCTGCTGACCGGTCACCATCTGCGCGATGGCCGTGACCCAGGCGACCGAGAGCGCCAGACCCGGCGACAGACGCCGGAGTGCCAGCGCCGCGGTCATCCCGACGACGATGAAGGCCTGGTCGCTCGTGAGGAGACCGGCCGACCCGACGAGCGCCACGACCACGCCGAGGGCCACGGCGACGACGACGTCGGTGACGATCTGGCTGCGCAGCATGGGACGGAACACGCGTCCACGGTACGGCTGGCCGGGCACGTGCGCGTCCGTCCGGCGGATGACCGGCGTCAGAAGCCCAGTCGCCCGAGCTGCTTCGGGTCGCGCTGCCACTCCTTGGCGACCTTCACGCGGATGTTGAGGTACACGTGGCGACCGCCGAGCAGCGACTCGATCTCGGCACGCGCGCGGATGCCGACGTCCTTCAGCCGCTCGCCCTTGTGGCCGATGACGATGGACTTCTGGCTGTCCCGCTCGACGAACAGGTTCGCGAAGATCCGCAGCGGCCCGTTGGGGTCGTCGTCCGGGTCGGGTTCGACCATGTCCTCGATGAGCACGGCGAGGGAGTGCGGGAGTTCGTCGCGGACGCCCTCGAGCGCGGCTTCGCGGATGAGCTCGGAGATGCGCTCCTCGTTCGTCTCCTCGGTGATCGCGTCCGCGCCGTAGAGCGCCGGGGACTCGGGCATCAGCCGGGTGATCTCCATCAGCAGGGCGTCGAGCTGGGTGCCCTCGGTGCCCGAGGTCGGCACGATGGCGTCCCACTCGCGGAGCGCGGAGACGGCGAGGAGCTGCTGGGCGATCTTCTCCTTGCCGGCGCGGTCGACCTTCGTCACGATCGCGACCTTCTTGGCGCGCGGGAAGTGGTCGAGCGTCTCGTTGATGAAGCGGTCGCCCGGGCCGATCGGCTCGTTGGCCGGCACGCAGAACCCGATGACGTCGACGTCACCGAGCGTGGACTGGACGAGGTCGTTGAGGCGCTCGCCGAGGAGCGTGCGCGGGCGGTGCACACCGGGGGTGTCGACGATGATCACCTGGCCGTCGGGACGGTGCACGATGCCGCGGATGGCCCGTCGCGTGGTCTGCGGCTTCGAGGAGGTGATCGCGACCTTCTCGCCGACGAGCGCGTTCGTCAGGGTGGACTTGCCGACGTTCGGGCGTCCGACGAACGACACGAAGCCGGCTCGGTAGGTGATGGGACGCTCGGTGGCGCCGTCGTCGGTGTCGCTCATGCGGAGTGGGTTCCCGTCGTGGTGGTTGCGAAGCCGTCGAACGCCTGCTCGACGCGCTCGAGGGCGTCGGTGCGCTCGGCGAGCACGGAGATGAGGTGGCGGCGCTTGCCCTCGACCCGGTCGGCGGTCAGGACGACCCCGGAGACGGTCACGGACTCCCCCGCGGTGGCGAGGTGGCCGAGCTCCTTGGTGAGCAGACCGCCGGCGGTGTCGACGTCGTCGTCGTCGAGGTCGATCCCGAACAGGTCGCCGAGGTCGTCGATCGGCATCCGGGCGGAGACCCGCCAGACGCCGTCGCCGAGGTCGACGCGGTCGACCACCGTGCGGTCGTACTCGTCGGAGATGTCGCCGACGAGTTCCTCGATGAGGTCCTCCATCGTCACGAGCCCGGCGACTCCCCCGTACTCGTCGACGACGAGCACCAGGTGGTTCTTCGCCGCCTGCATGTGGCGCAGGGTGTCGTCGGCGTGCTTGGACTCGGGGACGAACTCTGCGACGCGCAGGAGCGACGTGACCGGTCGCCCGCCCGCGTTCTTGCTCTCGTACAGCGCACGAGCGAGATCACGCAGGTAGACGACCCCGAGGACGTCGTCGCTGTCCCGCCCGGTGACGGGCATCCGGGACACCCCGGCGGCGAGGAACTGCTCCATCACGGCCGACAGCGTGTCGGCGGCGTCCGCGGTGACCATGTCGGTGCGTGGCACCATGACCTCGCGCACCAGAGTGTCGCTGAACTCGAAGACGGAGTGGATGAGCTCGCGGTCGTCGGCTTCGAGGACGTTGCTCTCGGTGGCCTCGTCGACGAGGGACAGCAGCTGCTCCTCGCTGGAGACGCTCGACGTGCTGCCGTTGCGCCCCGGCGTGACCCGGTCGCCGATCACGACGAGGAGTCCGGCGAGCGGCCCGAGCACGATGCGCACGGTGTGGATCAGCCCACCGGTGAGCCCGACGAGCTGCTCCGGGTGTGCCCGTCCGACGCTGCGGGGGCTCGACCCGACCAGGACGAACGACACGGCCGTCATGATCGCGGCGGACACGATGAGTGCCAGCCACCAGGTGTCGAGCACGCTGAACAGCGCGATCGTGACGAGCACGGCGGCGGCGGTCTCCGCCAGCACACGGAAGAAGTTCAGCGCGTTGACGTGGGCACCGACGTCGTCGGCGATGGCCTCGATCGCGCGACGGCGCTTGTGGCCCTTGGCGATCTCGTCGAGGTCGGCGCGGGACGACACGGCGAGTGCGGCGTCGGCGGACGCGAGCAGACCGCCGAGGACCACGAGCACGAACGCCACCGCGAGGAGGGCGGCGACGAGGAGCACTGCCGTCACCGCCCTCGGCGCTGTGCGGCGAACCCGGCGAGGATCTCCCCCTGCAGCCCGAACATCTCGGCCTTCTCGTCGGGCTCCGCGTGGTCGAAGCCCAACAGGTGCAGGATGCCGTGGCACGTCAGCAGCAGGAGCTCGTCCGTGGTGGAGTGCCCGGCGGTCTTCGCCTGGGCCTCGGCCACCTGCGGGCAGAGCACGATGTCGCCGAGCAGCCCGGCCGGGGTCGGCTCGTCCTCGGTGCCCGGGCGGAGCTCGTCCATCGGGAAGCTCAGGACGTCGGTCGGGCCCGGCTCGTCCATCCACCGGATGTGCAGCTGCTCCATCGCGCCCTCGTCGACGAGCACGACGGCGAGTTCCGCGTCGGCGTGCACGTGCATGGCGTCCAGCGCGAACGCGGCGAGGCGCTGGATGGCATCGTCGTCGACCGCGACGCCGGACTCGTTGTTGAGCTCGATGCTCACCGGGCGCCTCCTCTGGCGTCGTTCCTCGTGCTGGACTGGCGGCGCTCCGCCTGCTCGACGAGCCGCTGCTCGTCGTAGACGGTGTAGGCGTCGACGATCCGACCGACGAGGGTGTGGCGGACCACGTCCTCGCTCCCGAGCCGGGCGAAGTGGATGTCCTCGACCTCGGACAGGATCTGCGTGACCAGCCGCAGGCCGGAGACGTTGCCCGGCAGGTCGACCTGGGTGATGTCGCCGGTGATGACCATCCGCGACCCGAACCCGAGGCGCGTGAGGAACATCTTCATCTGCTCGGGCGTGGTGTTCTGGGCCTCGTCGAGCACCACGAATGAGTCGTTGAGCGTGCGACCGCGCATGTACGCGAGCGGTGCGACCTCGACCGTGCCGGCTGCCAGGAGCTTCGGGACCAGTTCGGGGTCCATCATCTCGTTGAGCGCGTCGTACAGCGGGCGGAGGTACGGGTCGATCTTGTCCGTCAGCGTGCCGGGCAGGAACCCGAGCCGCTCGCCGGCCTCCACCGCGGGGCGGGTCAGGATGATGCGCGTGACCTCGCGCCGCTGCAGGGCCTGGACCGCCTTGGCCATGGCGAGGTAGGTCTTGCCGGTGCCGGCGGGGCCGATGCCGAACGTGATCGTGTTCTCGTCGATGGCGTCGACGTACCGGCGCTGTCCGTCCGTCTTCGGACGCACGGACTTGCCGCGGCTCGACACGATCGGGGCGCCGTAGACGTCCGCGGGGCTGCGGGCCTCGTCGATGATGCGGGCGGACGTCGGGATGTCCGACTGGCCGATGTCCTGGCCGCGCTTGACCATGTCCACGAGCTCGTCGACGAGCGCGCGGGCACGGGCGACGTCGCGCTCCGGGCCGGTCAGGGTGACCTGGTTGCCGCGGACGAGCACGCGGACGCCGGGGTACTGGCGTTCGACGGTCTTCAGCAGTCGGTCCTGTGGGCCGAGGAGCTGGACCATCGCGATCCCGTCGACGGCGAGTTCCGAGACGGCTTCGGTCTCGGTGGGTGCGGTGTCGTCAGCTGGCAAGGGTGCCTTCCTGCAGGTCGCCTGCGAGTACGTGTGCGTGCACGTGGAACACGGTCTGTCCGACGGTCTCGCCGGTGTTGAAGACGAGCCGGTACTGCCCGCCCGAGCGCTCGTCGGCGATGCGCTGGGCGGTCGCGACGACGTGCGCCAGGAGGTCCGGGTCACCGGCCGCGAGCTCGGTGACGTTCCGGTACTGCTCGGTCTTCGGGACGACGAGGACGTGGACCGGGGCCTTCGGGGCGATGTCCTCGAACGCGATGACGCGGTCGTCCTCGGCCACGATGGTCGCCGGGACGTCGCGCGCGACGATCTTCGAGAAGATGCTGCTCATGGTCCCATCGTAGGACGCCCGACCGACGCCGGGCCGTGCGGGTGCGACGGTGCTGCGCGAGGCGGTCACCATCGGCCGAGCCGGGCCTGCAGGACCGCCAGCGCCGCGGGGCCGGCGGTGGAGGTGCGCAGGACGGTGTCGCCGAGTCGGACCCGCACCGCTCCGGCCGCTTCGAGGCGGTCGAGCTCGGAGCCGTCGATGCCGCCCTCTGGCCCGACGACCAGGGCGATCTCGGTGGCGTCGGCCGGGGGCTCCCAGGTGGCGAGCCGCTCGGTCGCGGTGGGGTCGAGCAGCACCAGCACGACGCCGTCCGAGGACGACGCCGCGAGCTGCGCGGTCGTCATCGGCGGGTCCACCGAGGGCACGCGCGACCGGATGGCCTGCTTCGCGGCCTCGTGCGCGATCGCTGCCCACCGGGAACGGCCCTTCTCCACCTTGGCGCCGTCCCAGCGGGAGACGCTGCGCGCCGCCGACCACGGGACCACGCGGTCGACGCCGATCTCGGTGGCTGCCTGCACCGCCATCTCGTCGCGCCCGCCCTTCGCGAGGGCCTGCACGAGGGTCAGTGACGGGGACGGGGAGTCCTCGACCACCACGGACGCGACCGACAGCACGAGCGCGTCACGTCCGACGGACTCGACCGTGCCGAGCACGACGGTGCCGCGGCCGTCGCCGATGCGGAGGGTCTCCCCGACGCGCACCCGGGCGACCGTGGTGGCGTGGCGGCCCTCGGCACCGTCGAGCGCGACGGAGTCCCCGACGGTCACGCCGTCGAGGGACTCCACCAGGTAGAGCGAGGCCATCAGAAGTTGAAGAACCGGTCGCGCAGCTTGCCGAACATGCCCTGCTGGAACCGTGCGAGCTGCGGCGCCGCGGACCTGTGCGACTTCGCGAGCTGCTCGACGAGCTGGCGCTCCTTGTGCGAGAGCTTCGTCGGGGTCACGACCTGCACGCCGACCCGGAGGTCGCCACGCCCGCTGCCGCGGAGCTTCGTGATGCCGCGGTCCTTGATGACGAGGACGTCGGCGCTCTGAACGCCCGGGCGGACCTCGAGCTCGACCGGGCCGTCGAGGCCGTCGATCGTCGTCGTGGTGCCGAGGATCGCGTCGGTCATCTGGACCTCGAGCGTGGCGAGCAGGTCGTCACCGTCGCGGCTGAAGACGTCGTGGTGGTGCACCCGGACCTCGAGGAACAGGTCACCGGAGGGTCCACCGGCCGGGCCGACCTCGCCCTGACCGGGCATCTGGAGGCGCAGACCGGAGTCGACACCGGCGGGGATGTCGACCGGGATGGTGCGACGGGCGCGGACGCGACCCTGGCCCTGGCACGTCGGGCAGGGGTTCGGGATGACGGTGCCGTGGCCACGGCAGGTACCGCACGGCGCGCTCGTCACGACGTTGCCGAGGAGCGACCGGACCTGGCGCTGGATGGAGCCGGACCCGCCGCAGATGTCGCACGTGCGCGGGCTGGTGCCCGGTGCGCAGCAGGAGCCGCCGCACGTCTCGCAGAGGACCGCGGTGTCGACCTCGACGTCCTTGTGCGTGCCGAAGACGACCTCGTCGAGGTCGACGTCGATGCGCAGCAGGGCGTCCTGCCCGCGCTCGGCCCGGCTGCGGGGACCGCTGCCACGACCGCCACCGGCACCGCCGCCGAAGAAGGCGTCGAAGATGTCGCTGAAGCCGGCCGCACCACCACCGCCGAAGGGGCTGTCGGCCGCGGGGCCGGCGTCGTAGCGGCGCCGCTGCTCGGGGTCGCTCAGCACGTCGTACGCGTGCGTGACGTCCTTGAAGCGTTCGGCGGCGTCGGGGCTCGGGTTCACGTCCGGGTGGAGTTCCCGCGCGAGTCGGCGGTACGCCTTCTTGATGTCGGTGTCGGCCGCGTCACGCGGGACACCGAGGACGTCGTAGTGGTCTGCCACGTATCCCTCAGTTGTGTTCGTCGGTGGGTCGGATGATGGGGGTCGTCAATTCTCGCCGAGGAGCCTGGAGAGGTACCGGGCGACTGCCCGCACCGCCGCCATGTTCGAGCCGTAGTCCATGCGCGTGGGTCCGAGGACGCCCAGCCGGGCGACCTCTCCACCGGCGGCGACGTACCCGCCGGCCACGATGCTCGTCGCGTCGAGGCCGTACTCCGCGTTCTCGACGCCGATGCGCGCCGTCACGGAGACGTCGTCCAGCTGCATCTCCCCGAACAACCGGAGCAGGGTCACCTGTTCCTCGATGGCTTCGAGCACGGGGAAGAGCCCGCCGGAGAAGTCCTGCTCGCTCTTGGCGAGGTTGGCGGCACCGGCCATGAGCAGGCGGTCCTGCCGGTTGGCAGCGACCTGCTCGATGAGCGTCGCGACGACCACGCCCGCCAGGGTCTGCGAGTCGGGGCGGATCTGCGCGGGGATCGCCCGCAGCGCGGTGGGGACGTCCTGCAGCGGGAGCCCGACGGTCGCGCCGTTGAGCACCGACCGCAGTTCGACCAGGGCGGACTCGTGGAGCCGGACGTCGGTCTCCACCACGCGCTGCTCGACCCTGGCGGTGTCGGTGATGAGCACGACCATCAGACGGGTGTCGCCGAGACGGACGAGTTCGACGTGCTGTACCCGGGCGCGCACCATCGACGGGTACTGCACCAGGGCGACCTGGTTGGTCAGCTGACTGAGCAGCCGGACGGTGCGACTGAGGACGTCGTCGAGGTCGTTGGACGCCCCGAGGAAGGTCTCGATGGCGTGCCGTTGCGCACTCGAGAGCGGACGGGCCGCAGCGAGGTGGTCGACGAAGACGCGGTAGCCCTTGTCCGTCGGCACCCGGCCGGACGAGGTGTGCGGGGCGATGATGAGCTGCTCGTCCTCGAGCAGCGCCATGTCGTTGCGGATCGTCGCGGCGCTGACCCCGAAGGCGTGCCGGTCGACGATGGACTTCGACCCGACGGGCTCGCGTGACGAGACGTAGTCGCGCACGATGGCCTTGAGGACCTCGAGGGAACGTTCACTGACCACCGGGACCCCTTCCACGCGTGCTGGCACTCGGACGTGTCGAGTGCTGATCCTACGCCTGCACACCGACACGCTCGGACTTCTCCGGGGGCCGGTCGCTACGCTGCCGCCATGAGCTACGGACACGAGCAGGACGGCGCCACAGGCCCCGGACAGCCCCGCCCCGGCGACTACGCCCACCAGCCCCATCCGCAGGGCTTCGGCCAGCAGCCCGGCGGCCCGCAGTACCAGCCGCCGCAGCCGCTGACGCCCGAGGACCAGCGCCTCTGGGCGACGCTCACCCACATCGGCGGGATCTTCTTCAGCTTCGTCGCACCACTCGTCGCTTACTTCGTGCTCCGCGACCGCGGTGGCTTCGTCCGCGAGCACACCCGGGTGTCGCTGAACTTCTTCATCACGATGGCGATCGCGGACGTGATCGGCGTCGTCACGAGCTGGCTCGGCATCGGCCTCCTGGTGCTCCTGGCCGTCCGGGTCGTCTCGATCGTGTTCGCGATCATGGCCGCCGTGGCCGCCAACCAGGGGCGCTTCTACCGCTACCCGCTGTCGATCGAGTTCGTGAAGGCCTAGTCGAGCAGCTCGCGGACCACCGCGTCTGCGAGCAGCCGACCTTGCAGCGTCAGGTCGAGGCGCCCCGGCGCCCCGGGGCGGCCGAGGGCACTGCGGCCGTCCACGAGACCGCGCGCGATGAGCCCGGCGACCCGGCCACGGGCCTCCTGGCGGAGTTCCTGGGTGCTGAGCTCCCCACGGACGCGCGCGGCGAGCAACACGCGCTCGACGTAGCGGGTCTCGTCGTCGAGCGTCTCGCGACCGGCGGCCGGGGACACGTCCTGGAGCACGCGGCCCGCGTACGCGGCCGGGTGCTTGACGTTCCACCAGCGGGTGCCGGCGACGCTGGAGTGGGCGCCGGGGCCGACCCCCCACCAGTCGTGGCCCTTCCAGTAGGACAGGTTGTGCCGGCTGACGTGCTCGTCGCCGCGCGCCCAGTTCGAGACCTCGTACCAGCGGTAGCCGGCGTCGCCGAGCACCCGGTCCGCGAGCTCGTACATGTCGGCGGCGAGGTCGTCGTCGGGGGCGGGCAGCTCGCCGCGGGACACCGCACGGCCCATGGCGGTGCCGTCCTCGACGATGAGCGAGTAGGCGGACACGTGGTCGGGCTCGCAGGCGAGCGCGGCGTCGAGCGAGGTGCGCCAGTCGTCGAGCGACTCCCCCGGCGTCGAGTAGATGAGGTCGAGTGAGACGTCGAGGCCGAGCTGCTTCGCGAGGTCGACGACGACCGGCACACGCTCCGGGTCGTGGGTGCGGTCGAGCGTCGCGAGCACGTGCGGCACCGCCGACTGCATGCCGAAGCTCATCCGGTTGAACCCGCCGGCACGGAGCGTCTCGAGCGAGGCCGCGTCGACGGAGTCCGGGTTGGCCTCGGTCGTGACCTCGGCGCCCGGCAGGATGCCCCACGTGTCGTCGATGGCCCGGAGGATCATCACGAGGTCGCTCGCCGGCAGCATCGTCGGGGTGCCGCCGCCGAAGAACACGGTGGACACCGGACGCCGGGGCACACCGGAGCGGTCCAGGACCTCGGCCGCCCAGGCGATCTCGCGGACCGCGTGGCCGGCGTAGTCGTCCCGCCGCACGCCGCGGAGCTCGGACGCCGTGTACGTGTTGAAGTCGCAGTAGCCGCACCGCACGCGGCAGAAGGGCACGTGCACGTAGACACCGAACGGGACGTCACCCGCTCCGGACGCCGGCGTGAGCAGGCCGTCCGCGGGAGCCGGGTCAGCGATCGGGAGAGCACTCGGCATGGACTCCATTCTCCGCCATGATGGAGCCATGGAGCACCACTCGGTCCCGACCACGGTGCTGTGGGACATCGACGGCACGCTCGTCCGGAACGCCACCTCCCCCGGCAACCTGTACCACCTGGCGCTCGAGCGAGCGACGGGCCGTGACCTCCCCCTGCTCGTCGGCCACCAGCACGGGCGCACCGACGCCGGCATCATCGCCGAGCACGTCCGCGCCCACGACCTCGCCGTCGACGTCATCCCGACCGTGACGGCGCACCTCCGCGACCTGTCGGAGGAACGGCACCGTGCCGGCGAGCACCGGACGGCCGCACCAGGAGCGCTCGCCCTGGTCACCCGCTTCGCGGCACTCGGGTGGCGGAACGGCCTGCTCACCGGCAACTCTGCGTACCGCGCCCGCGTGAAGCTCTCCGGTGCCGGGTTCGACGTGGACGCCTTCTACTGGGACCACTCGTACTTCGGGGACGAGGAGGTCGAGCGCGCCGGCGTCACCGCCCTCGCCGCGGCAGCCCTCGCAGGCACGCGCGCGGTCATCGTCGGCGACACCCCGCGGGACGGCGAAGCGGCCGACGCCGTGGGCATCCCGTTCCTGGCCGTCGCGACGGGCGTCTACGACGTCGAGGCACTCCGACACACGAACGCGGTGGCGATCGCACGGGACTGCGTCGTCGACGCCGCCCTCATCGAGGACGCGATCGCCGCGCTGCCCCCGCTGCGCCACGAGTAGCGAGCGGCCAGCCGCCGGCCAGCGCCGTCAGGTGATCAGTCGCCGCGCAGCGCCGCCAGGTACTTCTCGGCCATCACGCGCTGCTGCCGGCGGAGCAGCGGCGCGACGAGGCGCCACTTCGCACTGGCCGGCTGCGAGAACTGGCGGACCTGCAGCCACACGGAGCCGTCCGCGGTGCGCTCCACGACGAAGGACTCCTCGCCCGAGAGCGGGTGGCCCTCGAGCGTGCCGTACGCGAAGCCCTTGCGGTCGGGCTCGTCGATGATCGACACGACGCGGACCGGCGCCTGCACCGACCGGCCGAACGCGTGCATCGTCAGCACGGCCGTCGTGCCGGCGGTCACGAGCGGGGTGCCGTCCGGCGCGAAGTGCTCCACCCGCGGCGTCCCGATGGAGGCCGGCGCGATCGGCACGCCCTGCTCGTCGAAGGTCACGGGGTTGTAGCGGACGTCGTCGTCGTCGGGCGCGTCGTCGACCCGGACGCCCATCCCGCTGCGTTCCTGGATCTGCCACGTCAGGGCCTGTGTCACCGCGGTGTCGAACCGCTGGTCGCCGTGGCCGATGCGGGCCCGGGACTCGGCCGGGGTGAAGCCCTCCGGCGGGTAGGTCATGAGGTCCGGCGCCTGTGTCGCACCGACCGCTCCGTACGTCAGGGCGGTCAGGTACCCTCCGCGGCTGCTCATCCCGCCATCGTACTGGGCCGGACCGACGGGCCGGACCGCGCGGGGCCACCTGGGGAGACCGACGGCCGGTTCCGGACAGACGCCCCGAACGGGAGGCTGCAAGTCGTTGCGTGTGCATCTACCGTTGGGCGCGTGCCCCGCTCCAGTGCCCTCCCCCGTCGGTCGGTCGACCGACGCACGCGGGTGGCTGGGACCGCGACGCTCGTGTGCTTCGCCGTGGCCGTCGCGGCGCGGGTCCTCGTCGACACCTCCGACGCGGGCTTCGACGCGCCCGCCCGGTACGCCACCGTGGCGCCGAGCGGCTGGACGGCCTTCGACACCGTGAACGTGGTCGCCGTGGCGGGCGCCAGCCTGGCCGGCGCTGCCGTCCTGCTCTTCGGCGCGACGCTCGTGTCCGCCGTGCTCCACCACCCGGGGCGCCGGCTGCCGCTCGTCATCGGGGCGGTCACCCTCGCGATGGTGCTCGGCGCCGTCGTCACCGGGGTGGTCGCGAGCGGCCGGACCGACTTCACCGTCGTGACGGAGCTCGAGCTGCTGCGGACCGCACTGGCAGGACTGGCCGTGGCGAGCCTCCCGGCCGTGGTCCTGGGCGCGATCCGCGCCCGCAGCTGACCCCTACTTCTTCTTCTCTTCGACGTCCCCGGAGAGCGCGGCGATGAAGGCCTCCTGAGGGACCTCGACCCGGCCGATCGTCTTCATGCGCTTCTTGCCCTCCTTCTGCTTCTCGAGGAGCTTGCGCTTGCGGGTGATGTCACCGCCGTAGCACTTCGCGAGGACGTCCTTGCGCATCGCGCGGATGCTCTCGCGGGCGATGATCCGCGCGCCGATGGCCGCCTGGATCGGGACCTCGAACTGCTGGCGCGGGATGAGCTTGCGGAGCCGCTCGGTCATCAGCGTGCCGTAGGCGTACGCCTTGTCGCGGTGCACGATCGCGCTGAAGGCGTCGACCTGGTCGCCCTGCAGCAGGATGTCGACCTTGACGAGGTCGGCGGCCTGGTCACCGACGGGCTCGTAGTCGAGGCTGGCGTAGCCCTGCGTCTTGCTCTTGAGCTGGTCGAAGAAGTCGAAGACGATCTCGCCGAGGGGCATCTGGTAGCGGATCTCGACGCGGTCCTCGCCGAGGTACTCCATGCCGAGCAGGGAGCCACGGCGCTGCTGGCACAGCTCCATGATCGCGCCGACGTAGTCCTTCGGTGCGAGGATCGCGGCGCGGACCATCGGCTCGCGGACCTCGATGATCCGCCCGGTCGGGAACTCGGAGGGGTTCGTGACCTCGGTGACGGTGTTGTCCTCGTTCGTGACCTCGTAGATCACGCTCGGTGCCGTGGTGATGAGGTCGAGGTCGAACTCGCGGGACAGGCGCTCGGTGATGATCTCGAGGTGCAGCAGGCCGAGGAAGCCGCAGCGGAACCCGAAGCCGAGCGCGACCGAGGTCTCCGGCTCGTAGACGAGCGCGGCGTCGGAGAGCTTGAGCTTGTCGAGCGCTTCGCGGAGGTCCGGGTAGTCCGAGCCGTCGATCGGGTACAGGCCCGAGAACACCATCGGCTTCGGGTCCGTGTAGCCGGGCAGGGCCTCGGTCGCCGGCCGCTGGGCACTCGTGACGGTGTCGCCGACCTTGGACAGGCGGACGTCCTTCACGCCGGTGATGAGGTAGCCGACCTCGCCGACGGACAGGCCCTTCGTCGGGATCGGCTCCGGGCTCGACACCCCGATCTCGAGGATCTCGTGCGTCGACTTGGTCGACATCATCTGGACCTTCTCGCGCGGGGCGATCGAGCCGTCGATCATGCGGATGTACGTCACGACACCGCGGTAGCTGTCGTAGACCGAGTCGAAGATCATCGCGCGGGGCGCGGCGTCCACCGTGCCGACCGGGGCGGGGACCGTCCGGACGACCAGGTCGAGGAGCTCCGGCACGCCGACACCGGTCTTGCCGGAGACGCGGAGGACGTCCTCGGGCTTGCCGCCGATGAGCTGCGCGAGCTCGGCCGCGTACTTGTCGGGGTCGGCGGCGGGCAGGTCGATCTTGTTGAGGACCGGGATGATCTGCAGGTCGTTCTCGAGCGCCAGGTAGAGGTTCGCGAGCGTCTGGGCCTCGATGCCCTGGGCGGCGTCGACGAGCAGGATGGCGCCCTCGCACGCGGCGAGCGACCGGGAGACCTCGTACGAGAAGTCGACGTGCCCGGGCGTGTCGATCATGTTCAGCGCGTAGGTCTGGCCGTCGAGCTCCCACGGCATGCGGACGGCCTGCGACTTGATCGTGATGCCGCGCTCACGCTCGATGTCCATGCGGTCGAGGTACTGGGCGCGCATGGCACGGTCCTCGACGATGCCGGTGATCGAGAGCATGCGGTCGGCCAGCGTCGACTTGCCGTGGTCGATGTGCGCGATGATGCAGAAGTTGCGGATCGCGTCGGCCGGAGTCGCGGCGGGCTCGAGCGGAGCGGATGCTTGTGGGCTCACGGTTCCTCAGGTGGGTCGGACGGTCAGGAGATTGTCCCACGGTTGCGTCGCGGCAGCGCGCGGGCGCGGCTGGGCGGCGCTCGGTGGCCGGCGCGTGGCGCTCGGTGGCGCTCGGTGGCCGGCGCGTGGTGCGAGCCGGCGGGTGGTGCGAGGTTGACCACCCCGTGCAGCCTCGTGTGCCGGCACGGGGCGACCAAGCTCGCACCAGGCGGAGGAGCGCGCACCGTGCGAGGCGTGGCGGGGCCGAGCCGAGCCTCCCGGGCGGGTCCGACCCGACCCACTCAGACCGTCGCGTGCACCGGGGCCGGCAGCGCGCCGAGGCCGCGCCGGAGGTCCTCCGGGGTCGCCGCCAGGCAGACGCGGATCCAGCCCTCGCCCGTCCGGCCGAACGCGCTGCCTGGCGCCACGGCGACCCGCTCGCGCTGCAGGAAGGCGAGCGCCCACGCTGCCACGTCCCCCTGGGACGCGTGCGCGACGTCGATCCACAGGTAGAACGAGCCGTCGGGGGCGTTGTACCGGATGCCGGCGGCGTCGAGGACCTCGGTCGCGACCTCGAGGTTGGCGCGGTAGTGCTCGCGGGCGTCGCGCACGGCGGAGTGGTCCCCCACGATCGCCGCGAGGGCCGCGTACTGGTCGGGCTCGGCGACGCAGCTGATCATCGACTCCTGCACGGTGCGCATCGTCGGGCCGAGGCCCTTCGGCGTCACGAGGTAGCCGACCCGCACACCGGTCATCGCGTACGTCTTGCTCAGCGAGAAGGCGGTGAACACGCGGTCGTCCTCGTCGAGGGCGGCCAGGCTGACGTGGCGGGTGCCGTAGGTGAAGTACTCGTAGACCTCGTCGCTGATCACCCAGAGGTCGTGCTCCTTCGCGAACGCCAGGATCCGCCGGAGGGTCGCCTCGCCGAACACCGTGCCGAGGGGGTTCGACGGCGAGTTCACCACGATCGCCCTGGTGCGCTCGGTGACGCTCGCCGCGAGGGCGTCGAGGTCCGGCTCGAACCCGTGCTCCGGCCCCAGGCGGTAGGGCACCGGGGTCGCACCGATGATGTGGGCATTCATCGTGAACGTCGTGTACCCGGGGTCGGGCACGAGCAGCTCGTCCCCTGGGCTGAGTACCAGGGTCATCGCCTGGAACAGGGCCTGCGTCGCCCCGATCGTCATCCAGATCTGCTCGAGGTCGGCCTCGATGCGGTTCTCCCGGCGGAGCTTCTCCTGCACGGCCAGGCGCAGTGGGGTGATGCCGCCGTTCGGCGTGTACCCGGTGCGGTCCTCGGTCCAGGCGCGTCGGGCCGCGTCCCCGATGTGCGTGGCCACCGGGACGTCCGGTTCGCCGATGACGAGCATGGTGACGTCCACGCCGTCCGCCTGGAGCAGGGCGGCCTGCTCGAAGACGCGGCGGATGCCGGAGGCGGGGACGGTGTCGATCCGAGGTGCGAGGGACGGCATGCTCGACACGGTAACGCCAGCGTGTTTCCGGGCGGTGACACGGGCGTGATTCCGCGCGGTCTCGCGGAAGAGGGGCGTGTCGCGCGCGTTGATCCCCACCCCCGACCCTGGTAATGTTGCTTGCTGGCTTACGCGTTCCGTCGCCCACGGGTGGAACGCGATGCGACCAAGGGCCCCTCTACCCAGCGGTCGCGACCACCCGTCCGAGACGAAGCAGGAGCAACACATGGCGAACATCAAGTCGCAGATGAAGCGCATCAAGACCAACCTCAAGGCCACCGAGCGCAACAAGGCCTACAAGTCCGAGCTGAAGACGTTCATCCGTCACACCAACGAGGCCATCGTCGCCGGCGACAAGGAGAAGGCCACCGCCGCTCTCGCCGTCGCGTCGAAGAAGCTCGACAAGGCCGTGAGCAAGGGCGTCATCCACAAGAACCAGGCCGCGAACCGCAAGTCGGCCATCGCGAAGAAGGTCAGCGCGCTCTGAGCGTCTGATCCTCTCGAAGGCCCCTCACCGTTCCGGTGTGGGGCCTTCGTCGTTCCTGGGCCGGGAGGCTCGGCTCGGCTCAGCGGGGTTCGCCGCGTCGGGCGATGGTGCGGACCATGACCTCGAGCGCGTAGTGGGCGTCGCGTGAGCCGCCCTTCACCGCGGTGTCGGCCTCGGCGATGCTGATGATCGCGTTCGCGAGCCCGGACTCGCTCCACCCGGCGACGTCGCGCTGGGCACGCTGCACCTGCCACGGCGCCATGCCGAGTGCGGACGCGGCCTGACCGCTGGAGCCCCGGAAGGCGCTGACCTTCGCCATGGTGCGGATCTTGCTCGCGAACGCGGCGACGATCGGCACGGGGGCCTCGCCCGTCGCCAGGGCGTGCCGCAGTTCGACGATCGCCGGAGCGGAGCGACCGGCCAGGGCGATGTCCGCGACCTTGAACGCGTTCGTCTCGACGCGGCCGCCGTAGTACTTGTCGACGACCCGGTCGGTGATCTCCTGGGCCTCGTCCGCCAGCAGTTGCCGGCACGCCGCCGCCAGCTCGGCGAGGTCGTCGGCGAACGCGGCGACGAGCGTGCGCACGGCCGACGGCGCGATCTTCCGCCGGGCGGCGCGGAACTCGGCGTTCACGAAGTCGATGCGGTCGGTCTCCCGCTTGAGCTCGTCGCACAGGACCTCGATCCCCCCGCCGACACCGCTGCGGATCGTGTCGAGGAGCTTCTTGCCGCGGACACCGCCGCCGTGCCGCAGCACCAGGGTGACGTCGTCGGCCGGGTTGCCCAGGTACGAGATCGTCTCCGTGATGAAGGCGTCGGTGCACTTCTCGACGTTGGTGACCCGGACGAGCCGCGGTTCGCCGAACAGGGACGGGCTGGCGAGCGTGGACAGCAGGCCGGGCGCGTACTGATCGGCTTCGAGGTCGTGGACCTCGAGCGCGGGGTCCTCGCCGACGAGCAGGTCGCGGAGCATGCCGGTCGCACGCTCGGCGAGGAAGGTCTCGGGGCCGGTCACGAGGACGACGGGTGCCGGTCGGATGCCCGACCACGGGACCTGGTCGATCTTCGCGCTGGCTCGAGCGGGCTTCTTGGCGGGCATGCGGTCCTTCCGACGGTGCGGGGTCGAGTCTACGGGCCGCCCCCGACGTGGGCCGTCGCCCGACGAGCCTCGGTGCATGCCCCCGAGCAGCCGGTGTCGGTTCCCCTGTCGGCGACGGTGGTGCCGCCTGCCGCTCCGTCCAGACCTCCGGGCCGGCGGCGGCACCACGGACGACGATCGTCCCCTGCTGGTCGGTGCGGAAGGGTGTCGTGCCGGCGGCGGCGAGCATCTCGAGCGCCCGCTCCGCCGGGTGCCCGTACGTGTTGTCCGCGCCGACGCCGATGAGGCCGACCGGCGCCGCGAGCTCGCGGTAGAGCGCGGGGTCCTGGTCCGCCGACCCGTGGTGTGCGACCTTCACGAGGTCGACCGGCCCGAGCACCGTGGACGCCGGGACCGACCCGCGCAGCCGTCGTTGTGCCGTGGCGTCGAGGTCGCCGAGGAACACCCCGGTCAGGCACGTCGCGCACCCCGGTGGTCGGTCCGTCCGCAGCACGATGCTCGCCTCGTTGCCGCTCGTCGGGTCCGATGCCCGCGGCCAGAGGACCCGCCACGGCACGCGCCCGAGCACCCCGTGCACGCTGTCGTCCGCGCGTCGGACGTCGACCCCCGCGGCCTCGAGCCGCCGGAGGACCCCGGTGTCCGCCGGCCGCACGGGCGGTCCGACGAGCGCCAGGTCCACGTCGCCGACGACCTCGTCCACCGCGCCGACGTGGTCCTCGTCGTAGTGGGTCAGCACGAGCAGGTCGATCCGGTCGACGCCGAGCAGGTCGAGGCACGCACGCAGCCGGGCGGGGTCGTCGCCGACGTCGATGAGCGCGGTGCTCGTGCCGTCCCGCAGGAGCACCGCGTCCCCCTGCCCGACGTCGCACATCGCCACGGACCAGTCCCGCGGCAGCCCTGCGCGGGTCAGGACCGCCGGCACGACCGTGGTCGCGAGCCCGATGACGGTCACGACCGCGGCCAGCAGCACGAACCGCGTCCGGACCCGAGCGGGCGCGAGCACCGCCGCCGCGACCGCCCCGCTGACGACCGCGGCGGACCCCACGCCCACCACTCCGGCCGGCCACGGGAGCGAGGCGACGGGGAGTCCAGCGGTCGTCTGGGCGACCACCCCGATCGCGGCAGCCGGAGCCCAGGCGACCGCCGCGACGACACCGCTGGCTGCCGGCCACAGGGGCGCCAGCACGCACGACAGCAGCCCGACGACGGTGACCACGGGGGAGAACGGCTCCGCCAGCAGGTTCGCCGGGACGGCGTACGTCGGCAGAGCGGGCGCGAGCGGGATCGTCAGCGGCCAGCACGCCACCTGCGCGGCGACCGGCACGGCCACGGCGACCGCCACCGGTGTCCAGCAGCGTCGAGCGAGCGACGCGGTCAGCGGTGGCCCGAGCACGACGATCCCCGAGGTCGCCAGCACCGAGAGGCCGAAGGCGAACGACCGCGCGAACCACGGGTCGACGACGAGCATCAGGACCGCCGCGAGCGCGATGAGGGGCACGCCCCGGACCGGACGACCCGCCAGGTGCACCACGAGCACGACGACGGCCATCACGGTCGCGCGGAGGATCGACGGGTCCGGGCGAACGAGCACGACGAACCCGACGAGCAGCACCACCGCCAGCGCCGCACGGGGGCCGCGACCGAGCCCCGCGGCACGACCGAGCAGCACCACGAGGGCGACGACCACCGCACAGTTCGAGCCCGACACCGCGGTCAGGTGGGTCAGGGCGCTGGCCTCCATCGCGGCCTCGGTCGCCGGGTCCAGACCGCTGCGGTCACCGATGGCCAACCCCCGGAGCAACGCTCCCCGGGCTGTGGCAGGTCCGCGGTCACGGTGGCGAAGGCCTGCCGCGCGTGGTCCGTCACGGCGATGAACCCGGTCGGCGGCGCGGTGTCGACGGCCCCGCGGAGGAACACCACGAACGCGGTGGCAGACCCGGCCTCGTCGGGTTCGATCGCCGCCCGCGCCGTCAGCGTCGACCCGGCCCCGAGCGTGTCCTTCCGGGAAGCGTCGTCGTCCACCGCGGGGACCATCCGCACGGGCACGTCGAGCCCCGTCGTCTGACCGGCCGCGCGCAGGGTCGCCAGGACGGAGCGGTCCGCAGCGGTGAGGTCGCGGTCGAGCACCACCGTCACGGATGTAGACCGACCAGCCAGCGCCTCGAGTGCCGCAGGCGTCCGGCGGGCGTCCCCCACGGCGACGGCGACCGCCACCAGGCAGACGAACGCCGCCGACGTCACCACGAACGCGACCACCACCCGGACGCGCTCGCCGGCCGGCCGGACCCACAGCAGGGCCGTCCCGACGAGGAGCACCCCGCCGGCGCCCGCCGCCACCGACCAGGCCACCGACGCGGACCCGACCAGCACGGCGGCGACGACCCAGGCGACCGCGACGGGCACCGCGATGCGGAGGTCGGCTCGGCCGGGCGTGACGTTCACACCCGCACCCGGTCCTGCAGCTCGGCGAAACGGCCGTCGCCGATCCCGCTGACGTCGAGCAGGTCCTCGACCGCGGAGAACCGGCCGTGCTCGTCGCGCCACGCGAGGATCCGCTGCGCCAGCCCCGGACCGATCCCGGGCAGGGTCTCGAGGGCCGCCTGGTCGGCGGTGTTGAGGTCGACGACGTCCGAGGCAGCAGACCCGCCCGACTCCGCGTCTCCGGAAGCCCCTGACCCAGCCAGAGACCCACCAGAACCGGCACCACCACCGCTGTCGGTTCCGAGCGCCTGCGGCACGTCGACCTCGCCCACCCGCGGCACGTAGAGCCGCTCCCCGTCGACGAGCGGCCGCGCCAGGTTGAGCCGAGCGAGGTCCGCGTCCCCGGACGCACCGCCCGCTGCCTCGAGCGCATCGGTGACCCGGCCGCCCCCTGGCACCGTCACCACCCCGGCGTGCGCCACGGCCCCGAGCACGTGCACGACGACCGACGGCGCGGCGGACGACGACGCCGACG
>NZ_JALNUI010000034.1 GCF_026544205.1 Curtobacterium sp. GC_Cur_3
AGCCCCGAACGCGTACCTGTTCTCCCTCCACGGCGGCTCGCTCAAGGCCCTGCAGCTCGAGGGTGACAACGCGATCCTGACCGGCACCACCGTCCACATCTCCGCCGACGCCGCGAAGCTGCTCAACAGCACCTTCAAGACCGACGCCGTCAAGGCCGGCCTCCTCGTCGGCACCGCCACCATCACCGCCCAGATCAAGTAACACCCGCACCACAGCAACACAGCACCACACACGAGAACGCCGTCCCCAGTCGGGGGCGGCGTTCTCGTCGTTGCACGGGAGTCAGGCGTCCCCGGCGCACCCGATGCTGGTTTCCGTCCGCGGCGATGACGGATCCGGTCGTCCCCGCCCGACGATCCCGAACCAGATCCGTCACCCCGCCGGCGAAGAGCCACCGCACCCACGAGTCAGCGCGGAGACCGAAGGACCCACCACGCGCGAACCGACCCATCACGGGCGCGATGGGAAGCGGAAACGCGCGTCGGAGGTCAGAACGAACGACCTCCCACGCGCGAAAGAACTACCTACACGCGGAGCGACCCCCTACGCGCGAAACGACCTGCTCCGCGCGGAACGACCACCTACGCGCGAAATGACCCGCCACGCGCGGAACGACCTCCTGCGCTCAGCGCGCCCGCGTTCCACGGGCGTCAGGCGTCGAAGCGGGTGCCCTTCGGGTTCGACGGCAGCAGGAACATCACGAACAGCACGAGCGACCCGATGCCGGGCACCGCGTGCAGGAACTGCCAGAAGCCGGAGCGGTTCGTGTCGTGCAGCCGACGGGCACCGAGCGCGAGGGACCCGACCAGCGTCACCACGACCCACAGCACGAACAGGTAGGACCCGACCGGGTTCTCCAGCAGCGGGCTGTCGGGCGTGAACGCCTGCGGGACGAGCTGCAGCACCAGGCCGATCGCCAGCGACGTGATCCACCACCACCAGAACTCCGAGCGCGAGGCCCGTCCGGTGAACACGGTGTACTTCCGCCAGAAGCGTCGGAGCGCCTCGGTGAAGGGCGCACCGACGAATGGGTCCCGGAGGGCCACACCGCCGGGCTGCGGGCTGTCGTCACTCATGCCGACAACCCAACCATGCGGTCCTCCGGGAACCCCGCCTACACGAGCGAGTCGCGCCAGGCCGCGTGCAGTTGGGCGAAGCGCCCCGTGCCCGCGATGAGGTCCGCCGGGGTGCCGTCCTCGACGATCTCGCCGTACTCCATCACGAGCACCCGGTGGGCGATCGCGACGGTGGACAGGCGGTGCGCGATGATCACGGCGGTGCGGTCGGCGAGCAGGGTCTCGAGGCCCTCCTGCACCAGCCGCTCCGACGGGATGTCGAGCGACGCCGTGGCCTCGTCGAGGATGAGCACCTTCGGGTCCGCGATGAACGCCCGCGCGAACGAGAGCAGCTGCCGCTGGCCTGCCGAGACACGACCGCCGCGCTTGTTCACGTCGGTGTCGTACCCGTCGGGCAGCGCCATGATGAACTCGTGCGCACCGACGGCCTTGGCCGAGGCCTCGATCTCCGCGCGGGACGCCCCGGGCTTGCCGAGCGCGATGTTGTCCGCGACGGTGCCGGAGAACAAGTACGCCTCTTGCGTGACCATGACGATCGCACGGCGCATGTCGTTCGTGTCGAGGTCGCGCAGGTCCACGCCGTCGAGCTTCACCGAGCCCTGGGTCGGGTCGTAGAAGCGCGCCATGAGCTTGGCGAGCGTCGACTTGCCCGCACCGGTCGACCCGACCAGCGCGATCGTCTGCCCGGACGGGATGTGCAGGTCGAACGCCGGCAGCACGACCTTGCCCTTGTTGTAGGCGAACACGACGTTGTCGAAGTCCATCTTGCCGCGGGCGTCCGCCAGTTTGGTCGGCTTCACGGGGTCCGGCACGCTGGGCCGTTCCTCGAGCACGCCGGAGATCTTCTCCATCGCCGCCGACGCCGACTGGTACCCGTTGTAGAACATCGCGAGCTCCTGCGCCGGGTCGAAGAAGCGCTTGGCGTACAGCGCGACCGCGAGCAGCGCACCGACCTCGAGCGTCCCACCGACGACCCGGAAGCCGCCGACGATGACGACCGCGGCGAGCGTGGCGTTCCCGATGAGCACGAGCACGGGATCGAAGGTCCCGAACAGGTTGAACACCTTCGTGTTCGAGACCCGGTAGTCCTCGACGAACCCGCCGTACTCGTCCCGGTTGCGGGACTCCTTGCGGAAGGCCTGCACCGCTCGGATGCCCGTCATGGTCTCGACGAAGTGCACGATGACGCGGGCCGAGGCCACGCGGGTGGCACGGAACAGTGTCTGCGAGTTCGTCTGGAACCAGCGGATCAGGAACCACAGCGGCACGAGCGACACCGCGAGCACCAGGCCCGAGGTCGGGTCGAGCACCACGAGCGCCACCGCGGTGAACGCCATGTAGAGCACGCCCTGGATGAGCTGGTTCAGCCCGGAGTCGAGCAGCTCGCGGATGGAGTCGAGGTCACTCGTCTGGCGGGAGATGATCCGGCCGGACGTGTAGGTCTCGTGGAACTCCAGCGACAGCCGCTGCGTGTGCAGGAACACCCGCTTGCGCAGGTCGAACAGGATCGCCTGACTGATCCGCGCCGCGAGCACGGTGTACCACGCGGTCAGGACGGCCCCGAGGACCGCGACGACGATGTACGTCGCCACGACTGCGAACGCCGGGACCCAGTCGTTGTGGTCGAGGACCGCCGGCAGGGCGTTGTCGATGCCCCACGCGATGAGCGCCGGACCGGCGACGGTGCCGGCGGTCGAGACGACCACGACGATCCCGAGCAGGACCAGGCGCGCCTTCAGCGGTGCAGCGAGGGACCCGAGCAGGGCGAGGGACCGGCGCCGCAGGCGCTTGCTCTCCGCCTTGGTGAAGTCCTCGCGCTCCTCGCCGCGCACGCCGAGCGTGGTGATGGATGCGGTCACCGGTGCGGAAGTCTGCGAGGCCTCCGCGGTGTCGTCGACGGCAGCCGTGCCTCCCGGCAGGTTCTGATCGGTCTGCTGGCTCATGCCATCGCCTCCTCTCGTGCGGTCGCGTCGTCGTCGTCGAGCGACGAGATCACGTAGCGGTAGTGGTCATTCGTGGCCATCAGCTCCGAGTGGGTGCCGACGGCGGTGATGACGCCGTTCTCCATGAGCGCGACGCGGTCCGCGAGCGTCACCGTCGACGGACGGTGCGCCACGATGAGCGACGTGGTCTCGGCGAGGACGCGGCGCAGGCCGGCCTCGACCCGGGCCTCGGTGTCGACGTCGAGCGCCGACAACGGGTCGTCGAGCACGAGCACCGACGGCCGCGCCGCGATCGCACGGGCGAGCGCCAGCCGCTGCCGCTGTCCGCCGGAGAGCGACAGCCCCTCTTCCCCGACACGGGTGTCGACGCCGTCGGGCAGGTCGTCCACGAAGGACGCCTGCGCGATGTCGAGCGCCTCGCGCATCAGCGTCTCGGCCTCCTCACCCGTCACGTCCGGGCGACCGAGCAGCACGTTCTGCCGCACCGTCGTCGAGAACAGCGTGGCGTCCTCGAAGGCGACGCCGACGTGGCGCCGCAGTTCCTCGCGAGTGAGGTCCCGGATGTCGACGCCGTCGATCGTGACCGAGCCGCCGGTCACGTCGTACAGCCGGGGCACGAGCGAGAGCAGCGTGGTCTTGCCGCAGCCGGTCAGGCCGACGAGCGCCATGGTCTCGCCGGGCTCGAGCCGCAGCTCGACCCCGTTGATGAGGTCCGGGTACTGCGCCGCGGAGTCCTGGTAGCGGAAGTGGACGCCGTTGAAGGCGAGCGCACCGTGCGGCTCGGCGATCGTCTTCGGGTGCTCCGGGTCGGTGATCGTGTTCTCGGAGTCCATGACCTCGAAGAAGCGGTCGACCGCGGTGCGCGTGTCGAACGTCATCGAGAGCAGGAAGCCGATCGACTCGATCGGGAAGCGGAGCACCGTCGCGGTGGCGAAGAACGCGAACAGCTGGCCGACGCTGAGCTGCCCCTGCGACGCCAGGTAGATGCCGGCGAGCAGGCAGAGCGCGAACGCGACGTCCGGCACGAGCAGCAGCCACAGCCAGATGCTCGCGACGGCCTTCGCCTTCTTGATCTCGGTGCCACGGAGGGCCTCGGCCTGCTCGCTGAACTCCTCCAGCTTGTAGCCGCCGCGGCCGAACGCCTTGAGCACGCGGATGCCGTGCACCGACTGCTCGACGCTCGTCGCGAGGTCACCGACCTGGTCCTGGCTGCGGCGTGCGACGACGGAGTACCGACGTTCGAACAGCAACCCGTTGATCCACAGCGGGATCGACGCGATCAGGAAGATCAGGCCGAGCAGCCACCCGAAGGTGAAGAGCACGACGAACCCGACGACGATCGTGACGAGGTTCACGACGAGCAGCACGACGCCGAACGCCAGCCACCGACGGATCAGGGACAGGTCGGACACGGAGCGGGACAGCAGCTGCCCGGACTCCCACCGGTCGTGGAACGCGACCGGCAGGTCCTGCAGCTTGGCGTACAGCGCGTTCCGCATGCTGGTCTCGATGCGGGTGGACGGACGCATCACCAGGCGGCGACGTGAGGCGATGAAGAAGGCCTCCAGCACACCGAGGGCGAGCACACCGAGCCCGGCGGGCCAGATCTGCGACGAGTCCTTCGACGACATCGGGCCGTCGACGAGCCACTGCAGCACATAGGGGATGGCGAGCGCCACGAGGGAGGCACCCATCGCGGCGGCCATGCCGGCGATGATGCGGCCCTGGTAGGGCTTCACGTAGGGGTGGATCCGCGCGATCGCGCGGAAGGTGGACGGGCGCGCCGTGGTGGGCGACTTGGACATGCGTTGCGTCCTCATGCGTCAGCCGGGTACTCCGGGTCGGGCCGTCCGGACGCCGCCCGTGTCGGGCGTCGTCGGTCCGGCACCGGCCTGGAGGCTCGGTGTGCGTTGCGTGGTCATCATCGGCCGGGCGCGTGGTGGCGCCTCCGCCGTCACTCGCGTGACGTCGGTCGGGCCGGAGGGCACCGGGGGACTCGTCGTCCCTCGGGGATCCAGCGGGTGGTTCGCGTCGTCGTTGGTTGCAGCGACGCGCGGCCGTGGGAACGGCCTGACTAGACGGCGGCCGCCACTCGTCGTCGCGGCGCGGGAGTGGTCCCACGTGCGGGAGTGGTCCCCACGGCGGACGCCAGACCTGCACGGGCGGGCGTCGCCTCGGATCGGGTCATGTCGTCCATCGTCACTCCAGTCGTCGTCATCGTCACCGTTGTGTCCGCGGTGCCACCGACCCCTGGGGGCCGTCGGCGGTGCTGTCGCGGAGCCTTACAGGATATTCAGAGCGAGTCAGCAGCGCAATGGGGTGTCGCGATTTGTTCACTTCAGTGGAAGAAGTGGCGCTCCCCGGTGAAGTACATCGTGACGCCGGCAGCCGTGGCCGCGGCGATCACTTCTTCGTCGCGGACGCTGCCGCCGGGCTGCGCGACCGCGCGGACCCCGGCGTCGAGCAGCACCTGCAGGCCGTCGGCGAACGGGAAGAAGGCGTCCGACGCCGCGACGGATCCGGCAGCGCGGTCGCCCGCACGGTTCACTGCGAGGTGGCAGGAGTCGACGCGGTTGACCTGACCCATGCCGACACCGACGCTCGCGCCGGCGTTCGCCAGCAGGATCCCGTTCGACTTGACCGCGCGGGATGCCTTCCACGCGAACGCCAGGTCGGCCAGGGTGGCCTCGTCGGCGGGCTCCCCCGCGACGAGGTCCCACGTCGACTGGTCGAAGGCCGTGAAGCGGTCGGCGTCCTGCACCAGGAAGCCGCCGGAGATCTGCTTGACCTCGCGCGGGGCCAGGGCGAAGTCGGCGGGCAGCGTGAGCAGGCGGATGTTCTTCTTCCGCGACAGGATCTCGAGGGCCTCGGGGTCGAAGCCCGGGGCGACGACGACCTCGGTGAAGATGTCCTTCACGGTCTCGGCCATCGCCACGGTGACGGGACGGTTGGCGGCGATGACCCCGCCGAACGCCGACAGCGGGTCGCAGGCGTGGGCGGCAGCGTGTGCGGAGGCGATTGGGTCGACCGCGTCAGGGGCGCCCACCGCGATGCCGCAGGGGTTGGCGTGCTTGATGATCGCCACGGCCGGCTCGGTGAAGTCGTACGCGGCGCGGACGGCCGCGTCGGCGTCGACGTAGTTGTTGTACGACATCTCCTTGCCGTGCAGCTGCGTCGCCTGCGCGATCCCCGTGCCGCCGGTCTGCGTGTAGAGCGCAGCGGCCTGGTGGGCGTTCTCGCCGTAGCGGAGCGTCGCCGCGAGGTCCGCGCCGAACGACAGGTGCGACTCGAACGAGCCCGGGGTCTCGAGGGCGTGCCCGTCCGACTCGGCGTCGACCACGTCGGACGCGAAGTACGACGCCACGGCGGTGTCGTACGCGGCGGTGTGCGCGAAGGCCTGGGCGGCGAGGCGCTTGCGGAGCGCGAGCGTGGTACCGCCGGCGCGGACGGCCTCGACCACCTCGGCGTAGGACGACGGCGACACGACGATCGCCACGTTCGGGTGGTTCTTCGCGGACGCGCGGACCATGGCCGGGCCACCGATGTCGACGTTCTCGACGACCGTCGCGGTGTCGGCGCCCGAGGCCACCGTCTCGACGAACGGGTACAGGTTCACCACGACGAGCTCGAACGCCGCGATGCCCAGGTCGGCGAGCTGCTGCTCGTGCGACTCCAGCCGCAGGTCGGCGAGGAGCCCCGCGTGCACGGCGGGGTGCAGCGTCTTCACGCGGCCGTCGAGCGACTCCGGGAAGCCCGTGACGCTCGCCACGTCGGTGACCGCGTACCCGGCGTCGCGGATGGTCTGCGCGGTGGACCCCGTCGACACGAGCTCGACGCCGCTGTCGGCCAGGGCGCCGGCGAGCTCGAGCAGGCCGGACTTGTCGCTCACGGAGATGAGGGCACGCCGCACGGGGACGACGTCCCGGTCGCGGTAGAGGCTGGGGTCGGCTGCGTGCACGCTCATGCGCTCGTGGTGCCCTTCAGGTCGGTGGTGCCGGTGGCGATGTCGAGGACGGTCTGGATGAGCAGACGGCGTTCGACGGGCTTGATGCGGTCGTGGAGCGTCGACTCGGAGTCGTCCGGCAGCACCGGCACGCGCTCCTGCGCCAGGATCGGGCCGCTGTCGACGCCGTCGTCGACCTTGATGACGCTGGCGCCGGTCTCGGTGACCCCGGCGGCGAGGGCGTCCCGGACGCCGTGTGCCCCGGGGAACTCCGGCAGGTACGCGGGGTGGGTGTTGATGATCCCCGGGCCGAACTCGGACACGACCGACGGCGGCAGCAGGCGCATCAACCCCGAGAGCACGAGGAGGTCCGGCGACCAGGGCCGGATCTGCTCGGCGAGCGCCTGACCCCACGCGGCGCGGGAGTCGTACCGCGCGAAGGGCACCGAGAACGTGGGGATTGAGTACTCCTCGCCGAGGCCGAGTCCTTCGGCGTCGCGGTCAGCTCCGATCGCGACGACGCGGGCGGGGTAGTCGGCGTGCCGGGTCGCCTCGAGCAGGGCCCGGAGGTTCGAGCCGGCACCGGAGATCAGGACGACCAGTTCGAGCACGTCCACCAGCCTAGCGGCGGGGTGCGCCGTGCGACGCCGTCAGCGGTCGTCCTGTGGACGGCGCCACCAGGGCAGCTCGTCCTCGGGGACCTGGTCGGTCTGGTCCCAGCGCTTCGTCGGGGTCGTCGAGACGGGCGGGGTCGTCGGGGTCGTCGGGGTGGCCGACTGCTCGTCGACGTCGTCGCGTCCGGCGACGAACTCCTCGGTGCTCCAGGGGAAGGCGGGCTGCTCGTCCCGGGCCCCCGCGGCCTGGGGTGCCTCGGGGCGGTGCCGGTCGGGGCGGTCGTCCGGGGTCGAGTCGGCGCGCTCGGCGTCGGCTCCGGTGACGCGGTCGCGGAGGCCTCCTGCTCGCTCGCGCAGGTCGCTGGCCCGGCTCTTCAGCCCGCCAGCGCGCTGCCTGAGCCCACCGGCGCGGTCGCGCACACCGTCCGCTGCGCCGCGGAGCCGGTCACGCATGCCGCCCGCGCGCTCGGTCGTGTCCGTGGGCACGTCGGCGACGCCGCCCGTCCGCGCCCAGTCCGGCAGCTCGACGTGGCGGTCCGTGTCCGTGTCGGCGGGTGCGGGTGCGAGTGTGTTCCTGTCCGTGTCGGACGCGGCCGTCCGGCCCACGGGGTGGTGCGCCTCCTCGACCACGAAGCGGTGCACGTCGGTGGTGCGTCCCGCGCCGGCGCGCTCGAGGGCGTCGAGGAGCGAGCCCTCCGACGCGAGGTCCGCGGGCACGTCGCTCTCGTGCCAGCGCTCCCGGCTCCAGGAGCGCTCGGGCAGCCGGACGAGGTCCTGTCCGACGGCGAGGGCGACGACCGCGGGCACGCCGACCTCGAGCGCGGCGAAGGCGCCGACGACCAGGGCGTGCGGCCCGACGTCGGCGAGACGCCCGGGTCCGAACGACCCCGACGACCCCCAGGCGACTGCGCCCGTGAGCAGCCCGGCGACGATGCCGGTGGCCACGCCCCCGAGTGCGCGGTGCAGGGCGCTGTCGGCGGACCCGAGGGCACGGACGAGCCGCGGACGCATGAGGCCCCCGGCCGCGAAGCCCGCCAGCACCGGCACGAGGACCCAGAGCAGCCCGAAGGTGTGCCCGGAGGGCGGCAGCGCCCCGAACACGGGCAGACCGGGGATCGGGCCGAGGGCGGTGCCGATCGGCGAGACGCTCGACCCGGTTCCGATGGCGAAGCCCGGACCGACGAGCCACGCGGTGGCCCAGGCGACGAAGTCGGGCAGGAACGCGAGCTGCCCGACGGTGAGCGCGATGCCGCCGAGGAGTCCGGCGTGCGAGCGTTCGTAGAGCGTGATGACCTCGGCGAAAGACCCGAGGAGCAGGAAGCCGACCAGGATCCCGGCGACGGCGACCACGCAGGCGGTGGCGGCCGTTCCGGCACGGAGCCCGAAGCCCGCGATCGAACGCCACACGGCCGGCACACGGCCGAGCTGGTCGAGCACGCGGGCGGTGACGGGGTCGGGGTCGAGTCCGCGGCGCCGACGGCAGACCTCGGCCGCGACGAGCGCCGGGATCCCGAACCACAGCGCGGGGAACACGATCGCCTGCCACACGCTCGGCTGTGTCGCGGCGGAGGTCGAGGACAGCGCCAGTCCGAGTCCGAGGAGCGCCACCGCGGCCGTGCCGACGAGCACCCCGGTCACGCGGTGCTCCGTCTCGGCGAACCGTCGGCCGGCACGGGCGCCGAGCCAGACCGTCACGACCGCGAAGCCGAGCGCCGCGAGCGTCACCGGGATCGGTGCAGCGGCACCACTCACCCCGGAGGCCTTCGCGACCGTGGACCCGAGCAGGAACGTCACGTCGACGCCGTGCCCGACGAGCCACACGCTGCCGGCGGCCTTCCAGAAGACGTCCCAGTCGACCTGCAGGCCGTACTCGAAGCCCCAGAGCAGGGTCAGCGGCACCAGCGCGATGCCGACGCCCACGCCGACCGTCACGAGCGCCTCGACGGCGGCGAGCAGAGCGGTTCCCAGGCGGTTCATCGCAGCGAGGATACGTGCCCGGCCACGGGAACGACGGGAGGCTCGGCGCGGAACCCGCACCGAGCCTCCCGTCAGCACACCGCTCAGCGAGCGGCGACCACCTCGCGCAGCAGCGCGGCGGTCTCGGACGGCGTCTTGCCGACCTTGACGCCGGCGGCCTCGAGTGCCTGCTTCTTCGCCTCGGCGGTGCCGGCGGACCCGGACACGATCGCCCCGGCGTGGCCCATGGTCTTGCCCTCCGGCGCGGTGAAGCCCGCGACGTAGCCGACGACCGGCTTGGTGACGTGCGCCTTGATGTACTCGGCCGCGCGCTCCTCGGCGTCGCCGCCGATCTCGCCGATCATCACGATGGCCTCGGTCTCGGGGTCGGCCTCGAACGCGGCGAGCGCGTCGATGTGCGTCGTCCCGACGACGGGGTCGCCGCCGATGCCGATGGCGGTCGAGAAGCCGAGGTCCCGCAGCTCGTACATCATCTGGTAGGTCAGGGTGCCCGACTTCGAGACGAGGCCGATCGGGCCCTTGCCGGTGATCGTCGCCGGGGTGATGCCGACGAGCGACTCCCCCGGGGTGATGATGCCGGGGCAGTTCGGCCCGATGATGCGGGTCTTCTCGCCGAGGGCCTTGGCGTGTGCCCAGAACTCCGCGGAGTCCTGCACGGGGATGCCCTCGGTGATGACGACGACGAGGGGGACCTCGGCGTCGATGGCCTCCATCACGGCGTCCTTGGCGAACGCCGGCGGGACGAAGACGATCGAGACGTCGGCACCGGTGGTGTCGACGGCCTCGCGCACCGAGCCGAAGACGGGCAGCTCGACGTCACCGTGGGTGACGGTCGTGCCGGCCTTGCGGGCGTTGACGCCACCCACGACCTGCGTGCCGGCCTTGAGCATCAGTGCGGTGTGCTTGGTGCCCTCGCCGCCGGTGATGCCCTGGACGATGACCTTGGAGTCCTTGGTGAGGAAGATCGACATGGTCAGTCCCTTCAGGCCGCGGCAGCGGCGAGTTCGGCGGCCTTCTCGGCCGCGTCGTCCATGGTCGCGGCGACGGTGACGAGCGGGTGCGCTGCCTCCGCCAGGATCCGTCGGCCCTCTTCCACGTTGTTGCCGTCCAGGCGGACGACGAGCGGCTTGGTGGCCGCGTCGCCGAGGATGCCCAGCGCGGCGACGATGCCGTTCGCGACGGCGTCGCAGGCGGTGATGCCGCCGAAGACGTTCACGAAGACGCTCTTGACCTGCGGGTCGCCGAGGATGACGTCGAGGCCGTTGGCCATGACCTCGGCCGAGGCGCCGCCGCCGATGTCGAGGAAGTTGGCGGGCTTCACGCCGCCGTGGCGCTCACCGGCGTACGCGACGACGTCGAGCGTGGACATGACGAGCCCCGCGCCGTTGCCGATGACGCCGACCTGGCCGTCGAGCTTGACGTAGTTCAGGCCGTGGGCCTTCGCCTTGGCCTCGAGCGGGTCCTCGCTCGCGGTGTCCTCGAGCGCCTTGTGGTTCTCGTGCCGGAAGTCAGCGTTCTCGTCGAGGGTGACCTTGCCGTCGAGGGCGACGATCTGGCCGTCACCCGTGCGGACGAGGGGGTTGACCTCGACCAGCGTGGCGTCCTCGCCCGCGAAGACGTCGTAGAGCTTCACGAAGACGCTCGCGACCTGCTCGACGAGTTCGTCGGGGAAGCCTGCCTGGCGGGCGATGGCCTCGCCTGCTTCCTGGTTGATGCCGGTCAGCGGGTTGACCTCGACGCGGGCGAGCGCCTCCGGCTTCTCCACCGCGAGCTGCTCGATCTCCATGCCGCCCTCGACGCTCACGAGCGACAGGTAGGAGCGGTTGGCGCGGTCGAGGAGCACGGAGAAGTAGAACTCCTCGGCGATGTCGGCACCCTGGGCGACCATGACGCGCTGCACGGTGTGGCCCTTGATGTCGAGGCCGAGGATCGCCTGCGCGTGCTCGAAGGCCTCGTCCGGGGTCTTCGCGACCTTGACGCCGCCGGCCTTGCCTCGGCCGCCGACCTTCACCTGCGCCTTGACGACGACCACGCCGCCGATCTGCTCGGCTGCGGCCTTCGCCTCCTCTGGGGTGTCGGCGATGATGCCCTGCAGCACAGGGACGCCGTAGGACTCGAAGAGGTCCCTGGCCTGGTACTCGAAAAGATCCACGCTGTTCTTCTTCCCGCACGGTTCGTGCGATCGGCATCGGTCATCCGGTCGCAGCGCTCAGCATCGAGGGTCGCTCGATGTCGAGACAACGGCCGTGACCGAGCCTAGCGGTGGCGGGTGAACGCCGGGTGCGTCCGGCGCCCCACGACCCGGGCCGCCCGATGGCCACGACGCGCATCCGTGGCCGTGTCGCGCACTGCCGAACGGACCGCAAGCAGCCGCTCGGCACGGTGGATCGATGCACGACGCACTCCGCTCCCAGGCCGCCGACGTCTTCGGCTGGCAGCTCCGCCCGGACCAGCAGACGGTCATTGACGCCGTCCTCGAGGGGCGCGACGCCCTCGCCGTGATGCCGACCGGCTCCGGCAAGTCCGCCATCTACCAGGTGGCCGGTCTGGCACTCGACGGGCTCGTGCTCGTCGTCTCGCCCCTCGTCGCCCTGCAGGAGGACCAGGTGGTCGGCCTCGCGGAGCACCCCGACGCACCACGGGCCGTCACGGTGAACGCCACGAAGCGCTCCCGCGACCTGACCGAGGCGTGGGACGCGGTCACGGCAGGCGAGGTCCGCTACGTGTTCCTCGCCCCCGAGCAGCTGGCGAAGGAGGACGTGCAGGAGCGGCTCCGCGCGGCGGGGGTCGCCCTGGTCGCCGTCGACGAGGCGCACTGCGTGTCCTCGTGGGGGCACGACTTCCGCCCGGACTACCTCGGGCTCGGCGAGGTGATCGAGCGGCTCGGACGCCCGCCGGTCCTCGCGCTCACCGCGACGGGCTCCGCCCCCGTGCGGGACGACGTCGTCGCACGCCTCGGCATGCGGGACCCGCTGGTGCTCGCCGCCGGGTTCGACCGACCGGAGCTGCGGCTCGAGGTGCGCCGCCACCAGGACGAGGACGCCAAGCGCGACGCGGTCGTCGAGCAGGTCGCCGGCCTCGAGGGCGTCGGCATCGTCTACGTCGCCACCCGGGCCGAGACCCTCGTGTACGCCGACGAGCTGGCCGAGAGCGGACGGGTCGCCCAGCCGTACCACGCGGGTCTCCGGGTGAAGGACCGCGAGCGCGTCCTCGCGGGGTTCCACGACGGCTCGGTCGAGGTCGTCGTCGCCACGAGCGCGTTCGGCATGGGCATCGACAAGGCCGACGTCCGCTTCGTCGTGCACGCGGACGTGCCCGAGTCCGTCGACGCGTACTACCAGGAGGTCGGTCGCGCCGGCCGCGACGGCGACGCCGCCCTCGCGACCCTGCACTACCGTGCCGAGGACCTCGGTCTGCGCCGGTTCTTCGCCGCCGGCAGCCCCGCGCCGAAGTCACTGCGAGCGGTGTTCGACGCGGTGCCCGCGACGGGTGCGATCGCCCGCTCGGCGCTGCCGGACGCCTCCGGCCTCCCCGCCCGCACCGCCGGCCGCGCCGCGAACGCCCTCATCGAGGCCGGCGTCCTGGTCGACGGCCACGACGGCATCGCCCGCGCCGACGACGCCCCGGCGAGCGCCGACGCCGCAGCCAGCGCGGCCAGGGAGCGCGCACACGAGCGGGAGCAGATCGAGGAGTCCCGGATCGCGATGATGCGCCAGTTCGCCGAGACGAACAGCTGCCGTCGCCAGTTCCTGCTCGGGTACTTCGGCGACGAGCTGCCCGAGCCCTGCGGCAACTGCGACACCTGCACGTCCGGCACGGCCGAGCAGTCGCACGCAGCCGACGGCAGCCACGACGCCGAGTGGCCGCCGGACGCCGCGGTCGAGCACTCGCAGTGGGGCCACGGCACGGTGATGAGCACCGAGGACGATCGACTGACGGTGTTCTTCGAGTCGGCCGGGTACCGGACCCTCGCCCTGGCGGACGTCGAGGAACGCGGGCTGCTCGAACGGGTCTGAGCCGATGCCACGGGGGGACGCGCGGTCGCTCCACCAGACGGCGGCGACCGCGCTCCACTCCCCCGAGCAGAGGCGAGTGTGCACGGTCGTCATGACCACCCGGTGACGCGCCGGTGAACGCCGGGCGACGACGCACCCGGGTCCGCGGCGTTCGGGGTGCGTCCAGTGCCCGGGGCGTATCCAGGAAGCCCGACCGAAGGAGAACCACCATGAGCGACCCCGGCATCAGCCCCGTCGACGACTTCGACTCCCAGGCACGCCGCGACGACGACATCGACCGCGAGCACGTCGGCCCCTACGAGGTCGACGAGGCCGAGGAGTCCCTCGAGACCGTCACGAACGACGCCGTCGCCGGCGAGACCGTGGAACCGCAGCCGGGTGACGGCACCGACGACGGCCCCACCGGTGGTGCGCCGCGCGAGGCCTCGGCCGACCTGTGGGAGCACGACGGCGATGACGGCGGGCGCCCCGACCTCGGGAACGACCTCGGCACGAAGCCGCTCTGATCGGCACGCCGGCACGCCGGCACGCGATGATGGTGCCGTGAGCAACGGACGGAAAGGAGGCTCGGTGCCGGACGCGCACCGAGCCTCCCGTCCGGTGCATGGCCGGGACCAAGCCCTCGCCCGCTTCCTCGCCGACAGCACGCCCGTCGTGGCCGGCGGCCGCGCGATCCTGCTGCAGATCGCGGACCCGGTGGTCGCCGCCGGTGTCCGCCGGCACTCCGACTTCGCCAGACGGCCGCAACAGCGGCTCGCCCACACGCTCATGTACGTGTACGCGGTGGTGATCGGCACGCCGGCGGACGCGGCCATGGCGACCGCGTTCGTGAACCGGGCGCACGTGCCCGTGGCCGGCGCGGACGACGTCGACCGACAGCTCTGGGTGGCTGCCACCCTCTACGACTCGGCGCTCCGGGCGCACGACGCCTTCGGCGACCCGGTGCCCGCCGACCTGGCGCAGCGGGTGCTCGACGCCTACGCGCCCCTCGGCGTCGCGCTGCGGGTGCCCGCGGACCGCTGGCCTGACTCGGTCGACGCCTTCCAGGTCTACTGGGACCGGACGGTGGCGCACCTCTCCGTGACCGACGACGCCCGCGGGGTCGTTCGCGACCTGCTGCACCCACGGTTCGCGCCGTTCTGGGTGCGCGCCGCGATGCCCCTCGTCCGGATCGTGACGGTAGGGCTGCTGCCGGACGCCGTGCGCACGCAGTACGGCTTCGCCTGGGGCCCGCGTGAGGAGCGCCGCTTCCGCCGGGTCGCGTCCGGGTTGCGCCGGGTCCGCGCCGTCGTGCCCGGTCCGCTCCTGCGCCTGCCCGGACCGCTGCTGCTCCGCGCGATGCGACGGATGGCGAACCGGCACTGACCAAGTTCTTGTCAGAGTGACAAGTACCGTGCTACGGTCGAGTCATGGCAGTCGAACTCAGCACCCGGGACAGCCGGGGCACCCAGACGACACCGACGTTCTCCACGATGCGGTTCCCCGCGGGGGAAGCCCACGTCAAGGTGTCGGACGACCACGCCGACGCGGGGGACCTCACCGAGATCGCGACCCTCCGCGGTGCGAGCGGCGACGACCTGATGATGCTCGGCATGTGGGCCGACGCCGTCCGGCAGCGCGGCTCGAAGTCCGTCGCACTCGTCCCCTACCTGCCCGGCGCACGGCAGGACCGCGGCATCCCGTTCGGGGCGAAGGTCTACGCCGACGTCCTCAACGGCTTCGGCATCGACCAGGTCATCGCCTTCGACCCGCACTCGCCGGTCATCGTGGGGCTCGTCGAGCACCTGACCGTGGTCACCAGCGAGCAGGTCGTGCGTGACGCCGTGGTCGGCGCTCCCGGCACCGAGCAGCGCTACCAGGGCATCATCGCCCCGGACAAGGGCGCCGTCGCCCGGGCCACCGCCGTCGCCGAGGCGTGCGACCTGCCCGTGTACCGGGCCGAGAAGCACCGCAACCCGGACACCGGCAAGCTCGACGGCTTCAGCTGCGAGCCGCTGCCCGACACCGGCCGCTTCCTGGTGGTCGACGACATCTGCGACGGCGGCGGCACCTTCATGGGGCTGGCTGCCTGCACCGGGGTCCCGAAGGACCGCCTCGGCCTCTGGGTGTCGCACGGGGTCTTCTCCGGCCGGGCCACGGCGCTCGCGGAGCACTTCGGCGAGATCGTCACCACCGACTCCTACCCGGCGCAGTCCGAGGTCCCCGGCCTCGTGACCGTCCCCCTCACCCCCTTCCTGACGGAGCAGATCCGATGACCGACCAGACCACCACCGCCGGCACCACCGCCACCGCCACCACGGCCACCGCCGCCGCCGCCACCGCCACCGCGGGCATCGCGCCCCGCCTGACGGCGCCGAGCCCCATCGCCCCGCTGCTCGCCGTCGACGGCTACAAGCACTCGCACCGGCAGGTCTACCCCGAGGGCACCACCCGCATCCTGATCAACTGGACGAACCGCTCGAACGCGCACATGCCCGAGTCGACGCACGCCGTGGTCTTCGGGCTGCAGGCCTTCATCCAGCGCACGCTCGTCGAGTCCTGGGCGCCGTTCTTCGCGGCGGACGAGGACCTGGTCTGCGACCTGTTCGAGCAGGCGCTGCAGGGCTACTTCGGCCCGAACCACATCGGCGTCGACCACGTCCGCGCCCTGCACCGCCTGGGGTACCTGCCGCTCGCGATCCGGGCGCTCCCCGAGGGCACCCTCGCGCCGATCGGCGTCGCCACCCTGACCGTCGAGAACACCGTCGACGCGTTCTTCTGGCTGCCGAACTACATCGAGACCGCGCTGTCGGCGTCGATCTGGCACCCGTCCACCGTCGCCACGAAGGCGCTCGAGTACCGCGACCTGATGGAGGACTGGGCAGCTCGCACCGGCGCCGTCCCCGAGGGCATCGACTTCGCGGCGCACGACTTCTCCTTCCGCGGGCAGTCGAGCATCGAGTCCGCCGCTGCCGGGGGCGCCGGCCACCTGCTCTCGTTCCTCGGCACGGACTCGATGCCGACGCTGGACTTCGTCGACCGCTACTACCCGGGCGACAACGGCATGGTCGCCGCGAGCGTCCCCGCCACCGAGCACAGCGTGATGTGCGTGCGCGGGGCCGAGGGCGAGCTCGCCACGTTCGAACAGATCCTCGACGTCTACCCGACGGGCATCGTCTCCGCGGTCAGCGACGGCTTCGACCTGTTCAAGGTCCTCACCGAGACGCTTCCCCAGCTCAAGGACCGCATCACGGCCCGCGACGGCAAGCTCGTCATCCGCCCCGACTCCGGCGACCCGGTCGACATCGTCACCGGCACCGTGCACGACGTCGACGAGGCCGCCCTCACCGACCCGGCACGCAGCCACGAGGAGAAGGGCGTCGTCGAGCTGCTCGACGAGCTGTTCGGCCACACCGTCAACGCGCAGGGCTTCAAGGTCCTCGACCAGCACATCGGTGTCATCTACGGCGACAGCATCACGCTCGACCGCGCCCGCCGCATCTACGAACGCCTGGCCGCCAAGGGGTACTCGAGCGACAACATCGTGCTCGGCATCGGGTCGTACACGTACCAGTACATGACCCGCGACAACCTCGGCAGCGCGGTCAAGGCGACCTGGGCCCTGGTGGACGGCGAACCCGTCGACATCCAGAAGGACCCGAAGACCGGCAGCGGCAAGAAGAGCGCGAAGGGTCGCATCGCCCTGCACCGCGACGCGACCGGCGAGATCCGCCAGACCGACCAGGCGAGCGCCGCGGACGAAGACACGAGCCTCCTCCAGCCCGTCTGGGTCGACGGCCGGTTCCTCGTGCACCAGTCCTTCGCCGACGTCCGTGCGACGCTCCGGCGCGAGCGCACGGAACGCGCGGCCCGACGGGCGGCGACGTCGGCGTGACCGAGCCGTCCCTGACCCACGATCAGCCGCTCATCGCGATCGACGTCGTCCCGATGTCCTTCACGACGGGCGACGGGCTGCGGGTCGCCACCGCGCGTCGGCTGTACGACCCGTTCGCCGGCCAGGAGGCCCTCCCCGGCGTGCTCCTGCAGCCCACGGAACTCCTGGTGGACGGAGCACGGCGCGCGCTCCGCACCAAGACCGGGATCACCCGGCCGGCGGTCCGGCACCTCGCGCAGATCGGGGCGTTCGACGGACCCGACCGCGACCCACGCAGCGCGGCGATCAGCATCGCGTTCGTCGCCGTGGTGGACGTCCCAGGCGTCTCGGACGTCGACGCGGTCCCGCTCGGGGCGACCGACGGCCCTGCCGGTGACCCCTCGCCGACCTGGCGCGAGGCCACCGGAGCCGAGCCGAGCCTCCCGTTCGACCACGACCGGATCATCGAGGCCGCCGTCGACGACGTGCGGACCCGGCTGTGGCGCGACCTGCCGCTGACCCGTGCGCTCCTCGGTCCGCGCTTCACGACGGCGGATGCGTCCCGGCTGCAGGCCGCGCTGTACGGCGCCGCGCCGGACCCCGGCAACCTCAACCGGGCGCTGCGGACCAACCCGGCACTCGAACGCGTGGCGGAAGCGTCGTCGATCGGCTCACGCGGCGGACGTCCCCCGGCCGTCTGGACGTGGACGGACTGACGCGGGTTGGCTGGGGGCATGGCTTCTGCTCCGCTGTCCGGTGACACCTCGTTCGCCTTCCCCGAGTTCGACGACCCGCCCGCCTCCCCCTTCGACGTGGCCCGCGCCTGGCTCGCGGGAGCCGAGGAGGACGACGTCGCCGAGCCGCTGTCCATGACCCTCGCCACTGCCGCCGACGGGATCGTCACCGCCAGGACCGTCGACGTGAAGACGATCGACGACCGCGGCCTGCTGTTCGGGACCTCGTCCGAGAGCCCCAAGGGCCGCCAGCTCGCCGCGAACCCCGCCGCCGCGCTCCAGGTCTACTGGCGCGAGACGATGCAGCAGCTCCGCTTCGAGGGGGTCGTCGTGCGCCTGTCGGACGCCGAGTCGGACGAGCTCTTCGCCGCCCGTTCGCCCAAGTCCCGGGCGGCGACCGCTGTGGCGGCGCAGTCCGCCCCGCTCGACGGCACCGTGCAGGACCTCATCGACGACGCGAACGCCCTGCTCGAGGACGCCGGCGACGACGTCCCGCGGCCGGAGTCCTGGTCGGCGTGGCGCCTCGAGCCGGTGTCGGTCGAGTTCTGGCACGGCAGCCGTGACCGGATGCACCGGCGGCTGCAGTACCGGCTGACCGACGACGGGTGGTCGTCGGGCGTGCTGCAGCCCTGACCCGGCTGCTGGCTTCGTTGCGTCGGTAGGCGCGCTCGGCGGACACCGTCGGACCGCGATGGTTCTCTGAGTGGACCACAGCGGGCGGTCATCGTCCGCCAGTCCCGAGGAGCACCATGCGAGACGACCGCGACGTCGACGACTCCACCTCCGAACAGCGCGAGGAGGACGCCCCGGCACGCCCCGCGCTGCAGCTGTACGGCGCCGAGTTCTTCGGCACGTTCCTCCTCGTCTTCGGCGGGGTCGGCACCGCGCTGTTCGCCGCGGCGTTCCCCGATGCGCGGAACGCTCTCGGGGTCGGGTACCTCGGGGTCGCGCTCGCGTTCGGCCTGACGCTCGTCGCGGGCATCAGCGCCGTCGGGCACATCTCCGGTGGCCACTTCAACCCCGCGGTGACGCTCGGGCTGTGGGTCGCGGGCCGCACCGACGCCCGGCACCTCGTCGGGTACTGGGTCGCGCAGGTCCTCGGCGGCGTCGTGGCGACGAGCATCCTGGCGGCGGTCCTCGCCGGCAAGCCGGGGGCCTTCTCCGCCGCCAGGGACAGCGGCTTCGCGTCGAACGGCTTCGGGTCGGCCTCACCGGGCGGCTACGGGCTGGGATCCGTCCTGCTCATCGAGGTCGTGCTGACGGCGGTGTTCCTCGGCGTGATCCTGTCGGTGACCGCGAAGCGCGAGTACCGCGCGCTCGCCCCGGTCGCGATCGGCCTGACGCTGACGCTGATCCACCTCGTGTCGATCCCCGTCAGCAACACGTCGGTGAACCCGGCGCGCTCGATCGCCGCGGCGGTGTACGGCGGCGCGGAGCCGCTCGGGCAGCTGTGGCTCTTCATCGTCGCGCCGCTCGTGGGTGCGGCCATCGCCGGCGTCGTCGTGCGGTTCGGCAGCGGGCGCGCGGTCCGCTAGCGGGCTGCGCGCCACGGCCGGCCGTGTCGTAGGGTCGGCGCATGGGGGAACCGACCGCGCCCGTCACCGTCCGAGCCGCCGTGCCCGAGGACGCCGAGGCCGTCGCCGCCGTGCACGTCCAGGCATGGCAGGAGGCCTACGCGCACCTGCTCCCGGCAGCGTTCCTGGCGGCACTCGACCCGCGTGACCGAGTGGAGCGGTGGCGGCGGACCATCGAGAACCCGACCGTCGTTGTGCACGTCGCCGAGGTGGACGCGGCCGTCGTCGGATGGGCGACCGCGGGGCCAGGGCGCGAGGCCGACGCCGTCCGCCCGCTGGAGCTCGAGGGCATCTACGTCCTCGCCGCTGCCCACGGCTCCGGCGCGGGGCAAGGTCTTCTCGACGCATCGCTCGGCGACCGTCCGGCGTTCCTCTGGGTGGCCGAGCACAACCCGCGTGCCGAGGCGTTCTACCGCCGCAACGGGTTCCGTCGCGACGGATCGGTCAAGGTGGAACCCGTCGGACCGCACACGATCACGGCCGTGCGGATGGTGCGCTAGAGCTTCTCGATCGGGGCGATCTTGATGAGCAGCTTCTTGCGCCCCGCGGCGTCGAACGCGATCTCGGCGATGCGCTTGGCGCCCTGGCCGGTCACCGCTCCGACGGTGCCCTCGCCGAAGTCGACGTGCTTGATGCGGTCGCCCGCCGCCAGCTCCATGTCGCCGTTGTCGCGGACCTGCCCGGACACCCGGTTCGCCCACTCGGTCTTCGGGCGGGTCTTCGCCGCTGCGGCCGCGCGGTCGTAGGACCCGCTGCCCCAGCCGCCGCCGCCGCGGTACCCACCGCCGGCGCCACTGCCACCGCCGCTGAAGCCACCGTCACGCTTGGCGTTCAGCGCACGCGGCTGCGTGCCGCCGCGGCTGTTCGCCATGCCGGGTGACTGCTTCCACTCGATGAGCCCCTCGGGGATCTCCTGCAGGAAGCGGGAGGGCATCGCCACGTTGACGTCGCCGAACTGCGCGCGGGTCATCGCGAGCGAGAGGAACAGCGACTTCTTCGCGCGGGTGATCCCGACGTAGAACAGCCGGCGTTCCTCGGCCGGTCCTCCGGGCTCGTTCGCGGACATCCGGTGCGGCAGCAGGTCCTCTTCGATGCCGGTCAGGAAGACGGCGTCGTACTCCAGGCCCTTCGCGGTGTGCAGCGTCATGAGGGACACCGTCCCGGAGGAGTCGTCGAGCTCGTCCGCCGCCGCGACCAGGGAGACCTCGGTCAGGAAGTCGCTCAGCGTGCCGTCCGGGTTGTTCTTCTGGAACTCCCGCGTCACGGCGACGAGCTCGTCGATGTTGTCGGCACGGGCGGAGTCCTGCGCGTCCGGCGACTTCCGGAGCTGCTCGAGGAGCCCGGAGCCGTCCATGAGCTGGGTCAGGGTGTCGACGACGGGCTGCTCCGTGGCCTTCGCGGAGACCTCGTCGAGGAGCGCCGCGAACGCCGTGATCGCGTTCCGCACCTTCGGCCCGAAGCCGAGTTCGTCGGCGTGCCGGAGCGATTCGCGCATCGAGACGTCGTGGTCGTCGGCGTAGCGCTGCAGCGTGGTCTCGGTGACCGATCCGATCCCACGCTTCGGCACGTTCAGCACGCGACGCAGGGCGAGCGGGTCGGCGGGGTTGGCGACGGTGATCAGGTACGCCATGGCGTCCTTGATCTCCGCACGCTCGTAGAACTTCGTGCCGCCCAGCACCCGGTACGGGATCGCCGCACGGATGAAGATCTCCTCCAGCGCACGGGTCTGCGAGTTCGTCCGGTAGAACACCGCCATGTCGCGGTAGTCCGTGCCGTCGTCGTGCAGCCGCTGGATCTCGTCGGCGACGAACTGGGCCTCGTCGTGCCCGGTGTAGCCCGTGAACCCGACGATCTTGTCGCCGGCGCCGACCTCGGTGAACAGGTTCTTCACCTGGCGGTCGAAGTTGTTCGCGATCACGGCGTTGGCGGCGTCGAGGATGTTCTGCGTCGAGCGGTAGTTCTGCTCGAGCAGGATGACCTTCGAGTTCGGGAAGTCCCGCTCGAACTCGACGATGTTGCGGATGTCGGCCCCGCGGAACGCGTAGATCGACTGGTCCGAGTCACCGACGACGGTCAGGGACGCCCCGGCGATCGAGCCGTCGGTCTCGCGCATCCTGGCGACGTGCTGGCCCTCGTCCTCGAGCCGGTCGACCTGCTCCACCGGGACCGGCCGGGTGAGCTCGCGGATCAGGGAGTACTGCGCGTGGTTGGTGTCCTGGTACTCGTCGACCAGGATGAAGCGGAACCGGCGCTGGTAGAGCGCGGCGACCTCGGGGAAGGCCCGGAACAGGAACACCGTCTGCCCGATGAGGTCGTCGAAGTCGAAGGCGTTGGCGCGCCGGAGGTCGTTCGTGTACCGACGGAAGACCTCCGTGAACATGACTTCCTGCGGGTCGTTCGCGTTGATGTTGCGCGCGTACGAGTCGACGTCCTGCAGCTCGTTCTTGAGCTTCGAGATCTTCGACGCCGCTGCCCCCACGGTCAGCCCGAGGGTGTCCGCTTCGAGGTCCTTGATGATCCGCTTGAGCAGGGCCCGTGAGTCGGCGGAGTCGTAGATCGTGAACGACTGCGGGAACCCGAAGCGCTCGGCTTCACGCCGCAGGATCCGGACGCAGGCGGAGTGGAACGTGGAGATCCACATGCCCTCCGACGCCTGCCCGACCAGGGCACGCACACGCTCGCGCATCTCGGCGGCGGCCTTGTTCGTGAAGGTGATCGCGAGGATCTGCGACGGCCAGGCCTCGCGGTTCGCCAGCAGCAGCGCGATGCGCCGCGTGAGCACGCTCGTCTTGCCGGAACCGGCACCGGCGACGATGAGCAGCGATTCGCCGCGGTACTCGACGGCTTCCTTCTGCTGGGGGTTCAGACCGGCGGTGAACGGGTCCTCGTAGGAGCGGGCCCCGGCGCCCGGCTCGGGCGTCGAGTCGAATGGGTCGAGCACGATCGTCATGTCCGGGACAGTCTAGGCGCGGCCCCCGACAGCCGCCCGCGCCCGGACGGCGAGGTCCGCGTGGTCCGCGAACACCCCGTCGACCCCGGTGCGGATGACCGACGTGTACCAGCGCTCCCAGTCCCCGAACCCGGCGACCTCCCCGCCCCGGCGCAGCGGCGCCGGCAGGAACCGGTTCTCCGGCCGCAGGGTCCACGTGAACACCTGGAGCCCGGCGGCGTGCGCCCGCTCGACGACGTCCGACCGGACGGGCCGTGGGTCGTCGAGCGCCACCGCGTCCACCCCGGCCATCAGCGTCCGCAGGTCGACGCTGATCCCGCTGAACTGCTCGGCCAGCGCGCGGAGCGCGGCGTCCGTGCGCTCGTCCGCGAAGGTCGGTGCTGCCGACCCGTGGGCGGCGACCTCGTCCGCGGCGCTGCCACGGGCCTCCTGGAGGTAGACGAGCCGACCACCCACGCCCCGCGAGCCGAGGACGCGGAGGACGGTCTTCTCGAAGCTCTCGACGGTGAGCCGGTCGTCGCCGCGCCACCCGGCCGCGGCGAGCGCGTCGTCGACGAGCGCCGCCATGGGCAGCCCGACCTGGTCGAAGTACGTGGCGTGCTTGACCTCGGCGACCAGCCCGACCGGACGAGGGGCGTCGTCCAAGAGGGTGAGCAGGTCCTCCAGTCGGAGGATGGGGTCCTCCCCGTCGTGCGCCGCCGACCCCGGCCGGAGCTCCGGCAGCCGCTCCCGGGTGCGGAGGGTGCGGAGCTCGTCCCAGGTGAAGTCCTCGGTGAACCAGCCGGTCAGTCGCTGGCCCTCGACCGTCCTGGTGGTCCGGCGGTCGGCGAACTCGGCGTGCGCAGCGACGTCGGTCGTGCCCGAGATCTCGTTCTCGTGCCGGAGCACCAGGACGCCGTCCTTCGTGGGCACGAGGTCCGGCTCGATGGCGTCGGCTCCGAGCTCGATCGCGAGTTCGTACGCGCTCCGCGAGTGCTCGGGCCGGTACCCGGAGGCACCTCGGTGGGCGATCACCGTCGGGGTCAGGGTCATGCGGCCGACCCTACTGGCCGGGGGTTGCCGCTCCGTGGACGTCGTGCGGGCCGCAGGAGGCCCGCAGCACCAGGTCCGCGTCGAACTCGGCGTGCGCGCGCGCTCCGCCGGGGTCGAGCACCCGGGCGACGGCCGCGTCCGCCATCGCCTCGATCGGCTGCCGGACCGTCGTCAGGGGCGGCCACGTGTACTCGGCTTCCCACGAACCGTCGAAGGCCACCAGGGCGATGTCTTCGGGCACGCGCACCCCGCGCTCGTGGAAGGCGCGGAGCACACCGACGGCGGTCCGGTCGGACGCGGCGAACACCGCTTCGGGTCGGTCGTCCTCGTCGGCGATCCGCAGTCCGGACACGTAGCCGCCGTCACGCGTGTACCCGCCGTCGTAGACCCGGCCGGGAGGCACGCCCCGGCTCGCGCACGCCGCTCGCCATCCGCTGTGGCGGGGTTCGCGGTCGTCGAGCTGGCCGACGAAGGCCACCCGCGTCCGCCCGTGGTCGAGCAGGTGCTCGGTCGCGCGTTCGGCTCCGGCGCGGAGGTCGGTGCCGACGCTCGCGACGCCGTCCCGCGCCGCCGGGGCGTTGAGGTCGACCCATGGCAACCCGACCGGGTCGATCGCGGATCGGTCGGCGGCCCCGCTCGACAGCACGAGCACGCCGTCGACCATGCGGGCGGCGAACTCCTCGAATCGCGCACGGAGGCCATCCGGCTCGAAGCTCGTCGCCGTGGAGTACAGGGCGTAGCCGCGCTCACGTGCCGCCGACTCGATGGCTGCGGCGTACTCGGCGAAGAACGGGTTCGCGAACACGGGGTCGTCGCGGTCGGGGACCGCGAGCACCAGGGTGCGGGCCGACCCGGAGCGGAGTGCCCGCGCCGCCTGGTTCGGCCGGTAGCCGAGCTCGGCCACCGCGGCGAGCACCCGGCGCCGGGTGTCCGGGGCGACGGGTGCTCCACCGTTGAGGGCGTAGCTCACCACCGCGTCCGAGACCCCGGCGAGCCGGGCGACGTCGCGCCGGGTCGGCTTGCGGGTCGGCCGCTCCGGTGCTTCGCTCACGCCCTGATCATGACACCCGGTGCGCCACCGGGAGGGCTTCCCCGACGGCCACGGGCGCGTCACCCTGGTCGGGGATGGGGAGCCGCTCGCCGTCGCGACGGGCGGACTCGAGCGCGACGAGGCCGGGCAGCGTGTACCGCGAGGCCTGCCAGGCGTTGACCGGCGGCAGCACGCCGTCGTTCACGGCGCGGACGAAGTCGTCGACGAGGAGCTGGTGCGAGCCCTCGTGCCCGTTCGGCGCGAAGTCGAACTCGGCGGGCAGGCGGTCCGTGAGGGCGTCGTGCACGGGCGCGTGCCCGGAGACGAACGAGCTGCGGAGCGCCGGGGACACGTCGGCCAGGCGGGGGTCGTCGTCCTCCATCGTCGGTCGGTTCTCGAGTTGGTCGGAGACGTCGGTCACGCCCTCGCGGTCCTGCCAGACGGAGTTCGTCACGAGCTGCTCGAAGCTGCCGTCGGTGCCGAACCAGCGGAAGCGGCTCTCGCGGATGTACGAGGGGAAGCCCACGCGACGGAACTCGTTGATGCGCATGGACCCGCCGCCGTCGAGCTCGAACAGGGCGGTCATGTTCGAGAAGTCGTTGTCGAACATGCTGACCTCGGTGTCGAAGACCCCGTCGCCGCGGTCGTCGTGGACACCGATGCAGCTGACGCTCGTGGCATGGCGCGGGACTGCTCCGAGGACGCCGCCGATCGCGTGCGTCGGGTACCACATGGGCGGGTAGCTGGCCGTGGCCTTCCACTCGTCACCGCCGCTGTACTTGTACGCGTCGTAGAAGCCGAGGTCCATGTCGTGGACATAGTCGCCCTCGGCGTAGAAGACCCGGCCGAAGGCGCCCTGCTCGGCCTTCTGGCGGGCGAAGACCGTCGCCGGGTTGTACTGGCTGGTCTCGCCCATCATGTAGGTGAGGCCCGTCTCCTCGACCGCAGCGATGATCGACTCGATCTCCGTCAGCGCGGTGGCCATGGGGACCGCCGAGTACACGTGCTTGCCGGCACGGAGGGCCTGCAGCACGAGCGGACCGTGCGTCCAGCGCTGCGTGAAGATCGCCACGGCGTCGACGTCGGGGCTGGCGAGCATGTCCTCGAACGACGGGAACGTGCCGGCGAGGTGGAGTTCCTCGGCGAGCTGGTCCGCACGCTCGGGGAGGACGTCGGTGGCGTAGACGGCGGAGATGCCCGGGTGCTTCTCGAAGAGGGTGGCGAAGTGGCTGGAGAACTGGCCGGCTCCGACCATGCCGAGGGTGAACGTCATGCTGGCTCCTTGCTGGCGGGTGTGCGTCGTTGCAGGTCCCATCGTCGCGCTCGGGTTTACTCGTGTCCACCCCTGCTGCGTCGGCACTCGCACCCGTGCTCTCGGCGAACTCCCGTCGATCGCGAGGGGGTCCCGCAGCACGCGCCCGTAGAGTGCTGACGACGGCAGCACCTCCGCCGTCCGCTTGCCGCGAATCCTCAGCCTTTCGCCGCGCCGCACACCTAGGCTGAGAGGACGCGAAGGAACGCATCCGCCGTTCCCGCTCACGATCCGACCAGAGGAATCACGAGGACACCATGGCTTTCAAGCCCGGTTTCGATCAGTCCCCCGCCTTCAACGACGCGGGCCGGAACGCTTGGAGCGCCGGCTCGCAGCAGCAGAACCGCTGGGGCGCGACGCCGCAGCAGTCCGCCGGCATGACGCCCGAGCAGCTGCAGTACATGTACGACCGTCCGGCGGCGAACACCGTCGACACGGACCGCATGTCGTACGAGGACACCATCGTCAAGACGCTCATGGCGTTCGGCGTGCTCGTCGTCGGTGCCGTGGCCGGGTGGAACCTCCCCCCGATCGTCTGGATCGCCGGCGCGATCATCGGGTTCGTCCTGGCACTGGTCAACACCTTCAGGAAGAAGCCGTCCGCCGGGCTGGTGCTCGCGTACGCGTTCTTCGAGGGCCTGTTCGTCGGCGGCATCTCCGGGTACTACAACTCGGCGTTCGAGGGCATCGTCACGCAGGCCATCTTCGGCACGCTCGGCGTGTTCTTCGTCACCCTGCTGCTGTTCCGCTCCGGCAAGGTCCGCGCCACCCCCAAGGCGACGAAGTTCTTCCTCGTCGCGATGGTCGGGTACATGGCGTTCTCGCTCGTGAACATCGTGCTCTCGCTCACTGGTGTGACCAACAGCGCGTTCGGGCTCCTCGGCGTGACCCTCTTCGGCATCCCGCTCGGCGTCCTGATCGGCATCTTCGTCGTCGTCATGGCCGCGTACTCGCTGATCCTCGACTTCGACCAGATCAAGACCGGTGTCGAGCGCGGCGCCCCCCGCGCCTACGGGTGGACCGCCGCGTTCGGGCTCATCGTGACGCTCGTCTGGCTCTACCTCGAGATCCTGCGCATCCTCGCCATCATCGCGAGCAGCTCCCGCAACTAGCACGCAGACACGAAGGGCCCCGGCACACGCCGGGGCCCTTCGTCGTTCACGCGCCCCGCACCCGCGCACGCGCCCACCCCACCCCACCCCACCCCCCGGTGAGATCGCACTTCGTGTCGGCTCAACGCAGGCGGAGGCGACACGAAGTGCGATCTCACCGAGAGACACCGGTGCGCGGGAGACCGGGACGCGGGAGGCGCCCCGAACGACGAAGGGGCCCGACGCCTTGCGCGCCGGACCCCTTCAGGACGGGAGACTCACTCCCACTCGATCGTCCCCGGCGGCTTCGACGTGACGTCGAGCACGACGCGGTTCACGTCGCGCACCTCGTTCGTGATGCGGTTGGAGATCTTCGCGAGCACGTCGTACGGCAGGCGGGTCCAGTCGGCCGTCATGGCGTCCTCGGACGACACGGGGCGGAGCACGATCGGGTGCCCGTAGGTACGACCATCACCCTGCACACCCACGGAGCGGACGTCGGCGAGCAGCACGACCGGGCACTGCCAGATCTCGTCGTCCAGGCCGGCGGCGCTGAGCTCGGCACGGGCGATCGCGTCGGCCGCACGCAGGATCTCCAGGCGCTCGGCGGTGACCTCACCGACGATGCGGATGCCGAGCCCGGGTCCGGGGAACGGCTGGCGACCGACGATGACCTCGGGCAGTCCGAGCTCGCGGCCGACCGCACGGACCTCGTCCTTGAACAGGGTGCGCAGCGGCTCGACGAGCTTGAACGTCATGTCCTCGGGCAGACCGCCGACGTTGTGGTGCGACTTGATGTTCGCAGTGCCGGCGCCGCCGCCGGACTCGACCACGTCGGGGTAGAGCGTCCCCTGCACGAGGAACTCGACCTCGCCGGAACCGCCGTCGGAGGACTCAGCCTTGGCCTCGAGCACCAGGGCCTCGGCTGCCGCCTCGAACGTCCGGATGAACTCGCGCCCGATGATCTTGCGCTTCTGCTCGGGGTCGCTGACACCGGCCAGGGCGTCGAGGAACTGCTGCTCGGCGTCGACCGTGACGAGCCGGACACCGGTGGAGGCGACGTAGTCCTCTTCCACCTGCTTGCGCTCGTCGGCGCGCAGCAGCCCGTGGTCGACGAACACGCACGTGAGCTGGTCACCGACGGCCTTGTGCACGAGTGCTGCGGCCACGGCGGAGTCGACCCCGCCCGAGAGCCCCGCGATGACCCGCGCCGACCCGACCTGCGCACGGATGCGCTCGACCTGCTCCTCGATCACGTTCGCGGAGTTCCAGTCACCCGGCAGCCCGGCGGCGCGGTGCAGGAAGTTCTCCAGCACGGCCTGCCCGAACGCGGAGTGCTTGACCTCGGGGTGCCACTGCACGCCGTAGAGCTTCCGCTCGTCCGACGCGAAGGCCGCCACCGGGGTGGAGGAGCTGGACGCGAGGACCTCGAACCCCTCGGGGGCCTCGGACACCGAGTCGCCGTGCGACATCCAGGTGGTCTGCGCCGCCGGCTGTCCGCCGAGCAGCACGGAGTCGGTGCCGGTCACGTCGACCGCGGTCGCGCCGTACTCGCGGAGCCCGGTGTTCGCGACCGTGCCACCCAGGGCGCTCGCCATGGCCTGGAAGCCGTAGCAGATGCCGAGCACGGGGACGCCGAGCTCGAGGATGGCGGCGTCGAGGGCAGGGGCGCCGTCCTCGTACACGGACGACGGACCGCCGGACAGCACGATGGCTGCGGGGTCCTTCGCGCGGATGTCCTCTGCCGACATCGAGTGGGGGACGATCTCGCTGTAGACGTTGGCCTCGCGGACGCGTCGTGCGATCAGCTGCGCGTACTGCGCACCGAAGTCGACGACGAGGACGGGACGCTGGTCGGTCTCGCTCACCGAGCGCTCTCTTTCTCACGCTGCTGGGCAGCGGTCAGCTCGTGGTAGGTGGTCATGGCGGCCTGCTGCATGCGGTGCTCGACCACGAAGGACATGAACGGGATGACGCCGCCGAGCGCGATGAGCAGGAAGCGCGACGGCCGCCAGCGCATGATGCTCCACAGGCGGAAGTCGGCGAACAGGTACACGACATACAGCCAGCCGTGTGCGATGAGGATCGCGATCGACAGGTTGAAGGTGCCCGGGGCTTCCCCCGCGGTGCCGTTCGGCACGAAGAACGCCCCACCGCCGAGCTGCATCTCGCGCTGGATCGGCGTGTACTTGATGACCACCTCGACGACCAGGGCGAGCAGGAGCACACCCGTGACGTACGCGGAGACGCGGTAGAACCGGACGGCCCCCGGGATCTTGGGGATGTCGCGGGTACGGACGGTCAGAGCCATGGTGGAAGCCTATCGTCGCTCGGTGGTCAGGCCGGTGGGGGCGAGGTCCGCCTGCTGGCGCTCGTCCTCCTCGCGTTCCCAGGTGTCCTTCACGAAGCGCCACCACAGGAACACGGCGAAGCCGGCGAAGACGACCCACTCGACCGCGTAGAAGAGGTTGAGCCAGTCGAACTGGACCTCTCGTGTGGGAGCCCGGTCGGCGACGGTGCCGAGGTCGGCTGCGGACGCGGTGGTGCCGTCGGCGACGACGTACCCGCCGTACATCCGGTCGTCGAACGCCTTCCACGTGTTCACGAACCGGGCGGGGGCGACCGCGGAGTACTCGTCGCGCTGGAAGGCGTCCTGGTCCGGGGACTCGGAGGGGTAGTAGCGGCCCTGCACGGTGACGGTCGCGCCGTCTGCCATGCGGTCACCACCGGCGACGGCGGCCGACCGCTGGTCGGACCACCCGATGACGACCGGGAGGCTCGCCCCCGTGGTCGTGTCGACCATGTGTCCGACGGTCTGGTAGCGACCACCCCCGCTGCGGCCGGTCAGCACGGTCGTGTCACCGGCGACGAAGCGGCCGGTGACGGTCACCCGCTGGCCGGCGAGGCTGTCGCCCACACCGCGCTCGGGCTTCGAGACGTCGGAGAGCACCTTGCGCGTCTCCGTCGTGGCCGGCAGCGGCTTGCCGTTCTCGATGCTCCGCTCGAGCTGCCACTTGCCGAGGAAGGCGAACACCGCAGCGAGGACCAGCGCGAGCACCAGCAGCGCGATCCACCTCGGTCGTCGGGCGACTGCCCACATCTGTATCAGTACTCCGGATCACGCGGACGGGCCGGGCGTTCGGAGCGCTCGGCGGGGGTCTCGATCGACGACGTCCCCGTGCTCACGGTCTCGGGCTCGGGCGTCGCCGCAGGCTGCCCATTCTCCCGCTCGTCCCTGCCAGCCGCCTCCACGAGTGCGATCTCCTCGGCGAAGCGACGGTCGCGCTCGGCCTTGCGTGCGGCGGCGGCCTCGGCGGCGGCGCGCTCGCGCCCCCGCAGCTTGCGGACCCGTGCCGGACGGATCACGAGGCGGCCGATGCGGTCGGAGTTGATGGCGAGCACGGGGCCCAGGACGGCCATGATGAGGACGTACAGGCCCGCGAACGCGGTGATCCGGTCCTCCAGGCCGGCGGCAGCCGAGAGCGTCGCGAGGATCAGCGCGAACTCGCCACGGTTCACCAGGATGACGGCCGTGTTGATGCCCTGCTGGACGTTGAAGCCGTTCATCCTGGCGACGAGCTGACCTGCGACGGCGTTCAGCACGACGGTCATGCCGATCGCGGCGAGCACCGGCCAGACCACCTCGCCGAAGGTCGCGATGTCGAGCCCGAGGCCGAAGTTGACGAAGAAGAACGCCGCGAAGACGTCGCGCATCGGGAGTGCGAGCTGTTCGATGCGGTCGCGGTAGCGCGTCGCACCGCAGAGCAGACCGATGACGAACGCCCCGATGGCGTCGGTCACGCCGAGCAGGTCGCCGATGCCGCCGAACATCACGGCGAGGCCGAAGAACAGCACGGTGAAGAGCTCGTCGTCGCGGGTGGCGAAGAGCTTCGAGACCTGCTTGCCGCCCCACCGCGCCAGGCTGAACATCACGATGAGGAAGCCGAACGCGAGCGCGAGCTTGCCGATCACGCCCCAGATGTTCGTGTCACCGGAGAGCACGACGGACACGATCGCGAGGTAGATCGCGATGAAGACGTCCTCGATCACGGTGACGCCGAGGATCATCGGGGTCTCGTCGTTGGCGAGCCGCCGCAGCTCGATGAGGAGCTTCGTGACGATCGCACTCGACGAGGTCGCCGTCATGCCCGCGATCACCAGGGCTTCACGGGTGCCCCAGCCGAGGGAGAACCCGAACGCGAAGCCCACGGCCATGTTGATCGCGACGTACGTGCCGCCGGAGACCAGGAGCTTGCCGGCGTTGCCGTAGAACTCCTCTTGATCGAACTCGAGCCCGAGGTTGAACAGCAGCAGGATCAGCCCGAAGGTGGCGATCAGCTCGATCGTGTGCGACTCGACGCTCAGCCCGATCCACGGCGTGTGCGGGCTCGCGATGAGCCCGACCACCATGTAGATCGGGATGGCCGGCAGGCCGATCAGCTTGCCCAGGCGTCCGAGGACGTAGGCGATGAGGAACAGGGCACCGATGGTGAGCAGCTCACCACCGAGGTGCATGCCGGTTACCTTCCGGGCGGCGCCTCGGCAGCAGCAGCCGCCGCGAGCTCACCGCTGCGGTAGAAGGCGAAGGCCTTCGTCACCTTCTCGGGGGAACCGGCAACGACGATGGTGTCACCGGGGAAGACGACGAAGTCGGCCGAGGGGGCGGGGTTGGCGCTGTCGCCACGGACGACCGCGACGACGGTCAGGCCGATGAAGCCCGAGTCGTGCAGGTCACCGAGCGGCTTGCCGGCGATGGCGTCCTCGTAGTCGACGGAGAACCAGTCGATGGACAGGCCGGGGATCTGGTCGAGCTTGTCGAGGCCCTCGGTGATCCGGGTGCCGCCGAGGAGCTCGGCGAGCGTGTGGGCCTCGTCGTCGCTGAGGCGCAGCGAGACCTTCTCCGACTTGTCGGCGCCGTCCGAGACGTCGGCGAACGAGATGAGGTCGGAGTGACCCGACCGGTGCGTGATGACCCCGCACTTGCCACCGTCGTCGGTGTAGAAGCTGTGCAGTACGCCGACTCCGGGGAGTTTGACGCGATGAACGTCGACCATGATGGCTCCCTTTCCCAGGACTCCCATGCTAACCACCAGACGGCCCCGGGCATTCCGCCGACTGCTCTTCTGTGGATGCCGTCTACTGTTCGGTCGATGGGGAGAACTCGGATCGTCGTGGCCGTCGTCGGGGTGCTGGTCGTCACGGTGTATGCGGCACTGCTGGCGCTGCAGCACTCGTGCTGGATCCGCTCGCGGCGGTGCCCGGCACCTCGCTCGGCGCGATCCACGCACACCTCGAACGGCAGGGGTTCGACGTCCGCGGTGACGTCGTCGCCGTCCTCGTCACCGCGTCGATCGGCGTCGCCCTGGCGGTCGTGGTCGCGACGCTGACCCTGCACAAGCGCGTGGAACCGCACTTCGTCATCGCCTGGATGCTCGGACTCATCGCCGCTGGCGCGGTTCCGTTCTTCGTCGCCGGCTTCCAGCTCGGCACGGACGTCGCCGACGGCTACGGGGTCGGTGGCGGAGCCCACACCATCTGGGCCGGTGTCCTCTTCGTCGCCAGTGCGGTGGCGCTGGTCGCGATCCCGGTGGTGCTCGTGTTCGGCGAGCGCCGCCGTGCCCTCCGAGCCACGTCGACGACGCTGGTCGCCTGACCCACGCGAGGCGCGCCTCCAGGCTGCCAAGACAGGACGGGAGGCCCGTGACCAGCTGGTCACGGGCCTCCCGTCCGGTGGGCGCTCAGCCGGTCAGCTCGGTTCGCTCGTCTTCTCGCCGATGACCTGCTCGTCGGAGGCCTTGGCGCCCTCGGCGCCGTCGCTCCGGCCACCCCCGGGCACGACGTCGTCCTCATCGAAGCCGAACGCGATGTCCGGGGCCTCGAGGCGGACGCGGTCCGCGGACTCGTCGTCGGGCTGGAGCTGCGACTCGCGCTCGGCGGCGACGCGTTTGCGGTAGTTCGCCACCTCAGCCTCGGTCTGCTCCTGGTCCCAGCCGAGCACGCCGGCCATGAGCCGCGCGGCGACGGGAGCAGCCGACTCGCCGCGGTCCCAGGCCTCGATCGAGATCCGCGTACGGCGGGCGAGGACGTCCTCGAGGTGCAGGGCGCCCTCGTGCGAGGCCGCGTAGACGACCTCGGCGCCGATGTAGTCGTCCGCTCCCGGGAGGGCCTCGGCGAGCGCCGGGTCCTCCTTCACGAGCTGCAGCACCTCGGTGGTCAGCGTGCCGTAGCGATTGAGCAGGTGCTCGATGCGGACCTTGTGCAGGCCGAACGACCGGGCGGTGCGACCGCGCTTGTTCCACGCGGCCGGGTAGCCCTCGGCGCCGAGCAGCGGGATGTCCTGCGTGGTGGACGCCGGGATCGTGCCGTCCATCGCGGCGACGGCCTCGTCGATGGCGTCCTTGCCCATCACGCGGTAGGTCGTCCACTTGCCACCGGCGACGACGACGAGGCCGGGCGCGGTGTGGGTGACGACGTGCTCGCGGCTGAGCTTCGAGGTCTGGTCGGACTCACCGGCCAGCAGCGGGCGGAGGCCGGCGTAGACGCCCTCGACGTCCTCGCGCGTCAGCGGCACCCGGAGGACCGTGTTGACGTGCTCGAGGATGTAGTCGATGTCCGCCGCGGTCGCCGCGGGGTGCGCCTTGTCGAGGTACCAGTCGGTGTCCGTCGTGCCGACGAGCCAGTGCCGGCCCCACGGGATCACGAACAACACGCTCTTCTCCGTGCGGAGGATCATGCCCATGTTCGACTGGAAGCGGTCGCGCGGGATGACGAGGTGCACGCCCTTGGACGCCCGGACCTTGAACTGCCCGCGGGTTCCGACCATCGCCTGGGTGTCGTCGGTCCAGACGCCCGTCGCGTTGACGACCTGCTTGGCCCGGATGTCGAACCGCTCGCCCGTCTGGATGTCGTGCGCGTGGGCACCGACGACGCGCTCACCGACCTTGATGAAGCCCTCGATGCGGATCCGAGCGGCGGCGTGGGCACCGTAGGCCGCGGCGGTCCGCACGAGCGAGGAGACGTAGCGGGCGTCGTCGACCTGCGCGTCGTAGTAGGTCATGCCGCCGACGAACGCGTCCTTCTTCAGCGACGGCATCGACTTCAGCACCTGCGTGCGGGTGAGGTGCCGGTGGTGCGGGACACCGGGAGGGCGACCGCCGGACCAGCTGAAGGCGTCGTACATCGCCATGCCGATCCCGATGTAGAAGCGCTCCCACACGCGGTGGTTGAGCGGGTAGAGGAAGCGGACGGGCTTCACCAGGTGCGGGGCGATGCGCTGCAGCAGCAGGCCACGTTCGATGAGGGCCTCGCGCACCAGGGCGAAGTTGAGCTGCTCGAGGTACCGGATGCCGCCGTGCACGAGCTTCGACGACCGGCTCGACGTGCCAGAGCCCCAGTCGCGCGCCTCCACGATGCCGACGCTGAGACCACGGGTCACGGCGTCGAGGGCACTCCCGCCGCCGACGATCCCACCGCCGACGACCAGGACGTCGAGCTCCTTGGTCTTCAGCGTCTCGATGGCCGCCGCCCGTTCGTCCGGCCCGAGCTTCGCCCGCGGATCGAACCCTGCCGTGCCGAACGCACCCGTCGGTGCCTTCTTGCCTGAGACCGTCGTTGCCATGGTCGCCTCCGCGCACTCGCGTGCTCTGCTCAGGAGCTCGCGCCTGCCCCGCTCCGGAGCGCTCGCGTGCTCGTCTCAGGCGCCGGTGCCGCCGTCAGCGGTGGTAGGGCGCCACGACCACTTCTACTCGCTGGAACTCCTTGACGTCGGAGTACCCGGTCGTCGCCATCGAGCGACGCAGGGCGCCGACGATGTTCGCGCGGCCGTCCCACGTCGGGGTGGGGCCGTTGAGGACGTCCTCGAGCGGGGCGATCGTGCCGACCTCGACCCGGCGGCCGCGGGGCAGCTCCGGGTGGTGGGCCTCGGCGCCCCAGTGGAAGCCACCGCCCGGTGCCTCGGAGGCACGGGCGAGCACGGTGCCGAGCATGACGGCGTCAGCGCCCATCGCGATCGCCTTGACGACGTCGCCGGCGGTGTCGAGCCCGCCGTCGGCGATGACGTGCACGTAGCGGCCGCCGGACTCGTCCATGTAGTCGCGTCGGGCACCGGCGATGTCGGCCACCGCGGTCGCCATCGGGGCGTGGATGCCGAGCGCCGCGCGCGTGGTCGACGCCGCGCCGCCACCGAAGCCCACGAGGACGCCGGCAGCACCGGTGCGCATCAGGTGCAGCGCGGCCGTGTAGGTCGAGGCGCCGCCGACGATCACCGGGACGTCGAGCTCGTAGATGAACTTCTTGAGGTTGAGCGGCTCGGTGTTCTGCGAGACGTGCTCGGCGGAGACGGTGGTGCCGCGGATGACGAACAGGTCGACACCGGCGTCGACGACCGTCTTGGAGAACTCCTGCGTGCGCTGTGGGCTGAGCGAGCCGGCGACCGGGACACCGGCGGCACGGATCTCGGCCAGGCGTGCGGTGATCAGCTCGGCCTTGACCGGCTCGGCGTAGATCTCCTGCATGCGCTTCGTGACGTTGCCGTCGGTGAGCGCGCGGATCTCGGCGTAGTAGGGCTCGGGGTCCTCGTACCGGGTCCAGAGGCCCTCGAGGTCGAGCACGCCGAGGATGCCGAGACGACCCATCTGGATGACCGTCGCGGGCGAGGACACGGAGTCCATCGGCGCCGCGAGGATCGGCGCTTCGAACGTGAAGGCGTCGATCGACCACTGGACGCTGACGTCCTGCGGGTCGCGGGTGCGCCGCGAGGGGACCACTGCGATGTCGTCGAACGCGTACGCCCGACGTCCGCGCTTGCCTGCACCGATCTCGACTTCACTCACCCGGCAA
>NZ_JALNUI010000035.1 GCF_026544205.1 Curtobacterium sp. GC_Cur_3
ACCGCGCGCACCCCGATGTACCCGAACGAGAACACCGCCCACAGCGACGCGAGCCCGTCCCCGACGAACCAGAGCAGCGGCAGGTACACGACGAGGTTCACCGCTCCCGCGATCGCCAGGTAGCGGGCGTCCCCGGCGCCGATGAGCACCCCGTCGAGCACGAACACGTACCCGGCGACCGGCATCCCCGCCGCGATGAGCACGAGCACGAGCGGCAGCGCTCCCCGCACCGCCGCCGAGTCCGAGAACACGGGGCCGAGCACCCCGCTGACCGCGAGCGTGAGGAGCCCGAGCAGCACCCCGCCGCCGACGCCGAGCACGACGAGCCGGGTCGTGACGAGCCGCACCCGGTCCGCGTCCCGCGCGCCGAGCGCGTGCCCGACGAGGGCCTGTCCCGCGATCGCCAGCGCGTCGAGCGCGAAGGCCAGGGTGCTGAACACCGTCAGGCCGACCTGCGTCGTCGCGAGCCCGACCGTGCCGAGGCCCGCGGCCACCCCGACGGTCGCGAGCATCGCCACGCGCAGCGACGCCGTGCGGAGGAACAACCACGCGCCCGACCGCAGCGCCCGCACCACGCCCGACGCCCCCGGACGCAGGGGAGCGCCCACCTGACGGGCAGCCCGCACGGCGATCACCACGTACACGCCGGCCATCGCCCACTGCACGAGCACCGTGCCGGCCGCCGAGCCCTCGACACCCCAGCCGAGCCCGTAGATCAGCAGTGCGTTGAGCAGCCCGTTCGCGACGAACCCAACCGACGCGACGACGAGCGGCGTCCTGGTGTCCTGCAGCCCGCGGAGCAGCCCGGTCGAGGCCGTCACGACGAGGATCCCGGGCAGCCCGATGAGCGACACGAGGAGGTACGCGGTGGCTGCGGTGGACACCTCGGACGATGCGCCGAACACCGACACGAGCGGTCCGGCGAGTGGCCAGCCGACCAGGGCCAGCACGACGCCGAGCACCAGCGCGAGCCACATCCCGTCGATGCCCGCGTGCACCGCACCCCGACGGTCGCCACCGCCGAGCGCCCGGGCCACCGCCGGTGTCGTCGAGTACGCCAGGAACACGAGCAGCCCCGTCACGGTCTGCAGCACGGCGCTCGCGAGCCCGACGGCCGCGAGCGGGCTCGCCCCGAGGTGCCCGACGAGCGCGGTGTCCGTCAGCAGGAACAGCGGTTCGACGACCAACGCACCGAGTGCGGGCAGCGCCAGCCGGACGATGTCGCGGTCGACGGCACGGCGGGACGAGGGCATCAGGACATCATGCCGCCGACTAGCCTCGCCCGTGTGGACGTGGTCGCGCTCGTGCCAGGGGCCGTCGGTCTGGCCCTCAGTCCGCTCACCGTCGCCTCGGTGGTCTTCCTGCTCGGACACCGCCGCGGGTACGGCTCCGCGGTGGCGTGCGCGACCGGCTGGATCACGACGATCGCCGTCGCGCTCGTGGTCGCGGTCCTCGTCGGCGAACGGCTGCCGACGCGGACCGGTGCGGGTGGTGCGCCCGTCGAGGCCCTCGTCGCCCTGGGTGCCGGCGTCGTGCTGCTCGCGCTCGCCGTCTGGCAGTGGACGGTGCGACGGCTCCCCGACGGGTCACCCGCCAGCTCCCGCTGGTCCGCGGCGATGGAGTCGATCGGCCCGCGCCGTGCGTTCGGCGTCGGCGTCCTGTGGTTCGTGTCGAGCCCGAAGGCCCTGGTCCTGGCGCTCGGTGCCGGCCTGGCCTTCGGCGACGCCGACCCGGCAGCAGCCGAGACCGTCGTCGCCGGTGCGCTCTTCGTGCTCGTCGGAGGATCGACGGCGTTCCTGCCGATCGTCCTCGCCGTCACCCTCGGTGCACGCGCCAGGCGCGCGCTCGCCGTGATGCGCGGGTGGATCGCCCGCTGGGGCTCGGTGTTCCTGGTGGTCGTGCTGGTGCTGCTCGCGGTCGTCCAGTTCGTGACCGGCACGGTCGGACTGCTCGCCTGAGCGAGCGGTCACGTCGGGCCGGACGGGAGGCCGTGGTGCCGCCGCGCTCGCACCACGCGCCGGCGGGGCGGTCGCGACCAGGGCCTCCCGTTCGTCAGCGACTCAGCGTCGGTCGACGCGCGGCTCCGCGGGGACCGCACCGGTGGCAGCATGCGCCGACTCGGAGGAGACCGGCTCGGCCGGGTCGGTGCCTCGAGCACGACCGATGAGGTCCATCAGGTGGTAGACGACGATCGCCGCGACGGTGCCGACGATGATGCCGCCGAAGCTGGCCTGACCGAACGAGAACGTGAAGTCGGCGATGCCGATGATGAGCGCGATGCCCGCGGTGAGCTGGTTCTTCGGCTTGGCGAAGTCGACGCGGTTCTCCACCCAGATCCGGATGCCGATGACACCGATGAGGCCGTAGAGCGCGGTCGTCGCCCCACCGAGCACGCCGGCGGGGACCGAGGAGATGACCGCGCCGATCTTCGGGGACAGCCCGAGCAGGACGGCGGCGATCGCGGCGACCCAGTAGGCGGCCGTGGAGAAGACCCGGGTGGCGGCCATCACACCGATGTTCTCGCCGTAGGTCGTCGTCGCGGAGCCACCGCCGATGCCGGCCAGGACCGTCGAGACGCCGTCGGCGAGGAGTGCCCGGCCGGTCAGCGGGGTGAGGTCGCGACCGGTGAGCTGCCCGACGCCCTTGACGTGCCCGACGTTCTCGGCGACCAGGGCCAGGACGACCGGCACGAAGGCCAGGTAGATGGGCAGCTGCGCGGGGTCGAAGGCGGGGGCCGTGAAGGTCGGCAGACCGATCCAGGGGACGTCGGCGACGGCGGAGAAGTCGACCTGCCCGCCGATCAGGGCGGCAACGTAGCCGACCACGACGCCGATGACGATGGACAGGCGCCCGATCAGCCCCTTGAAGAGGACGGTCACCAGGATGATCGAGAGCAGGGTGATGACCGCGATGACGGGCGACTTCGTGAAGTTGTCACGGGCGGCGGGCGCCAGGTTGAAGCCGATGAGCGCGACGATCGCCCCGGAGACGATCGGCGGCATCAGGCGGTCGATCCACCCGGCACCGGCCAGGTGCACGACGAGGCCGACGACCGCGAGCAGGGCACCGACGACGATGATGCCGGACAGCGCGAGCGGGATGCCCCCGATCTTCGTCGCGGCGCCGATCGGGGCGATGAACGCGAACGAGGACCCGAGGTAGCTCGGCAGGCGGTTGCCGGTGATGAGCAGGAACAGGATCGTGCCGATGCCGCTGAAGAGCAGCGTGGTGGACGGCGGGAAGCCCGTCAGCAGGGGCACCAGGAAGGTCGCGCCGAACATCGCCACGACGTGCTGCACGCCCAGGCCGATCGTCCGCGGCCAGGTGAGGCGCTCGTCCGGCGCCACGATCGTCGTCGCGGAGACGGTCGCACCGTCACCGTGCAGCTTCCACGGAAGTCCCATGCGATGACCGTACCGGGCAGCGAGCGGCCCGCGGACGTCCTGTGGAGAACTCGCCGGGGGGACCTGCGCGGGCCCGGTGACTATCGTGGAGCGCATGACCGACGTCGCAGGCACCACCGGAATCCGAACCGACGAACTCGACCCTGACGTGTCCCCGAAGGACGACCTCTACCGGCACGTCAACGGGAAGTGGATCGCGGCGACGCCGATCCCCGACGACAAGGCGCGCTACGGCTCGTTCACGGTGCTGGCCGAGGCCGCCGAGGCCGCCGTCCGCACCATCGTCGAACGCTCGCAGCTGGCTCCGGTGGGCACCGAGGAGCGCAAGGTCGGCGACCTCTACACGGCGTTCACCGACGAGGTCGCGCTGGAGGCCCTGGGCACCGGGCCGATCGAGCCGCTCCTCGCCGAGATCGCCGCGATCGAGACCACCGCCGACGTCGTGCGGATGGTCGGGCGCTTCGAGCGCCTCGGCCTGCCGAGCTTCATCCAGCTCTTCGTCGACAACGACCCGGGCGACCCCGACTCCTACGTCGTGTTCCTCGAGCAGTCCGGCCTCGGTCTGCCCGACGAGTCGTACTACCGCGAGGAGCGCTTCGCCGACATCCGCGAGAAGTACCGCGAGTTCGTCGCCGCGATGTTCCCGCTCGCCGGGTTCGAAGCCGGAGCCGAGCGCACCGAGCACGTGGTCGCGCTCGAGACGGCGCTCGCCGCGACGCACTGGGACAACGTCGCCACCCGCGACAGCCAGAAGACCTACAACAAGCTGCCGTGGGCCGAGGTCGCCGCGCTGGCACCCGGCGTCGACCTGCAGCTCTGGTGGCAGGCCATCGGCGCCCCCGTCGGTGCCTTCGAGACCGTCGTCGTCCGGGAGCCCTCGTTCCTCACCGGCCTGTCCGAGCTGCTCCGCGACCGACCGCTCACCGTCTGGAAGGACTGGCTCGCCTGGCAGGTCATCCGGGGATCGGCGCCGTACCTGACGAGCGCGTTCTCGGCGACGAGCTTCTCGTTCTACGGCACCGCCCTCACCGGAGCACCCAAGCAGCGCGAGCGCTGGAAGCGCGGCGTCTCGCTCGTTGAGGGCGCGATGGGCGAGGCCGTCGGCCGGATCTACGTCGCTGAGCACTTCGACGAGACCTCGAAGGTCACGATGGACGACCTCGTGGCGAACCTGGTCGAGGCCTACCGCCAGAGCATCACGGCGCTCGACTGGATGACCGACGAGACTCGTGCCCGAGCGCTCGAGAAGCTCGACAAGTTCACGCCGAAGATCGGCTACCCGGTGAAGTGGCGCGACTACTCCGCGCTGCCCGTCGCTCCGGACGACCTGCTCGGCAACGTCCGCGCCGTGGCCTCGTTCCAGGTCGACCGCGAGCTCGGCAAGATCGGCACCCCGATCGACCGCGACGAGTGGTTCATGACGCCGCAGACGATCAACGCGTACTACAACCCGGGCTTCAACGAGATCGTGTTCCCGGCCGCCATCCTGCAGTTCCCGTTCTTCGACGCCTCGCGCGACGCGGCCGCCAACTACGGCGCGATCGGTGCCGTCATCGGGCACGAGATCGGCCACGGCTTCGACGACCAGGGCTCCCAGTACGACGGCGACGGACGCCTGCAGAACTGGTGGACCGAGGCCGACCGTCAGGCCTTCGAGGAGCGCACCAAGGCCCTCATCGCCCAGTACGACGCCCTCGTCCCGACCGAGGTCCCGGACGGGCACGTCAACGGCGCGCTCACGATCGGCGAGAACATCGGTGACCTCGGCGGGCTCTCCATCGCGTGGAAGGCGTACCTGATCTCCCTCGGTGGCCAGGAGCCGCCCGTGATCGACGGCCTGACCGGTGCCGAGCGGTTCTTCCTGAGCTGGGCGCAGGCCTGGCAGATGGCGATCCGCCCGGAGGAGGCAGCACGGCTGCTGACGATCGACCCGCACTCGCCGACCGAGTTCCGCTGCAACCAGGTGGTCAAGAACATCGACGTGTTCTACGACACCTTCGGCGTGACGGAGCAGGACGCGATGTACCTCGACCCCGCCGAGCGCGTCGCCATCTGGTGATGGTCGAGCCCGACGCGGCTCCGTCCTCGCGGCGGCGTCGCCAGGACGGTCGCTCCGGCGCGGGCTCCCGTGCTCGGGGACGGCACCGCGGCGGGGCGGAGGAGCGCTTCGTCGCGACCGTCGACGCGCTCGGGTCCCTGGCGCACGACGGCGCCGGGGTCAGCGCGTCGGTCATCGACACGTCGACCGGTCGGGCCCTGCTGGCCGTGGACGACCGACTCGTGCAGCCCGTCGGCAGCCTCGGGCGGGTGCTGCTCCTGACCGAGGTCGCGGCACGGCTCGAGGACGGCCGGCTGCACGGCGACCGGCTGCAGCGGATGGCCCGGGACACCGCGGCCGGACCGGGCCTGTGGCAGTTCCTGCAGGAGCCGACCATGCAGGTCCCCGACCTCGCGACCCTCGTCGCGGCGACTGCCGACGCCTGGGCGACGAACGCACTGCTCTCACTGGTCGGGATCGACGCCGTCCGCGAGCGTGCCGAGGCGCTCGGGGTCGAGCGCTCGGCGTTCATCGACCGGGTGCGGGACCGCCGTGGTCCCGACGACGCCCCCGACATCGCCGTCGCAGCCTCCGGTGAGCTCAGCTGGCTGATGCGTGGTCTCGCGCTCGGCGAGGTCGTCGACGAGGGGGTCTCGAACCGGGTCCTCGGGTGGCTCTCCCTGGCGGCCGACCTGACGCTCGTCGCCGGGGCCTTCGGTCTCGACCCGCTGGCGCACCGCGCACTGGACCACGGCCTCCAGGCGGTGTCCGTCACCGGTGTCGGACGTGGGGTCCGTGCCGAGGCCGGGGTCCTGCGGGGCCCGGGTTCCTCGGTGAGCTACGCGGTGACGGTGACCTTCGCCGACGACACCCTCGACCAGCGGCTCGCCGTGGTCGAGGCCCTGCGCACGATGGGCACCGAGGTGCTCGAAGCCGTCCACACGACCGCGACCCGCTGACGACACGACGGCCCCGACGCGTCACGTGTCGGGGCCGTCGTCAGATCTGGTTCAGCCGCGCTTCTTCGCGGCCTTGGCGATCTTCTTCGCGAGCTTCTTGCGTCCCTTGCGGGCGCGGGGGTCGTTCCACATCCTCCGGGCGGTCTCGCCCTTGGACTGCTTGATGACGGGGCGGTTCGACCGCGACCCGATCACGAACGCGATGAGCACGACGGCTCCGATGACGATGACGCGGTTGCGCATGGGGTGTCCCTTTCGGTGGTGGGGCCGGCCGGTCAGCCGGTGACCCGTCGTACGAGGTCGGTGATGATCGGCCAGACGTCGCCGGCCCGGTCGGCGGACCCGACGGCGACGGCGACGAGCGGGTAGACGGTCACGGCGAGGGTGACCAGCACCGCGAGGACCACGGGGACCCACGCGGCCACGGTGCGCCGTCGGGTGACGGCGAGGACCAGCAGGCCGAGGACCACCAGCCCGCCGAGGACGGTCACGAGCGTGACGCGGACGAACGGGAACGGCACCAGGCCGACCGTCGTCGCGGTCACACCGCCGAGGAACCCGACGAGCGGCAGGAAGCCGGCGGTGACGACGAGCAGGACGACCAGTACGCCGACGCCCGTGGCGATCCAGACGCCGCGGGCGCGGGGCGGACGCTCACGTCCGAACCGTCGGCCGCTGCGTCCGGACCAGGCGGTCATGCGCGGGGGTCCGGCGTCCGGTCCGCGGTGGTGCGGGCGTCGTCGGCCGCGGTGCGGGCCTCGTCAGCGGCGTCGCTGGCGCGCTCGGCCTTGGCGTTGACGGACTCCTCGGCGCGCTCGGCCTCGGCGGCCTCGGCCTCGGCCTCGGCCTCGACGACGTCGTGCACCTGGTCCGCGGCGCTCACGGCGGCGTCCCGCGCGGCATCCGCCGCCTCGGCGGCCCGGTCGGCCACGTCGGCAGCGGCACGCTGGGTCGCGCCGGCAGCGGCGGCGGTGTGCGCACCGGCGGCGTCGGACACGCGGGTGGCAGTGGTCGCGGTGGCGTCACGAGCGTGCCGTGCCGTCGCCTGGGCCGAGTCGGCGGCAGCGGCGGCGGTCTCCGACGCGCGCTGCAGGGCCTCGGTCCCGGCCGTGCGGGCACGGCCGGCGGTCTCGCGGACCTGGTCGGACACGTCCGATGCGGCCTCCGACGCCGTGGCACGCACCTGGTCCGTGGCGTCCCTGACCGCGTCCGAGGCCCTGTCGATCACGGACGGCTCGTCGTCGAACGGCCCGTGCACGTCGGTCACGTGGACCTCGACGTGCGCGGGGCGCTGGGCGATCTCCCCGACGGCGCGGGCGACCTGCGAGCGGACTTCCGCAGCGACGGCGGTGACGGGCTGGGGGTACTCGACCACGAGCGACACCCGGACGTCGAGCGCGGTGTCGGCGTCGTCCACGGTCACGCCGAGGGCGCTGCCGGCCCGGCCGAGGCGGGAGCGCACCTGGTCGGCGGCTCGCTCCACCAGGCTGCCGAGGTGGTGCACCCCGTCGACGCCGAGCGCGGTGACGGCCGCGGTCCTCGCGGCGATCGTCAGGGTGCTCGCGTCGTCGGGCAGCGGCTCGGTGAGCGACGCGGGCAGCTCCACGTCGATGACGTGCGTGCGGGCGTGGGTGTCGTTCTGCATGGTCTTTCCTCCTCGGTCAGGATGCGTCCGGTGCCGGACAGGCGACGACGGGGCACCCGTGGCGGGTACCCCGTCGTCGTCGGTGTGGGTGTCCTAGTGCTTGAAGACGTCCTTGACGTCCTCGCCGGTCTGCTTGACGTCAGCGGCCGCCTGGTCCTTCTTGCCCTCGGCGACCTTGGAGTCGTCGTTGGTCGCGTTGCCGAAGGCCTCCTTCGCCTTGCCGGCGATGTCCTGAGCGGCGTTCTTGATCTTGTCGTCGAGTCCCATGAGGGGTCCTTTCTCGAGGTGGGCGCGAGCCCGGTGATGGTGGGTGAGCCGGGAGGCTCGGGGTGCGTCCGCGTGTCGGCGTCAGCCGACGTGTGTCGGGGTCAGCCGACGCGGGACGGCTTGGCGAGGACCGAACGGGTCCCGCCGGTGAGGTGGACGAGCACGGGGACCGGCCGTCCGAGGGTGCGGTCCAGGACCGCGAGTGCGTGGTCGACGGCGTCGAGCACGGCGACGGCGTCGCCGCCGCGGCGCACGGCCACCTTGATCCGGGCGGCGCGCTGCCGACGGACCAGGAAGACGTCGACCTTCGCGTTGACGACGTCCCGGACCTCGCGGAGCTCGTGCTCCACGACGTCACGGACGAGCGCGACGTTGATCGTCACGGCGTCGTCTCCGGAGCGTTCACGGACGGCGATGGAGGTCCCGCCGCCGCCGCGGGTGAACACCCAGATCAGGGCGAGCACGATGACGACCGCGCACGCCACGGCCACGATCCACAGCGACGCCGCGGGGACGTCGATGCTGCGGGGCAGCTCGAGGTACGGACGCACCGCGTCGCGGACCGCGGGCAGGACGCCGGCGCCGATGGTCAGACCGACCAGGACGGCGACGAGCCCGAGGACGAACAGGATGATGCGGTTGAGAGTGCGGTTGCTCTTGGTCATGACAGCGTCCCCTGTTCTGCGATGCGGACCTTGACCCGACGACCGAGGCGCTCGTCGAGCTGGACGAGGCGGTCCTTGACGGCGTCGCGGACGATCCCCTCGTCCACGGCGATGCCGGAGACCGGGACCACTCGGACCTCGGTGCTGGTGCCACGCGAGGTGGCGGTGGCGTTGCCGTCCGGGACGCCCGCTGCGGTGCCGGCGGCGTTCGCTGCCGTCGCCGCGATGATGCGGGTGTCGATGATGACCGCGCCGCGCTCGTGCGGGACGGGGGAGCGGTGCTGTCGACCGGGCTTCAGGGCCAGGACGACGAGGACGATCCCCAGCACGACGAGCACGCCGGCGATGACCTCGGCGATCGTGACGAACGCGGCGTCCGGGCGGAGCGCGGTGTCGACGGCCGTCTGCGGGTCGGCGAGCAGGGGTGCTGCGCCCACCGCGCGGAGGACGGACTCGGTGCCGATCCAGGCGGCGACCAGGGCGAGCACCACGAGCGCGACGGACACGGCGGTGGAACGGGAGCGGTGCACGCTCCGGCGCCGGATGCGTCGCTCGACGCCGCTGGCGCCGTTGGGACTGCTGCTCATGATGGTCTCCTAGCGGACCCGGGTCTCGTGCTCGCGCACGATCCCGGTCAGTTCGATGTGGGCACTGCCGACTCGACGGCCGGTGAGCTCGCCGACGCGGTCACGGACCGCGGTGGCCGAGGTCGTTGCGCGGCCGACGAGGTCGTCGGCCGCGGCCATCGGGCCGGTGATGTCGAGTGCCAGGGACCCCTGGTGGTCACCGAGGGTCACCCGGACACGACGGGCCGGAGCACCGAGGTGTTCGGCGGCCACGGCGCGGGCGCACGAGGTCAGGGCGCGCGCCGTGATCTCGACGCGGCCCGGGACCTCCGGGCCGCCGGTCACTTGGAGCTCCGGCGTCCGGTCAGCACGTCGGTCAGGGCACCGCGGTCGATGCGTCCGGACACGAGGGCGGCCACGAGGGCGCCGATCGCGGCGAACACGACGACGAGGACGAAGCCCCAGAAGCCGAACTGCAGTGCGACGACTGCGAGGATGGCGCCGATCAGGGCGCCTGCGAGTGTGGTGCTCATGCGACGCGCGCTTCCTTCTTGTCGTCGTCCTCGTCGTCGTCACCCGCGATGAAGACGTCCTGGACGGTCACGTTGACCTCGGCGACCTCCATGCCGACGATCTGCTCGAGGGCACGGGCGACCGAGGAGCGGACGCCCTCGGCGACCTGCTGCAGCGGCACCGGGTACTCGGCGACGATGGTGATGTCCGCGGCGACCTGCTTCTCGCCGACCTCGACCTTGACGCCCTGCGAGAGGTCGCGCTGGCCGATGGCGTCGCGGAGGGCGCCGATGGCACGGGCTGCGCCGCCGCCGAGGCCGTGCACGCCGTTGACCTCGCGCGCGGCGATGCCGGCGACCTTCGAGACGACGGTGTCGTCGATGACGGTCTTGCCGGTGGTGGAGCCGGTGGAGCGCGCGGCCGAGCCGGTCGCGGTCGTCGCGGCCAGGGTGCCGGGGGTGGGGGTGGTCGTGGTGTTCGCCATGATGTCTCCTTCCGAGAGCCCGCCGGGTGTTCCCAGCGGTTGCTGTTCACGGATGAGACGGGCTGGGGTCGAGAGAAGTCACACGCCGATCACGGTTCCCAGACTTCTGCCAGACAGCAGCCCGATCCGGCCTGACTTGTCCCCCGTTCGGCAGGACCGGTCAGCGTTCGTCGCCGATTTCGTCCGGCGCGTTGCGTTCTGCACGGGCGGCGGCCGTGGCCCGGACGGCACGCAGATGTGCCATCGGCGTGGTGCCGCACTCGTCCTGGAACAGCTGCTGCAGGCGGCGAGGACGTACCCCGACCGCGTCGGCGATCGTCTGGACGGTGAGGGGGTCCTCCGCGTGCTCGGTGATGAACGTCATCGCCTGCCGGACGCGTGCGGAGGGCTCGCCGGTCGCGCCCTGCGGCCCACGAGCTGCCGTGCGCGTCTCGCCGGGGCTCTCCCCGAAGCGCTCCCGGTACGTGGCGGCGAACCGGCCGGCGTTCGTGAAGCCCCAGCAGCGCGCGACGTCGATGACCCCGTCCGTGGTGTCCCCGTGCAGGAGCTGCCGTCGGACCTCGTCCAGGCGGTGGTCACGGAGGAACCGGCTCGGGGTGACGCCGAGCGTGCGGACGAAAACGTCCTGCAGGCTCCGTTCGCCGAGGCCCGCGGCGGCCGCGATCGCCCCGACCGACGGCCGTTCGCGGGCGTGGTCCTCGATGTGGCGGATGGCGTCGCGCAGGCGGTTCGCGAGCGGCACGTCGTCGACGTCGCGCAGCGGGAACGTGTCGAGGACGACGACGGCCAGGCGCCGGTTCAACGCCGTGCGCATCGCCCCCTGCACGCGGTCGTCCAGGAGCGCCGGGGTGAGTTCGCGCAGCAGCCGCCGGAGGGGCTCGCGCCGGGCGACGACCTCGTCCTGCTGCGCGAAGAGCAGCGGGCCGTCCGGCTGCCGGTAGCCGAGCTCGCGTGCGACCGTGCGGAGGAACCGATCGGCGACGTGCACGCCGTTGTAGATCGTCTCCTCGGACTCGAACCGGTAGGCCTCGGACGCCGAGGCGATGTACGGAGCGCCTGGTCGGACGACGCGGACCCGGTCGGCGAAGTGCATCTCGAGCGTGCCCTGGGACAGCCAGAAGACGACGTGGTCCGCACGCGGGCCGATGACGCCCGAGCGCCGCCCGCCCGTCGCGCGCATCGTCCGGAGGGACAGGTCGTCGTCACCGACCACCGTGTACTCGTACCGGGTGCCGGGAGCGACCCGCGTCTCGGTGAAGAACTCCGACCCGCGGTACTCCGAGCTGAAGATCGCGTCGTAGTCCGTGCCGTCCTCGTCGGAGAACCGCAGTCGACGGAATCCGTTGGACGACGTGCTCACGCGCCCATCCTCACACCCGCACCCGGTCCGGGTCGATCACCGTGGTCGGGGGCCAGCACCCGACGGGCCGCCCGGTCCGGAGGACACTCAGGGTGCACGAGCACACTCGCCAGCACACGGCAGCGATGCCGCCCACCCACCCTGGAGGACGACCATGGCAGGCAAGCACGAGCAGATCCGCGGCGAGTCCGACCGCGCCGACGGCGTCGAACCGGCCGCAGGCGCCTTCGTCGACAGTGACATCCCGGGCGAGGAGTCGCCGCGTTCGGAGGAGCCCGTCGGCGAGTTCGTCGAGAGCGACATCCCGGGCGAGGCCACGCCGACCAGCACGGGCACCGACGGCGAGTACGTCGACTCCGAGATCCCCGGCGACGCGGACGAGGGCACGGCTCGTGCCTCGGCCGAGGTCGGCCACTACGTCGACACCGGCACGGGCACCGACGACACCGAGAACGGCTGAGTACGGGCCGTCAGTCGAGGAGCTGCGCCTGCGTGAGCAGGCGCAGCGTCTCGACGCCCGCCGGCGGACACCGGTCCGCGTCCGCTGCGGTGACCCACTCGACCTCGTCGACCTCTGCGGAGGCGACGGGCGAGGCGGTGTCCAGCGGGCCTCCCGGTCGGGCCAGGAAGAGCGTCATCGCGACGACCGTGCCGGGTGCCTGTCCGTGCGCCGGTTCCGTCACGACCGCGAACTCGTCGACGTCGGCCGCGGTGAACCGCAGGCCGGTCTCCTCGAGCGCTTCGCGGACCACGGCCTGCACGGCCGTCTCGCCGGGCTCGACCTTGCCGCCGGGCAGGTAGAGGACGTCGCGCCCACGCGCCCGCACCATCAGGACGCGGCGGTCGCGCACCAGCAGGAGCGCGCTCACCTGCAGGACGGGTGGGCCGGCTCGGAGGCTCAGCTGGCGTCCGCAGCGTCGTCGTCGTGTGCCGGGGCGGTCCGGTCCGCCAGCGGCACGACGGGCACCGGGACGTCCAGTTCCGCCTCGGGTTCCGGTCGGACCCCGTAGAGGGCGTCGAGCGCCTGGACGAACTCGTCGCCGCGCCCCGCGCGACCGAGCTCCCTGGCGCGGACCGACGGCCGGTGCAGCAGGACGCCGACCAGGTGCCGCAGCGCCCGTTCGGTCTGCTCCGCGGACTCCGGCGTGACGTCCCCGCGCCGGGTCGAGCGCTCGATCTCGGCGTCGAGGATGTCGAACACGTGCTTCCGGAACCCCACGAGCGCCGGCGTCGTCGACTGCTCCATCGACTGCGCGCGGAACCGGGAGACGGCGTCCTCGACCATGGCGCGGGCCTCGGACTCGGCGTTCAGCTCGGAGACCGGCGCGTGGATGCTGATCGTCTCGAGGTCGAGGAGCTCCGTGCCCTGCACCTGCGCGGCCGCGGGGTCGACGTTGCGGGGGAGTCCGAGGTCGATGACGATGCGACGGACGCCGTCGTCGAGGTCGGCCGCGCTGATGACCGGCACCTCGCTCGACGTGCACGTGATGACGACGTCGCTCGACGTGATCGCCTGGTGCAGGTCGTGCGCGGCGACGAGGTCGTGCTTGGCGGCGAACCAGGGTGCGCGGCCGGACGGCGAGTAGACCTGGATCCGCTCGGCGCCGCGGTCGCGCAGGGCGGCGATCGTGGTGGCGGCGTAGCTGCCCGTGCCGACGAGCAGCACGTTCGCGCGGGCCCAGTCGGTCACGCGGGACGACGCGAGCTCCAGCCCGAGGCGGACGAGCGAGCGGCCGGCGGCACCGATGCGCGTGCGGGTCTTGACGCCGCGGGAGGTGTGGGCGGCTTCCTGGAACAGGCGCTCGAGGTCCGAGGTGGTGGTGCCGTTGGCGCGGGCGTCCTCGAGCGAGCGGCGGACCTGCCCGGAGATCTCGGTCTCGCCGATGACGACGGACTCGAGGCCGCTGGAGACGGCGAAGAGGTGCTGGACGACGTCCTTGCCGCCGAGCACGGAGACGGACTCGTGGACCTCGGTGCCGACGAGCCCGCTCGCCTGGGCCACGGCGTCGACCGTGGCGCTCACCGCGGAGTCGCGGTCGTCGCCGGCGATGTCGAGGTAGGCCTCGAAGCGGTTGCAGGTCGCGAGGACCACGGCGCCGTCGAGGACGTCGGAGTCGGTGACCAGTCTGCTGGCCGCCGCGGGGGCGCCGATGCTCAGTCGCTCCAGGAGGTCGAAGCTGGCGTTGCGATGCGACGCCGTGAGACAGATGAGCACGTACTCGATGGTACCGCGCTCGGTGGGAGAATCGTGCGGTGACCGACGCATCCACAGCCGCACTGCCAGCCACGCACCCGCTCGCCGACGGACGGACCGCCGGATCGGCGCTGGTCCGGGCCCTGCGGGGTGACCGTCCGGAGACGCTGCCGGTGTGGTTCATGCGCCAGGCGGGCCGGTCGCTGCCCGAGTACCGCGACCTCCGCGTCGGCACCGCGATGCTCGACGCCTGCCTCGACCCGGCGATGGCGTCTGAGATCACGCTGCAGCCGGTCCGTCGGCACGGGGTGGACGCCGGTATCTTCTTCAGCGACATCGTCGTGCCGATCAAGCTCGCGGGCGTGGACATCGAGATCGTCCCCGGTCGCGGGCCCGTGCTCGGCTCGCCGATCCGCACGGTGGCGGACGTCGACGCGCTCGAGGCCCTCGACCCGGCCGCGCTGGCCCCCATCGCCGAGGCCGTCGCGCGCACCGTGGCCGAGCTCGGCAGCACGCCGCTCATCGGGTTCGCGGGGGCTCCGTTCACCCTCGCGGCCTACCTGGTCGAGGGCGGTCCCTCGAAGGACCACATCCGCGCCCGCACGCTCATGCACGCCGACCCGGTGACCTGGTCGCGCCTGCTGGCCTGGGCAGCGGCGGTGTCGGGGACGTTCCTCCGGGCGCAGGTGCTCGCCGGCGCCTCGGCGGTCCAGCTCTTCGACTCGTGGGTCGGGTCGCTGTCGCGGGAGGACTACCTGACGCACGTCGCCCCGCACTCGGCCGTGGCCCTGTCGCACGTGGCTGACCTCGGCGTCCCGCGCATCCACTTCGGCGTCGGCAGCGGTGAGGTCCTGCGGGACATGACGACCCTCGGTGGCGACACGGTCGCGGTCGACGCCGTCGGGGTGGACTGGCGCCTGCCGCTCGACCAGGCCGTCGCGCGGGTCGGCACCGGTGTCACCGTGCAGGGCAACATCGACCCGGCGATGCTCTCCGCCGCGTGGGAGGTCCTCGAGGCCCACGTGCGACAGGTCGTGCGCCGCGGTGGGGCCGCCCGTGCCCACGTCGTGAACCTCGGCCACGGTGTCCCGCCGGAGACCGACCCCGCCGTGCTGACCCGCGTCGTCGAGCTCGTGCACGCCCTGGGGAGCGGCGCCGAGGCCTCCGCGTGACCGAGGCGATCGTCGTCGGTGGCGGGGTCGCCGGGCTGCTCGCGGCACGGGACCTCGCCAAGGCCGGCGTGCACGTGGTGCTCGTCGAGGCCTCCGGCGTGCTCGGCGGCATGATCCGCCGGCACACCGTCGCGGGGATCGACCTCGACATGGCCGCCGACTCGTTCGCCACCAGGACGGACGCCGTCTCCTCGCTCGCGATCGAGCTCGGGCTCGGCAACGAGATCGTCTCCCCGGACCCCCGCGGCGCCTGGCTGATGACGCGCGACGGCCGGACCGCCCCGATGCCGGCGACCGGGCTCCTCGGCATCCCCGGCGTCCCGATGGCGGCCGACGTGCTCGCCGTCGTCGGGCAGGCCGGCGGGCTCCGCGCACAGATGGACTCGCTGCTGCCGGCGCCCGTCGGTGCCCGTGGGACGTCGCTCGGCGCGATGGTCCGGAAGCGGATGGGCGCCAAGGTCCTCGACGACCTCGTGGTGCCCGTCGTCGCGGGTGTCCACTCCACGCACCCCGACGACCTCGACCCCGACCGGGTGGCCCCCGGGCTCCGCGACGCGCTCCTCCGCGAGGGCTCCCTCGCCCGGGCCGTCCTCGCGCTCCGGGAACGAGCGACCGCCGGGTCCGCCGTGCAGGGCATCCGCGGCGGCATCGTGCGCATCGTGGACGAACTCGTCGCCGACCTCGAGACCTGGCACGTCGACGTCCGGCTGCACACCCGGGTGACCCGGGTCGACCGGGCCGCGGTCGAGGTCCTCGGCGCGGACGGCACCACCGAGCGCCTGGTGGCCGACCACGTCCTCTCGGCGGTGTCCGACCCGATGCGGAGCGCCGCGGCGACACGGACGGGGATCGAGCTGGTCACGCTCGTCGTCGACCAGCCGGAACTCGACGCTGCACCCCGCGGCACGGGCATGCTCGTGCACCCGGCGGCCACCGGTGTCCGGGCGAAGGCCCTCACGCACGCGACGGTCAAGTGGCCGTGGCTGGCCGACGCTGCCAGCGGGCGCCACGTCCTGCGGCTCAGCTACGCGACCCCGGCGGCCGACGCGGCGGACGTGGCCACGAGCCTCCCGGTCGACCCCGTCGGCGAGACGGGCGTCCGGGCCACGACGGACGCGAGCGCCCTGCTCGGCCTGCCGGTGGACGCGGGACGCGTCCTCGGTGCCGCCTCGGTGCGGTGGCACGGCCCGGACACGCAGGCCTCCGGGCTGGCCGAGGGGGTCGTCGGCATCGGCGAGGCGTCGAGCGGGCGCGGGCTCTCCGGCATCGTCACCACGACCAGGGCAGCGGTCCGCGCGCTCCTCGGTTCCTGAGCGGACCGCTGACCCGCCGAGGGCTACTGTTGGTGGAACGCCGGGGGACATCCCTCTCGGCGCGCATTCCACGCACACTGACTTTCGGAGGAACCATGCGAGGCAGGCTCCTGTTCGTCGCCGGCGCAGCACTCGGGTACGTCCTGGGATCGCGAGCCGGACGAGCGCGCTACGAACAGATCAAGACCGTCAGCGGCAAGATCTGGAACAACGACAACGTCCAGAAGAGCGTGCACGGCGTCGAGGAGTTCGTCGCCGACAAGACGCCGGACGTCGCCGACTTCATCGGTGAGCAGACCAAGAAGGTCGTTCGCAAGGTCGGTCAGAAGAAGGACGACACGACCTCATGACCGACACGCGTGACCGGAAGTCGCGATCGCTCTTCGGTCTCGTCGGGGACGTCCCCCAGCTCGTCAAGAACCTCGTCAAGGGCGAGATCGCGCTGCTGAAGGCCGAGCTGATGGGGAAGGCGAAGGTCTTCGCCCTCGCCGCCGGACTCCTCGTCGCCGCGCTCGTCATCGTGTTGTACGCCATCGGCGTGCTGCTGACGGCGGCCGTCATGGGCCTCGCGACGATCATGCCCGCGTGGCTGGCCGCGCTCGTGCTCGCGTTCGTGATGCTCGTCGTCGCCGCGATCCTCGGGTTCGTCGGCTGGAAGCGGTTCAAGAAGGGCCTGCCGATCACGCCGAAGCGCACGATCGACAGCGTCAAGAACGACATCAACGCGGTCAAGGGCCTCGGCAAGAAGCCCACGCCCGAGATCCAGCACGCGTCCCGCAAGCCGGACGTCAGCGGCCGGTTCTGACGCCTGACGTGTCGACCGTCCCCGCACCACACCGAGGAGTCCCAGTGACCGACCAGCACGACGACATCGCCGACCGCGTCGCGAAGACCCGCGCCCAGCTCTTCGACACCCTCGACGCGATCGAGGACAAGCTCAACCTGCCGAAGCAGCTCGGCATCGCGGCGTCGAAGGTCAAGCGCGGCGTCGTCGAGAAGCGTCCCGAGTACCTGGCCGGGGTCGCAGCGGGCGTGACGGTGGTCGGGGGTATCGTCGTGCTGGTACTCCGACGGCGGTAGCTCCGACTGGGGTCGCCCGCGGTCACGGGGTGCTCGCCGGTGTGGGGACCGGCGACGACAAGTTCCTTGCAACCGATAGGACAATGGACCTCATGAGTTCCACCGTGCCCGCGCACGACAGCACCAACACCCCGCACGACACCTCGCCGCACGAGACCGCACCGGACTCGGGCATCGACCCGAACCTGCTGACGGCCTACGCCCTCTGGGCCGTGTTCCGCCGTCCCGTCGGTGCGGTCACCCGCGTCGGTGACGACGGCGTGGCCGAACTCGACGCCGTCGTCGCCCGCGGCGCCGCGCACGGCGTCACGATCCGTGGCTTCTACGACGTCTCCGGCTTCCGCGCCGACGCCGACGTCATGATCTGGCTGCACGGCGACGACGCCCAGGCGATCCAGGCGGTGCTGCGCGACGTCCGGCGGACCGCGCTCTTCCAGGACGCCGAGCCGGTGTGGCACGCGATGGCCATGCACCGTGAAGCCGAGTTCAACAAGCGGCACACGCCCGCGTTCCTCCGTGGCAAGGACCCCGAGGCCTGGATCACGGTCTACCCGTTCGTCCGGTCCTACGAGTGGTACCTCCTGCCGGAGGAAGACCGCTCGAAGATGCTCCGCGACCACGGCATCCAGGGCGCCAAGTACCGCCGCGTCCTGACGAACACCATCGCGTCCTTCGCGCTCGGCGACTACGAGTGGATCCTGCCGCTCGAGAGCCCCGACCTCGTCGACCTCGTCGACCTGATGCGCGACCTCCGGTACACCGAAGCCCGCATGCACGTGCGGGAAGAGGTCCCCTTCTACACGGGTCGTCGCGTGACGACCGCCGAACTCCCGGAGGTGCTGTCATGACCGACACCAGCCAGATCACGAACGGCCGCCCCGTCCTCGCCGCCACCGCCGCCGCGGCGTCCGGCCCCGAGCACGTCGAGGTCCCGACGGCGTACGACGCCATCCTGCTCGCCGGCTTCGGCGGTCCCGAGGGCCAGGACGACGTCATCCCGTTCCTGCGCAACGTCACCCGTGGCCGCGGGATCCCGGACGAGCGCCTCGAAGAGGTCGCCCACCACTACCGGCACTTCGGTGGCGTCAGCCCGATCAACGCGCAGAACCGTGCGCTCAAGGCAGCGCTCGAAGCCGAGCTCGAGCGCCGCGGCATCGACATGCCCGTGCTCTGGGGCAACCGCAACTGGGACCCCTACCTGGCGGACGCCTTCACCGAGGCCGCCGACAAGGGCTACGGCAAGCTCATCGCGATCGCCACGAGCGCCTACTCCTCGTTCTCCAGCTGCCGTCAGTACCGCGAGGACTACGCCCGCGTGCTCGACGAGACCGGCCTGATCGACACCATCCAGATCGACAAGGTCCGGCAGTTCTTCGACCACCCCGGCTTCGTGCAGCCGTTCGTCGACGGCGTCCGTGACGGCCTCGCCCGCGCGATCGCCGAGAACGACGGCCTCGACGTCGCCACCGAGCTGCGCATCCTGTTCTCCACCCACTCGATCCCGTCCACCGACGCCGCCAAGTCGGGTCCGGACTTCCGGGGCTTCGGGGACGGCGGTGCGTACGCCGCCCAGCACGAGGCCGTGGCACAGGTCGTCCTCGACCAGGCCTGGGCCGAGCTCGTCGAGCAGCCGGAGCACGCGCACCTGCAGGGCACGTCGAAGCCCGCGTGGAAGCTCGTGTACCAGTCGCGCTCGGGCCCCCCGACGCAGCCGTGGCTCGAGCCCGACATCAACGACTACATGAACGAGGAGCTCAAGGGCGGTCCCACCCGCGCCGTGCTCATCGTCCCGCTCGGCTTCGTCAGCGACCACATGGAGGTCATGTGGGACCTCGACGAGGAAGCCACCGAGACCGCCGGTGAACTCGGCTACTGGTCGCTCCGCACGCAGACGCCCGGCATCGACCCGGCCTACGTCGCGGGCCTGGTCGACCTGGTCCTGGAGCGCGTCAATGGTGTGCCGACCTCCGATCGTCCCCACGTCACGGACATCGGCCCCTGGTACGACGTCTGCCGTCCCGGCTGCTGCGAGAACGAGCGGGCCGGGTTCAAGCCGGCTGCCGCGGGTCTGGCGCCGTGACCGAGGGCACCCCGACGCCGATCCGCCTCGGCACCCGCGCCAGCCGCCTGGCGGTCGCCCAGTCCCAGGACGTGGCCGACCGACTGGCGGCGGTGTCCGGGCGCCCGGTCGAGCTCGTCACCGTCACGAGCGAGGGCGACACGAACCGCGCCTCCCTCGCCAGCCTCGGCGGGACCGGTGTCTTCGCCAGCGCCCTCCGCGAGGCCCTCGTCGCCGGAGAGGTGGACGTCCTCGTGCACTCGCTCAAGGACCTCCCGACCGCGCCCTACCCGGGTCTGACCATCGCCGCCGTGCCGAAGCGCGCGGACGCCCGCGACGTCCTGGTCGCCAGGAACGCCGCGACGATCGACACCCTGCCCGAGCACGCCAAGGTCGGCACGGGGTCGCCCCGTCGCGCCGCGCAGCTCCGCGCGAAGCGTCCGGACCTCGACGTCGTCGACATCCGCGGCAACATCGACACCCGCCTCGGTCGGGTGCAGGACGACCTCGACGCCGTGGTGCTCGCCGCCGCCGGGCTCAGCCGCATCGACCGCCTCGGCGAGGCCACCGAGCTGCTCGACCTCGGCTTCTGGCCGAGCGCGCCGGGCCAGGGGGCGCTGGCCATCGAGACCCGCGCCGACGAGACCGACCGCAACCTGCTCGCCGCCCTGCGCAAGATCGACCACGCCCCGACCCGCCTCACGGTGGCCGCGGAGCGCGAGGTCCTCGCCAAGCTCGAGGCCGGCTGCTCGGCACCCATCGGCGCCACCGCCATCGTCGACACCGAGATGCTGCTCGTCTCCGCCACGGTCTACCGGCCCGACGGCACCGAGTACCGCACCGCGTCCCACGCCGCGGTCCTCGACGGCTCGCCGCAGGACCGTCTGGACGAGGCCCTCGAGGTCGGTGGCCGCGTCGCGACCGAGCTGCTCGAGAACGGCGCAGGTGAGCTCGCCGACCTGGCCGACACCGTCGCCGAGGACACCACCGACGGCCCGTACACCGCTGGCCCGGGTCTCGCGACTCCGGCAGAGTAGGACGCCCACCACGAACTCCGCCGTCCCCGCCACGGACCAGGTCCCACCACCGGTGGTCCTCGTCCCGCGCGGTGGCGCGTGGGGTGAGCGGGTGGCAGCGGCCGCCCGCGAGCGCGGGCTCGAGCCCGTGGTCGTGCCGCTGATCGCGACCGAGCCGCCGGCAGACACAGCAGCCCTCGACCGTGCGGTCCGACGTCTGGTCGCGTCCCGCCCGGACGGGAGGCCCTCCTCGCCGTCCGCGGGCACTGACCGGCCCGACGGGGCCGGGTACACCTGGCTCGTGGTGACCAGTGCGACGGCCGTGACCGTGCTCGCCGGACGGGTGCCGAGCCTCCCGTCCGGGCTGTTGGTGGCAGCGGTCGGTGAGCCGACCGCCCGTGCCGCCCGTGTTGCCGGGTGGTCCGTCGAGCTGGTGCCGCAGGACGCCTCGGCCGCTGCGCTCGTCGCTGCCCTGCCGGCGACCGACGGCACGGTCCTGTTCCCGCGCTCGGAGATCGCTGCGCCGACGCTCGTCGACGGCCTGCGCTCCCGTGGCATCGACGTCGACGACGTGGAGGCGTACCGTACCGTGGGGACCGGCGACGAGCCGGTCGCCCTCGACCCGGCACCCGACGCGGTGCTCGTGACGAGCGGCAGTGTCGCCCGCGAGATCGCCCGCCGGATGACCCCGCTCGACCCCAGGACCCTCGTGGCCTGCATCGGTCCCGGCACCGCCACCGACGCCCGGTCTGCCGGTCTGCCGGTCCACGTGGTCGCACCGACCAGGTCCGCCGAAGCCCTCCTCGACGCCGTCGTCGAGGCACTGCACCAACCCGCCCCCCATCAGGAAGGTCACCCGTGACTGGACGCTTCCCGCAGGTCCGCCCCCGACGACTGCGTGCCACCCCCGCCATGCGACGACTCGTCGCCGAGACCCGGCTGCACCCGGCCGAGCTCGTGCTGCCGATGTTCATCCGCGAGGGCGCCACCGACGCCGTCGACATCTCGAGCATGCCGGGCGTGCAGCAGCACTCGCTCGACTCGTTCCGGCGGGCGCTCGTCGGTGCAGCGGAGCAGGGCGTCGGCGGGGTCAACCTGTTCGGCGTGCCGGTCACGAAGGACGCGGACGGCTCCGGCGCGACCGACCCGGACGGCATCCTCAACGTCGCCATCCGCGTCGCTCGGCAAGAAGTGGGGGACGCCCTCGTCGTGCAGTCCGACCTGTGCCTCGACGAGTTCACCGACCACGGGCACTGCGGCGTGCTGGCGGCCGACGGCTCCGTCGACAACGACGCCACGTTGCTGCGCTACCGCGACATGGCGGTCGCCCAGGCCGAGGCGGGCGCCGAGCTCGTCTGCATGAGCGGCATGATGGACGGCCAGATCGCCGCCGCGCGCGACGCCCTCGACACCGCCGGGCACTCCGGCACCGCCCTGCTCGCGTACGCCGCCAAGTACGCGTCGGCGTTCTACGGCCCCTTCCGCGAGGCCGTGTCCTCCTCGCTCGTGGGGGACCGCCGGACGTACCAGATCGACGCCGCCAACGGTCGACAGGGGCTGCGCGAGGTCGCACTCGACGTCGACGAGGGCGCGGACATCGTCATGGTGAAGCCCGCGATGAGCTACCTCGACGTCCTCGCCGAGACCGCGGCGACCTCGCCCGTGCCGGTGTGGGCGTACCAGATCTCCGGCGAGTACGCGATGATCACCGCGGCCGCCCAGAACGGCTGGATCGACCGTGACGCCGCCGCGATGGAGTCGCTCGTCGGCATCAAGCGTGCCGGCGCCGACGCGATCCTGACCTACTTCGCCGTGGACATCGCGCGGAAGCTCAACGAGGAAGCGGGCCTCCGCACCTCCGGCAGCACCGCGGACGTCGCCGGCATCGCCTCGACCGGGAAGGCCCCCGAATGACCACGGCACCGACCACGAACGGCCAGCTCTTCAGCCGGGCCAAGAACAGCATCCCGGGCGGCGTGAACTCGCCGGTCCGTGCGTACGGCTCGGTCGGCGGCACCCCCCGCTTCCTCGTCTCCGCGAAGGGTGCGTACGTCACCGACGCCGAGGGCCGCGAGTACGTGGACCTCGTCGCCTCGTGGGGTCCCGCGATCCTCGGGCACGCGCACCCCGGCACCGTCGAGGCCGTGCAGCAGGCCGCCGCGCGCGGGCTGTCCTTCGGGGCGTCGACGCCGGGGGAGACCGAGCTCGCCGAACTCGTGAAGCAGCGGGTGTCGGTCGACGGCGACGGCCCCATCGAGAAGCTCCGCATGGTGTCCACCGGTACCGAGGCCACGATGACGGCGATCCGTCTCGCCCGCGGCTACACCGGCCGTGACCTCCTGGTGAAGTTCGCCGGGCACTACCACGGTCACTCCGACTCGCTGCTGGCCGAGGCCGGCTCGGGCGTCGCGACGCTCGCGATGCCGGGCAGCGCTGGCATCACCGCCGAGACGGCCGCGCAGACGCTCGTGCTGCCGTACAACGACCTCGACGCCGTCCGTGCCGCGTTCGACACCCACTCCGAGCGCATCGCCGCCGTCATCGTCGAGAGCGCCGCCGCCAACATGGGCGTCCTGGCGCCCGACCGCGGCTTCAACCGCGAGCTGGCCCGGATCACGCAGGCGCAGGGCGCGCTGCTCATCGTCGACGAGGTGCTGACCGGCTTCCGTGTCGGTGCGGCCGGCTGGTGGGGCCTCGAGGCCTCGAAGGTCGTCCCCGACGGTGCCGGGTGGAAGCCCGACCTGATCACGTTCGGCAAGGTCATCGGCGGCGGCATGCCCCTCGCCGCACTCGGCGGGCGTCGCGAGGTCATGGACTTCCTCGCCCCGCTCGGCCCCGTCTACCAGGCGGGCACCCTGTCCGGGAACCCGATCGCGGTCGCCGCGGGCATCGCGACGCTCCGGGCCGCGACGCCGGAGGTCTACGCACACCTCGACCGCACCGCGGCGACCATCGCGGCGGCGACGAGCGAGGCACTCGCCGCCGAGGGTGTCGCCCACAGCGTGCAGCGTGCCGGCAACCTGTTCTCGTTCGCGTTCTCCGAGCAGGCACCGCGCAACTACGACGACGTCCGCGCGCAGGACGTCTGGCGGTACGCGCCGTTCTTCCACGCCATGCTCGACGCCGGGGTGACCCTGCCGCCGAGTGTGTTCGAGGCGTGGTTCGTCACCGCGGCCCATGACGAGCGTGCCGTCGGGCGGGTGCTCGACGCGCTGCCGGCTGCGGCGAAGGCAGCGGCGGCCGCGACGGTCTGACGCGGGGGGCGGGCGCGGGCGGGCGCGCGCGGGCGTTTCGCCGGGACGCCCGCGTCGCGCCCGTGCATGCTGGCAAGACACCGGTGTCTTGCAGAGACGCCGCCGATGTCCGCGGCGCGTTGCCGAGACACCGGTGTTTCACGCCACTTGGGCGGCCCGGGCCACATCCAGACGGGGGTGTCTCGGGTGGGACGGTCCTGTCTGCGCCGAGACGCCGGTGTCTCGGGAGGCGGGTTCACCGAGACGCCGGTGTCTGGTTGAGACGCCGCCGAGGCATCGAGACGCCGCCGAAATCTGCGGCGTCTCGGCGTTGGCGGGGCGTCTCGTCGAGACACCGGCGTCTCGATGCACTCGGGCGGGCGCGAGCGCATCGAGACGGGGGCGTCTCGTCTGTGACGGCCCTGTCGGCGCCGAGACACCGGCGTCTCGAGAAGCGGGTGCGCCAAGACACCGGTGTCTGGTTGAGACGCCGCCGGAATCCGCGGCGTCTTGCGGAGACACCGGTGTTTCGCGGACTGTCGGCGTCCGGCACCGCGTCGAGACGGGGGCGTCTCACGCCTCGCGCGACGGCCGGGAGGCTCCTCCCGGCTCCGCAGCGCGGCGCGCGTGCCAGCGGCCCTCGCTGCGCACGATGGCGAGGGGGAAGTCGAACGCGTGGGACACCGCCGAGGAGGTGATGACCTCGTCCGCTGGACCCTGCGCCACCGCGGCGCCGTCCCGCAGCAGGAGTGCGTGCGAGGTCGAGGTCGGCAGGTCCTCGAGGTGGTGGGTGACCATCACGCTCCCGAGCTCGGGGTGCCGCTGACGGAGGGCGTCGACGGTGTCGAGCAGGTGCTCGCGGGCGGCGACGTCGAGCCCGGTCGCGGGTTCGTCGAGCAGCAGCAGCTCGGGCTCCGCCATCAGCGCCCGGGCGATGAGCGCACGACCCCGTTCCCCCTGCGACAGCACCGGCCAGCGGGCATCGCTCCGCGCGGAGAGCCCGACGTCGGCGATGTGCTGTTCGGCGCGCTCGACCTGGTCGTCCGTGGGGGTCCACCGCGTCATCAGGTCCGTCGTGCCCGTCAGCCCGGTGAGCACGGTCTCGCGGACGGTCAGCGGCGAGAGCATGCGGTGGCGCGGGTCGACGTGCCCGATGCGCTCGCGGAGCGCCCGGACGTCGACCCGGCCCAGGCGGTTCCCGAGGATCTCGACGGTGCCGGCGGAGGGGTGCCCGGTGGCGCCGAGCACGGCGAGCAGGGTCGACTTGCCGGCACCGTTCGGCCCGAGGAGCGCCCAGTGCTCCCCGCGCCGGACGGTCAGGTCGATGTGGTGCAGCAGGTCACGGCCCGAGCGCGTCACGCGGACACCCTCGGTGTGCAGGAGGACGGAGTTCACCGTCCCATCGTCGCCCATCCGGAGACCCACCCGGTCCCCGTCCCGGCCCCCGTCGCGGGTGTCAGGCCCGCGCGGCGCGGAGCGTCTGCAGGTGGTCGTCCAGCGTGCGGGCGAGGGCGCGGATCACGGCAGCGGCCGCTTCGCCGTCGCGCGCGGTGACGGCGGCACGCAGCGGGTCGAGCGCCTGCTTGACGTCCCAGAAGACGAACTCCTCGGCGGTCAGCGCGAGGAACTGCACGCGTGGGACGAGGGAGCCCGTGAAGGTCTCGAGCAACGCGTTGTCGGTCGCGCGCACGAGCAGGACCAGCAGGGCGGTGAGGTCGCGGTTGACCGCGCGGTCCTCGGCCTCGGCGTGCGAGCGCAGGTCCTCGATGATCCCCAGCGCGGCCTTCTCGCCGGCGGCGTCGAGCTTCGGGACGCCCCAGCGGGCACCGAGCTCGGCGAACCCGAGCATCACCTGGAGTGCGTCGTCGAACTGCTTCGCAGACGGAGTGGCGATGCGCGTGTAGCGGTTCGCCTCCATGTCGACGAGGCCGTAGTCGACGAGCTTCGCGATCGCCTCACGGATCGGCGTGCGGCTGACGCCGAGCCAGCGGACGAGCTCGTCGTCGTTGAGCCGCTCACCCGCCTGGAGCGTGCCGTCCTGGATCGCGGCGAGCATCTTCTCGAGCACCACGTCGCGGAGCAGCTTGCGCGGGGAGTTCTCGACGGTCGACTTGGGTACCGGCATTCCGGACTCCTCACGTGACGGACGGTCTTGTATCCCACATCCTAACGAGGCATTCGGCAAACGCTTGCAATAACACCCGCCGTGGGGCTCACCGACGAACGTCGACGATCGCCCGACCGTGGACGGCGCCGGCCAGGACGTCCGGTCCGAGGGCGATCGCGTCCTCGAGCCCGACCGTCCGGGTGACCCGTGCGAGCAGCCGCGGGTCGAGCTCGGCGGCGAGCAGGTCCCACGCCTGCCGACGGAGTGCAGCGGGGGCGTCGACCGAGTTGATCCCGAGCAGGGAGACCCCGCGCAGGATGAACGGCAGCACGGTGGTCGGCAGCTGCACGTCCTGCGCCAGCCCACACGCCGTCACCGCTCCACCCCACCGGGTCGACGCCAGCAGGTTGGCCAGGGTCGCCCCGCCGACGCTGTCCACGGCACCCGCCCACACGGCCTTCTGCATCGGTTTGCCCGGCTCGCTGATCGAGGCACGGTCGATGACGTCCGTCGCGCCGAGCTCCCGCAGGGACGCCCGGTTCGTCAACCGTCCGGTCGAGGCGGTCACCGCGTACCCACGTGCTGCGAGCAGCGGGATCGCGACCGAGCCCACACCACCGGACGCCCCGGTCACGACGACCGGGCCGTCGGTCGGGGTCACGAAGCGTGCGAGCGCCACCACGCTCAGCGCAGCCGTGAAGCCCGCCGTGCCGATGGCGGCCGCGAAGTCGTCGGACACGGCGTCGGGGAGCACCACGAGCGACGCCGCGGGGACGACCGCCTGCGAGGTCCAGCCGCCGTGCCGGGTCTCGCCCGCACCGGCACCGTTGAGGGTGACCCGGTCGCCGATCGCGACGTCGTGCACACCCGGTCCGACGGCGGCGACCGTGCCGACCACGTCCACGCCGGGCACCAGCGGGTCGATCCGCGCGACGCCGGGGTCCCCTGCGAGCGCGAGACCGTCCTTGTAGTTCACGCTCGAGTACGTGACGTCGACCAGGGCCTCGCCCTCGCCGGGGTCGGGGACGTCGACCTCGGTGACGGTCGGGGCGGCGGAACGGGAGACGAGGACGGCGCGGCTCATGCGCCGGACGCTACCCCGAGCCTCCCGACCGGGTACGACGGCGACCACCGACGCGACGGCGACCGCCGACGCGACGGCGACCGCCGACGCGACGGCGCACCCGACCCGACGGCGGACGCCGACGCGACGGCGCACCCGACGTCAGCCGAACAGGATCGCGGCCTCGTCGAAGCGCGACTGCGGCACGGTCTTCAGCTCGCCGAGCGCGTCCTCGAACGACACGTGCACGATCTCGGTCCCGCGCAGCGCGACCATGCGGCCCCAGCGCTGCTCGACCACGGAGTCGACGGCGGCGAGCCCGAGCCGCGTCGAGAGCACCCGGTCGTAGGCGGTGGGCGTGCCGCCACGCTGGATGTGGCCCAGGGTCGTGGCCCGGGTCTCGATGCCGGTCATCTCCTCGATGAGCGGCGCGAGGCGCTCGCCGATCCCCCCGAGCCGCGGTCGGCCGAAGGCGTCGAGGCCGCGCTCCGAGTGCGCGTTGTCCTCGTGGTCGGGGACGAAGCCCTCGGCGACGACGACGAGCGGCGCGCGTCCGCGGTCGTAGGCGGAACGGACCCACGACGCGATCTGGTCGAGCGACGTCTTCTGCTCGGGGATCAGGATCGCGTGCGCCCCGGCGGCCATGCCCGACTGCAGCGCGATCCACCCGACGTGCCGGCCCATCACCTCGGCGACCATGCAGCGCGAGTGCGACTCGCCGGTGGTGCGGAGGCGGTCCATGGCCTCGGTCGCGATCTCCACCGCGGTGTCGAAGCCGAACGTGTAGTCCGTCGCGCCGAGGTCGTTGTCGACGGTCTTCGGCACGCCGACGATCTTCAGTCCCGCGTCCGTCAGGCGCTTCGCTGCGGCCAGGGTGCCCTCGCCGCCGATCGCGATGATGGCGTCGATGCCGTGCCGGGTGAGCACGCGCTCGATGTTCTCGACGCCGCCGTTCGGGCCCTCGAAGGGGTTCGTGCGGCTGGTGCCGAGGATCGTCCCGCCCTGCTTGGCGATGCCCTGGATGTCCTTGCGGCCGAGCGGGACGATGTCGCCCTCGACGACACCGCGCCAGCCGTCCCGGAAGCCCACGAACTCGTACCCGTGGATCGCGATGCCCTTGAGGACCGCAGCCCGGATGACGGCGTTGAGACCGGGG
>NZ_JALNUI010000036.1 GCF_026544205.1 Curtobacterium sp. GC_Cur_3
GCAGACCACCCCAGGAAAGGGAACAGCAATGGCAAAGCAGTCCATCTTCGGTCGCATCTCCGGACTCGTCCGGGCGAACGTCAACCAGCTCATCGACAACGCGGAAGACCCGCAGATGATGCTCGACCAGCTCGTGCGCGACTACACGAACAACATCGCCGACGCCAAGAGCGCCATCGCGCAGACCATCGGCAACCTCCGCCTGCTCGAGCAGGACAACGAGGAAGACGTCCGCGCGGCACAGGAGTGGGGCCAGAAGGCCGCCAACGCGTCCGTCGCAGCCGACAAGTACCGCGCCGAGGGCAAGTCCGCCGACGCAGACAAGTTCGACAACCTCGCCAAGATCGCCATCGGCAAGCAGATCGCCGCCGAACAAGAGGTCAAGGACAACGCGTCGCCGCTCGCCACGCAGAACGAGCAGGTCGACAAGCTCAAGCAGGGCCTCGCCGGCATGGAGCAGAAGCTCGAGGAGCTCAAGGCCAAGCGCAACAGCCTGGTCGCCCGCGCCAAGACCGCCGAAGCCCAGTCGAAGGTCAACGACGCCGTCGGCAACATCGACGTCACCGACCCGACGAGCGACCTCGCGCGCTTCGAGGAGAAGGTCCGTCGCGAAGAGGCGAAGGTCATCGGTCAGCAGGAACTGCAGGCGTCGAGCCTGGACGCTCAGTTCGAGAGCCTCGAGGACGTCGGCCGCGACGCCGAGGTCGAGGCCCGCCTCGCCGCGCTCAAGTCGGGCGGTTCCTCGACGATCTAGTCGAGTCTGAGAGCGACATCCGCGACGACGCCGGACCCGCCTGACAGGATGAGGACATGCAGTTCCTCGTCGTCGGTCAGTGGCAGGGTTCGGCGTCGTCGCGTGCGATGCGCCTCGGCGACGGCGCGTCCGCGATCGCAGCCGACCTCCCCCGCGCCGCCACCACCGTCATCGACGTCCCGGTCGGCGCCGGCGACCGCCTCGAGACCGCCGTCGCCCGCTACACCTCGGTGCTGCAGGTCGCGGACCGCGTGGCGCAGGAGACCGCCATCGCCAGCGAGCCGGTGCTCGTGATCGGTGGCGACGGGGCCAGCGCACTCGGCGGAAGCGTCGCGCTCGGACCCGGCACCGCCTTCGTGCGCATCTCGGGCTCCAGCGGGTACCGCCCGCTGAACCGTGCCCAGCCCGTCGCCGCCGAGACAGCGGCGCTCCGGCTGCTGGTCGACCGCCCCGCCGACCTCTTCCCCGACCTGCCGTCCGTGCCCGCTCGGTCCGTCGTCCTCGCCGGCACCCGGGGGGTCGAGGACGCCGAGGTGAACGCCGTCACCCGCGCGGGGATCCACCACCTCGACGTCGACGCCGCCACGCCGGACGCCCTCGCCGCGGCGGTCGACGCCACCGGAGCGGACTCCGTCTACGTGCACGTCGACCTCGACGTCCTCGACCCGTCCGAGGTCGACGGCCTGCTCGAACCCGTGCCGTTCGGCCTCGACGGCGCCGGCCTCGTCGAGCGGATCCACGCCGCCACCCGCGGCCGCCGACTCGTGGGCGCGGCGATCACCGGCTTCGCCCCCGTCGACCCGGACCGCGCGGTCGACGACATGGGCGTCATCCTGCGGGCCGTCGGGGCTCTGTCGGCGGCCTCCCGCGTGTCCTAGACACCGTTCGGGACGTCCCAAGCACGTGCTGCGCTTCGGCTGGGCCGAGGCGGCACCGGCGCCCACTCCTGGGCCGGGCCGGGAGCACACCCGGGGCACAGCGCACACGGCGCGGGTCATGCCGGTCCGCGTACGCTCAGCGACATGACGGACTACGACCTCATCGTGATCGGAGCCGGCGCTGTCGGCGAGAACGTGGCGGACTACGCCCACAAGCGCGGCCTGTCGGTCGCGGTCGTGGAGGCGGAGCTCGTCGGCGGCGAGTGCTCCTACTGGGCGTGCATGCCCTCGAAGGCACTCCTCCGCAGCGGCCACGCCCTCGCAGCGGCCCGGCGGCTCGACGGTGCCAAGCAGGCCGTGACCGGGACGCTCGACGCCGCAGCGGTCCTCGCCCGCCGCACCTCGTTCACGAGCGACTGGGACGACAGCAGCCAGGTCGCCTGGCTCGAGTCCGCCGACATCGCCCTGCTCCGCGGCCACGCCCGGATCACCGGCCCGAAGACGCTCGAGGTCACCGGTCCCGACGGCCAGGTCGAGACCCACACCGCCCGCGCGGCCGTCGCGGTCGTCACCGGTTCGCTGCACACCCTGCCGCCGATCGACGGCCTCGCCGACGCGAAGCCGTGGGGCACCCGCGAGGGCACCAGTGCCAGCCAGGTCCCCGAGAGCCTCATGGTCATCGGCGGCGGCGTCTCCGGGTCCGAACTCGCCACCGCCTGGGCCTCGCTCGGCGCGAAGGTCACCCTCGTTGCCCGCCACGGGCTGCTCGGTGGCATGGAGCCGTTCGCCGGCGAGCTCGTCGCCGACGCGATGCGCGCCTCCGGGATCGACGTCCGCACCGGCGTCAACCCGACGCGCGTCGACCGCGACGAGCACGGCCTGGTCACGACGACCCTCGACGACGGCACCACGGTCATCACGAGCGAGGTCCTCGCCGCCACCGGCCGCGCCGCCCACACGAAGGACCTCGGCCTCGAGACCGTCGGGCTGACCGCCGGCGACTGGCTCGACGTCGACGACACCATGCTCGTCACCGGTACCGACTGGCTCTACGCCGTCGGCGACGTGAACCACCGCGTGCTCCTCACCCACCAGGGCAAGTACCAGGCCCGGGCCGCCGGAGAAGCGATCGCGGCCCGCTTCCAGGGCACCCCGCTGCACACCGAGCCGTGGGGCGCGCACGTCGCCACCGCCGACCACGCCGCCGCACCGCAGGTCACCTTCACCGACCCCGAGGTCGCCAGCGTCGGCCTCACCGAGGAGAAGGCCAAGCAGCAGGGGCTCAACGTCCGCGTCGTCGAGTACGAGCTGGGCAGCATCGCCGGCGCCGCACTGCAGGCCGACGGGTACGTGGGCCGCGCGAACATGGTCGTGGACGAGGACCGCAAGGTCGTCGTCGGCATGACCTTCGTCGGCCAGGACGTCGCCGAGATGCTGCAGGGTGCGACCATCGCCGTCGTCGGCGAGGTCCCGATCGACCGCCTCTGGCACGCCGTCCCCGCCTACCCGACGATGAACGAGATCTGGCTGCGACTGCTCGAGACCTACGGCCGCCCGGAGTAGCGGGTGCGCAACCCCCTGCTCGACTCCCCCGTCTCGCGGGTCGGCTGGCTGTTCGGCACGCTCGTCGGTCTCGCCGTCGGGCTGCCCCTGTCGACCGGCCCCGTCCGGGTCGTCGACGGGCTCATCGTCTGCACGGGGCTGCCGCGCTGGGTCTTCCGGCGCGGCGGCACCTGCGTCGGGTCCGTCTACCTGACCCGCGACAACGACGGCCCCCGGGTGCTCCGGCACGAGCGGGTGCACGTGGCGCAGTGGCGGCGGTACGGCATGCTCATGCCCGTGCTCTACGCGGCCGCCGGCCGCGACCCCCTGCGCAACCGCTTCGAGGTCGAGGCCGGCCTGGAGGACGGCGGCTACCGCTGACCCTCTGCTGAGATCGCACTCCGTGTCGGCTCCACACCAGCCGACCCGACACCAAGTGCGACCTCACCACCGGACGACCGGTCACGACCGGTCGGCCAGCGGCCTCCCGGCCGACGGAACGCGGCCCCTCGCGGAACGCGAGCGGCGAGTCCCGACCAGTCGGGCCCGCTGAGATCGCACTCCGTGTCGGCTCCCCACCAGCCGACCCGACACCAAGTGCGATCTCACCACCGGACAGGAGGCTCGTGGCGGCCCCACACCGCGCCTCCCGCCCGCCGACCGGTCACGACACCCCGCCGGCACGCCGCCGACCGGTCACCACCGGTCGGCCAGCGGCCTCCCGGACCGACGGAACGCGGCCCCTCGCGGAACGCGAGCGGCGAGTCCCGACCAGTCGAGCCCGCTGAGATCGCACTCCGTGTCGGCTCCGCATCAGCCGACCCGACACCAAGTGCGACCTCACCAGCGGACGGGAGGCTCGTGGCGGCCCCGCACCGCGCCTCCCGCCCGACGGAACGCGACCCCTCGCCGAACGCGAGCGGGGCGTCCCGACCAGTCGGGCCCGCTGAGATCGCACTCCGTGTCGGCTCCGCATCAGCTGACCCGACACCAAGTGCGATCTCACCACCGGACGGGAGGCTCGGGGCGGCCCCGCACCGCGCCTCCCGGCCGACGGAAGGTGACCGCTCGCGGAACGTGAGCGGGGAGTCTCGACCCTTCGGCGGCGCAGCGCCGCCTCAGCGCGCGCGACGGGGCACGACGAGGGGCGTGCCGGTCTCCGGGTCGGGGACGACGACGCAGGACAGGCCGAAGACGTCCTCGACGAGGTCGGCCGTCAGCACCTCGGCCGGCGTGCCCTGCGCCACGACGGCACCCTCGCGCATCGCGATGACGTGTGTGGCGTACCGCGCGGCCTGGTTCAGGTCGTGCAGCACCGCGACGACCGTTCGCCCCGCCGCGTGGAGCGCTGCCGCAAGCTCGAGCACGTCGTACTGGTGCGCGATGTCGAGGAACGTCGTGGGCTCGTCGAGGAGCACGATGTCGGTCTCCTGCGCCAGCACCATCGCGATCCACACGCGTTGCCGCTGCCCGCCGGAGAGCTCGTCGACGCCGCGGTCCGCGAGCTCCACGGTGTCGGTCTGCGCCAACGCCCGCTGCACGGCGGCCCGGTCTGACCCGGAGGACGGGTGGAAGAGGTCCTGGTGCGGGAAGCGCCCGCGGGACACGAGGTCGCGCACGGTGATGCCGTCGGGGGCGATCGGCGTCTGCGGGAGCATCGCCACGCGGCGCGCCACGGCCTTGGGGCGGTACGACCCGAGCGGTGCGCCGTCGAGGAACACGGTGCCCGCGCTCGGCTTCAACGTGCGCGCGAAGGCCTTCAGCAGCGTGGACTTGCCGCACGCGTTCGGTCCGACGATGACGGTGAGCTCGCCGTCCGGCACGTCGACGTCGAGGCCGTCCACCACGACGCGGTCGTCGTACGCGAGCGTCAGGCCGCGGGCACCGAGCGCCGTCGTGGGGACGGCGCCGACGACGGACGCGGCGGGGGCGGACACGCGCTAGTTCTCGGCCTTGCCGTGCCGCCAGTAGCCCATGAAGGCGACCTGCTTGCGGTCGAGGCCGACGCCGCGCACGAGGTGGCGGCGGAGCTCCTTGATGCAGGCGGCCTCGCCCGCGATCCAGGCGTACACGGGACGGTGTGACTCGGCGGTGGGGACGTCCCAGAGCGTCTGGTGGTCGACGTCGACGTCCGCCAGTTCCGTGGGCCCGGAGTCAGCAGACACGGGCGTCACGGCGCTCGACGCCCACGCGTGCACGTGGTCGGTCATCCGGACCCCGTGCGAGGCACCGTTGCGGGCGATCCAGCGGACCTCGACCCCGGCGGGCGCCGTCACCGGCAGCCGGTCGGCGTCGGTCGGGACCTCGATGAAGACGTGGCCGACGGTGGTGACGTCGAGCGCCTCGAGGATGGCGCAGATCGCCGGCGCGGCGGTCTCGTCACCGGCGAGCAGGATCCGGTTCGCCGCACCCGGCGCGAACTCGGCAGCGCCGGAGGGCAGCTCGTCCGCGGACGACGGCACAGCGGGTCCGACGATGCGGAGTTCGTCGCCGACGCGGCACCCGGCGACCCAGCGTGACGCGGGGCCGGTGTCACCGTGGGCGACGAAGTCGATGTCGAGCTCGCGGGCGTCGGGGCGGAACGACCGGACGGTGTAGGTGCGGAGCGGGTTCCGCGTTTCGTCGGGCAGCGCGCGCCAGGCAGTGTACCAGTCCTCGCCGTCAGGCAGGTCGGTGAACCCGTACCCGGGGATCGGCAGGACGACCTTGATCCGCTGGTCGAGCCCGACCGAGGAGAACGCGCCGAGCTCGTCGCCGGTGAGCGTCACCCGCACGAAGTGGGGGGTGAGCGAGGACACGGCTGCCACGCGGACGGAGAACACACGGTACCGGGCAGCCACACGGCAAGTATGGCATGCCTTACCTAAGCCAGCCAAGGGACCGGGCGGTGCGAGACTGGCCACGTGCACGAGGACGACGACGAGTTCCGGGACCTGCCCGACCTGGCCCGCGCGAGCGGCGTGACGGAGCCGCTCCGAGCCTCCCGGCAGGAGATCCCGGCCACCCCGGGACCCGGCGGACACGGCGCCGTCTCGGCGATCCGCTGGCAGGACCCCACGGACACCGGCCGGGAGGCCCGGGTCGTCTACCTGCACGGGCTCGGCATCGACGCCCACAGCTTCGACCAGACGGCGATCGCCGTCGGCGAGCCGGCGGTCGCACTCGACCTGCCCGGCCACGGCCGGTCCGCGTGGCGGGACGACGCCGACTACGCGGCCTCCGCGACCGCACCTGCGGTGCTCGCCGCGCTCGACGCCCTCGCGGTGCCGCCCGGCGTCGTCGTGGGGCACTCGCTCGGCGCGATCCTGGCCGCCCGGATCGCCGCGACGGCGCCGGAGCGGGTGACCGGCCTGGTGCTGGTCGACATGTCGCCGGACTTCGCCCAGCGCGCTGTGGACCGGATCGCTCGGGCGCTGGAGTCCGAGCCGCCGTTCGAGGACCTCGACGAGGTCGTGGACCGCGCGATCGAGGCCAGGGTCGGGGACGACCGCCAGGTGCTCCTCCGGGAGGCCCGGCACACGACCCGACTCGGTGCTGACGGACGGCTGGTCCGGCGGCACCACTTCCCGCACCTGCCGGCGGGACGGACCTCGTCGGTCGGGCGCTTCGCGGACGCGTGGCCGGACCTGGAGTCGCTCCAGGTGCCGGTGCTGCTCGTCCGCGGCGACCGGGGCTACGTCTCCCCGAAGCTCGTCACGACGTTCGCCGAACGGCTGCCGGCCGCGACGATCGTGACGGTGGAGGCACGGCACGCCGTCCAGACGCAGGCGCCGCTCGACCTGGCGGCCGCCATCCGGGAATGGGGCGTCCGTAACGAATTGTTGTACGGCGTCGAACAGCGCTCGGAGCGCCGGTAGATTCTTCCGAGCGCGCGCGACGACCGTCGCTCCCCGTGCGCCCGGAAGGAACACACCACCCATGCGCCCCTCCCTCCCCCGCGTCGGTCGGCAGCACGTCCGTCGCTCGGTCCTCGCCGCGACCGCGATCGCCGTGGCGGCGACCATCGCCCTCGCCGGGTGCACCGGCTCGACGAAGCCCACGGGCGGCGCCGACGCGACCGTGCGGGTCGGTCTCGTCCTCGAACCGACGAGCCTCGACATCCGGACGCAGTCGGGGGCGGCACTCGACCAGGTCCTGATCGACAACGTGTACCAGGGACTCGTCGGCCGGACCGCGACGGGCGAGATCCGCGACGTGCTGGCGTCCGGTCACACGGTGTCGTCGGACGGGCTGACCTACGCGTTCACGCTGCGCAGGGGCATCACGTTCCAGGACGGCAAGCCGGTCACCGCCGCCGACGTCGTCTGGTCGCTCGAGCAGGTCAAGGGCAACGCCTCGTACGTCGACTCGGCCAAGCTCGCCGGGGTCAGCTCCATCGCCTCGCCGTCGTCCGACACCGTCGTGGTGACGCTGGCGAAGCCCGACTCGGACCTGCTCTTCAACCTCACCGGCCGCGCCGGGCTCGTGCTCGAGAAGGCGGCGGACAACGACCTGTCGGACAGCGCGAACGGCACCGGCCCGTTCGAGGTCTCGAACTGGAAGCAGGGCGACTCGCTGACGTTCACCCGGAACGCCGACTACTGGGGCACGAAGGCGAAGGTCAAGACGATCGTCTTCCGGTACATCACCGACCCGTCCACGGCCGTGAACGCGATGGCGAACGGCGACGTCGACGTGCTGAACCCCGTCGACGGCACGCTGAAGAGCCAGCTGCAGGGCAACCCCGACATCGCGCTGCACTCCGGCAAGACGACCGACAAGTACACGCTCGCGTTCAACGACGCCAAGGCGCCCTTCACCGACAAGCGGGTCCGCCAGGCGATCCGGCAGGCCATCGACCCGAAGGCACTCATCAAGGCCATCGGCGGCACCGGCGTCGAGCAGGGTGGCCCGATCCCCGAGCTCGACCCCGGGTACGAGGACCTGACCGACGTCGACGCGTACGACCCGTCGAACGCGAAGCAGCTCCTGGCCGCCGCAGGGGCGCAGGACCTCAAGCTCACCCTGACGTACGCGAACGTCTACCCGGCGACGATCGGTGACGTGCTGAAGTCGCAGCTCGCCGACGTCGGCATCACCCTGACCGTCAAGCGCGTCGACTTCGCCACCTGGCTGTCGTCGGTGTTCCAGGCGCCGAAGTCCGGCGTCCGTGACTTCGACCTGTCGATGGTCGACCACGTCGAGGCCCGGGACTTCGGCAACTGGGCGAACCCGGACTACTACTTCGGGTACGACAACGCGCGGGTGCAGGCGCTCTACGCCGAGTCCGTCGCGACGACGTCCCCGTCGGAGAAGGCCGCTGCGCTGAAGCAGGCCGCGCGGATCGTCAGCGAGGACGCGGCCGGCGAGTGGCTGTACACGGCCACGGAGATCACGGCGATCCGGAAGGGCGTCACCGGGTTCCCGTACGACGGCGGCAACTCCCGGCTCGACCTGTCGGGGCTCGCCGTGGCGCAGGGCAACTAGCATCGTCTCGTGACCCGGTCCCCTCGTCCCGACGAAGCGCGGGTCCCGTGACCCGGTTCCTCATCGGGCGGGTGCTGCTGCTCGTCGTCGGCCTGCTCGTGGCGAGCGTCATCATCTTCGCCACGCTCCGCGTGCTGCCCGGCGACGTCGCCCAGGTCGTCGCGGGCACCCAGTCGACACCGCTGCAGGTCGAGGAGCTCCGGCGCCAGCTCGGCCTCGACCGCCCCGTGGTGCTGCAGTACCTCGACTGGATCGGCGGCGTCGTCACCGGCGACCTCGGCCGGTCCCTGGTGACGAACGGCGCGGTCGGGCCGGAGATCGCCGCCAAGCTCGGCGTGACGCTGCCGCTCGCGGGGATGTCCCTCGCCGCGGCGCTCGTGCTCGGGGTCCCGCTCGGTGTCCTCGCCGCGGTGCTCCGTCGTCGTGCGGGCGGTGCGGTCATCGCGTTCGTGGCCCAGGCCGTCGCCGCGGTCCCGGTCGTCTGGGCCGGCATGCTCTTCGTCGCCCTGTTCGCCGTGACGCTGCACTGGCTGCCGACGCAGGGCTTCCCGCTCGACGGCTGGTCGGAACCCGGTCGGGCGTTCTCGTCGCTCGTGCTACCCGCGCTGACGATCGGAGCGGTCGAGGGTGCCGTGATCCTCCGCTTCACCCGCTCCGCGACGCTCTCCGTGCTCGACGCCGACCACCTCCGCACCGCCGCGGCCGTGGGGCTCACGCGCACCCAGGCGCTGCTCCGGCACGGGCTCGGGTCGGTGGCACTGACCGTGCTGGCGGTCCTCGGCGTGCAGATCGCCGGGCTCCTGGTCGGCGCGGTCGTCGTCGAGCAGCTGTTCTCCCTGCCCGGGGTCGGCCGGATGCTCGTCACCGACGTCGGACGGCGGGACGTCACGAAGGTGCAGTCCGAGCTGCTCGTGCTCACCGGGCTCGTGCTGGTCGTCGGCTTCGCGGTCGACGTCGTGCACCGCGCCCTCGACCCCCGGCAGCGGGAGGCCACCTGATGACCGGATCCGGCATCCGCCGCGTCCTCCGCCGCCCGACCGGGGCCTTCGCCGTGGTCGTCCTCGGGCTCCTCGTGGTGCTCGCCGCCGTGTCGCTCGTGTGGACACCCCAGGACCCCTTCCGCGCCGACCCCTTCCACCAGTGGGACCCGCCGAGTGCCGCGCACTGGTTCGGCACCGACGGCATCGGGCGCGACATCGCCAGCTACCTGCTCGCGGGCACCAGGACGACGGTGCTCGTCGCGGTCGGCTCCGGCGTCATCGCGAGCGTCGTCGGCATCGTGCTCACCGCGATCGGGTCGCTCACCGCACGCTGGGTCCGCGAGGGCATGGCCGTGCTCCTCGACATCCTCGTCGCGTTCCCCACGCTCCTGACGGCGATGCTCCTCACCGCGGTGTTCGGCGGCTCGCTCGGCGTGGTGATCGTGTCCGTCGGGCTGGCGTTCGGCGTGACGATCGCCCGGGTCGCCCGCGGGGAGATCCGCCGCATCGCCAGGAGCGACTACGTCACGGCGGCCCGGGCGTCCGGCGTCGGACCGGGCGGGGTGCTGCTGCGCCACCTGGTGCCGAACGCGGCGCCGCTGTTCACCGTGCAGCTCTCGCTCGCGATGGCCACGGCGGTCCTCGCCGAGGCCGGGCTCTCCTACCTCGGCTACGGCGCGGGGTCGGGGACGGCGTCGTGGGGGAACCTGCTGTCCGACCTGCAGACGTACATCGGCGTGCACCCGTGGAGCGCGACCTGGCCGGGCGCCGCGATCGCCCTCGTCGTGATGGCGCTATCGCTGCTCGGGGACGCGATCCGCGACGCCTCCGACCCGCGGCTGACAACCGGTGACCGCGCGAGCGACACCGAGCGGGCCACCGCCGTGCCGGGGGTGACCGCGTGAGCGGGGAAGACATGCAGACCACGCGCACGACCGCAGCGACCGGACTCGAGGTGCGTGGCCTGTCGGTCCGGATCGCGGGGCGGACGGTGCTCGACGACGTGACGTTCACCGTGCCTCCCGGCGGTCGGGTGGGCGTGATCGGCGCGTCCGGTTCCGGGAAGTCCATGACCTCCCTGGCCCTGATGGGGCTGGAACCGACCGGTGCGGACGTGACGGGCTCGGTGCGGCTCGACGGCGACGAGCTCCTCGGACTGCCGGACCGGGCGCGCGCGGCGTACCGCGGGGCGCGCATCGGGATGGTGTTCCAGGAGCCGGGCACGGCCCTCGATCCCCTGCGTCGCGTCGGGAAGCAGATCGCGGAGCCGCTCCGGCTGCACCGCGGGCTCGACCGGCGTGCGGCGGACGCGGCGGCGCTGGAGCTCGCCGTCGCGGTCGGACTGCCCGACCCCGAGTCCCTGCTGCGCCAGTGGCCGCACCAGCTCTCCGGCGGACAGCGGCAGCGGATCTGCATCGCGATGGCGCTGGCCGGGTCGCCGGAGCTCATCGTCGCGGACGAACCCACCACGGCGCTCGACGTCACGACCGAGGCGCGGATCCTCGACCTGCTGCGCGGCCTCGACGTGTCGCTGCTCTTCGTCACCCACGACCTGGCGGTGCTCGCGCAGATCGCCGACTCCGTCGTCGTGCTCGACGCCGGTCGTGTCGTCGAGGCGGGGTCCGTCGCCGACCTGCTCGCCCGGCCGCAGCACCCCACCACGCGGGCGCTCGTCGAGGCCGCCCGTGCCACCGCCAGGAGGACCCCGTGACCGACGCCCTCACCGCCGTCGGCCTGCAACGGACGTACCGACTCCCCCGTCGTGGGCCCTTCGAGCCCGGACCGCTCCGCACCGCCGTGGACGGCGTCGACCTGGTCGTCCCGGCCGGTTCCCGGCTCGGGATCGTCGGGGAGTCCGGGTCCGGCAAGTCGACCCTGGTCCGGCTCCTCGCCGGCCTGGAGGCCCCTACCGCCGGCGCCGTGACCGCCTCCGGTCGTCCGGTGGTCGCGTCCGCCTCCGCTGCCGCGATGCGGTGGTTCCGGCGGGAGACCGGGGTGGTGTTCCAGGATCCCTACGCGTCGCTCGACCCGCGGATGCGCGTCGGGCAGATCGTCGCGGAGCCGCTGCGGGCGATGCGGGTGCCTGTGTCGGGTTCTGGTTCTGGTTTGTCGCACGCGGGGATGGTCGCGTCGGCGCTCGAGCGCGTCGACCTGCCCTCGGACGCGGTGGACCGGTACCCGCACGAGTTCTCCGGCGGGCAGCGACAGCGCATCGCGATCGCGCGGGCGATCGTCCACGGGCCGCGGATCCTGTTCGGGGACGAGCCGATGAGCGCCCTCGACGTGGTCGTCCGCGCGCGGGTGATCGAGCTGTTCCAGTCGCTGGCGGCGGAGCTCGGGCTGACGATCGTGCTCGTGTCGCACGACATCGGCGTGGTGCAGCGCCTGTGCGACACCGTCGCGGTGATGTCGGCGGGGCGCATCGTCGAGCACGGGCCGGTGTCCCTGCTCGACGCGCCGACGCACCCGGTGACGCGGGCGCTGGTCGAGGCGGCGCCGACGCTGCCGTAGGGGGCGCTCCGCGGGCGCTGTCATGGGCGCTGCCGCTGGCTGGGCTGCTGCCGCTGCTGCCGCTGCTGTGGCGCTGTGGCGCTGTGGTGCCCCTACCCGACTCGGAACGACACCGTCGAGGTCGTACGACACCGAGAATGTCGTTCCGAGTCAGGCGAGCCCGAGCCCGGGCGCCCGCGCATCACCCGCGCGACACCGTCGAGGTCGTACGACACCGATGATGTCGTGCCGGTCGTCCGGTCGGGTCGGTCCGGTCGGGTCGTGCGTCCGCATGTTCCGACCCCGCACGAGTCGTTCGACAGTTGCCGTGTCGCCCGATGCACACGCATCCCCTGCATCCACATGTTCCGACACCGCCTGTGTCGTTCGACGCCCGCAGTGTCGCCCGATGCACACGCATCCCCGGCGTCTGCAACAGCGCGACATCGTCGAGGTCGTACGACACCGATGTTGTCGTTCCGAGTCGAGCGCACCTGAGTTCGGCCGACCGCCGATCACTCGCGCGACACCGTCGAGGTCGTACGACACCGACGATGTCGTTCCGAGTCGAGCGCACCCGAGCCCGGGCGACCGCCGATCACTCGCGCGACACCGTCGAGGTCGTACGACAGCGACGATGTCGTTCCGGGTCGACCGACCTACACCCGCCCCAGCCCCCGCGCCCGCCCAGCCCTCACCACCCGGGCGGGTGCCTCCGCTGCCACCGCACCCGGCGCTCGAGCTGCGCCCCCAGCGCGAGCAACGTCCGCTCCCCACCCGGCCGCCCGATGAGCTGCACGCCCATCGGCAGCCCGGCACCGTCGGGGTGGTCCGCGGGCGTGACGCCGACTGGCAGCGTGATCGCGGGCAGTCCGGCCACGTTCGCCATCGAGGTCCACGGCGAGTACGCGCACTGGCGGCGGAAGTCCTCCTCGGGGTCGTCGCCGTACCACCCGAGCGGCCGGGGCGTGAGCGCCAGCGTCGGGGAGAGCACCGCGTCGAACCGGTCGAACGCCCGGATGACCGTGGCGGAGAAGACGTCGAGCGCCGTCATCGCGTCGAGCACCTGCGTCCCGGTCAACGCCTGCCCCCGGGCGACGAGCCACGACACCAGCGGCGTCAGCGCGGACAGGTCGATCCCGGGCACCGCGGGCAGCCGCGCCGCCGAGGTCTCCCACGCCACCCGGAACGCCGCACCGTAGGGCACCGAGGGCATCCGGACGTCCTCGATCCCGTGCCCGAGCGCGTCGAACTCCCGGACCGCCGTTGCGACCGCTGCCCGCGCTGCCGGGTCCACGACGACGTCGATCGTGTCGTCCCACGGCGAGCCCTCGAGCACGCCGAGCACGAAGCGCCCCTCGCCCCGCACGGCCGCCGCGGTGAACGGCCCATCGCCCACGTCGGGCGTGACGAGCGCGTACGGAACCGGCTCGTCGAGCCCGGTCGGCGCCACGAGCGCGTCGAGCAGCATCCCGGCGTCCGCCACCGACCGCGTCAGGGGCCCGGCGACGGACAGCCCACCGACACCGGAGCGCCCGGGCATCGACGGCACGCGGCCCCGGCTCGGCTTCAGGCCGACGAGCCCGGTCGCCGCCGCCGGGATCCGCACCGATCCCCCGCCGTCCGACCCGACCGCAGCGGGCAGGAGTCCGGCGGCCACCGCGGCCGCGGCACCGCTCGACGACCCGCCGGGTGCCAGGTCCGTGCGGTAGGGGTTCCGCGTCACGCCGAACCGTGTCTCGGAGGACGACGACATCCCGAACTCCGGCGTCGTGGTCTTGCCGAGACTCACCGCTCCCGCCGCGTCCAGGGCCGCGACGACGGGGTGGTCCGCCGCCGCCGGCCGCTCCGGCAACGACGTGGTGCCGGAGCGCGTGGGGACCCCGACACGGTCGTACAGGTCCTTGTCCGCGGACGGGAGGCCCCACAGCGGTCTCGACGTCGGCACCAGGTGCCCGAGACGGTCGGCCCGCTCACGTGCGGCGTCGGCCGTGACCGTCACGAAGGCACCGAGTCGCGGGTCCAACCGCTCGATCCGGCCGAGGTAGTGCTCGGTCGCGTCGCGGGCCGTGGTGTCGCCGCGACGGATCCAGTCCCAGAGGTCCTGCGCGGAGAGGTGGTGGAGTTCGAACACGGTCCCCGAGCCTAAGCCGCCGACCCCGGCGCGACTATGCTCGTGGGGTGACCCGCCGGTACCCGTCCACGATCGCCGCGGCGGTCGAGCACGAGATCGTCATCACGAAGTCCCGCTTCGTCGCCCACGCCGTCCCGGTCACCGGCCCCGCCGACGCCGAACGCGTCATCGCCGGGATCCGCCGCGAGGCCTGGGACGCCCGCCACCACTGCGTCGCGATGGTCACCGGCGTGCTCGGCGACCAGGCCAGGTCCTCCGACGACGGCGAACCGTCGGGCACCGCCGGGATCCCGATGCTCGAGGTGCTGCGCCGCCGCGACCTCACGGACGTCGTGGTCGTGGTCTCGCGCTGGTTCGGCGGCGTGAAGCTCGGGGCGGGCGGGCTCGTGCGGGCGTACTCGACCTCGGCGTCCGAGGCCCTCGACCGCGCCACCATCGTCCGACGAGCAGCCCTCACCGAGGTGACGGTCGACGTCGAGCACGCAGACGCCGGCCGCGTCGACAACGTCCTGCGCGACTGGGTCCGCCACCACGACGCCACCCTCGGCACGACGACCTACGGCTCGCTGGCGACCTTCGCGCTCGCCGTGGCCGCCGACGACCTGGACGCCCTCCGCGCCGACCTCGCCGCCGCCTCCGCCGGCACCCTCGTCCCCGTCGTCGGCGCCGAGACGGTCGTGGACGTCCGCCAGCCCTGAGTCAGCCGCCATCGCGTCCGGCGTCCTGTCCACTCCCGCCGGGATGGGACGATGGGGACATGACCGCCACGCTCGTCGCCAAGGGCCTCGCCGGTGGGTACGCCGCCCGCACGCTGTTCGACTCCCTCGACCTGACGGTCGCACCCGGGGACGTCATCGGCGTCGTCGGGGTGAACGGTGCCGGCAAGTCCACGCTCCTCCGCCTGCTCGCCGGCGTCGACGAGCCGCTCGCGGGCACCGTGTCGCTGGCACCCACCGACGCCTTCGTCGGGTGGCTGCCCCAGGAACACGAACGCCTCGAGGACGAGACCGTCGCGCAGTACCTCGCCCGCCGCACCGGGTGCGCCGCCGCCACCGAGGAGATGGACGCCACGGCAGCCGCGCTCGGGGACCCGGACGCCGGTGCGGACGCTGGCGACCGCTACTCCGTGGCGCTCGACCGGTGGCTCGCCTCGGGAGCAGCCGACCTCGACGAGCGGGTGCCCGCCGTCCTCGCCGACCTCGGACTCACCGTCGACACCGAGTCGCTGATGACCTCGCTCTCCGGTGGGCAGGCCGCCCGCGTCGGGCTCGCCGCACTGCTGCTCTCCCGGTTCGACATCGTCCTGTTGGACGAGCCGACGAACGACCTCGACCTCGACGGCCTCGCCCGACTGGAGGAGTTCGTGCGCGGCCTCCGCGGCGGCGTCGTGCTCGTCAGCCACGACCGCGAGTTCCTGGCCCGGGCGGTCACGAGCGTCCTCGAGCTCGACCTGGCGCAGTCCTCCAACCGGTTGTTCGGCGGTGGGTACGACTCCTTCCTCGAGGAGCGGGCGATCGCCCGGCAGCACAAGCGCGACGCCTACGACGAGTTCGCCTCGACGAAGGCCGACCTCGTCTCCCGAGCCCGGACGCAGCGCGAGTGGTCGAGCCAGGGCGTCCGGAACGCCATGAAGAAGGCACCCGACAACGACAAGATCCGCCGCAAGGCCGCCTCCGAGTCGAGCGAGAAGCAGGCGCAGAAGGTCCGCCAGATGGAGTCGCGCATCGCCCGACTGGACGAGGTCGACGAGCCCCGCAAGGAGTGGCAGCTCGAGTTCACCATCGGGAAGGCGCCGCGCTCCTCCGCCGTCGTCGCCACCCTGTCCGACGCCACCTTCACCCAGGGCGACTTCACGCTCGGCCCGGTGTCCCTGCAGATCGACGGCGGTGACCGCATCGGCATCACCGGCCCGAACGGCGCCGGCAAGTCCACGCTCCTCCGCGCCCTCCTGGGCAAGCAGTCCCCCACGACCGGCACGGCCTCGCTCGGCACCAACGTCGCCGTCGGCGAGGTCGACCAGGCCCGAGCCGTCTTCACCGGGACGACGGCGCTCGCCGAGGTGTTCGAACAGCTCGTGCCCGAGATGGCCACCGCCGAGGTCCGCACGCTGCTCGCGAAGTTCGGGCTGAAGGCCGACCACGTCGCCCGTGCCGCCGGGGAGCTCTCGCCCGGCGAGCGGACCCGTGCGGGCCTGGCGCTCCTGCAGGCCCGTGGCGTCAACGTGCTGGTGCTCGACGAGCCGACGAACCACCTCGACCTCGCTGCGATCGAACAGCTCGAGCAGGCCCTCGAGTCCTACGACGGCACCCTGCTCCTCGTCACCCACGACCGCCGCATGCTCGACACCGTGCAGCTCGACCGCCAGTGGCGCGTCGAGGCGGGGCTCGTCACGGAGCGCTGACCCGCCGGACAGCAGGCTCTGTGCCGGTGGTGAGCGGAGCCTCCCGTCCGGTGGTCAGTGGAACGGACAGCGTGATGCTGCGCCGGGAGCCCTGACGCGTCCGCCGGAGGCGGGCTTGGTCGGCAGCCGCCGACGGTCGACGGACAGCCCGGCGTCGTCGATCCGCACACGCGGGTCGCTGAGGACCGCGACCGCCACCGCGAGGCCGGCGATCGCCAGCTTCTCGCCCGGGCACCGGTGCCCGGTCGCGACCTCGGCGCCTCCGTGCGGGACGAACGCGGGCAACGACTCTGCGTCGTCCACCCCGACGAAGCGCGCCGGGTCGAACCGGTCGGCATGGTCCCAGGACCGGTCGTCGGTGTCCGTCCCGAGGATGTCGAGCACCACCCGCCCACCCGCCGACACGCGCTCCCCGTCGAGCTCGACGTCCGTCAGCGCCCAGCCGGGCAGCATCGGGACGAACGGCGCTGTCCTGCGGATCTCCTGCGCGAACGCCACCGCGAGCGGCCCGTCCGCGGTGGTCCCGCGCTCGGCCGTCTCCGTCGCGATGCGGTCGCGCCACTCGGGGTGGTCGTGCAGCTCCTTCGCCGCGAAGGCCACGAACCGCGCGACCGCGATCATCGGCCGGATGCTGTTCTGCAGCTCCACGCCCGCGAGCCGTGCCGACAGCAGCCGTCCAGCCGGGTCCCGGTGCCAGGCCCACTCGTGCAGGGCCGTGCCCGGCTCCGGGTCGAGCGACCCGCGCCGGACGGCCTCGACCAGGCGTCGTGCGTGCCGGTCCGACCACGCCCGGTTCAGCGCCGCGAGGACGTACTCCGGCGAGTAGGGCACCCCGAACCCGTCCACGATCTGGGCGAGCCGTGCCGACCACCGGGTCCTCGCAGCAGCGGTGCCCGGCAGTCCCGCCCAGCGCATGACCGCCCGGCCGAAGGCGCCGACGGCAGCGTCGTACGCCGATCGGGTGCCGCCTCCGAGCCAGTCGTCGAGCTCGTGCTGCCACTCTCTGACGAAGAGCGGTGTCAGCCGTCGGACCTGCTCGTCCTCGTACGCGACGTCCACGAAGGTCGCCTTGCGGTGCCGGTGCTCCGCGCCGTCGAGGCTGTGCACGGACCCGGTGCCGAACAGTGTCCGCTGCACGATCCCCGGCATCGCGCCATGCCGCGCGATGCGCTCGTCGTCGTAGAACAGGGCGACGCCCTCGGCCCCGCGGACGAACAACGCCGGGCGCCCGAGCAGCCGCATCGGCACCGCGCGAGCGCCGTCACGCGTCCGGTCCCACAGGTGGGCGCCGAGGCCGTAGCCGCGGGTCAGCAGTCCGACGGTGTCGTCTCTGAGGATGGAGGCCATGCGCCCGATGCTGCCGCAGGCCGCCCTGGCGGACGATCAGGCGCCTGCGGCTGGACGCGGGACGGACAGGAGGCTCGGTGCAGGTGGCGAGCGGAGCCTCCCGTCCGGTGCGGTGGGGTGCGGTGCCAGGGTGCGGCGGTGCGGGGTGCCGGGGTGCCTGCTTCGAGACGCCGGTGTCTTGCGGTCGGGCCATGCCGAGACGCCGGTGTCTCGCAGCCGGGCCATGCCGATACGCCGGTGTCTCGGTGAGACGGTCCCTGGTCGTCGAGACACCGCCGAAATGTGCGGCGTCTCGACCACGAGGAGGCGTCTCGCGCAGACAGGGGTGTCTCGCAGCACTCCGGCTCGAGCGACCGCGTCGAGACACCGGCGTCTCGCGCTGACAGAGGCGTCTCGCGCACACAGGGGCGTCTCGCGCAGACAGTTTGGTTGCGCGCAGACAGGGGTGTCTCGCAGCCGGAGCATGCCGAGACGCCGGTGTCTCGGTGAGACGGTCCCTGGCCGTTGAGACACCGCCGAAATGTGCGGCGTCTCGACCACGAGGAGGCGTCTCGCGCAGACAGGGGTGTCTCGCAGCACTCGGGCGGGATCGACCTCCTCGAGACGCCGGTGTTTCGCGCAGACAGGGGTGTATCGCAGCACCTCGAAACCGATCTACCACGCCAAGACACCGGCGTCTCGTGCTGACAGGGGTGTCTCGCGGCACTCCGAGACCGCGGCGCGCAGCACACCCCCACCATCCTCTGGTGGACTGGGCGTGACTGAGGGGGTCGACATGCGTCGGAGGACCTGGCTCGTGGTGGGCATCGCCGCCGCGGCCGTGATCGGCATCGGGATCACGGTGAGCGTCGTGAACGCGCCCGACACCACGCGCGCAGCCGCTTCCCCCACCCCGACGCCCTCGCGGACCACCCCCACGCCGAAACCAACACCCACGCTCGCGGCCGTCCCGGCAGCCCCCTCCGCCGCCGAGCTCGCGGCGCTGCCCCTGGCCTTCCACGACGCCGTGGTCCCCGAACTCCTCGACGGCTCGAGCGCGCACCCCGAGGACTCGTGGCAGATCGCCACCCCGACGGCGCAGCTCGTGGCGCTCTACGCCGCGCCCTCGGCCGATGCCCGTCCGGTCGCGACCCTCTCGGCCACGGTGTCGACCATCGAGACCCCGGCGGCGACCGCGGTCTGGGGTCGCTCGCCGGGCCAGGACGGCGGGATGCTGCTCGTGTCGACGCCGGCTCGGAACCGCACGCCTGGCGACGGCGGGCAGCAGGACGCACCGAGTTCCACGTTCGCATGGGCCCGGGCGTCGGACTTCTCGGTGGTCGACGCCGACCGGATGATCAGCGTCGACGTCGCTGCCAGCACCGTCTCGGTCGTGAAGAAGGACGGCTCTGTCGAAGCGACGGAGGCTGCGCGCCTCGGGACCCCGGACGACCCGACCCCGACGGCGACGGCGACGTACGTGGAGGCCGCCTACGTCGACCCGCGGGTGACGTACACGCAGGGGAACCCGATCATCCTCACGGGCGCGCACTCGTCACGCATCGCTGCGTACGGCGGCAACGCGGCTCTCACCGCGCTGCACTTCTACCCCGACCCGACCGGCAGCTCCCACGGATGCGTGCGGATCTCGGCGGCGATGACGCGGACGCTCTCGGCGCTGCCCGTCGGCACCCCGATCCGCTTCAGCTGACCGCGGCGCCCTGACCCGCGCCGGCCCCGACCGGTCTCAGTGGATGAACACCCCGGCGAGCAGCACCCCGAGCAGCCCGAACACCGAGATCAGGCACTCCAGCACGGTCCACGTCTTGAAGGTCTGCCCCACGGTGGTGTTGAAGTAGCTCTTCACCAGCCAGAACCCGGCGTCGTTCACGTGCGACAGGAACACCGACCCGGCGCCGATCGCGAGCACCAGGAGCGACACCACCGGCGAGGACAGGTCGTGCGCGATCGGCGCCATGATCCCGGCGGCCGTGACCGTGGCGACCGTGGCCGAGCCCGTCGCGACCCGGACCAGCGCCGACACCACCCAGGCGACCAGCAGCACCGAGATGCCCGAGTCCTTGACGGCATCGGCGATCACGCCACCGATGCCCGTGTCGATGAGCACCTGCTTGAACCCACCACCGGCGCCGACGATGAGCAGCACGCCCGCGACCGGCGGCAGCGCACTCTCGAGCGACTTCGACACCGCCGAGCGGTCCATGCCCCCGCCGATCGCGAAGAACACCATCGCGTACACGGCGGCGATGCCGATCGCGATCATCGGCGTCCCGAGGAAGTCGAGCACGCCGACCCAGGTGCCGGCGGCGTCGGGCGAGGTGGCCTCACGGATCGCCTGCGCGAGCATGAGGACGACCGGCAGCAGGATCCCGACGAGTGCCACGGCGAAGGACGGGCTGCGCGGCTCGCTGATGACCCGCGTGAAGTCGCTCTTGCCGTTCGGCAGTGACGCGGTGTCCTGGGTGGCACGACCGCGGCGGGCCTGACGCCCCTCGTGAGCCGGATCGGACGAAACCGAACCGCCACCGGCGCCAGCACCAGCGTCAGCCCCACCCCGCGAACCGAACAGCTCCGGCGCGGGCACGTCCACCCACCGCGCGGCGAACCCGGCGAACAGCGGCCCGGCCAGGATCACGACGGGGATCGCCAACACGATGCCGAACGCCAGCGTCGTCCCGAGGTTCGCCCCGACCGTCGAGATCGCGACGAGCGGCCCCGGGTGCGGCGGCACGAACGCGTGCATGGTCGACAGTCCGGCGAGGGCCGGGACGGCGATGCGCATCACCGGCACGTCGCTGCGCCGGGCGACGAGCACGATGATCGGGATGAGGAGCACCAGACCGACCTCGAAGAACATCGGCAGGCCGATCAGCGCCCCGATGAGCGCCATCGTCCACGGCAGCGCGGCCTTCGACGACCGCCGCACCAGGGTGTCGACGACGCGGTCGGCAGCGCCGGAGTCGACGAGCAGCTTGCCGAACATCGACCCGAGCCCGACCAGGATGCCGACGCTCGTCATGGTGTCGCCGAACCCGGTGCCGAAGCTCGTGACCGCCTTGTCGGGTGCGAGCCCCGCGCCGATCCCCACCCCGAGCGCACCGATCGTCAGCGCGATGAACGGGTGCACCTTCAGCCAGGTGATCAGCGCGATGATGACCACCACGCCGACCAGGGCCGCGATCACCAACTGCGGGACGGGACCCGCTGGGTCGACCGTCGGCGTCCCGGCCGCGAGCACGATGCCCCCACCGGGCCCGCTCGTGTTCATCAGATGCGACATCGGTGCCCCTTCCTCGGACCGCTGCTCCGCGGTCCCGCTCCGTCGTTCGTCCTGCCATGCAACCAGCACCAGCCAGCCACAGCCACCAGCAGCAGCGACCCGGACGACCCAGCAGCGAGCCTCCCGGCCCGCAGCGGCCCGAAGCGGCCCTACCCCCGCGTCGCCCCCCGGCGCGTCCGCGGCCCACGCAACCGCAGGCTCATCGTCACCGTGCCGAGCCACCGGTCGTACTTGTAGCCCACCTTGCCCATCCGGCCGACCTCCTGGAACCCGAGCCGCTGGTGCAGTCGGATCGAGGCGTCCGCGGACCGGTCCGCGATCACGGCCACGACCTCCCGGACGCCCGCGGACCGGCACTCGTCGAGCAGCGCCTCCATGAGCGCGCGCCCGAGCCCCTTGCCACCGGACGCCGGCCCGAGGTAGATCGAGTTCTCCACGACGCGGTTCGACCGGTCACGCGGGTTCCACGGGTCGACCAGCGCGTAGCCGAGGAGCTGCCCGGACGGGTTCACGGCCACCAGGAACGGCAGCCCCCGCCGACGGATCTGGTCGTAGCGCTGCTTCCAGGCCGCGAACGAGAGCACGGCGCCGTCGAAGGTCACCGAGGAGTTCCGCACGTAGTGCGCGTGGACCTCGCGGATGTCCGGCAGGTCCGTCGGCTCCGCAGCCCGGATCGACCACGCGAACGCGGTCTCCGTCGGCGCGGGCGCACGGAGATGCCGCGGCAACACCCGCCGCTGGCGGTATTCCTCCTCGAGCACGCTCCGAGCCTACGGGTCACCCCCGGCTGGTGGTCACGGCGACGGCCGGGAGGCTCGTCAGGACCGGGCGGGCAGCGTCCAGTCGACGGGGTCGGCACCCTGGGCGACGAGCAACTCGTTCACCTGCGAGAAGGGTCGGCTGCCGAAGAACCCGCGCGAGGCGCTCAGCGGGCTGGGGTGCGCCGACGCGACGACCGGGGTGTCCCCGAGGAAGGGCTTCACGGACCCGGCCTGCGCGCCCCAGAGCACCGCGACGAGGGGACGGTCCCGTTCGACGAGCGCCCGGACGGCCTGTTCGGTGACCCGCTCCCAGCCCTTGCCGCGGTGGCTGCCCGCATCGCCCGCGGTGACCGTGAGGACGCGGTTGAGCAGCATCACGCCCCGCTCGGACCACGGGCGCAGGTCGCCGTGCTGCGGGGGCGTCACACCGAGGTCGTCGTGCAGCTCGCGGTAGATGTTCGCCAGGCTCCTCGGCACCGGACGCACGCCGGGGTCGACCGCGAAGGACAGCCCGATCGGGTGACCGGGCGTCGGGTACGGGTCCTGCCCGATGACGAGCACCTTGACGGCGTCGAACGGGTACTCGAAGGCCCGGAGCACCGCCGCACCCGCGGGCAGGTACGGCCGCCCGGCGGTGGTCTCCTCGCGGAGCCACGCCCCGAGCCGGTGCACGTCCTGCTCCACGGGAGCGAGCGCCTCGGCCCACCCGGGGTCGACGAGGTCCGCGAGCGGCCGTGGCTGCACGGGTGGCTACGCGCCCATTGTGGCGACGGAGACTGAGTCGTCGCCGCTGACCACGCGCCACACGCTGCCGGCACCGCGGACCTCGAGGGCGCCCTCGCCGACGACGAGCACGGTGTCCTCGTCGATGGCGAGCCCCGCGGTGACGAACTCGGCCTCGGCGCTGGCGATGAGGCGGCTGATCGTGCCGGCCTGCACCGCGTGCACGTCGATGGTCAGGTCCACGAGTCCGAGGCCCTCGCGGAGCTCCACCTCGTCGAGGCCCTCGGAGGCGTCCTCTCGGCAGACCTCGACGCCACCGACGCGCCAGCCGCCGACCAGGGCACGGTCGGCCGCGATCATCGCGCCCGCCGAGTAGCCGAGGTAGGGCAGGCCGTCGGAGACGAGCAGCCGGATCTGGTCGACGAGCGGGAACACGGCGTCGAGGTAGTCCGGTGTGCGGCCGCCACCGACGACGAGGGCGTCGATGTCGCTGAGCACGGAGGTGTCGAACGGCTGCCCCGGCTGGACCTCGGTCACCAGGACCTCGGCGGCGTCGCCGAGGACGGACGCGATGTCGGCGGTCGAGGACGGCGATGCCCCCGACTCGTCGGCGACGGAGAGCAGCCCGATGCGCGGAGCGCTCCGGCCGACGGCAGCGGAGCGGGCCGTGGCCTCGGCGAGGAAGGGTGCGGCGGCGTCCGACGCGGCGAGGAGCCCGCCCCCGACCAGGTGGATGCTCACGACTCGGCCGTCACGGGTGCGAGGGCGCTCCAGGGGAAGGTGATCCAGCCGTCGACCCGACGCCACACGTGGTCGGGTTCGAGCACGGTGCCGGGCTTGGAGTACAGGCACGCGCTCCGGACGTCGGCACCCGCCGAGCTGATGATGTCCACCACGAGGGCCAGCGTGCGGCCGGAGTCGGACACGTCGTCGACGACGAGGACGCGCTTGCCGGCGAGGCTCGGGGCGTCGAGCGCGGGGGCGAGCACGACGGGCTCCTCCAGCCGCTGCTCGACGTCGGTGTAGAACTCGACGTTGATCGAGCCGCACTGCTTCGTGCCGAGCGCGTAGGCGACGGCACCGGCGACGATGAGGCCACCGCGGGCGACGGCCACGACGACCTCGGGCTCGAAGCCGTCGGACAGGACGTCCTTGGCGAGCAGCCGTGCCGCGTCACCGAACTCCAGCCACCCGAGGACCTCTGGACCGCTCGTCACGGTCACGGCACCCGACGAGGAGGGTTCGGCGGGCTCGCTGCTGATCGGCATCCGACCACGCTACCGGCAGGGACCCCGCCGCCGCGACCCGCAGTCGCAGCCCGGGCGCGTGCTAGGCCCTGGGCGACAGCGGCCCGCGTGCCAGCTTGTGCTGCGCCGACTGCGCCACCGGCCGGATCGTCACCAGGTCGAGGTTGACGTGCGCCGGCAGTTCGACCGCGTGCACGATCGCCTCGGCCACGTCGTCGGCCGACAGCGGGTCCTCGACGCCGTCGTAGACCGCCGCGGCCTTCGAGGTGTCCCCGCCGAAGCGGACCAGGGCGAACTCGTCGGTCTTCACCATGCCCGGCGCGATCTCGACCACGCGGATCGGTTCGCCGTTGAGCTCGAGGCGGAGCGCACCGAGCAGCGCGTGCTGGCCGGCCTTCGCGGCGTTGTACCCGCCGCCGTTCTCGTACGACACGAACCCGGCGGTGCTCGTCACCGTGACGACGTCCGCGCCGCCGGTCGCCGCCGCACGACGACGGAGCGACGGCAGGAGCGCCGCGGTCACGCGCTTCGTGCCGATCACGTTCACCTCGAACATCGCGCGCCAGTCCTCGACATCCGAGTCCTCGACCGTGGCGGACCCGAACGCGCCACCGGCGTTGTTCACCAGCACGTCGGCCCCACCGAGCTCCTCGACCCGGGCGGCGAGCGCCGCCACGGCGTCGGCGGAGGTGACGTCGGCCACGACCGTGTCGGCGCCGGTCTCCTCGGCGAGCGCCGCCAGCCGGTCCGCTCGACGGGCGACGGCCACGACGTCCCATCCACGCTGGCGGAACAGCCGGACGGTGGCTGCCCCGATCCCCGAGCTCGCTCCGGTGACGACGACGCGACGTGCCATGTGGTTCCTCCAGCTGGTGCCGACCACGCCGGTCGTGGCGCGGTCCGGTGGTCCCGACCACGGTACCGACCCGGCGAGGTCACGTTCCGGTACCGTGACCAGCGATGACCACGGACGCAGCGCCGCCGGCCCCAGCGGCCCCGGCCACGAACCTCGAGCCAGGGCGTGCACCGCGGCGCATCCCGATGTGGGACACCGCACGGTTCCTCGCCGTCACGCTCGTGGTGATCGGCCATGCGATCCAGCGGCAGACGCCGGCGAGCGAGCACGCCCTGGCCCTGTACACGTTCATCTACGCGTTCCACATGCCGGCGTTCGGCGTGATCAGCGGGTACTTCTCCTCCGCGGACACCCCGACGGGCAAGCGCATGCGGCGGACGATCACCGACATCGTCGTGCCGTACATCATCATGCAGACGATCTGGACCGTGGTGCAGGCGCTGGTCGAGGGCGGCAAGAAGTTCAACCCGACGCAGCCGACGTGGACGCTGTGGTTCCTGTTGGCGCTGGGGATCTTCCGGCTGATCCTGCCGTACCTCGCGCAGCTGCGGTGGCCGCTGTTCTGGGCCGTGGTGTTCAGCATCGGCGTCGGGTACTTCGACAACGTCGACTCCACGCTCTCCCTGTCGCGGGCGATCAGCCTGCTGCCGTTCTTCCTGCTCGGCTGGCAGGTGAAGCAGTGGGGCGTGTTCGACCGCTGGTACGAGGCCTCGCGGCGCACCGTCGTCCGGGTGCGCATCAGCGCCGGGGTCGTGTTCCTGGCGTGGGCGGTGTCGTGCGCGCTGTGGATCCCGCAGTTCAAGGAGTTCGACCTGCACCACTGGTTCTTCTACGACGACTCGTACTCGGGCCTCGGCGAGGACGCCTGGTGGGCCGGTGCCGTGCGGTTCGGGCTGATGCTGCTCGCGACGCTGCTGACGGCGTCGTTCCTGCTGCTCGTGCCCCGGCGGACGGTCTGGCTGACGCAGTTCGGCGCGGCGACGATGTACGTGTACCTGCTGCACACGTTCCTGCTCTACCCGATCCGGGAGTCCGGCATCCTCGCCGGGGAGCACTCGGCATGGCCGTACGTGCTCCTCATGGTCGGCATCGCCTGTGTCGTGAGCCTGTTCCTGGCGCAGCCGTTCGTCCGCCGCGGCATGCGATGGCTGCTCGAACCGAACGTGCGCTGGCTGTTCCGCAAAGACCCCCAGTGACAGCCCCGCGCAGGCGGTCGTCTTCGCTGCGCTCAGTCGGCAGCGCGCGACGTCGCGGCAGGCCGCGACCGATCCCCCGTGGTCACCGCCGGCAGACGGGCGCGCAGAACCGCCCACGCGTTACGTCACGAGACGGGTGCGCTGGTGCGGGCGCGGCCACGTCCGTACCGTGACCAGCGTCGCGACGGCGCTCCGAGCCTCCCGACCGCACCGCCGACCGACGACCAGCTGCACGGACAGGAGCACCAGATGACCGAGAACGACGCCGCGCAGTGGCGGTTCGAGACCACGCAGATCCACGCAGGCGCCCAGCCGGACCCGACCACGGGTGCCCGTGCGACGCCGATCTACAAGACGACCTCGTACGTCTTCGCGAACTCGGACGAGGCGCGTGACCTGTTCGCCCTGGCCAAGCCGGGCAACATCTACTCGCGCATCATGAACCCGACGAACGACGTCCTCGAACAGCGCATCGCGGCGCTCGAGGGCGGGACCGGCGCGCTCCTCGTGTCCAGCGGCCAGGCGGCGGAGACGTACGCGGTGCTGAACATCGCGCAGGCCGGGGACCACATCGTGTCCTCGTCCTCCATCTACGGCGGCACGTACAACCTGTTCAAGTACACGCTCGCGCGGCTCGGCATCGAGACCACGTTCGTCGAGGACCAGGACGACGCCGAGGAGTGGCGCCGCGCGGTCCGCCCGAACACGAAGCTGTTCTTCGCGGAGACCATCGGCAACCCGCGGATCAACGTCCTCGACATCCGGACGGTGGCGGACGTCGCGCACCAGGCCGGGGTGCCGCTCATCGTCGACAACACGATCGCGACGCCGTACCTGATCCGTCCGCTCGAGCACGGGGCCGACATCGTCGTGCACTCGGCGACGAAGTTCCTCGGCGGCCACGGAACCGTCATCGGCGGGCTGCTCGTCGACGGCGGCACGTTCCCGTGGTCCGAGCACCCGGAGAAGTTCCCCGAGTTCAACGCCCCCGACCCGTCGTACAACGGCGTCGTGTTCGCGCAGGCCGTCGGCAACGCGCTGGCGTACATCGTCAAGGCCCGCGTGCAGCTGCTCCGCGACCTCGGTGCGTCGAACTCCCCCGACACCGCCTTCGCGCTGCTGCAGGGCATCGAGACGCTCTCGCTGCGGATGGAACGGCACGTGTCGAACGCGCAGGAGATCGCGGAGTTCCTCGACGCGCACCCCGACGTCGCCACCGTCGCCTACGCCGGACTGCCGACCTCGCCCTGGTACGGCGCGGCCAACCGGTACGCACCGAAGGGCGTCGGCGCGGTGCTGTCGTTCGAGCTCAAGGGCGGCGTGGACGCGGGCCGAGCGCTCGTGGACACCCTGCAGCTGTTCTCGCACCTGGCGAACATCGGCGACGTCCGCTCGCTCGTGATCCACCCGGCGTCGACCACGCACTCGCAGCTCACGCCCGAGCAGCAGCTGACCACCGGGGTCACGCCGGGGCTCGTGCGCCTGTCGGTGGGGATCGAGAACGTCGAGGACCTGAAGGCCGACCTCGAGGCCGGGCTCGCCGCGGCGCGGTCCGTGGCGCAGGCGGG
>NZ_JALNUI010000037.1 GCF_026544205.1 Curtobacterium sp. GC_Cur_3
CTGAGGTCGCCCGGAACGTCGCAGCAGTGTCAGAACGAACCTGCGCGCGGCTAGTACGAGCCGTGGGGGATGAAGTCGGCAGGGAGGGGAAAGCACTTCGAGAACGAGTCGACGTCGATGGACTTCCCGTCCACCCACACCGTCGCCAGGAGCGTGGTGCCGTTGTCGTCGACAAGTCTGATCCGGGGTACGCCGTCTGCTGTGGTGCTGCGGGCGACACTGAATCCATGCTCTGCAGCATCGCTCGACAGATCACGGAGGACTGAGGGCCCCGAGGTCGGATCCGTCAGCGTGATCCTCGTGTTCCCTGACCATTGTCGGCCACCAGAGCAGGCGAGCACCGTCCCTTCGGGTATCTGCTTGACCTCGCCCCGTGCGGCTGTCCGGATCAGGCGCGCGACCGCGCTCTCGGCCGCTTGTGCCTGAGCTTTGAAGAGCAGGATGCGCTCCTCTGGATCAGACGGGAGGTGAGTGTTCGTTGCGCATCCCGTCAGTCCGATGACCAGGGCCATGCCCACCAGAAGACCACTCCGTTTCACTGGCTGCTCATCTCTCTGTCTCCGTGTGTGTCCTTCATGGGCCGGTCAGTACGACGGGTGTGGCGAGAAGCCGGTCGGCAGTGAGAAGCACATCGAGAACGAGTCGATGTTGACGACTGTGCCGTGATTCCAGACCCCGAAGAGCAGCGAGACACCCGCATCGTTCGTCAGGCTCAAGCGAGGCGTTCCCGCCCGGGAGACGTCTCGTTCGACCGTGAGACCTGCGCGAGCCGCCTTCCGGGCGACGGTGTCGACGAGCCGATCCGCGTCGTACCGACGCACCAGCTGCATGGTCGTGTTGCCTGACCACTGCTTGCCGGACGAGCAAGGCAGCAGGTTGCCGGTGGGGATCTGGTGGCGGCGCTCCACCTGTGCTGCCAAGGCAATGAGGAAAGTGAGCGCGTTGAGCGTGACCGAGGTCCGTCTCGCAGATTTCATGCTGGCAACCCTCCTGTCAATAGGCCGTATGCGAGACATGTCATCAGTAGGAGCGTTCAGGGCGGAAGTCCTCGGGGAGCGGGAAACACTCGGAGAACGAATTGACCTCGATCGATGTCCCATCCACCCACAGCGACGCGTACACCGTCGTTCCATGTTCATCAATGAGCCGCAGGCGGGCCGCTCCATCGGGTGTGGTGCTGCGCGTGACCGTGAAGCCGTGGTCAGAGGCCACCTTGCCGAGTTGCTCCACCACCTGCTCGCCGTTCACCGGGTTCTTCAACTGAATTGTGGTGTTGCCAGACCACTGTCTGCCGCCGGAGCACGACAGGAGCGTTCCCTTCTCTGCTTGTCGAATATCGGCGCGGACATCGCGGGGGACGAGTTCAGCCGTCTGCATCTCGGCTGCCTGCGCTTGTGACTTGACGAGGAGAATCCGGTCCTGAGGGTTCATTGGCAGGTCACTCTTCATTGCACATCCACTGAGTCCGATGACCAATGTCAGCCCGAGCAACACACGTGCGGACTTCATCGTGCACCCCTCCTGAGCGAACCAGGGCCATCGCGAGCATCGGACACAGTTCAGTACGACCGTGCAGGTACGAAGTCGGATGGCAGAGCGAAACAGTCCGAGAACGAGGCGATGTTGATCGACGCTCCGCCATCCGGTCTGATCAGGAGGGACACGCCCGAGTTCGATCGAAGGGTGAGTCGGCTCTTGCCCCGACCAGTCGTGTCTCGCGAGGCACTCCATTCTGTGTCGGAGATGGAGTCCTCGACGCCGTCGATGACCGCAGCTGCGTTCGCGCCCCGCCGAAGCGTCACCGTCGCGTGCCCGGCCCACTCCTTGCCGTCCCGGCAAGAGACCAACGATCCGGTCGGACTCTGATCCAGCCCCTGAACCAGGTTGTCGGGTGCCAGATCAACCACCTGCACGACACCGTCCTGCGTTGCGCTCTTCGCCTTCGTGATCGTCTCTGAGGGCGTCTCCAGCTGGGGCTGGTCGGAACGCGCACACCCGTTGAGGAGCAGCGCGACATTTGCCGCAATGCCGATCACGATCCAACGCACTTCAGAACGTCCGGGGCTTGTCGAAGTCCGACGGCAGGTCGAAGCACGGCGACGCGCAGTTCACTTCGATCGCTCGGCCCTCGTCCCACACCGTTACGAGCAGCAGGACGCCCTGTCCCGTCGTGATCGAGTAGCGCTTGTCTCCGTTCAACACGGTGTCTTCACTGACGTCGTCGCCGCGCTTCTCTGCTGCGACGGCGAGTTGCTTCTGCGCTGTGGCGCCGTCCACCCCGTCGCTCAACATCGCTCTGGTGTTCCCGCTCCACTGATGTCCGTCGGAGCAGCGCAGGAACGTTCCTTTCGAGAGCTGCTTGATGTTCTTGACGTCCGATTTCGGGAGCAGCCAGACGGCCGCGAGTTCCGCCCGTTGAGTCAGAGCCTTTGCTCGGCTGATCTCGACTTGAGCATCCTTTGGGGCGCCGTCATTCATTGCGCACCCGCTGAGCAGGACCAAGGTCGCCGCGACCGCGAATGTGCCACCGATCCTGACTGCTCGCCGCACGAATCACCACATCCCCTGGCCGCATCCTGACGGCGTCTGGTCGCCAGCCCCTCCGCCGACCGTCCGTCACGCTAGCAGGGGAGAGAAAAACATCACTCATGCCATCACAACGAAGGAGGACGCGTAGTTCGGTTGGTACCCGCGAGCATGCCGCATGGAGCCCGTCGAGCCCTAGAAGCCCCGTCCATGCAGCAGCTCGGCACTGGGAGGACCAGGGGTACCGGACCGACGAACTTCGGTCGTGAGCTCACGACGGCCGTTCGCTGGCTCGCTTGCTTCGAGTGGGACGGACATCCGACGCGTCCGCTCGGAGGATGGCGTATGGACTTTCCGCCGTGCTCCGGTCGAGGAAGCTGTCCGATCGAGGTACGTCTGATATGTTGCCGTCGGGGAGTTGTTCCGGCGAAGAGGGGGATAAGCATGGCCGCACTCACGGTGTCGTACGACGTGCTCGACCAGGTGTCTGAGCGGATGCACTCGGCGGCCGGATCATTCGTGCGCGGATCGGTCGACGGTCCAACTGGCGCGTTCGGTGCTGCCGAAGTCGACCAGGCGTTCGCGATGATGCGAGCGATGCAGCAGCAGATGGCCCAGTGGCTCAGCGACAGCGCGATGACGCTCTCGACCTATGCCCATGACACCAAGTCGTCGTTCCAAGACGTTGACCAGGACCTCGCCGGGAAGGCTGCCGGCAGATGACCGCGGATCCCCTGTCCGGTGACCCCGGAACGATCAAGCGAATGGCGAAGCAGCTCACCGAGCGCTCACGATCCATCGCGGCCGGCGCGAGCGCGACGACCCGAGCCTCCGCCCTTGCCGACGGATGGCAAGGTGCGTCCAGGCAACGCTTCACCGCGACGGCATCGACACTCCCCGATGCCGCGAACCGAGTCTGCAGTCGGGTCGACGCCGCAGCGACCGCGCTCGAGACCTACGCCGAACAGGTCCGGCAGATCCAGGACGAAGCCCAGCGCATCCGGAGCGCTCAGGACAACGCGGCGGCCGACGTCGCGAGGAACGCGAACTCCACTGCCCGAGCAGCGCACGCCGCGCACGCCGATGACGCGTCCGATGCTGATCGGGCTGCCCTGCGTCGTCTCCAGAGCTCGAGCGATGACCTTGCTCGGTCGCAGGCGCGGCTCGCGACGCAGTGGACGGAGCTCGTGGCGCGTCGCCAGGCTGCCGACCGTGCGGCCGCGTCCGCACTCTCCGGTTCGGACGTCGTCGGGAACACCATCTCCTTCGCCGCATCGATGCCGTCGATGTCCGACGCTGACTTCCTCGCGGCCCTCACCACGATGCCGCCGGAGCAACTCGCCGCGCTGCAGAAGCAGATCGAGACTCGACTCGCATCGATGGAGCCAGACGTCGTGAAGCAGTGGTGGGACAGCATGGGCGGCCGTGGGAGTGCGGGCGAGCACTCCGCTGCGCAGGACGGGTTGATCACCGCCCTGCCCGCAGTGATCGGCAACCTCAACGGCGTCGCGTACTGGGCGCGGGACCAGGCGAACCGGATCAGCGCGCAGAAGGCCTTCGATGCTGCGAAGGCTGATCTGAAGCGTGCGAAGGAGTCGGTCGCGAGTGCAGTGGGTCGGACCGCCTACTCCCGGGCCCTGGCGCAGCTCCGTGCCGCGGAGCAGCAGCACGGTGCGATCAAGAACTTCCTGGCAGGAGTTCGAACTCCGCTGGCCGTTGGTGTCATCGCAACCCGGCAGGCGGTCTCGTTCCACGAAGGCCCTCCCGCGTTGGGCGCGATGTCACTCGGCGACCTCGACCGCGCCGACAATGTGACGTACCTCGTGCCGGGCATGGGGACGACCCTTGCCGACACCACTCTGCTTGTTCGCGCCAGTTCGAACGTGGTCGCTGCCCAGCGTCAGCTGCCTGATGGCGGGAACACTGCCCTGGTGTCGTGGATCGGGTACGAACCCCCACCCAACATCCTGAAGACGGCCGACCCGAGTGTCTTCCTCGAACACGATGCGGATGTGGGTGCGCCGAGACTTGCTCATGATCTCGAGGGTTTCCGTGCGAGCCGTCCGGACACGAAGCTCAACGTCATCGCGCACTCGTATGGTTCGACCGTGGCTTCCCTGACGCTGAACCAGCGAGAAGACTTGGGAGTGAACAGCTTGGTCACACTGGGTTCAGCCGGTATTCCGACTCGGGTACCAGACGCCGCTGCGACACATGCCGCACATGTCTACGCTGCTCAAGCCGAGGAACGATGGAACGTCGCTGAGATCGGGAGAAAGATGAGTTCCCCCAGGAGGGCGGACCCGACGCAGGGATTCGGAGCGACGAACATCGACGCCGGTTCTGTTGACGGCTCGAGCCCCGTCAACGTGCACGACCTTCTCGTCAACTCGTCCGGTGACGCCGACGGCGACCACGGGTACCTGGATGCTGGCACGAACAGTCTCCTGCAGACGGCGAAGGCCACTCTGAGATGAGGTACGGAGCTATGAGCACCTTTCGGACGGCGGCCGTCGGTGGCATCGTCATCCTCGCGCTGTCAACTGCGGGTTGCTCCACGACGGGAAACGAGAAGAGCATGACGGTCAAGCAGGTCCAGGCGCAGGCAGTCGCAGAATTGCAGGCCGTCGTAGCGCTCGCTCCCGAGACCTGGGGCCAGGATCTGCCCAGACCGGTTCCGAACGACTGCACTGTCGGGGCGGAGCGCGGCGTGCAGTTCACGTACTTCATGGAAGCGGACTCCCCTTCTGACCCAGAGGGACTCGTCCACGCGGCGAGTGACCGTTGGGAACAGCAGGGATATCGACTCACCAAGACTCGGACGAACATCGATGCCGACCATGGCGACATCTTCGCCGTCGTCGCGAAGGCGACGGGGAAACCGAGCGCTTCGATGAGCGCGACCACGATCAGAGCGAACGTCTACGTCAACTCCGTCTGCGTGAAGGGCGATCCGGATGAGTACCGGTGATCGTCTTTTCTTGCACCGACCACAGTGAGACAACACAAGCTCATCGCGTCAGCGGCGATCTTCTCCGCAGTGATGCTCCTCCTCAGCGGTTGCGCCGCTACCGGAGATTCGAACGTGCACGCCGACGACGCCAAAGCAGCAGCCGTTGCGTTCTTGAAGGACACCATGCAGCACGAACAGGACGTCGCATGGCCCCCGGTGCCCACACCCGTGGCTACGCGATGTTCCGATGGAGATGACGGGGTGCGTTTTGAGTACTTCGTCTCGGTGGACACCGATGTGGGCCCGCAGGCGATCGCTTCGACACTCCAGTCGTACTGGACGAGCCGTGATCTTCGGGTGAAGCCTTCCCAGGAAGACTTCGGCAAGTACGGTGTCATGTACTCAGCCACGGCTCGTGCGGATCGGATGCCCTGGGGCTCGTACGAGATCTCCAGCACTGGCATCAACTTGTACGTTGATTCTCAGTGCGCCGACGGGGATGTCAGCGACTACGAGTGAGCAGCGCACGGCGTGAGGGCAGTCATCCTCCTCACGATGCTGATCCGCTTCTCGGGGTCAATCGGGTGTTTGGCTCTGCCAGCGCCCCGAAAGGGACGATGCGGTGAGCAGCAACCGAATCAAGACCTGCCGACTGGTAGCTCTCACCTTGATCGTCGGTCTCGGGGCAAGTGCATGCGCAGGAGGGCAGGGAGCCGTGTCAACGCCACGCGATGCGCAGACGGCAGCGGTGCAGCTGCTGAACCGCACCGAGAATCAAGTCGACCTGCCGTGGCCAGCGACACCGTCCCCAAGCGCAGAACAGTGCGAAGGCGGCGTTCGGTTCGGGTACTACGTGACCGCGAGGATCCGGACGGACGCGAAGCAACTCGCCACGACGTTCCAGCGGTTCTGGACGGCCGAGGGGCTGACTGTCTCTCCCTCGACGACGGACTTCGGCGAGAAGCGCGGCACCCTGTACTCGGCAACCGCGGACGAGGCGGGGGCAGCCAGCGCCGCCTACCAGGTCAGCAACACGACGGTGGCCATCCGCGTCCTCTCTCCGTGTGCTGCAGGATCGCTCGACGACTACGAGGAGTGACGCGGCATCGGACACGACTGCGACGCGATGTTGAACAAGTCGGCGTCACGCCGGCGTCGTCGTGCGGTTCAGCGGACTGGTCGGCGTGCTTGAGGCTCGTCGACCATCGACGATCTGCGCCCAGAGCGCGAGTTCACACTCCACTCGGTCAGCGGCCTGAAACGGGTTCTCGTGCTCCCACACGCGAACGACCTTCCACCCCTCAGCGCGGAGCACCTCGTCGTGCCGAGCATCCCGCTGCCGGTTCGCCAGAAGCTTCGTCCGCCACAGTTCGGCGTTCGCCTTCGGCAGGTGCGCGTGCTCCTCGCAGAAGTGCCAGAAGCAGCCGTCGACGAACACCGCTATGCGCACCCGAGGGAAGACGAGGTCAGCCCGCGTCCGAGTGCGTGAGCTGACGCGCCGGTCGACGAAGAAGCGCCGACCTCGTGCGTACAGGACCCGGCGCAGCGCGAGCTCCGGTGCAGTGTCGCGCCTCCGGAACCGAGTCATGTGCTTCCGCCTGGCGTCGTCCGCTTCCCACTGCTGCATCCCGTGACGCTAGCCTGACGCGTGCTCGTGCAGGATGGGCTGCCGACGACCGGTGGAGAGTCAGCGCCTCGCCGAGGTGCGCACACACGCTCACCCGCGCCCGAGCGCACCCACCCACAAGCCGTCACGCGCCCGGGTCATCCCGACGTACAACTCGCGGCGGTCGAGCTCGCGGCGCTCTCGGGCGGCCACGGACTCGGTGTCCGGAGCATCGGCGAGCAGCTTCGCCGGCACGTGCGGCAGCAGGACCTGCTTGAACTCGAGACCCTTCGCCCGCTTGATCGTCCCGACCCGCACCATGTCGGTGCTCTTGCCCGCGTAGTTCTTCAGCGAGACCGACGGCACTCCGGCTGCATCGAGGACTGCCGTGACCTTGTCGGCCTGCGGGTTCGTCGCCGTGAGGATGCCGATGTCACCATGGCCGGTCCCGACCAGGCGGAGGACCTCGTCGACGCGGGCCAGCAGCGCCGCATCGTGGCCCGCGCGGTCCGCGAAGCGGTGGACGCCTGGCTCCGGTCCGGATCGGGTGACCGCGGAGACCGTGTCCCCGGCGCCGTCGACACCCTCGATGTCGACGAACTGGTCGTCCGCCACCATCTGCTTGGCGAAGTCGAGGATCTCGGCGGTGTTGCGGTGGTTCACGTCGAGGACGACTCCGCGTCCCGCCAGGCTGATGCCGACCTCGCCGAGGGTGTAGCCGCCCGGGTAGATCGTCTGCTGGCCATCGCCGATGAGCGTCAGGCCGTCCGGGCGGTCGCCGACCAGGGCATGGAGCAGCGAGACCATCGCGCACGACAGGTCCTGCGCCTCGTCCACGATGACGGCGTCGTACCGGTCGAGCGGTCGGTCGCGGACGGCGTCCCTGGCGAGCAGGACCACGTCCTCGAAGTCGCAGACGCGACGCTCGCGCAGATTGGTCGAGTAGGTCTCGTACAGGTCCCACACCGCCTGCCGGACCTCGACCGGCAGCGCGTGCCGCCGCCCGACGCGCGCCAGGTCGGCGTACTCGTCGAACTGCGTCAGCCCGCGCCCCTTGATGACGTGGGCGATCTCCTCCTCCCAGTACCGGCGCGTGAAGCGCGGAGCGCGCAGCGGACTGGAGGCTCCGATCACGTTCCAGGCGTCGGCGAACGCGCGCTGAGCCTCCAGCGCGTCGATGCGGAACGCGACCCCGCGCTCCTTCAGGAGCTGGCTGGCGAAGGCGTGCACGTTGACGAAGTCGACGCGGTCGACCATGTCGGGCGCGAGGCGTTCGAGCAGTGAATGCAGGACCGCCGGGAGGGTGCGGATGTAGGTGGTGAAGAGGACGCGACCGCCGGTCGCGCGCGCCAGGTAGGCGGCGCGGTGCAGGCCGACGACGGTCTTGCCGGTGCCGGCGGCGCCGCGGATGCGCGCCGGGCCGTTGAAGTTGCGGCGGACGAGTTTCGCCTGGGTGGGGTCGAGGAAGGCCATCCAGTCCTCGATGGGGGCGTCGAGGACGGCGTCGAGGAGGTGGTCCTGGAGTTCCTCCAGGTCGATCAGTGGCTCGGTGTCGCGGGGGAGGACCGTGGCCGGAACGACGAGCTGTGCGGCTTGCTGGTCGCCGTCGATGACGGGGAAGTGGGCGAGGACTGCGGTGAGGAGTGCGTCGACGCGGACGGCTGAGAGCCGCTTGCCTCGCTTGGTGATGTGCGCGATGAGGTCGTGGACGCCCACGACGTCGACCGAGGCGACCTCGGCATGCACCTTCTTCTGGCCCGCGAGGGCGACGACGGCGTGGACCTCGCCAGGCGGGAGGCCGATCTCGGCCAGTGCGGCCTCGGTCTTCCACGCCAGGTCAGCGAGGTTGGCGATGTCGTCCGTGACGTCCTCCTGGCCGCGGGTGATGCGGCCATCGTGGACTGCGACGTCGCGCCAGGCCTTGGTGTCGATGATGAACACGCCCGCGGTGCCGACGACGACCATGTCGACCTGGGCCGTCTTGCTGCCGGGCCAGCGGCGGTCGGCGAGGAGGTGGAAGCCGATGCCGGCCAGGGGAGCGAGGACCTTCGCCGTCTCGCTCTCGGTGCGGTGGGCGATCTCGAAGCGTGCGGCCCGTTGTTCGGCGTCGTCCGCCTGGCGTCGAAGTTCGTGTGCTCGGCCACGTTGGCGGCGGGCTTCGACGCGTGCTGAGTCGCCGGCGATGGTCATGGTGGTGCCCCCTCGATCGGGCGCCTCCCTCGGGCGCGCGGTCGTGAACCATCCTCGCAAATTGGAGAGAGCGGCGGGAGTACCCGTTGTGGGGGCTCGGATCAGCTGTGGGTTCGGCTGCTGACCAGGGCCCGCAACCTGTCCGGGACGATCGGAACTCGACCTCGGAGGAAGTCCTCAAGGAGGACCCCGTCGATGTGATCATAGATCGAGAGTCGCGCCAGACGAACTGCCCCGGCTGCTGCAACGGCGTCCTTCATCGCGTCGTACAAGGCTCGCTGTTTCCACCTCGTCGCGCCGTTCCTCTCGAACACCCAAGGCGGGTCTGCCGGTCCGAACATCCGCTCGGCAGAGGTGCTCGTCCAACGTCTGCCGCCAGTGCCGCAACGTCTTTCGTGCGCTGCGGCGTAGCCGCGATACGCGTTGGCCCACGGCAGAGGTTCGGCGTCCGTTGTCTGCAGCGTGACCGCTCGGTAGCGGTTGAAATGCATGTCCTCGTCAAGTTCGACGATCACGTTCGAGTAGGCCAGATCCCAAGCTCCGGGACGGAACACCGGTTCATCGAGCACTCCACCGAGTTGCCGATAGAGATCGACAACCACAGTGCCAACACAGTCCGGAAGAGCCTCAAGGCGCGGGCGAGGTGGCTTTGTTGTCGTGCGCAGTCCGGCGTCTCGGAGGGCGCGATCGAGTACCGCGGCACGAGCTCCAGCTTTAGGCACCGTCTCAATCCGGCGAGGGCGCGGAGCGCTCCGGGAGCCGTCCGTCGTCGTCAGCTGTGCCCTGGCGGCGGAGGCGCCCGGCAATCCCCGCCAGCCCAGAAGACAATGCACCTGCGGCTGACGCTGCGTGCTCGATCGCGTCGCCACTCAAGCGCTTCGCAAGGTCGACCCCGTCCTCACCGAGCTCAAGGGCCTTGTCCCGAGCTCCGTCGGCAACGGCGTCGGCGGCGTCCCTCCACCGTGTTGCTTCCAGCGCCCGGCGCTCGCGTTCGATCCCGAGGCTGTCGTGGAAGACCTCCACGCCGTCCGCGACGTGGTTCGTTGACTGGACGAGTGCGCGAGATGCCTTCGGGTGCAGGACGATCTTCAGGTCGGCGATGCCCGCAGCGTCATCCATCCGTGCGACGAGACGCTCCGTGCTCCGCAAGATCGACTGTTTCCGCTCCTGCCTCGCGAGTCTGAGGGCTCTCCGGTGCCGGTCGAGCTGATCGGGAGCAGTTTCGAGGACTCGGTCGAGTTCGAGGACGGCGAGACCGTCTTGCAGCTGGAAGCACCGCGCCAGCACCGCGAGCCACTCCTGAACGGTCGCCTCCGCAACGCTCGAAGCTTCGGCGAGGTCCTTCACCTTCGTCGTCCGCTCGAGCTTCTCGGCCAGTGCATCGAGTTGGCGGAGCGCGTAGGCCTGCGTACGAGCAATCGTGAATTCCGTGCCTTGCACTTTCGACCAGGTGATCTCACCCACGGATCCAATGCTGTCGCGCATCCGGAGAGCGTCGGCGATCACGAGGTCCACGCCGATCATGTCCGCGAGGGACGCGTCCTTCTGGGCCCGGAGGACGTCGTCGAGCTTCGCGTTGATGGTTGCGAGGTAGTCGGTGATCTCGTCCATGGCCTGCTGCATTGCCAGCTGCGCCATGATCCCAGCCGCTCCGGTCAGGATCGCGGGGTTCGTGAGCAAGGACCTCGACGCTTTGGTGATCTCGAGCAGACCCTTGATCTTGCCGCCGTCGGTCAGCACCGCCCGACTCACACCCGCAGACGAGCCCTTCATGAGCGACGAGTGCTGCATCGCCTTCGCAGAGTCCTTGGTGAGTTTCACCCAACGGCCTGCGTTGGCCGCGATTTCCGCTCCAGCGCCGGCCGCGCCCGAACCGATGCTGTACGCCTGGCTGAGCTTCGGGAGGTCGAAGCCCCGGGACTCCAGACCGTTCGACACCAGGAAGCGATCGACAGCCGAAGCCTCGCCGATGATGGCGACACCGTCCCCGTCGTTGATGAAGTCGATCTCGTCTGCCAAGGTGCGCTCCTGGTGCTCGGTATGAACGTCGGGCTGGTCGTGTCCCACTCCTGGTCCAGGAGTTGGCGCTGCTGTCAGAGCAACTGGCCCGGCGTCGGCGTCGGCGTTGGGGGAACCGGGGGAGCTGACTGCTGCACGTGTTCCGTCCACTGCGCACCGTCCCACCAGCGGTTCGCTCCCTGTGCATCGGCGTACCAACCGGGAGGTGGCCCTTGCGGTGCGATTGAAGGGACCGCCGGCTGCTGGACCGTGACGGTCGGCTGCGGAGTCGTCGCCTGCGCACCGAGGTGGAGCGACATCTTGTGCCCGCACCCTCGACAGGTCTTCGTGAAGCCCATGGCCAGCTCAGAAGCGCCAAGGCTCATCACAGCGAGGCCAGCACGTCCGCTGTTCCGACCGAGGTTCGCTGCTGCACTGTTCGTGCACTTCTTGCAGTCCCGGCATCCGGTCTCGACGCGTTTCGACATCAGACCCCCTCTCGTTCCTCGGGAAGCGTACGAGGACCGCTCACCTGCGACCAGTGCCCCTCTAGAGGTGTTGCGGGATGGCGCACGTCTTTGCGGCCAAGGACACTCGCCCCCTGACGTTCGAGGAACTCCGATCGCCCTAGTATCTGGAACGTGAGGACCCCTCCCGAAGGTCCGCGGATCAGGAGCACTTCGTGACAGACCAACGACGGCAGGACGAACGACTCCTGGCGGGTCTCCATTTCCTCGCAGATCAGTCAGAACCGGCCCTCCGAAAGGACGTTTGGGAAGCAGCGTCCGCGCAGGTACCAATGAGCGACGCGGAGTCGACCTTCGTGCCCTCCCGACCTGAACCGCGGGGCCGCAACGCCTTCTGGTTCGGGACCTCGACGCTTGGCCGCGCGGGACTGCTGCAGAAATCAGGCGACGGTCTCTGGTCGATCACTGACTTGGGACGACAGGTCCTTGCGGAGAGCCCCGATCCGACCGAGTTCCGAAAGAAGTCCACTCGCTCAGCGCGTGAGATCACGAAGGTGCTGATGGCTGATCGTGCGGATCGTCTCGGCGTCGCGATCCTGCCTCCGGATTCCGGCGCGGAGCGGGTCCGAGAAGCATCTCAACGCTTCCGAGAGCGTGGCCTCCGCGAGCTGACATCGGTCTTCGCCGAGCATCGCTCGGTCTGGCGTTCAGACGTCACCGCGGAGCTGATCCGGTGCTTCGTCGAGCGTGAGGAAGTCGAGGGTGACAGCTTCCTCGACAAGCTCCGGGAGCAGTTCGTGGAGGCGAGTGATGACGCACGGCTCCTCATGGCAGAACTCGTCGCCTGGCAACTCCTCCCGCTGCAGACTCCGGGCGAGCGGAAGAAGCGCGAACGTGTGCAAGCGCTGTTGGGCCTGATGCGTGAGCCAGTCGTGATCCCGGCCGAAGTGGACCAGGCCTTCCGATCGTGGTCGTTCAATCCGGGCCAAGGCATGGCCCAGGGGATCCACAACGCGCTCTCAATCGTGGTGCGGCTCGTGGACCAGTGGGTCTCCCTGTCGGATGACGAGCGCGAAGCGCTCCTCGACAACCCGTGGGCATGGCGTGACTTCGTCGCTGCCGTACCAGGGACGCCGTTCCCGACACTTCGCAACGAGCTGCTGTACCTCGTGCACCCGGATTCGTTTGGCGAGGTGGTCTCAGCTGTCGATCGCGAGCGCATCCGTTCGGTGTTCCGCGGCGAGATCGCGGGCGACGCCGATGTCAGGGAGGTTGCTGACGACCCCGATCGGGAGTTCCTCGAAATCACGCTCGCACTGCAGACGAAGGAGAACGGCCCGGCGGTCTACTACCGCGAGCCGATGAAGTCGAGGTGGGCAGGAGACTCCGGACTTCCGCCCGAGCCGGACGACAAGGTCCAGGTGACGCCATCGATCGAGCCTCCGCCGAAGGACGGGCGGGCACCCTTCACCCCTGCGGACAGCGAGCTCGCCGCGGCCCTCCACATTCCGCTCCCGTGGCTTCAAGACACCCTCGACCTCATCGAACGCCGCAAGCAGGTCATCCTCTACGGCCCGCCCGGCACCGGCAAGACCTTCCTCGCGCAGGCCCTCTCGAAGCACGTCACCGGAGGCACCGACGGCGATACGACCATCGTGCAGTTCCACCCGACGTACTCGTACGAGGACTTCTTCGAGGGCTTCCGCCCTGTCGCCAACGACGACAGCGGAAACCTCGCGTTCAGCCTGCGGAAGGGGCCACTCCGCCGCCTCGCCGACTCGGCAGTCGCCAACCCGGAGGCGAACTACTTCCTGGTCATCGACGAGATCAATCGCGGCAACATCGCGAAGGTCTTCGGCGAGCTGTACTTCTTGCTCGAGTACCGCGACAGCGAGATCTCCCTGCTCTACAGCGACGAGCCGTTCACCCTGCCGAGCAACATCTTCGTCATCGGCACGATGAACACCGCCGATCGCTCGATCGCGATGCTCGACGCCGCGATGCGGCGCCGCTTCGCCTTCATCGAGCTGCACCCGGAACGCGACCCCGTGCGGAACGTGTTGGCGGGCTGGGCGGCGACCAAGGGCCTCCAGGACGGCCGCGCCGACCTGCTGACGCGACTCAATGCGCAAATCCAGGACCACGACGCCAAGGTGGGCCCGTCCTTCCTGATGCGCGACCTCGGCGGGACCGGTCTGCAGGACGTGTGGCGATACGAGATCCTGCCGCTCCTGGCGGAGCACCACTACGGCGAGGGCGTCGACCTGGAGGCTCGGTACGGCCTGGCAGCGCTTCGTCGCCACGCGGCGCCGCTCGTTGCGGACGGGGCCGAAGGTGCTTCCGTCGACGATTGAGCTGCGGGAGGCGGACCAGCCGGTGGTGCACCGGCTACCGCGGGCGGTGGCCGTCGGTCTGACATCAGCGAACATCGCGACCGTTGCACCCACGCTCGGAGCGGACGAGTATCGCGTGAGCGGTGTCCGGAAGGTCGGCGTCGTCCGTATCGCCGGACACACGGTGTGGCTGAAGCCGAAGACGCCGGTACGGCGGCTGTTCGCGATGCTCGGGTACGCGCGAGCCGGGAGTGCGATCTGGACCGAGGACGACTTCGGGTTCGAGGAAGACGAGGACCTCGTGCCGGCGTTGGCGCACGCGTTCGTGCGGCAGGCTTCGCGGGCGCTGGCCGGAGGGCCGCTCCGCGGGTACGTCACACGCGAGGATGCGCTGCCGCTCGTGCGTGGGCGGTGGCGGATCGGGGACCAGCTGACGCGGCGGGGTGGGCAGCCGCTGCCGGTGGAGGTGTCGTTCGACGACTACGTCGAGGACATCGCGGAGAACCAGGTGCTGCTGACTGCGGCGACGCGCTTGTTGCGGTTGCCGGGAGTGCCGGCGGAGGTACTTGGGGCGCTCCGGCGGATCGTTCGCGTGCTCGACGGGGTGTCGGTGATCCCGGTCGGCGCGCCGGTACCGGTCGTCCGGCCGGACCGACGGAACGCGCGGTACTCGTCGGCGCTGGCGTTGGCGGCGCTCGTGCTTTCGGGATCGTCGGTCGAGCAGCGTGCGGGGTCGGTCGTGGCCTCGGGGTTCCTCGTCGACATGTGGTCGGTGTTCGAGGACTTCGTGTCGGCTGCACTGCGCGAGGCGTTCAAGCCGTACGGGGGAGTGCTCGTGTCGCAGTACCAGTCGACGCTCGATGTCGAGGGGACGGTGAAGATCGCGCCGGACCTGGTCTGGATCGTCGACGGGGTTGTGCGAGCGTGCATCGACGTGAAGTACAAGGTCGAGAAGCACGGGCAGTACCCGAACGCTGATCTGTACCAAATAGCGGCGTACTGCCGACGGTTCGGGCTGAACGAGGGGTGTCTCGTCTACGCAGCGGGTGAGTACGACGGCGGGGTGGTCGACGTGATGGACGGACCGATTATCCGGCGTGCAGCGCTGGAGTTGAACGGTGAGAGCACCGACCTGCGCGACTCCCTCACTTGCATCCCACGAGACGCAGTGCTTCATCGGCGGCCCCACGCCTGAACGGAGGCCGCTTCGCGAGCACATCAGTGACTGATTCGACACGCCCGAGGCAAGACATCGAGGTGAAAAATGGCCTCGCTGGGCGTCGGAAGAAGTGAGGGTCATGCCGATGGGTTCAAATCCCACCGGTACCGCCACAGAAAACCCCCGTTCACGCGGGGGTTTTCTTCTTTTCGTGAGTGGCAGTGGTGCAGATTTGGTGCGCTTCCTTGGTGCACCGCTTCAAACCGCCTCTCTCGCGACCGCCTTCTCCCCGGCGAGTCAGCCCGTTGGGGTTCCTCCCAGGCTGCTGCCCAGATCCACTCGCCTATCGCACGAGCGGACGTGGCGCGCGGAGGTGGCTGCCCGTCGACACAGCGCCGAGTATCAGAGCGCGGTGAGCGTGTTTTCGCGGTTGCCGTGCGCGTCGCTTGCAGCAGCTATCTAGCGCGGGGTTCGCTAAGCGTCGGCGCTGTCGTCCTGGGGGTCGTCGTCGCCGAACTCGCCCATGACACTGCCGACGAGCCCTTGCACGTCAATTGCTGCGGCTGACGGACGAGAACGGCCTTCCGCGTATGCAAGACGGGCGGCTGCGAGGTCAGCGAGCCGGACGGCTTGGATGACGATCACCCGGCGGAGGCCGGACGAGACCTCGCCACGCTCGTGGGCGACCGCGGCGACTCGCGCCAGCGTCTCCGCGCGGCGAGCGATACGCACGTCGGGATGTTCCCGGTCGTCGCGCATGTCGTCTGGGACAAGGGGGAACCGGTATGAGCGCGGCAGCTCAATTCTCGGTGATACTGGTGGGATTTTTTCGTTCAGGATAGCCCGGTACTTCGATCCCTCGATCGCGGTGAGGTACACCGAGTATTCGAGCGCGTCGATCGCTGCGGTCTTCTCCGCTTTCGGCAGAGGCCGGGCTTCCTCGGCAGGGAACAGCTCCATCTCCGCGACCTCGAATGGGTCGAGGATGCGGTAGGCGAGGGTGTCAGTGCGTTGACCGCGAAGGTGCCGGCCCACCCGGGTGCCGAAGTCCTCCCACGTCTGCCCGACGTAGATCGGTTCACCGTCGTAGTCGTAGAACGCGTACACGCCGATGCAGTTGTTGAGCTTCTTGCCGCTGGCCTCGTCGACGTTAGCCAGTGCGTCGGAGAGCAGTTGCCGGAACCGCTGCACGAACCTCGTTGGCATCGACCGCTTCGACGGCGGCTCACCTTCAGCGTCGTTGTACGACGCGATACCACGACTACCCATGGTGAGCCTTCCCCGGCGTGAGGTCCTGCGCGGCGAGCTCCCCACGGACGAGCGGCATCAGATAGTTCTCCGCAAGCCAAGAAACAGCGGGCACTGCAACGGCGTCGCCGAATGCGAACAGCGCCTGATTCGTGCGAGCACCGGAGAGGTTGTAGTCGCCGGCACCCATGAGTCGCGCGTATTCGAGCGGCGTCATCCAGCGGACCTGCAGGCGCTTGTTGCCGAGCTTCACCACGGCCTGCTTTGACGATCCACCACGAGCCGTGCGAAGGCAACCGGAGATGTCATCGGGCCGCACCTCCCACACCGCAACACCGTTGCGGGTGCGCCGGTACGCCGTCCGGTACTTCACGCCCTGTCCGCGCCGCATGTCGGCGATCCGTTCGCGCTGAACTGGGGAAAGCGATGCTGCGAACGCTTCCGTGCGCGCCGCGTCCCACCAGCGCACGTCATCGGACGGCATCGATTCGACGAGCTCGCCGAACCCGGACAGCAGCGGTGCCGGCGGGGTGGGCAGCTCTGCTCGGTGTGTGCGAAGGGTCGGGTCACCATAGACGGCCTGCAACCAGTCCGGGCGAAGCTCACTGTTCGGCTCGACGGTGTCCGCTGGAGGGTTCATGGCGCCTACGAGGAACAGGCGCGGCCGCGACTGGGGAATGAATCGTCTGGCGTCGAGCGCGAGGACGTCGACCGAGTAGCCAAGCTCGTTGAACGCGCGAACAGCGGCGGCGAGGTCATCACCGCCGTGCGACGTTGCCAGCCCGACCACGTTCTCCAGCACGGCCACCTCGGGACGGTCGTCGCCGAGCTCGTCTAGGAGGCGGATGTACTGCCAGAACGCGTTGGATTCGCCGGCGCGAAGACCACCGCGTGAGCCAGCGAGGGACAGGTCTGTGCAGGGCGACGAGCCCCAGGCGAGCTTTGCGTCCTTTGGAAGTTGACCCGCGTCGACGGCGGCGACGTCGCCGAGGGCGAAGCTGTGCCCGCCGTCTGCCGGGTCGTTGAAGTGACCGCGGTACAGCTCCCACTTGTCCGGCTCGTAGTCGTTCGCCCACGCGACACGGAAGCCAGCGCTCTCCAAGCCCATCCGAGCGAGCCCGATACCCGCGAAGAACTCGAGAACCTTCGGGCGGGCGGATGTGATGTCGACGACGGTAGGCACACTAGAAGCCTAATCGGGAGCACCGTCGTTCGACCTCACCTGCGCAGCGCCGGCGCCCTCACCGATGCCGTCGCGCACCGTCGAGCTGGAGTCCCCCGTGTCCGGCGAGCGACCGGCCATCACGACGTTCGTCGACGACGGCCTGTGGTCCGGGGCCGGGAGAGGTGCGACTGTCTGGCCGATTGGTATGTGCAGCCGAAGGGCGGCGCAGGCATGGACACGCCTCCTCTCTGCGGAACGCTCGCTTTTGTGTCGTACAGCCGATATTGTGCGTGAATGTGGTTTTCGCATCCAACACTTGAGCCGCCTTCGATAGAAGCGGTAAGAAAATCGGCGCGCATCCTAGTCATCGACGATCATGCCTTCCCCGCTCAGAGAACCTTCACTCGCGATGGCTATCACTTTGAGAGATGGCCAGAGGTCAAGAATCTTTCACAATTGACCGACGGCCATTGGCAGGTCATTCTGCTTGATGTCCAGGGGGTTGGGCTCAACGAGAGCCCGGATAAGCAAGGGATAGGCATCCTCGAACATATCAAGAAAACGAACCCCGCGCAGGCTGTCGTAATCTACTCTGCGCAAAAACAGGCAATCACGGCAAGCGAGCAGCTGATTCTGGCAGATGCGATTCTCGAAAAGGGAATTTCTTACGTTGACTACAAGGCCGTTGTGGACCGCCTGCTACTAAGTAGCGCAACGCCGGGCTATTTCATCGCCGCCATGAATCGCGAACTTGGTGAAAACGCCACCCTCGCGCCGAAGGCGGTTTCGAAGGCACTTCAGGCGTTCCGGGCTGAGCATACAACGAATTTGCGCGGATATTTTGACAAAGCTTTGCCAAGCCAAGCGCAGGTTGATACGCTCGTGAAGATAGTTGCCGTCGGAATCCAAGCGATTGCGTTGTTTGCCAAATGAGCAATATATGGAACCTATTCCCGTTTCCGACCTTGTCGGAAGGGCAGTTTACCGATGGGGCACTCCTGCCTGTGCATTCGCAATGTGCCGAATGCCCCACACGAGCGTGCGCACAGACCGACCCCATGCGAGAAGAGATAAGGCGCTGCCGCTACGGGATCAGTTTTGCTTTTGTTGATGACTCGCGACTCGTCAATGGCATTATTGTAACGGACGATCTGTCGGTATCGTCGCGCGCGCGTAAGCATGCTCGCAAGGAACCTCAGCGACGAGTTGCAGCTAGCCAACTTCAGCACGCCATCGCGCGAGCTTCGTCGCTAGGAGCGGGCATTACAACAGAATTTAACGCCGTCAAGGAAGAGTTGTTGGATCGCCTCGAGCGCAGTCCGGAAATGCATGCCATCATTTCCGAGCAACTCCGGAAAGGCTTCGAGGAGAATTTACAACAAAGTCACGATTTTCTGCAATTGGTTCAGCTAGTTCGAGGGTATGCCGAGGATCTATTGCTCGAGAAACGACCCGGCATGTCCTTGCCCGACGCGGCTGACTCCCTCCCAGCCGAAGGCGCAATCTATTACTCTACGCAGCTCATGGAGTTGAAGATCGATAGCCTCAAGTTCATGAATGAAATCAATCGGGCAGTTGGACATGAAACTCGCTTCCAAATTCATCCGCTCGTCGTAAAATACGCTCGCATCTATAAGTGGCAGGCCGATCAGAAGGCGTTGCGGTTCCATGTTGAAGGAGCTTGCTATGCGTCCTGTGTCTACAATAACGAAGCAATCGGAACCGTAATCCAGGGCGTTCTTGACAACTTGATCAAATATTCTCCCGCCGGCTCAGAGGCGTGGATCCGCTTTGACGAGACGGAAAACGAAGTGCAATTGTCGTTCTCATCGTTAGGGCCGCGTATTGAAGCTTCTGAGACCCAAAAGATCTTCCTTCCGGGCTTCCGTGCGGATGCTGCAAGACGGGTTGAGATGACGGGGCAGGGAATTGGGCTAGCATCAGCACGCCAGATTTCCGACGTACTCGGGCTCCGCTTGGGAGTTCAACAAGCTGCGCAGGAAGACAAAAAATACCGGGACCGGTACCGCACGGAATTCAGTCTCTGGCTGACCAAAACCGATTAATCAAGGGCAGCATCTGGAGCTGGTTTGCAGCCCTGTCTAACGTGGTGCTGGGGGTTGATATAAGGGACTGCCATTCGTCCCGCGGGCAATGGTTGAGGTGCAGAGCGGGGCGCTGGCCGTTGCTGCGGGACTGAGCGTCAGCGCGCGGGTCCGCGCGCTTCGGGATGGTCCGGTCGATGCGGCCATGGGTGAAGCTTTCGTGCTCAACTGTCGTTTCTTGCTAGCTCGTGCGAGTTGCCGCGCGTGGGCGCTGCTGCTGCTGGCGGTCTGCCGGCCGTCACGGCCGTGGTTTCGTTTGCGACGTTTGGCGGCTAGTTCCGCTGCCGCGTGGGCGAGTCGTTGACGATCTCCTGCGGGTTGAGCGCCCACGTCGCACTGACCTCATCGCTGACGTTCGCGGCCGTCTCGACCGGGTCCGTCTCGTTCTACGTCGTCAGCAGGAGACGCGAGCGGCTACGAGGTGCGGACGGCGAGTGAGGTCGTCGTCTCGACGCACAGGGCCGGTGCTGCCAATTGAGACCTTCCCCCAGGGAGATTGCGCGGATGCGGTCGGGCTCGTCTGATGGCAGGCGGCCAGGCTTGGAGCGACAGCGGTCCGGACAGAGCGCTGGCTTCGGTGTCCGATAGCCGATCGCCTGCCGGTGGCAACGCGTCGACGGGGCCCAGTGGTGCAGACGAGGCCGCTATGGCTGCATGGGCCGCTGTGCCACCAGGTCGCAAAACCTCTCTCGTCAGCCGCTCCCCGTAGGCTCGCGGCATGAGCTTGATCACCTCCACGGCAATGAGCATGTGGTGGCGCGTGCCCAGCATGCCCACGCCCGAAGAATGGCAGGCACTGTCAGGATGGATAGGCCTACTCGTGGCGGCGGTGGCGGCGCTCATTGCGCTGATGCAGTTCGGACAAAGTATCGCAAACCAGCGGGAGCAGTCCCGGCCGATGATCGCCGTTGACCTCCATTTCCGGAGCAACATTATCACCGTCGAGGTGAAGAATGTCGGAGCAACAGCCGCGCGCGATATTCAGCTTGATTGGTCAGAGCTACCGGCGATTAGCGATGATCGGGTCCGAGGGGCCTTCATGCGCCGCCTTGTAGACAATCCGCTAATCTTTCTCGCTCCTGGTCGAGCCATTCGATTCGTCGTCGGATCCTTCCCCCGCTACCCGGAGGACGGCGCCAGGCATTTCGAAGTTGTGTCATCGTATCAGGGACCTGAAGCCAAAAGTCGGTGGTCGAGTGTTTCGGTCTTCGATCTCGATCAGTGGGCCGAGTCCCTTGTAGAGGTCGATTACGAAAACAAGAATTGGAACGAGCAGGCTAGACAGACGGCTGCAATGCGGCAGTCCGCCCGTTCGAGCCAAGATGCCGCTGACGCATTGGCAACGATCGCAGAATTCGTCGAGCAGCAACCCGGCATGATCCGGCTTCGCGCTCAGCAGGAACGCGACGAGGTCGAGCAGCGGCTCGCTCCGGACCAGCTCTCTGGCCTAGTCTTCCCTAATCGCGCTCCTCAAGGGTTGCCGAAGGAGCCGCAGGCCGAGGAGCTACACGGCGATGGTGAAGAGTAGCACCATGGCGCAAAACCGGGCCGGCGAATGACCACGGCGCATTCGCGCTTCCGCAGAACACCCTGAAGTCTCGTGCCTCTCAGGCGTTTCGCCGTCTTCGCGACTGGGGTAGACAATTCAAATCTGGCCGTTGTTTGTCAGAAGCCGATTGAAAAGCCTCGCTTTTAATTCCGTACCTTTGTAGATTTGATCTCTCGACACTTTCCCATCGTCAAGTTCTGCGACCGCTGCGTCCAACTCCGTGTGGATAAGGGAAAGCCGACTATTGACTGCTGTCAACTTAATCTGCTTTACGCTCTTCGCGGCGGAGAATGAGTTCAAGCTTTTCAACTTAAGCGCGGTGATGATGTATCCTGTTGCGAGATAAAAGCGCGTGTTTGTGGCCGTTTCACCATGCGCACGTCCGGCGGGAGTTTGTAGGTATAGCTCAACCGCTTCCATCACCCGGAGAGCCTTCAAGTACATCTCTTCCGGATATTCCTCGTTGAAGACGTTTTTGTATCCGACCTTCGTTCCAAGTTGGGTAGCGGGCCTGGCTCGCGCGGTGTCGGGTGCGAGAAGGTGAACCGCGATTACCGCCTGAGCCAGCTCGGTCATGCTACGCGTCTTCCCTGCTGGCGCTGTGCTGCCGCGGTACTGATAGCGCCGCCGCTCGTAGTACCAACCTTGGGTGCGCAGGTAGCGTTCAAGTCGTACTTGGAGCGGTTCGTTCGCATGCAATTGGAGACTATTGACGGTGGTCTGGTTATTGGTTCCGATGATGATTGACTCTCGGACCGCCGGATCTGGCTCCTTGACCACTCTGACCAAGAGTGCTTGCGTCAAACGCTTTCGGGTTATAGTCCCCCCAACTGATTTTGCATGGATCACGCTTGAGGTCTGCAAACCGTTCACAATGAGCGGGTTGGTGAGCACCCACTGGGACTCCTTCGGATCCTTTGCGTCATCGGCGATGATTGTGATTCCGTTATTAAGCCACCAGAATGTCGAGTTGTCGTCCGCCTCGAGCGTTGCACCGATTGCGGCGTTTACGCGTGCGCTCTCTCCCGCAAAAGCTCGTACGTTCACGGCAAACATCTCATCTCGGATGGCGGTAGAACGGGGGCGGCGCACGAACTTTGCATAGTCCCGAATTCGCACCAAGCCGATGAGTGCCTTCCCGTCGCGGACGGGAGGTTTCACGAAGGGGAGCGTGACGTCAAAGTCGCCGGTTTGGGCGTCAAGTTCATTGATGCGTTCCGCACCGACATACTCGACGATGACTTTGGCTCTTTGCGGTAGACGGTCTTGTAGCGCTTTCTGAAGGATCTTACGCTTCGAGTTGCGGTAGTCGTTGATATCCTGGCTCTTGCCGAAAGACACGTAATGGACGCGAAAGGTCATCGCAGGCGTCAAGGGGACCAGTTTCTTCAGCAACTTTCGATATGTGATTGCAGCGCTGACAACGTCGTCGTTTAAAGGGAAGTCGCGAAGTGTTTGTGTGGGTACTTTATCATTTATCATTAGTTCCAGTACATCGCGGAGCTTGGTGAAGACCTCGCTGTCCCAACTTGACTGGTTCTTCGATTGAACCACGATTACGTCTAGCGGCACTCCCTTCTGAAGGCCTTCAAGGCTGTCTTTTCGGTGTGTGAGGCGACGGGAGTTGCCATCCACTATCTCGGTCTTATTCAGCAGGATGAGGAAAGCATCGATACCGCCGTCATTCGAAGCCCCAAGGATGGCGCTCCGCAGGGCGTCCGCTCCGAGGCCTTCAGCCTTGGTGACGAGTGCTGTCGAATAGTGCTCGAAGGCCACATCACTGGGCAACTTCGGATAGTTCAATTGGTGGTAATGCGCGAAGGCGTGCTGGGCAATATCCTGGTCCGGGGTCGATGGCACGAGGTGAGTGTATCTCGTTGATTCTCACTCGGACTGGCGGACTGGGAGCATCCCGTCGAATGCGAGAGCCGAAGTTTCTCGATGGCCCCGGTACAGCGGAGCTGCCCCTCCAGCCGGCATCCTCTCGTGGTCGTCAAGTCAAGGCTCGCCGAGCGAGCGGCTGCTTACTTCAAGGCACGGCATGCTCAGCCCTCATCACCCCGCGCCGGTCGGCTTGGTCGGTAGCCGGTCCTTCGGTGTACGAGCCAGGTCGCATCGGCACGGCGCAAGGTGCCTGTCTCATATAGGTGGCCCGCAAGCATTCTCGGTGATCGGACGCCCTTCGGAGCCGAGGACATGCGATCGCGCGCCTCTGGGCGGCGTCGTCAAGGTGTGCCCGTGGTGCATTTTGATGCACCCCCACTTGTCTCAGGGTGTCTCAGCTTGGCTTGATCAGTCAGCGCAAGCCCCGGTTTACAGCGATCGAACCATCGGTATCATCCGTGCGGACGCTCGGCAATGGGTTCAAATCCCATCGGTACCGATCTGAATCGAGAGCGCCTGACATCCTGGCTCGCAGCCGTCAGCTCACTCTGTCAGAGGCGAGGAAACTCGGCCAAGTTGGGCGACCCGACCATCCGGAGGAAGCTCTCGAAGTACCAGAGCCACCTCGCCGCAGTACCTCCCGCCGATGGCAGCTGAACGGTGATCGAACCTGCGGGCCCCGGTTGCCCAGCGACCTCCGGCAACGGCAGCCCGGCGAACGCTCCCGCGAGTGCTCCAGCCGGTCATGGCTTCGGCAGCATCGCGCCCGACGAGTCGGACACGACCTCGACCCGCCGGCGTGTCGTGCAGTTTTCGACGTCAGTGATCTTCGTGGAACCGCCGACGGCGTCGAGGATCTGCTGGGCGAGTTGCTGGGCATCGGGCGTGGGTTGCTCCTCGGGGGAGAGGAAACGGATGAGGGCAGGGCGCGTCAGGAGATGACGGCGGGCAGGGAGCCGGAGGCGGCGGCGAGGCGCGCGCGGGCGTCGGCAACGGAGGCGCCGGTCAGGATCACGGCGATGGCGGTCTTCACCTCGCCGTCCGATGCGTCGAGCGCGGCCGGGACCTCAGCGCAGCCAGCGCCGGGCCGCACGCGGCGGAGACTGACAGGGCGGAGCGGCGCCGGGCCTCCAGAATGGTTGCGACCACGGAATGCGTCCTACTCGACGCACTGATCCCGACGGTCTTCTGCTCCCTCGCTGGCGGTGGTGAGTTTCGCCGGGCCGCCGGCGATGATACCGACTACCTGCGACGGGTCGGTCCCGAAGGTGGGGGCACTGGTTGGCGTCGAGGACGCCTAGCCGGCCTGGCGTGCCGGCGTCGGAGTAGGCAAGTCGTCTGCGCTTCGCGAGGCCTGCTGCGGTTGTGCACTCTCAGCTGTCATGAAGTGTCTGCAACGAAAGCGTGACGTGCCGTTGATACATCAGTACTGGCTATCTGGCAGCTTCGAGGCATGAAGAAGGACACGGGAATGAACAGCTTCTGGTTCCGCTCTCTCCTCAGCGCGACGGCCTTCATGGTCGCTGCAGGCGTACTGGCTCCGGGGCCGACCGATCGTGCGGAGGCTGCTCCCACGTCTGCGAGTCCAGCAGCGACCGCCGAGGCCTCACCGAAGCGTTGGTCTCACGTCTGGCAGCGCTGGGATGGTACGAATTACTCATCGCAGACAACTTGCCTCGCCCGTGGGCGAGCGGTGATGAGGAACTACCCGGACGTGAAGGACTTCACTTGTCGCAAGCCGTGTGGTCGGTGGTGGCTGTACACGTACCGGCAGCAGTGGGTGTGATCCCATGATGTTGATGCGTGCCGAGGTCTTCTTCGTGCGCCGGGCCGGTGTGGTCACGGCTGAGCCGACCGGTGGCGTCCGGCGGTGGATTCCGAGCGCGGATCCGCAGCGGTTCTGGGCCAGTGTCGGTGCCGATCTGGAGGCTGAGCCTGCGCACCACGGTCATCTGGTGGACATCGAGATGGCGGGTACACCTCCGGACCACGGAAGCATCGGGCGAGTGGTGCGGAACCTCGGTCGCGTCGCTGAGCAGGTCGCACGCGAGCGGAGGTACCCGTCGGACGCCGACGCGGTCTTCGGCTGCCTGGACCGGGTTCCGGAGTCGTGGCTCCCGTACGAGGTACGGGTCGGTGAGCGGCCGGGGCCGTGCTGGGACGCATTCGTCGGCACGCTGCTTCCGGTACCGCAGCAGGAGCTCCGCGACGTCCTGGGCCCGGACTGGGATCACCTCATCCGCATTGAGCCGTGGCTGACGCCACGCTGATCCATCATCGAGGTAGGCACGCGGGACCGGAGGCGACCACCCGTTTCGCGGGAGCGGCAGGAGGGGGTGCGCCGAGCCTCCAGACCGTGACTCAGGAGGGATGGCTGGGACGCGAGCACAGCCACAGCCGGGACGACGGCCATGCGCGGACGGTATGCCGAGTCGGTCCTGGTGCGGAGGAGGCGACCTCGTGTGACGGGTGCCCGGCCGTAGCATCGGGTGCGTGAGCAGTGAAGTGACCCCGGGACGCTACCGACACTTCAAGGGCGGCGAGTACGAGGTGCTGCTCGTGGCGCGGGACGTCGAGACCGAGGAGCCCGTCGTCGTCTACCAGGCGCTGTACGGGGAACGCGGGCACTGGGTGCGATCGCTCGAGGACTTCACGGCGCACGTCGTCCGGGACGGGTACGACGGCCCGAGGTTCGTGCCGTTGACTCGGCGCTGACGGCCATTAGCTCGCCTCGCTGCGTGACGCTTCGGGGGACGGCCGCTACCGATCGCTCGTCGCGGCCAGGTACCGGCGCGCGCCCCGGATCTGCCGGCCGAGCACAAGGCTGAAGACGATCGCCACCACCACGAGGGCAACGATGAGGACGCGGGGGACACCCGGGTTCCAGGTGTCATCGCGGATCACGTTCGGCAGCTGTGGCCCGGCGATGCCTGCGTACAGCAGCAGGAACTGTCCCGGGGAGACGGGCAACGCCACCGCGGCCCCGTGCGCCCAGTCGAACGCCCTGCGCGCCAGCTCGGAGTCC
>NZ_JALNUI010000038.1 GCF_026544205.1 Curtobacterium sp. GC_Cur_3
CGCCGCGTCGTGCGAGGTCGCGCACGTGGTGCGGCGCGGTGGCGGCGCACGGAGTGCGCAACCTCGCACCGCGCGGCCGACCGCGCACCGCGCGCGGGCCGGGAGGCGCGCCGCCAGCTGGCACCGAGCCTCCCGTCCGCCGCGGGCGCGCCCGGCCACCGGGCGGCCACCCTCCTCGAGTGGTCGCGACACCCCGACGGCGCGGCGCCGACCGGCCACGGAGCGTCGCTCCGGCGCCGCCCGAGCGACGGTTCCCGACCGCTCGACACCACTGAGCGGGGTGTCGTGACCGCTCGCGACCCCACACACAGCCGACGAAGCACCGACCCAGCCCCGTCGAATCGATTCGGCACCGCGTAGCGTTGCGGCCGTGACGACGGCGCGCACCCGCAACCGACCCATCCGGACGACCCTGCCCCCGATCGTGCCGCTCGCGCTCATCGTCGGGGTCTCGCCCTTCGCGACGGACATGTACATCCCTGCGCTGCCCGCGATCGCCCGCGACCTCGGCAGCACGCCGAGCGCCGTCCAGCTCTCGCTCACCGCGTTCCTCGTGGCGTTCGCGGTCGGGCAGCTCCTCGCCGGGCCCGTCAGCGACGGCATCGGCCGGCGTCCCCTGATGCTCGGCGGCACGGCGTTGTTCGCGCTCGCCTCGCTCGGCTGCGCACTGGCGCCCGACGTCGGCACGCTCGTGGCCGCCCGGGTCGTGCAGGGCCTGGCCGGGGCCGCCGCCGCGGTCGCCGGCCGCGCGATGGTGTCCGACGTCACCGAGGGGCCGCGGATGGCGAAGGTCTTCGGCACGCTCGCCGCGATCAACGCGATCGGTCCGGTCGTGGCGCCGCTGGCCGGGGGAGCGGTGCTGCTCGTCGGGACGTGGCGGGTGATGTTCGTCGTGCTCGCGGTGCTCGGTGCGGTGTTCTTCGCCCTCGTCGTGCCGTTCTTCCACGAGACCCTGCGTCCGGCCGCCCGCGGTGGGATCGGCCTCGGTGCGAACTGGCAGCGCATCCGGCAGCTCGTGGCGATCCCGCGCTTCCGGGCGTACCTGCTCACCGCGGTGCTCTCGACGATCGGCTTCTTCGCGTACATCGCGACGAGTTCGTTCGTGTTCCAGACGCAGTTCGGCTTCTCCGAGCAGCTCTACACGATCGTCTTCGCGACGAACGCCACGATGATGATCATCACGACGCTCGTGTTCCGGCGGGTCGTCGGGCGGTTCTCCGAGGACGCGCTGCTCACCGCCGGTCTGCTCGTCGGCACGATCGGTGCGGCCGGGGTGTTCGTGTCGGCGCTCCTCGGCCTCGGACCGGTCGCCGTCTGGGTCTCGCTCGCCGTGGTCACCGGCGCCTGGGGCTTCGTGTTGCCGGCCGCGATGACCAGGACGCAGCACGTCGGCGCGGCGCACCCGGGGACCGCCGCAGCGCTGCAGGGCGGTCTGTCGTTCGGGCTCGGCGGACTCGGCACACCGCTCGCCGGGCTGCTCGGCGGGACCGCGATCGCGATGGGGTCGGTGATGGTGGTGCTCATGGGCGCGGCGGTCGTCGTGCAGGTGCTGGCCGCGCGACGCGCCGACTGACGGCAGCGGGCCGGAGAACCGGTAGGGTCGCGGAGCAAGACGTTCCGATCAGAGGGGGCATCCGCATGGACATCGTCGTACACGAGACAGGCACGGACACCGCCGTCCTGGAGTGCACCGGCCGACTCAACATGGTGTCGGCACCGGCGTTCCGCGAGACCGTCGCAACGGTCGTCGACGGCGGGCACCACCGGGTGGTCGTCGAGCTGTCCGGTGTGGAGTTCATGGACTCCTCCGGGCTGGGGGCACTGGTGGGCTGCCTGAAGACCGCGCGACAGGCCGGCGGGGACCTCCGCATCGCCGCACCGTCCGAGCAGGTGACGATGGTGCTCACGCTGTCGAACATCGACAAGATCCTCCGCACGTACCCCGACGGGGACGCTGCGGTCGCCAACTGGGGCTGAGCGAGATCGCCGTGGCCGAGCACCGCCTCGACTTCGCGTCACCGCCGGACGACGTCACCGCCGTCCACGAGTTCCTCGCCCGGGTCTGGGGAACCGAGCCCTCCGTCGGTCCCGAGGACCGCATGGCCTTCGAGCTCGCCCTCGTCGAGCTCGCCTCCAACGTCGTCGAACACGCGGCCGGGGATGCGCGCATCGCCTGCTCGCTCGCCCTCGCGGTCCGCGACGGCGGCCTGGAGGCCCGACTCACCGACGACGGTCGGCCCGCCTCCGTCGACCCCTCGGCCGCCGAGCTCCCCGACGCGTCCGCCGAGAGCGGCCGCGGTCTCGCCCTGGTCGGCATGGTCGTCGACGAGCTGCGGTACGCGCGTGAGGGCGAGACGAACACCTGGACGGTCCGGCGCCTGATCCGGTAAACGCATCGGGTCGGCCGGAACCCGCAAACTCGTGTGAACGATTGAGACACCTGGCATCCGCCGTGTCACGATCACCGCGATGAACGACCAGTCCGATCCCAGGAGCACCTTCGAGACCTCGGGGACCGTCCTCGAGGACGCCCTGCGGATGTACGAGGACGCCTACGAGGGTGCCGGCTTCGCCGCCGCACGCACCGATCGTCCCTTCGCCTACCGGTTCCGCGGCGTCGGCAACGAGCAGATCTCGTTCCGCTCGACCCGCTTCGACGCACGCGTCCGCGGCGAGGTCGAGCTGCAGGACGAGTACGCCGTCATGTGGACGGCCGACGGCGGCGGGCGCATTGACATCGGCCGCGACGAGGCCCAGCTCCGTCCCGGGTCGCCGATGATGTTCCCGTCCGGTCGACCCTTCGTCTTCGAGCTCGCCGACGTCCGGCAGAGCCTGGTGCAGTTCGAGCGGACGCACCTCGAGGAGATGGCCGCCGAGTTCCACGGTGTCCAGCCCGGTCCGCTCGTGTTCGACCACACGGCGGCACCGCGACCCGAGGACCTGCGCGTCTGGAACCAGCAGGTGCAGCGGGCAGCCGGCGTCGTGCTGGGCTCCCCACCCGTCTCCGCCGTCGGCCTCGCCGAGATCGCCAGGACCACGGCCCTCGCGCTGCTGAGGACCTTCCCGCACCGGCTGCTCGCGCCCGAGGTCCCGCTGCCGCAGGGTGCCACCGGTCGTGTCCGCGAGGCCGTCGAGTACATGCACGCGTTCGCCCACACCCCGATCTCCACGACCGACGTCGCCGACCACGTGGGCCTCAGCGTCCGCGGGCTGCAGCAGGCCTTCCAACGTCAGGTCGGCACTGCGCCGAACTCGATGCTGCGCGGGATCCGCCTCGACCGCATCCGCGAGGAGCTCCGTCGTGGCGCGCCCGGCGAGCTGACCGTCGCCGCCGTCGCCGTGCGCTGGGGGTTCGCCCACCTCGGCCGCTTCTCCGCCGCGTACGCCACCCGCTTCGGCGAGTACCCGCGGGACACGCTGCAGGCCTGACCACCGAGGCCACGGCGTCCCCTACGCTCGGGGCGTGAGCAGACCGCGACCGTGGGTGATCGTGCCCGGGATCTGGAACTCCGACGCCGAGCACTGGCAGTCCGTGTGGCAGGCCGCCCGGCGCGAGGACGCCGTCCGCATCGCGCCCACCTCGTGGTCCGAGCCCGACCCGGCCGACTGGTCCGCCGCGCTCGACGCCGCGGTCGCCGCCGTCGAGGGCCCGCCGGTCCTCGTCGCCCACAGTCTCGGGGTCCTCGCCGTGGCGGACTGGCTCGCCGAGCACGACGACGGCCGCGTCGCCGGGGCGTTCCTCGTCGCGCCGCCCGACCCCGACGCGCCGGGCTTCCCGCACGCGGCCAGGGGCTTCGCGTTCCCGACGCGGGCGGTGGCGACGCCGACGCTCGTCGTGGTGAGCGACGACGACCCCTACTGCACCCGCGAGCGGGCCGAGGCGCTGGCCGCGGTCCTGGGTTCCGACGTCGAGCGGATCGGTCCGCACGGCCACGTCAACGTCGCCAGCGGGGTGGGGGACTGGGCGGTCGGCCGGACGCTCCTCCAGGCCTTCGCCGACCGGCGCTGACGCTCCGCCAGCCGCACCGTCGCACGGGCGGTGTCGACCGGTCGCCGGTGGCCTGACATGCCAGCCGATCCCGCGACACACCGCCGATGTGCCGCGGAGCGACGCGCACGATGTTTCATACTTCCTCCATGGAGACGCAGTCCGGGACACGCACCCCCCTCGTGGACCCCTTCGGTCGCGAGGTCGAGGAGTGGCTCAGGGACGCCCCGGCCACCCGTACCCCGTACCTGGCCGACCTGGTGGTGCCGCCCGTCACGGGCCCCGTCCAGCGTCCCGACCTCCTCGTCGACGCGCCGGAGACGGCTCCCGAGACCGCCGCGCCGTCCGAGACGCTGACGTCCGCCCCGGCTGAGGACACCGCGTTCCGACGCCCCCGCGACCACGGCCGGCACCGCTCGACCTGCGCCCCGTCGTTCCCCGAGCCGCCCGAGCGCCTGGCCCTCCGCATCGAGGAGCTCGCCGTCGAGGTCTCCGCGCAGAGCGGTCGACCGACGCTGGAGCGCATCGTCGTGCTCCAGGAACAGGTCCTGCGCCGCGACGAGGACCTCGCCCGCCTGCAGGCGTGGGAAGCCGCCGTCGCCGACCTGTCCGACCCCGAGGTCGAGGCCGCCCGCGCCTACGCCCGGTCGGTGTTCGACGACCTCCTCGCCGAGGCCGCCGACGAGGCCGACCGTCGCGACCGTGCCGCAGCCCGTCGTGCCGCGACCACCGGAGCCGTGACCGTCCTCGCTCCCGCGCCCACCCCGGTGCCCCGCTCCGCTCCGGCGCTCGTCCTGCCCGTGGCTGCACCCGTCGCGGTGACCGGCAGCGCCGTCCTCGACTGCGACGACGACACCGACCGCGACGAGCCTGCGCGACTCGTGCCGAGCCTCCTGGCCGTCACGCCGATGTCCGCGAACACGCGACCCACCCCGCTCGTTCCGCCCGCCACCGGGCCCACCGTCATCGACCGCGACGCCTTCGCGGCCGTCCTGCGGGCGCACCGCGCGGAGTCCGACACCGCCACGGCGACGGCCGGCACGCCCGTCGTGTTCCCGGAGGAGCACGCAGCGGCCCTGCCCGAGGCTCCCGGCACGGACGACACCGCGGCCACCGCATCGGCACGACCCGGCTGGTGGGCCCGCGTCGTCGCCGCCGTCCTCCGCGTCGTCGGCCGTCGGTGACTCCACGCCGGACCCGGTCGACGCTCGGGGCCCGGTCGCTCCGGTCCGCTCGGTAGACTGACGGGATGCCGACGCTCCGCGATCTCCAGGCCGTGATCGAGACCCTGTGGCCCGCTGCCGGCACCGAGTCGTGGGACTCGGTCGGCCTCGTCTCGGGTGACCCGGACGCCGTGGTCGAGCATGTGCACCTGGCGGTCGACGCCGTCCCGGACACCGCACGGGAAGCCGTCGAGCTCGGCGCCGACCTGCTCCTGACGCACCACCCGTTGCTGCTCCGCGGCGTGACGACGGTCGCCGAGTCGACGTACAAGGGCGCCGTCCTCGCCACCCTGATCCGCGGTGGGTGCGCGCTCGTCGCCGCCCACACGAACGCCGACGTCGTCACGACCGGCACCTCAGCGGTCCTGGCGGAGCGGCTCGGGCTCACCGACCTGCGTCCACTCGAACCCGGTGACGTCGACGGCACCGGGATCGGTCGCGTCGGGGTGCTCGCCGAGCCCGTGTCGCTCGGCGTCCTCGCCCGGCGGATCGTCGACGTCCTCCCCGCGACGGCCTCGGGCGTCCGGGTGTCCGGCGCCTACGACCAGCCGGTCCGCACCGTCGCGCTCTGCGCCGGCGCCGGGGACTCGCTGCTCGGCAACGCCGCCGTGCTCGACGCCGACGTGTACGTCACGAGCGACCTCCGCCACCACCCGGCGTCGGAGTTCCGCGAGCAGGCGATGCTCGTCGACGGCCCGGCCCTCATCGACACCTCGCACTGGGCCACCGAGTGGCTCTGGCTCGACGTCGCCGCCGAACAGCTCCGTCGCGCCGCCGGCGTCCGCGTCACCGTCAGCGACCTGCGCACCGACCCGTGGGACTTCGCGGTCCTGCCGTCAGCCCCCACCACCGAGCACCACAACGAAGGAGCCTGACCATGAAGGCAGCACCCGAGGACCAGGTCATCCTCCTCGACGTCCAGCGACTGGACAACGACATCACCCGCATCGCCCACCGCATCAGCTCCCTGCAGAAGGGGGACCGGCTCACCGAGCTCGGCAAGACGGCCTCGTCGCTGCGCAGCGAACTGGCCGCGGCCACCGGTGACGTCGAGGACTCGGAGCGCGACCTCGCGCGCCTCGAGTCCGACACCGCGACCGCGCAGGCCCGTGTCGAGCGGGACACCACGATGCTCCAGCACGCGAACGCGAAGGACGCCGCCGGTCTGCAGAACGAGCTCGACTCGCTGCAGCGTCGGATCGGGGACCTCGAGACCTCCGAGCTCGAGATCATGGAGCGCCTCGACGTCTACCGCGCCCGGGTCGGTGACGTCGAGGCCCGCCTGGCCGACGTCGAGGCCTCCCGTGCCGGACTCGTCGCCGAGCGGGACACCGAGATCCAGCGACTCGAGAACGACCGCGCCGCCGCCACCCAGAGCCGCGCGGACATCGCCGCGAAGGTCCCCGAGGACCTGCTCGCGCTCTACGAACGCCAGCGTGCCCGCTACGGCTTCGGGGCGTCGCTGCTGCAGGGCGGCGTCTCGACGGCATCGGGCGTGACGCTCACCGGCGCGGACCTGCAGGCCGTGCGCCGTGCGGCCCCGGACGACGTCGTGCTCTGCCCGGACAGCGAGGCGGTGCTGGTCCGCACCAAGGAGTCCGGTCTGTAGACCGACCGCGGACAGACGGGAGGCCCGGTGCCAGCTGGCACCGGGCCTCCCGTCTGTCTGGTCTGACGTGGCCTGCGCGAACGGGCCGGCCGTACGCCGGGTTCTGTCCCGCCTCGCGGCGGTGACGGCCATCTCTCTCGGACCGACGTTGCCGTCGGCCTCCAGCGGTCTACCCGAGGACTCGGCGAGCAGCCTCAGTGTCCTCTGTCTGACCTTGCTCCGGGCGAGGTTTACCGAGCGGATCCGGTCACCCGGACCCCTGGTGGTCTCTTACACCACCGTTTCACCCTTACCGGTGTCGCCACCGGCGGTCTGTTCTCTGTGGCACTGTCTCGCGGATTGCTCCGGGTGGGTGTTACCCACCGCCCTGCTCTGTGGAGCCCGGACGTTCCTCGGCACTCCCGGGGGAGTGACGCGACCGTCTCACCGACCCGTTCGCAGGTCGAGTGTACCGGGACGCGCCCGTACAGCGCCCACACCGGCGACCCGTTCGCAGGTCGAGTGTACCGGGACGCGCCCGGACAGCGCCCACACCGGCGACCCATTCGCAGGTCGAGTGTTCCGGGACGCGCCCGTACAGCGCCCACACCGGCGACCCGTTCGCCCCGTCAGTCTGGAGCCGCCCCGGTGAGATCGCACTTCGTGTCGGGTCCACGGTGCCGGACCCGACACGAAGTGCGATCTCACAGCCCGGCGCGCCGCCGCGCGGCGGTGCGCTCAGGCGCTGCGGGCCGCCAGGGTGGCCGCGCCGATGATGCCCGCGTTGTTGCGGAGCGTCGCGGGGATGATGTCGGCCTGCAGGTCGAGCAGGGGCAGGAACTCCTCGTACTGCTTGGACACGCCGCCGCCGACGACGAAGAGCTCGGGGGAGAGCAGGGCCTCGAGTCGCGAGTAGTACTTCTGCAGGCGCTTCGCCCAGTGCTTCCAGGACAGGTCGTCGCGCTCCTTGGCCGCGAAGGACGCCTTCGTCTCGTAGTCGACGCCCTCGATCTCCAGGTGCCCGAGCTCCGCGTTGACGATGAGCACGCCGTCGTTGATGAGCGCAGTGCCGATGCCCGTGCCGAGCGTCGTCATGATGACCAGGCCCTCGCGGCCCTTCGCGGCGCCGAACTGCTGCTCGGCGAACCCGGCGGCGTCGGCGTCGTTGACGAAGTGGATGGAGCGGCCGAGCTCCTTCTCGAACAGGGCCTCGGCCTCGAAGCCGATCCACTTCTTCGACACGTTCGCCGCGGACATGGTCTTGCCGTCGCGGACGATCGCGGGGAAGCAGACACCGACGGCGACGTCGGACGGCGGGGAGAGCTCGTCGAGGATCGACTTCGCGACCCCGACGATGTCGTGCGGCTTGCCCCCCTCTGGCGTGGCCTTCTTGATCCGGTCGGTGGTGAGTTCGCCGGTCGCCGTGTCGACGATCGCGCCCTTGATGCCCGTACCGCCGATGTCGACGCCGACTGCGAGGGAGGTCATGTGGAGCCTTTCGGTAGGGAGGGTGTCAGGAGACGGTGAGGAGTTCGGCACCGCGCTCGGTGACGACGAGCGTGTGCTCGAACTGCGCGGTCCAGGACTTGTCGCGGGTGCTGACGGTCCAGTCGTCGGCCCAGATGTCGGCCTCGATGCCGCCGAGCGTGAGCATCGGCTCGATGGTGAACACCATGCCGGGCTCGATGACGGTGTCGTGGTGGGCCGCGTCGTGGTGGGGGATGATCAGCCCGGAGTGGAACGCCCGACCGACCCCGTGCCCGGTGTAGTCGCGGACGACCCCGTAGCCGAACCGCTTGGCGTAGGCCTCGATGGCCCGACCGATCACGTTCACCTGACGGCCCGGCGCGACGGCCTTGATGCCGCGACGCAGCGCTTCCTCAGTCCGCGTGACGAGGTCCTGGACCTCGGGTGCCGCGGTGCCGACGACGAACGTGCGGTTCGTGTCGCCGTGCATGCCGTCCTTGTACGCGGTGATGTCGATGTTCACGATGTCGCCGTCCTGCAGCACGGTGTCGTCGGGGATGCCGTGGCAGATGACCTCGTTGAGCGACGAGCAGAGCGACTTCGGGTAGCCCCGGTAGCCGAGGGTCGAGGGGTACGCGCCGTGCGACACGACGTACTCGTGCCCGATGCGGTCGAGCTCGTCGGTCGTGACACCGGGACGGATCGCGGCACCGACGGCGTCGATGGCCTGCGAGGCGATGCGACCCGCCGTGCGGATCAGCTCGACCTCGTCCGGGGTGTACGTGTCGCCGAGACCGTGTTCGTGCGGCTCGACCCGACCGACGTACTCCGGGCGCTCGATGTCCCTCGGGACGGCCCGCTGCGGGGAGATGCGGCCGGCGGTCAGGTGTCCGTGTTCGTCCCGGGGCATGCGCACCACTCTAGTGGCGCGTCGACGCGGGTCGTGGCCGGTGCCGCGCGGGTACGGTGGCGGCATGAGCGACGAACGCATCGAGTCCCAGTGGTGGTTCAACGACAAGACCCGCACGGTCGAGCAGGGCCCGCAGTCCCCGCAGCGTGACCGCATCGGGCCCTTCGAGACGCGCGAGGAAGCGGAGCACGCCCTCGAGCGCATCCAGGCGAACAACGAGAAGTGGGACGAGGAGTCCTGACGGCTCGCGTCCGCGACGCGACGACCTGAGAGACGGGAGGCCCGGTGCCAGCTGGCACCGGGCCTCCCGTCCGTCTCGTGGTGGCGTCAGCCGCCGACCGTCGGAGACGGACGGTACGTGATCGGGAGCCGGCGGTCCCGGCCGAAGGCCATGCCGGAGGTCTTCGGGCCGATCGCGCCCTGGCGGCGTTTCCACTCGGAGCGGTCGACCAGGCGGGTGACCTCGGCGACCGTGGTCGCGTCGAAGCCCATCGCGACGATGTCCGCGGCGCCCTGGGCCCGCGTCACGTACTGCTCCAGGATCGCGTCGAGGACCTCGTACGGCGGCAGGCTGTCCTGGTCCTCCTGCCCCTCGCGGAGCTCGGCGGACGGCGGCTTGCTGATCGAGTTCTCCGGGATCGGCTCGGTCTCGCCGCGGGACGCCGCGAGCGCGTTCCGCCAGCGGGCCAGCGCCCACACCGTCGTCTTCGGGACGTCCTTGATCGGCGCGAAGCCGCCCACCGAGTCGCCGTAGATGGTGGAGTAGCCGACGGCCAGCTCGGTCTTGTTGCCCGTGGTCAGCACGAGGTGGCCGTCGAGGTTCGACAGGCCCATCAGGATCAGCGCCCGCACCCGCGCCTGGATGTTCTCGGCGGCGAGCCCCGTCAGGCCGAGCTGGGCGTCGAACGGGGCGACGAGGTCGGCGATCGGTTCCGTGCGGTACTGCAGCCCGAGCCGCGCGGCGACGTCGTCGGCGTCCGAGCGGGAGTGCGTCGAGGACCACCGCGAGGGCATGGAGACGCCGAACACGTGCTCGGCACCGATGGCGTCGACGGCGATCGCGGCGCACACGGCGGAGTCGATGCCGCCGGACAGGCCGAGCACCACCGAGCGGAACCCGTTCTTCCGCACGTAGTCGCGCGTGCCGAGGACGAGCGCGTCCCACAGGGTCTGACGGTCGTCGGGGAGCTCGGCGACGTCGCGGGGGAGCGGGGGGCGGCCCGCGAGCTCGCCCGGCGTCGTGTTCGGGGTGTCGAGCGACACCCGCTGGACGTGCTCGGTGACGACGGGGCCGGTGGCCGGTGCGGGGTCGACGTCGACGAGCAGCAGGTGCTCGCGGAACTGCGGCGCCCGGGCGATCACCCGGCCCGTCTCGTCGACCACGACGGAGTCGCCGTCGAAGACCAGGTCGTCCTGGCCGCCGACGACGTTGACGTACGCGACGACCGTGTCCGACTCGGTCGCGCGACGGGTGACGAGGGGCAGCCGGACCTCGTCCTTGTCGGCCACCCACGGCGAGGCGTTGACGACGAGCAGCAGACCGGCGTCGGCGTCGAGCACCCGGGCGACCGGGCCGCCGTCGCGCCAGAGGTCCTCGCAGATCACGATCGCCACGTCGACGTCCGCGATCCTGGCCACGAGCAGGTCGTCGCCGGGGATGAACACCCGGTACTCGTCGAACACGGAGTAGTTCGGCAGGTGGTGCTTGGCGGTCGTGGCGACGACGCGCCCGTGCTGCAGGACGCTCGCGCAGTTCTTCGCGATCGCGGTCGGGGCCGTGCTGACGTCGACCGGCCGCGGGGCGAACGGCCCGTCCGGGTGGCCGACGACCACCGCGACGTCGCCGAGGCCCTCCTCGTCGAGGGTCCGTGCCAGGCGCTCGAGGGCGGCACGCGCGGTGCGCAGGAACGACGGCCGCGAGGCGAGGTCCTCGATCGGGTAGCCGGAGATCGCCATCTCCCCGGTGGCGACCAGGTCGGCGCCGCGCGCTCGTGCGGTGCGGACGGCGTCGACGATGCCGGCGGCGTTCCGGGCGAAGTCGCCCACGACCGGGTTCGTCTGGGCGAGTGCCAAGCGGAGACGGGGCATGAGCACTAGCCTATTGACCACGGTCGCCGAGCGACCGTGGAACGCGGAAAGGGCGTGCATGGACAAGCAGACGGACTTCGTGCTCCGCACCATCGAGGAGCGGGGCATCAAGTTCATCCGACTCTGGTTCACGGACGTCATCGGCACGCTGAAGTCGGTCGCGATCGCCCCGGCCGAGGTCGAGGGCGCGTTCGCCGAGGGCATCGGGTTCGACGGCTCCGCGATCGAGGGCCTCAGCCGCTCGTACGAAGCCGACGTCCTGGCACACCCGGACCCCTCGACGTTCCAGATCCTGCCGTGGCGCGGTGAGATCGACCCCACCGCGCGGATGTTCTGCGACATCGCGACCCCGGACGGCCAGCCAGCCGTCGCCGACCCCCGCAACGTCCTGAAGCGCACCCTGGCGCGGGCGAGCGACCACGGGTTCACGTTCTACACGCACCCCGAGATCGAGTTCTACCTGCTCAAGGACCGCGACTGGAAAGACGGCGGCCCGAAGCCCGTCGACCAGGCCGGCTACTTCGACAACGTCCCCGGCGGCAGCGCGCACGACTTCCGTCGTCGTGCCGTCCGGATGCTCGAGGACCTCGGCATCTCGGTGGAGTTCAGCCACCACGAGGCCGGCCCCGGTCAGAACGAGATCGACCTGCGGTACGCCGATGCGCTGACCATGGCCGACAACATCATGACCTTCCGCACCGTCGTGAAGGAGGTCGCCATCGAGCAGGGCGTCTACGCGACGTTCATGCCGAAGCCGATCTCCGGTCAGCCCGGCTCGGGCATGCACACCCACGTGTCGCTGTTCGAGGGCGACCAGAACGCGTTCTTCGAGCCCGGCGGCGAGTACCAGCTCTCCCCGACGGCCAAGCACTTCATCGCGGGCCTGCTCCGGCACGCCCCCGAGATCACGGCGGTCACGAACCAGTTCGTGAACTCGTACAAGCGGCTCTGGGGTGGCGACGAGGCCCCCTCCTTCGTCACGTGGGGCCACAACAACCGCTCCGCCCTGGTGCGCGTGCCGCTGTACAAGCCGAACAAGGGCCAGTCCTCGCGCATCGAGTACCGCGGCATCGACTCGGCGGCCAACCCGTACCTGGCGTACTCGCTCATCCTCGCCGCCGGCCTCAAGGGCATCGAGGAGGGCTACGAGCTCCCCGCCGAGGCCGAGGACAACGTCTGGAGCCTGACGGACGCGGAGCGCAAGGCCCTCGGCTACGCGCAGCTGCCCGCCAGCCTCGACCACGCGCTGTCCCTGATGGAGGACTCCGAGCTCGTCGCGGAGACCCTCGGCGAGCAGGTCTTCAACTTCGTGCTGCTGAACAAGCGGCAGGAGTGGAAGCGCTACCGCGATCAGGTCACCCCGTTCGAGCTGGACACCAACCTGGGCATGCTCTAGGGCTCATGGGCAGCTCCGCGCCGGCCACCGCCGCAGCATGACGGGCAGGACGAAGACGTCGCGCTCCGAGCTGGCCCGCGTGGGCTTCGCGGAGCTGTCGGAGAGCCTCGACCGGCTCGCCGACCTGCAGGAGCGCTTCGGCGCTGCCATGCGCGTCTCCGTGACCGACGTGCCGGGGCTCTGGGGCGTCACCGCTGACCCCGACGGTGCCCTCCGTCGACTGGAACGGCTCATGGAGGGGCACCCGGACGAGCTCCGCGCGGTGCTCGAGGACGACGCCGCGACCGAACGGCTCGTGCGGCTCCTCGGCGCGTCCGTCGGGCTCGGGGAGTTCCTGCAGCGACGACCCGCCGAGCTCGCGCTGCTCCTCGACCCGGTCACGCCCCCGTGGTCGCAACAGGCGTACACGGAGTCCCTGACCCGGGCCGTGGACGGCGCCGTGGACGAGGCAGCCCGGATGCGCCTGCGCGTGCGCTACCGCCGGCACCTCGCGCAGATCGCGCTGTTCGACGTCCTGAACCCGTCCCCGACCGAGGCCTTCCCGGCGGTCGCCGCCGGTCTGGCCGACCTCGCCGGTGCTGCGCTCGACGTCGCCGTGGACGTCGCCCGGCGCGAGGTCCCGTTCCCGCGCGCCGACGTCGAGGCCACCCCGCTCGCCGTCATCGCGATGGGCAAGGCGGGCGCACGTGAGCTGAACTACGTCAGCGACGTCGACGTCATCTTCGTGACCGAGCCGACCCTCGACCCCGAGTCGGGCACCGGCGTCGGCACGGACCGCGCGGTGCTCATCGCCACGCGCATCGCGATCGCGGCGACCCACGTCATCACGGACCTCGCCGCCGAGCCCGCGCTCTGGGAGGTCGACGCCAACCTCCGACCGGAGGGCAAGGACGGCGCCCTCGTCCGGACGCTCGACTCGCACGTGGCGTACTACGAGCGCTGGGCCAAGGGGTGGGAGTTCCAGGCGCTGCTCAAGGCGCGACCGATCGCCGGCTCGATCGAACTGGGGGAGCGCTACGCCGCAGCCGTCGCCCCGTTCGTGTGGAACTCCTCGGGCCGCCCGGGCTTCGTCGAGTCGGTGCAGCGGATGCGCGAGCGGGTCACGGACAACATCCCGGACGACGAGGTCGACCGGCAGCTCAAGCTCGGCCCCGGCGGCCTGCGCGACGTCGAGTTCACCGTGCAGCTGCTCCAGCTCGTCCACGGGCGTGACGACGAGGGCGTCCGAGCCCGCTCGACCCTCGACGCGATGGAGGCCCTCGCAGCTGCCGGGTACGTGGGCCGCCCCGAGGCCGCCCGCTTCGGTCCGGACTACGCGCTGCTCCGCGTCCTCGAGCACCGCATCCAGCTCCGGTACCTCCAACGCACGCACCTGATGCCCTCGGACGAGGACGAGCTCCGCGTCCTCGCCCGGTCGAGTGGCCTCGCGACGTCGGCGGCCGCGCTCGAGACCCGGTGGCGCTCGGTGAAGCTCGAGGTCCGCGGGCTGCACGAGCGACTCTTCTACCGACCGCTGCTGTCGGCGGTGGCGGCCTCCGACGGCGAGATCGTGCTGACGAGCGACCAGGCGAGCGACCGGCTCGGTGCCATCGGCTTCGTCGACCCGGACGGCGCGCTCGGGCACATCCGGGCGCTGACGCAGGGCTCGAGCCGTCGTGCCGCGATCCAGCGGAACCTGCTGCCCGTCCTGCTCCGGTGGATGGCAGAGGGGCCGGCTCCGGACCGCGCGCTGCTCGCCTTCCGCCGGCTCAGCGACCGCCTGGGGGAGTCGAGCTGGTTCCTCCGCATGCTCCGGGACTCCTCGGGCGCCGCGCACAGCCTGACGACCGTGCTGTCCGAGTCGGCGTTCCTGTCCGGGCTCCTCGAACGCTTCCCCGAGGCGGTCGCGTGGCTCGACGAACCCGAGACACTGCTGCAGGCCCGGCCCGTCGCCGCCCTGCTCTCCGAGGTCCGCGCGACGACCGCGCGCCACGGGGACGACGTCGACGCCGCCGCCTCGCTGATCCGCTCCGTCCGGCGGCGCGAGACCCTGCGTCTCGGCATGGCCGCGACGCTCGGCCGGATCGACGTCGACCGGCTCGGACCGGCCCTCAGCGACATCACCGAGGCGACCCTGACCGGCGCGCTCGAGCTCGCACGGCGGGACGCCCCCGTCGGCCTGGAGTTCGGCGTCATCGCGATGGGGCGCTACGGCGGTCGTGAGCTCGGGTTCGGTTCGGACGCCGACGTGCTCTACGTCCACCGTGGCACCGACCTGCCGCCGGAGACGGCCTCGCGTGCCGCGCAGACGATCGTCCGCGAGCTGAACCGGCTGACCGAGGACGCGCTCTACCCGTTCGACCTCGACATCGACCTGCGCCCCGAGGGCAAGAACGGCCCGGTCACCCGCACGCTCGACTCCTACGGTGCCTACTACGCCCGCTGGTCGCTGACGTGGGAGGCCCAGGCCCTGCTCCGTGCCCGTGGTGCCGTCGGCGACGACCCCCTGCTCCGCGACTTCGAGCACCTGGCCGACCGCACCCGCTACCCGGCGTCCATCGCCGAGCGCGAGGTCCGCGAGGTCCGCCGGATCAAGGCCAGGGTCGAGTCCGAGCGCCTGCCCCGGGGAGCCGACCCCGCTCGGCACCTCAAGCTCGGCCGCGGCTCCCTGAGCGACGTCGAGTGGTTCGTCCAGCTGCTGCAGCTCCAGCACGCGCTGCACGTGCCGGCGCTCCGGACCACGTCGACGCTCGACGCCCTCGACGGCGCCGTCGCCGAGGGCCTCGTCGCACCCGAGGACGGCGAGCGTCTGGCGGCCGCGTGGCGGTTCGCGTCCCGTACCCGCAGTGCCCTCGTGCTCTGGTCGGGGAAGACGACCGACGTGCTGCCGGTCGACCGCATCCAGCTCGAGGGCATCGCACGGCTGATGGAGTACCCGCCGGGGTCGGCGTCCGAGCTCGAGGAGGACTACCTCGGCGTCACCCGACGCGCTCGGCAGGTCTTCGAACGCGAGTTCTACGGCGCCTGACGCCCCGCGACACGCCCGGGCGTCCGCGCTCCGTGTCCAGCGCTCCGCTTCGCGCACGTTAAATCCACGTTACCGGATCCGTCCCCCGGAACGGACCGATCCGTACCCCGTCGGCGCCCACGGCCACGGGCGGCGTCGCAGCGCGACAGGTGCCGCCGACGGGCTGCGGCGGCCGTGCGGACGTTGCCGGCGACGCGCCCGGTGACCGCGTCGTGACCAGGGCTTTCCCAGGGACGCACACCGCGCCTCCAGGCTGGCGGTCCGGCGTCGTCGCGCGACGTGCGCGGTGTCAGTGGTCCACCGATGTGCTGTCAGCAACCGTGGGGACCACGGTGGTGGGGCGCGAGGGGGACTCCGATGTACCCCGTCACGAAACCGCGGTGCCCTCGGTCGGGGGTGGCGTTGCAGCGGTCCACTCCGGGATGCGTGAATGGGGTCACCCGAACCGACCCCGATTTCCCGATGGCGCGGAATCTCCCCCTCGAACGTTGAAGCAGGGATCGATGTTCACCTTCATTCTGCAGATCAGGCAGATGGTCGACGGGCGCCCCGAGTTCTACCTGTTCGCCGTGTACTCCGCGGTGATCTGGTTGCTCTGGGTGCTCAAGGTCGTCCTCTCCGCCCGCTACCGCCCCTTCACCGGCACGTACACCGGGACGACGAGCGTCGTCGTCCCCGTGGTGGACGAGCCACTCGACCTCTTCCGGGACGTCATCGGCCGCATGGTCGAGCAGCGCCCCGGCGAGATCATCGTCGTCATCAACGGCGCACGCAACGAGGCCCTCGAGGAGGTCTGCGACGAGTTCGCCCCACTCGTCCGCTGGACCCACACCCCGATCCCCGGCAAGCGCAACGCCGTCAAGGTCGGCACCGAGATGTCGAACGGTGACATCACGGTGCTCGTCGACTCCGACACCGTCTGGACGCCCGGCGCGCTCGAGGAGCTGCTCCGGCCGTTCGCCGACGAGTCCGTCGGTGGCGTCACCACCCGTCAGCGCATCCTCGAGCCCGAGCGCTCCTGGATCACCCGCTGGGCGGACTGGTTGGAGAACTCCCGCGCGCTGTACTCGATGCCCGCGCAGAGCGTCCTCGGACAGATCGGCTGCCTGCCAGGGCGCACGATCGCGTTCCGCCGGAACATCCTCATGCGCGTCATGGACAAGTTCATGCACGAGAAGTTCATGGGCGTCTTCCTCGAGGTCTCCGACGACCGCACGCTGACGAACCTGACCCTCAAGGAGGGCTACCGGACTGTCTACCAGTACACGTCGCTGGTCTACACGGACGCTCCGCTGCAGGTGAAGAAGCTGTTCAAGCAGCAGCTCCGCTGGGCCCGCGGCTCGCAGTACAACACGCTGCGCATGATGCCCTGGATGCTGGGTCACGCCCCGGTGCTGGCGCTGTTCTTCATCACCGACATCATCCTGCCGTTCATGCTCTTCGGCGTGATCGCCGGCTGGGTCTACCGTGCCTTCACCGGCCAGGGCGAGAACCTCTACCAGGGGATCCTGCAGCAGTACGGCTTCTCCACCGGCTTCGTCTACGTCGCGGCGCTCATGGTCATCTCGAGCGTGCTCAGCATGGCGATCCGGCAGATGCGGCACCTCGCCGAGAAGCCGAGCGACTTCTTCCGCCTGCCGATGTTCATCATCGTGTCGACGTTCTTCCTGATGCCGATCCGGCTCATCGGCTTCTTCCGACTCGGCCACGCCAGCGGCTGGGGCACCCGTGCGGGTGCCTACGCCGGTGGACCGATGGAGGAGGAGCCCGTCCAGCCGCAGGCCGTGGCGATGCAGACGCCGGTGAGCCCGGTCGACCGGGTCCCCGCCGGGTCCTCCACCGAGTACGGCGCCGACCAGGCGGCAGCGGACCGCGCCTTCGACGAGCTGTTCACGTCGACGGGCGGCCGCGCCGGGGAGCTCGACGTCACCACCAACTCCACGACGACCGTCCTGGCCACGCGACGGGAAGCCGCCGCGGCCGCGGTGACGTCCGCTGCCAGCACGACCGCCGCGCGCACCACCGGTGTCAAGGCCCGTCGTCGGTACAACCCGTACGCGTCGATCCCGTACTTCATCGGGTTCGCGATCTTCGCCCTGGAGGCGTTCCTCATTGTCTGACCTCTTCCGCTCCACCAGCACGTGGTGGGCACCCTCCTCCAAGCACGCCAAGCGCACGGCCGTCGGCACCACCGCGATCGTGCTGGCACTGGGCCTCATCACCTGGAACGTGTGGATCTCACCGTCCAGCCCCGTCTCCACCGCGGTCCACCACGCGCTCGGCGTGAAGACCGCCCAGGAGAAGGCGGTCGATGCCGATGCACTCCAGGGCAAGCTCGACGCGGCACAGGCGCAGATCTGGACGCTCCAGGGCAAGCTCAAGTCCACGAGCGCCCAGGCCGGCTCCCGCGGCGACCAGGTCGCGGAGCTCAAGGCGCAGATCGCGTCGCTCCAGTCCCAGCTCGGGTCGGCGAAGGCCTCGGCCGCCAACGCGAAGTCGGCGCTCGGCGCGAAGAGCGGGTCCGGGTCCGGGTCCGGCTCCGGTGGGTCCGGCGCATCCGGGACGGGAGGCTCGCACGGCTCCGGTACGACGGCCAACGGTGGCGGGTCCGGTGCCCCGGCGACGAACCCGAACACCGGTCCGTCGAAGGACCCCGACCCCGTCACGCCGGTCGTCACGCCCACGAAGGCACAGGTCCTCGCGCAGTCGTCGCGCTGGTACGGCCTCTACACGGCGCAGTCGCCCTTCAACTGGGCCGAGTACGACGACGTGTCCCAGCAGGTCGGCAAGGCGACGAACATGGTCGGGTTCTTCCAGGGCTTCGACCAGGACTTCAACGCCAACGCCGTCCAGCGCTCCTGGGCGAACGGTCGCGTCCCGCTCATGACGTGGGAGTCCGCGCCGTCGAAGACGGGCAACGACCAGAAGTACGTCGAGGGCTACACGAACCAGGACATCATCTCGGGCAAGTTCGACGCGTACCTGACGAAGTACGCCGACGCGCTGAAGGCCAACGGGCAGCCGGTGGTCATCCGTCTCGACCACGAGATGAACGGCTCCTGGTACAACTGGTCCGAAGGTGCCGCGCAGCAGAACGCCGCCGGGTCCTACGTGGGCATGTGGCAGCACGTGCACGACGTCTTCGCCCAGGCCGGCGCGAACGACTACGTCATCTGGAACTGGGCCCCGAGCCGCATCGACAAGCTCGGCAACGCCAAGTACCAGACGCTCGACTACATGAAGGCGTACTACCCGGGCCCGTCGTACGTCGACTGGGTCGGCATGAGCGGCTACTACCGCACCGCCTCCGAGGACCCGACCTTCACGAACACCTTCGACGCCACCCTCCGCCAGCTCCGCGACGTGGCTCCCGGGAAGAAGATCCTCCTCAGCGAGGTCGGCGCCACGGAGTCCGGCACGACCGTCACCGGCGGCCAGAAGGCCAAGTGGCTGACGTCCCTGTTCGATGGGCTCGCGAAGCCGGAGAACGACGACGTCATCGGGTTCTCCTACTTCAGCGAGACCGCCACCACCGTGGTGGACGGCGTCCGGTCGACCAACGACTGGCGGCTCAACTCCCGAGCGGACAGCCTCCAGGCGTTCGTGGACGGCATCTCGCGCAACGACATCGACTACGACCTGCAGGAGGTCAAGCAATGACCGCTCAGAAGCACTCCGACAAGGACGGCCGTCCCGCGCCCGTCATCAGCGTCATCGGCACCGGCTACCTCGGTGCCACCCACGCGGCCGCCATGGCCGAGATGGGCTTCGAGACCATCGGCGTGGACGTCGACCCGGCGAAGCTCGCCGCGCTGTCCGCCGGCGAGGTCCCGTTCTTCGAGCCCGGCCTGCCCGAGCTCATCACGAAGCACGTGGCCAGCGGCAAGCTCCGCTTCACCTCGGACATCGCGTCCGCCGTCGCGGCTGCTGACGTGCACTTCGTCTGCGTCGGCACGCCCCAGAAGGCCGGCTCGCACGCCGCGAACCTCGCCTATGTCGAGAGCGCCACCCGCGGCGTCGCCGAGAACCTGACCCACCCCGGGCTCATCGTCGGCAAGTCGACGGTCCCGGTCGGCACGGCGGCACGACTGCGCGGCATCGTCCGCGAGTTCGCCCCCGTCGGCATCACCGCCGAGCTCATCTGGAACCCCGAGTTCCTCCGCGAGGGCAAGGCCGTCGAGGACACCCTGCACCCGGACCGCCTGGTCTGGGGTGGCGCGTCCGAGGCAGCCGACGCCGTGATCCGCGAGGTCTACGCCGCACCGATCAGCGAGGGCACCCCGGTCATCACGACGGACCTCGCCACCGCCGAGCTCGTCAAGGTCAGCGCGAACGCGTTCCTCGCCACGAAGATCTCGTTCATCAACGCGATCTCCGAGATGTGCGCCATCACCGGTGCCGACGTCACCACGCTGGCCGACGCCCTCGGCCACGACGCCCGCATCGGCCGGAAGTTCCTCAACGCCGGCCTCGGCTTCGGCGGCGGTTGCCTGCCGAAGGACATCCGGGCGCTCATGTACCGCGCGAACGAGATCGGCGCCGGCCAGGTCGTCGGCCTCATGCAGCAGGTCGACGAGATCAACATGGGCCAGCGCCAGCGGGTCATCGACATGGCGATCGACGCTGCCGGGGGATCGGTCCTGAACCGCCGCGTGGCCGTCATCGGCGCAGCGTTCAAGCCGCTCACCGACGACGTCCGCGACTCGCCGGCGCTCAACGTCGCCGCGGCGCTGCACCTCCGCGGCGCCCAGGTCACGCTCTGGGACCCGGAGGCGATGGAGACGGCCAAGCGCTCGTTCCCGACGCTGAGCTACACCGCGTCCATGACCGAGGCGCTCGAGGGTGCCGACCTCGTCCTCGTCCTCACCGAGTGGGACGACATCATCAGCGCCGACCCGGTCGCCCTTGGGGACCTCGTCGGACGTCGCGTCGTCATCGACGCGCGCAACTGCCTCCCGGTCACCGACTGGGTCAAGGCGGGGTGGTCCGTCCGTTCCCTGGGACGTCCCACGCCGGTCGCGGGTGCACCCGTGAGCGTTGCTGCAGGGTCCAACGACGTGCTGGCCACCAGCCGCTAGTCGCCCGCAGCAGACGGGGTCCGTGCCGGGGCGGTGCGGGCCCCGTTTCGCGCGCCCGGGCGGCGCTGCGTGTGGGGTGTTGTTCCGCGCGTAGGAGGTCGATGGCGCGTACGAGGTCCTTTCGCGCGTAGGAGGTCCTTTCCCGCGTGTCAGGCCCTCCGCACAGGACGTCGATTCGCGCGTAGGAGGTCGAACCGTGCGCAGGAGGTCGAATGGCGCGTTGGAGGTCGCCCCTTCCGACCCGCAACGCGCGTTCCCACTTCCCATCGCACCCGTCATGGGTGCAACCGCACCCGCCTGGAGGCCCGGCACCCGCCCGCCGGACCGCCACCGGGCCTCCCGGCGGTCGCGTCCGGTGCCGGCCGCAGCCCGCACGCCGAGTCTCGGCCGGCCGGACACCCTGCGCCGTCCGGCGGGCGTGTCCTGTCCGCCGAGCCGAGTCTCGGTCCGCTGCCCGACACGCGGAAGGGCCCCGCACCTGACGGTGCGGGGCCCTTCTGCGTGTGGAGCGGGAGTCAGACCCCGAAGTACAGCTCGTACTCGAACGGGTGCGGACGCTGCGCCATCGGCAGGATCTCGTTCTCGCGCTTGTAGTCGATCCACGTCTGGATGAGGTCCTCGGTGAAGACGTTCCCCTTGAGGAGGAACTCGTGGTCCGCCTCGAGCGCTGCGAGTGCGGCGTCGAGCGAGGCCGGCACCTGCGGGATGTTCTTCGCCTCCTCGGGCGGGAGCTCGTAGAGGTCCTTGTCGACGGGCTCGTGCGGCTCGATGCGGTTCTGGATGCCGTCGAGGCCCGCCATCAGCTGCACGGCGAACGCCAGGTACGGGTTGCCGGAGGCGTCGGGCGCGCGGAACTCGATGCGCTTGGCCTTCGGGTTCGTGCCCGTGATCGGGATGCGGATCGAGGCCGAGCGGTTGCCCGCCGAGTAGACGAGGTTGACGGGGGCCTCGAAGCCGGGGATCAGACGGTGGTACGAGTTGATCGTCGGGTTCGTGAACGCCAGGACGGCGGGAGCGTGCTTGAGCAGGCCACCGATGTACCAGCGGGCCAGGTCGGAGAGCCCGCCGTAGCCGTTCTCGTCGTAGAAGAGCGGGGTGCCGTCGGACCAGAGCGACTGGTGCGTGTGCATGCCCGAGCCGTTGTCACCGAAGATGGGCTTCGGCATGAAGGTGGCGACCTTGCCCCACTGCTCGGCCGTGTTCTTCACGATGTACTTGAACTTGAGGATGTCGTCCGCGGCGTGGACCATCGTGTCGAACTTGTAGTTGATCTCCTGCTGGCCGCCGGTGCCCACCTCGTGGTGCGCGCGCTCGAGCTCGAGGCCCGAGTCGATCAGCTTGAGCGAGATGTCGTCGCGCAGGTCGGCGGTCTTGTCGACCGGCGACACGGGGAAGTAGCCGCCCTTGTACGGGGTCTTGTTGGCGAGGTTGCCGCCCTCTTCGGTGCGACCCGTGTTCCAGGCGCCCTCCTCGGAGTCGACCGCGTAGAACGACTCGTTCTGCGTGACCGAGTAGCGGACGTCGTCGAAGATGTAGAACTCGGCCTCGGGGGCGAAGAACGCGGTGTCCGCGATGCCGGTCGAGGCGAGGTACTTCTCGGCCTTCTTGGCGACCTGGCGCGGGTCGCGGCTGTAGATCTCGCCGTTGCGCGGGTTGTAGATGTCGAACACCATGATCAGCGTGCGCTCCGCGCGGAACGGGTCGACGTAGGCGGTCGTCACGTCCGGGATGAGCTGCATGTCGGACTCGTGGATCGACGCGAAACCGCGGATCGAGGAGCCGTCGAAGAGCTGCCCGACCGAGAAGAAGTCCTCGTCGACCGTGGACGCGGGGATGTTGAAGTGCTGCTGGACCCCGGGGAGGTCCGTGAAACGGATGTCGAGGAACTTGACGTCCGTGTCCTTGATGAAGGCGAGCACCTCGGAGGAATCACTGAACATGTGAGTCGTTCTCCTACTGGTTGGGTGGTGGTTCGAGGGGACCGAGAGGCACCCTCCGACGAGGCTATTGACCCGGGGTTTCCCGGACGTGACTGCGTTGTTTCCGGCGTGTTACGCACCCGGTGTCGCCTACCCTGGAGACATGGCCCGCCCCACCTCGTCGTCGTCCTCCGCTGCTGGTGCCGGTGCGGGGGAGTGGCCCGGCAAGGTCCTCGGCCTGCCCCAGTCCGGGCCCCGGTCGATGGGCAGCTTCGGGCGGCGGCTGATCGCGCTCGTGATCGACTGGGCGCTCGCGTGCCTCGTGTCGCTCGGGCTCGGGACCTACGGCGACTCGGGCAACTTCATCACGCTCGCCATCTTCGCCGCGCTGCAGGTCGTCTTCATCCCGCTGCTCTCCGGGTCGTTCGGACAGGTCTGCGTCGGGCTCCGCGTGGTGCCGGTGCGTGGTGGCTACATCGGGGTGTGGCGACCGGTGGTCCGCACGGTGCTGCTGTGCATCGTCGTCCCGGTGCTCATCCACGCGAAGGACGGCCGCCCGCTGCACGACGCGGCTGCCGGCACGGTGCTCGTCCGGCGCTGAGGGGCGCGGCTGGCGTGCGTGCGCGCGCGGGCCCGCCGGCCCTGGTGTGAGGTTGGTCACCCGGTGCCCGCTCATGGCACCGCACGAGGTGATCAACCTCGCACCACCTGAGGAAGCGCGCACCGTGCGAGCCGCAGCCGCCTCCGCAGCCGTCGCCGCACACCGCCCGCCAGCCGGGCCCCGCGACGCAAGAACGCCCCCGACCGCAGCGGTCGGGGGCGTCCAGCGACGTCAGACGGTGCTCAGCGCGGGCGACCGGCGCGGACGCGCGTGGGGTCGATGCCCTTGGGGATCGCCGACGCCGGGCTCTGCGTGAGGGAGTCGAGGCGGTTCGCCACCGCGAGGACCTCGTTGCGGTTGAGCGACTTCTTGTACCTGTTCATCGCACGGGGGAGCTTGTGCAGCGTCACCGCGTCCGAGCCCTCACCGACGTGCACGACGTGCACGGGGACGTTCGGGACGATGCGCTGGACCTTGCGGCGCTCCTCGTCCACCTGGCGGGAGATGTTGCCGACCTGGCCCTCGGTGATGAGGACCACGCCGGGCGTCCCCACGGCGCGGTAGACGGCGGACTGCGAACGGCCGTGGACCGCGACGGGCATCTCGCTGGAGCGCCACTGGCGACGGAGCGAGTTCGACAGCACGGCACCGACGGCACCGGGCTGGCCCTCGATCTGCGAGTAGGCAGCCCGTTCGGCGAGACGGCCGAGCACGATCAGGAAGAGCAGCACGCCGAGGAGCACGCCGGCGAGGATCCACAGGACGATCGCGAGCCAGTTCTGCCCCGGCAGCAGGAGCGCCAGGAGGACCCCGAGGACGACGGGGACGAGGAACGCGGCGGCGAACCACCAGATCGACGTCGGGTCAGCCCGACGGGTCATCTGGAAGACCTGGAACATCTGCTTCAGACGCCCCGGCTCCTTCGCCTTCGCCTTCGTGTCGGTCGAGCTGCTTCGTGCCATGCCCCCAGGATACGGCCTGGCGACCGTCGTGTGGACCGTCGGTGAACCGGCTGTGGGCGAACGGGGTTCTCCACAGACCGTTGCACCCCGGACTGGAGGCTCGTCCCCCTCCGCCACGCTCGTCACCATGCCGACAACCACCGTCGAACACCGCTGGTCCGGGCCCGACACCGGCCCCTACGCCGCCTGGGTCGCCGACCGCTGCGCGGCCGAGCCGCAGCACTGCGTGCGCGTCACCGCTGTAGGCCGCAGTCCCGACGGACACCTCGTGGTGCAGACCGAGCAGCTCACCGGCACGCCGCTCCCCGACGCCCTCGACCGCATCGGCGTGCCGACCGTCGGCGTCGCCGTCACCCTGACGCTCCCGCTCCTCGAGCTGGCCATCGACGCCGGTGCCGGGGCCCTGCTGCTCGGAGACGCCCGTGCTGACGACGTCCTCGTCGACGACTCCGGCGCACCGGTCCTCGTCGACCACCCGCCGGACGTCGATCCGGGCTCGGCTCCGCTGCGCACCTCGGAGTCGCCAGGTGCCACGGCCCTGCTGCACGCCGTCCGTACGGTGTGGGAACGGGTCGACCCCCGCGAGCCGTGCCGTGCTGCCGTCGACGACGCCGTGGCGGGGGCGCTCGGCGGTGCGGTGGAGGACCTCCGGCGTCTCGTCGACGTCGTGCAGGCGACGGGCCCGCCGCGGCCCGTGCGCTGGGAACCGCCGGCGGACGTCTACGCCGTCGCGGCGCCGGCACCGCCGCAGCCGACGGGACTCCTCGCCGCCGTGCAGGACGTCGTCGAGCGTGGCGTGCGGCTCGGCGCCGGTGGTGTCCGGGTGTCACCGCGACAGGTGCTCGTCGGGGTCGTCGTCGCCGCCGGACTCGTGGCGGCCGGGGTTCTGGGACTCAACGCATCGTGACGCCGGCCCGACGACCGCCGGCGACCCACGCGACCCGACATGCCCACGGCCCCGGCTCCCACGAGGGGAACCGGGGCCGTCGGGCCGGACTGGACGTGCGGGTCAGTACCCCAGGTTCGGGGCGAAGTTGCCCTCTTCGAGGCGGTTCTTCACTGCGACGAGGTAGCGCGACGCATCGGCACCGTCGATGATCCGGTGGTCGTACGACAGCGCCAGGTACACGAACGAGCGGATCGCGATGGCCTCTTGTCCGTCGACCTTCACGACGGCCGGACGCTTGGTCACGATGCCCGTCCCGAGGATGGCCGACTGCGGCAGGAACACGACCGGCGTGTCGAACAGCGCACCACGCGAACCCGTGTTGGTCAGCGTGAAGGTGCCCCCGGCGAGCTCGTCGGGCTTCAGCTGGTTGTTGCGGGTGCGCTCGGCGAGGTCGGCGATCGCCTTCGAGAACTGCGCGAGGTCGAGCGACGCAGCGTCCTTGATCACCGGGGTGAGCAGGCCACGCTCGGTGTCGACCGCGATCGAGACGTTCTCCGTCTCCGGGTACACGATTTCCTCGCCGTCGACGGTCGAGTTGATCTTCGGGTGTGCCTTGAGGGCCTCTGAGGCCGCGAGGGCGAAGAACGGCATGAACGAGAGCTTCGCGCCGGTCTTCTCGAGGAACTCGGCCTTGTGGGCGTCGCGGAACTGCGCCACCTTCGTGACGTCTACCTCGACGACGCTCGTCAGCTGTGCGGTCGAGGTCATCGACTGCACGGCACGCTCGGCGACGACCTTGCGCAGACGCGTCATCTTCTCGCGGGTGCCACGGAGCGGGGAGACCTCGGCGACGAACGGGCCGGACGTCGCGGCGGATGCAGCGGAGGCAGCAGGAGCCGCGGCGGGCTTGACGGCGGCGAGCACGTCCTCCTTGCGGATGCGCCCACCGACACCGGTGCCGGTGACGGTCGACAGGTCGACGCCCTGCTCGTTGGCGAGCTTGCGCACCAGCGGCGTGACGTAGCCGGACGCTGCGCCGGTCTGCGACGGGTTCGGG